>JAGPCT010000025.1 GCA_018057925.1 Saprospiraceae bacterium
AACAATTGTATATACGCACACTTGCGTATATTTTTCATATAAATGTAAGCATTATTCTGATATTTCCACTTTATCCAAGGGAGAAATGATGGCTTTTTTCAATCCGGTTATATTATAATATCCACATTAATAGCATGTTATGATAAATTACTCTTGAACTCAAATATTCCTCCCCCATTTCCCCTCCCTTTCTTCACGCCTCCCACCTATCCGTTTGTAAGCGCTTACAAACGTTTACAAACGACTACAAACGTTTATCTACCGGATAAGTAAGTTGTCGTGCCTCATCTTTGTATCGTCAATGATGCATCGGGAAAAGTGTTCTTTTGAGATGTCCCATGACTTTACGTTTGAATTATTAACCTTTAAATTTTATAGTATTATGAACGCATTTAGAAATCAAGTCAGTTTGATCGGTAATCTTGGCCGCATGCCGGAAGTAAAAACATTTGAAGGGGGTAGGAAAATGGCCAGACTCACCCTCGTCACCAATGAAGTTTACAAAAACAACAATGGAGAAATTGTCAAAAATGCCACCTGGCACAGTCTCATCGCATGGGGTAGGTCTGCCGAAAAGGCTGAGAAATATCTGACCAAAGGCAAAGAGGTTATGGTCAAAGGCAAACTCATCAACCGCAACTATACCGACAAAGATGGAAATAAAAAATATGTCACCGAAGTCGAAATTGACGACTTCTACATGCTTGGCAGAAATGCCGAAGTGGTTGGTTAGCTTGCTTTGTAGCGGAAGGGCAGCGTGCGTTGCCCTTCCCTTTTGATCCCGAATTCAGTAGTATAGGTTTTGAAAAACCGTATAGTGTTGATTATGAAGGTAATGTCGATATACGAATCGTTTCAATGGCTTACAGAAACCATTGATTACGAGTCGTAAATCGATACCGCATTTGTCAAATGCGGAATTTGGGTTGATTCTTAATGAGGAACAGTAGGGAAAGTTATTTCAGTGATGAAGCTTGGACTACATTCAAGATGAAACTTGGACTACATTCATGATGAAACTTGGACTACATTCATGGTGAAACTTGGACTACATTCAAGCAGCCTGAATAACCAATCCTTGGTTCCCAAAACTGAATTGTGCGGATAATAAGGAATGTACCTGTTTCTGAATTGTCATACGAAATTGTTATACCAAATTGATTTATACATCATTTCTGTATAAGATGGATTTTGGTTTATGCTGATTGCCTTGTCCTGCTTCGGATAAGTCATTATTACCAATTACTATTATTCGTCTTTGGTACATGTCAGAACAAAGGCAGGAGGCACGTTTCGTACTTCCATAGAGGTTGTTACATTGCCAAATATTTGCCGATAAATATTTCGGGTTTTTAGGCTGTAATGAATTTGAACAAACTTACCGCCCGGCTTTAACACTTGATGACTTATGCTGACAATTGAATGGGTGAGTTCTTCCGGAAAAACCGAAAATGGCAAGGCACTTGCTATTGTGTCAACCTTCTCAAATCCTGCATGTTCAAGGATAGCAGGCAGTTCTTCTGCAGATTGATTGATAATTTTGAGACGGCTATCGTGAATCGTTCTCATTTGTTCACAGAAGAGTTCGTTAATTTCAAAAGAAAAAAGTATTGCATCCGGAGCCATAGCTTTCAGTAAATGGCGAGTCATAACGCCGTCTCCAGCGCCTAATTCAACTACGACCTTGGCTTTTCGTAAAGCGGCTTCGCGCACCACCGCTTGACATAGGTAACGAGAGCTTCGTGTTACGGTACCTACTGATTTAATATTTTTAAGACTTTCAAAGAAAAACTTGATTCTACCCATGTGTTCTTTGCGTTTTTTTATTTGTTTCAGCGTATGTATTGATTCCATCTATAAGTCGAGATAATATTTACGAAGGTCGGGATAGCGGTTGATTATTGATTCTGACAGGAAAGATTTACTATATCTTATGTTGTTGATATATGGGACGATAAATGCATCTGTCAGACCGTGATTGACAAGTGTTTCTTTAAACTCTTTAGCCTCTGTATAATTTTTAAACATGCCAGCCATATATCGATATCCACTTATTTCATCTTGGGTCTCTATCATCAAATCAGAATTGAGGGACATGATATCGCCCGAATACATTTGTTTAAGTGTGATAAACTGGACCCTATAACATAAGCCCTCTGTCATCCCTTTAAGCATTGCACCATCATTTGTCTTAAGTAAGTCACTCACAAAAGGCTTCTTATAGGTAACTTTTACCGGAAGAGAATCTATGTTACTCACAACCACATCAATTCTTCTGTTCAGGTTTTGACCGGAAACACTAACCTTCCCATCAATCATGTTTTTAGCTATCGGATAGAGACTTCCTACACTTTGAACAGTAATCCGGGAAGTAGAGATTCCTTTTGATACGAGATAGTCTCTAAAGATTTCACCCCGCTTTATTCCAAAGTATAGCTCAATTTCAGGAGAGACGTTGGCGTCGCAATTGACCATTACTTCGATATTTGAAGTCGGGAATTTCTTCATCAATCCAACCAATTGATCAAGTTGTTGCTTGTTTTTTGACTGGACAATATTTTCATTGGTCGTATAATAAAATGGTTCTATTGTTACGGAATATATCTTACTTGCCAACACTTCATCCTGGTATTCTTTGGTATTCATCCGAAGAGCGGGAACTTGAAAAAACGCCTGAGGGTTGGCGCGAAGGTGTTGCTCTTTTCTTACTTCCTTAAACAATCCGGTATAAAGGTCAAATCCGCCGGAACCGGATTTTCTGTTAGAACAAAAAACTGCTTTCTGTCCATCATTTCCCAGCTTAAAGAAAAGGTCGTCTCCCGGCGAGTTGATGGGCATCCCAATATTAGTCGGAGTCTCCCAACTCATTGTTTTGTCCTCATAAAATGTCTTAAAAATATCGAAACCTCCTATGCCCGACATATTATTAGAGGAAAAGTAAAGCGTCCTGCCATCGGTAGATAAGAAAGGTGACCTTTCGTCATATTGGGTATTTATCTGTTCTCCCAGATTAATGGGTTCGCCCCACATTCCATTTTTCAACTCAGAATAATACAAGTCATATCCACCAAATCCCCCCGGTCTATCGGACGAAAACAGCAAAATCTCATTGGTAAAAGGAAACACATCTATGATTCCTCTTTCACCTTGAAAGGGTGTGACGAGCTCATGTACACGTTTTGGATCGCCCGAAGGAAGGTTGGTGTTTTCCGTAAAAATAGAAAGCGCATCTAAGCCATTGCCCCTGCCAAAGTACAAGACCTTACCATCTTCACTAAAACCATACAATTCTTCATTCTGGGAGGTAATAAGTTCAAAGTTGACGGGGAAGCCCCTTCCTAAGAGCCCTGAATTTATCTCCACTTCAGAGCCAAACATGTTAAAGTGTCCGACTTCATCTTTAGTTAACGTGCCATTGGAGGTATCTATCGGCTGATTAGAAGTAAAATATACCCTGCCATAATAGTTGGGACTCCATACAGGATTAAACTCATCATAAGCTGTATTTACATTAGATCCGGCATTTTCACAGATTGCCAATTCTTCCTGATATTTTATTTTCTTGGCATTACCACATCGTTTGATGTTTTCAATAACTTTCTCGTAGTTGTCATTGGATGACTTTGTCAAAGCAAGGTAATATTTATAAAACTCTATTGCTTTATCAAAATTCAAATGCTGCTGAAAGGTTTGACCAAGGTAGTAAACTACTTCTACATCCTTTGGATTGGCAGAATAAAATTTATAAAAAGCCACTTCCGCCTCAGATAGCCTATTGGTCTCAAAGAGCGCTATACCCAAATTTTTAGTGGCACTTACACTACCTCCATTTGTGAGATATCGCTGGTATAGTGTAATTGCTGAAGAATAATTCTTGTTTTTAAAAAAAACATCTGCTTCATCTTTCAACTTACCTACGCCTCCTTGGCTGTATCCCAATGAAATACATGCCACGATCAACAGGAAACTAACAAAAAGCTTCAACTGGAGCATTGAATTAAATTATCTGATTATGGTCAAATGCCTCCAAATAGTCCGCTGTCCGTCTCAGGAAAGATCCTCCTAAGCTACCATCTACAACCCGATGATCGTAAGATAAGGATAAGAACATCATGTGCCGGATAGCGATGACATCTCCCTCTGGCGTCTCAAGGACTGCGGGCTTTTTCTTTATTGTGCCTACTGCCATAATAGCGACTTGCGGTTGATTGATGATAGGTGTACCCATAACATTTCCAAATGTCCCTACATTAGTAAGGGTGAATGTGCCACCTTGGATATCTTCCGGCTTGAGCTGATTGTTTCTTGCTCGTGAGGCCAAATCATTTACTGCCTTGGTAAGTCCCAGGAGATTCATATTATCGGCATCTTTGATGACGGGTACGATGAGGTTGCCTGATGGCAATGCTGCCGCCATCCCGATATTGATGTTTTTCTTTCTGATAATGGTCGTACCATCGACGGAACAATTAATCATCGGGAAGTCGTGAATTGCTTTTGCAACAGCTTCGATAAATATAGGTGTAAAGGTGATATTCTGTCCGTTCTTCTGTTGGAACTCTTTCTTAATCCGATCTCTCCACCTTACGATATTGGTCACATCCACTTCGACATAGGATGTAACATGGGGAGAGGTGTGTTTAGACATGACCATGTGATCGGCAATCAGCTTCCTCATACGATCCATCTCAATTATTTCCACATCTCCGCTGTAAGATACGCTCGGCTTTTCAACAGCAGGTTTAACCGGATCTGGTTGGCCTGACTTGTCAGCAACAGCTTGTGTTGTTTTTACGGCTTGAGAAGAAGTTGTAGTTCGGGATTCAAGATAATTCAACAGATCATTTTTAGTAACTCTGCCATCCTGCCCACTTCCTTGGATGTTGTCCAATTCTTCTTTTGTCACACCTTCCTGAGAGGCTATATTCTTTACCAATGGGCTATAAAAACGTTCCCCTTTATAGGAAGAACTCACTTCTGACTTGACCTCTGCCTGCACAGGAACATACGGCACTTCTGCTTCAACCTGATTGTTATCGTCGCTTGATGGAGCTCCAGCGGAGGCCGCTCCCGTCTCAATCAATGCTATAACTGTGCCTATTGGGACGACATCATTGACATTAAACAATATTTTAGTTAAAGTCCCTTCTACAGGTGACGGGATCTCACTATCCACCTTATCAGTAGCAATTTCCAGAATAGACTCATCGACATCGATATGATCACCGATATTCTTTGCCCAGCTTAGGATAGTTGCTTCCATTATACTTTCACCCATTTTGGGCATTACAAGCTCGTATATAGCCATAATATTCTTTTACTTTCGAAAACTGCCACAAAAATAAGGTTTTAGCGCTTAATTTTAGTATAATTGCCAAATCTTCTCATATCATCTTTTAAATCAGATATATAGTGTTTTGTTTTCCATAACATTAATTTAAAACAAATCCTTTTTTTAATGTACTTTGTGTTTAATTGGATCTCCGGATTGAAGAGATTTTAATATTTTTCAACCCAAATTCCGCATTAAACTATTGCGGAATTGATTTACGACTCGTAATCATTGGTTTACAGAAACCATTGAAACGATTCGTACATCGGGATTTACCCTCATAATCAGCACTATACGGCTTTACAAAACCTTTACTGCTGAATTCGGGTACAATCTAACCAATGCCCGGAAATGACAAAGCAACGACCTTTATTCATCAGCTGGTCGTTGCTTTGTCATTTTTATTAATTTAATAATCTTCTTAAGACTTACCTCATTTTGAACCCAAGCGTCAAGACCACTGCATTCTGTGTCAGATTCTGAGTAACAATTGTTTGGCTTGCATTAGAAATAAAATAGGGTTGGTATCCGTAGGATGACTTCCATTGCCGGTAACCTAAATCCAAAAAGAAAAAGTCTGCCCGATAACCTACACCAAATCCAAAGTTGGGTTTAAATTCTCTTTGATCCACATAGGGGCTTTGGGCAAATCCGATACCTGCGCGAAGCCTGAATTGTTCGATTGCAGCGACTTCAATACCAAGATTAACCTTCAATGCGGAGGTATAATTGGCGCTTATCTCATTGTTGATTTTTTCTTCCACATCTTTATCATACAGGTTGTCTGACACAATCCGCATGTGACCTTTGGAATAGTCCTGATACTCTACTTCTGCATTGACAAAGCCAAATTTTCCGATAATGCCACCTACACTTCCACTTAGCTTCATCGGCGTTCTAATCTTATAGTCTATCGTTCCCTCAGGTGACTCTGCATATTTATCCATTTTCTCATTGTTGAAGGTGAAATTATACCTAAGATCTGTACTAAAGTTATCAGTTATTTTCAAAAATGAAGGTGAATGTATTGCTGCTCCAATAATTAAAGAATTAATGGGCTTAAACATCAAGCCGAACTTTCCATTAATGCCGACTCCTGTAGCGACTTTATATTCTCTAAATTGTATCTGGTCAAAAAACGGAACAACCTCCTGGTCGTCACGCTCTTGATATAACTTTCTTTCATTGTATTTATACATAGGAACGCCGATCGTCGCTCCCAATAACAACTTATTGCTCAAGTTAACTCCACCTGAAAGCGCCATCTCATTATATCGTCCACTTGCTTGAATGGATTGATATTTGTTGAGTTCTACGTCTTTGTAATTTTCATAGTCATAAGAATAAGTGCCATCGGGTCTTTGTTGAACCAAGGCTTCCACATCCCATGCTAATCCGGCTTCGTAATTATCGAGATGATCCGGGTTCAGGCCATTACCCAATGCGGCAAATCTTTCTGTAATCGAGCCTTTGCTCTTTCCTCTAAACAGACCATTTTGGCTATTATCTTGAAAGCCATTGATTCCCAGACCAAAGGCGTAGCTAACTTTTTCATCTGACTTGTGTGCTATAATCAATCCGACGTTTGGCAGTCGAAATTTTGTTTTATTGTCGTTGTTTACCGGTCGTTGGCTACCTTCTACCAATTGCATTTCAGAGCTATTGCTCACTACCGTAGGAGAAATCATTACCTCAGACATCCTATATTGAGCTATACCGGCCGGGTTAGATGATAAAGTAGTAAAATCGGCTCCTATCCCACTCATATTTGAGTTGGTCCCTGATGCCCGACCAGTACCAAGAAGAGTCTGATTAGATACCCGTAGTACATCTAATGCAGATTGTCCATGAGCTTGCTGAAACGTTATCCAGCACACAGATCCCAATATTAAAATTTTTATTTTTTTCATGATTATCAATATTATATAAAACTCAATTGTATTGTCACCGGTTACTCCGTCTTTCCGAAGAACCTGCAATCTTCCACTGTAATATTACGCAGGAAGGATTCAAAAATATGGGCTTGCCAATTTAAACCCGAATTCAGTAATTGAGGCTTTCCAAAATCGAAGAGTACTGATTATGAGTAATGTTCCGATGTACGAAATCGTATATCGACGTAGCACTTTCTAGTGCAGAATATGGGCTTACAAGTAATATTTCGTACAAAACATCTCTTAAATAAACAAAGGTGGGAAGACAGTTGCTAGCCACCTTTGTTTACACTTAATCAACACTTTCTCTTTTTCTTAATTATGCCTTAACCGCGTGATCTGGAAGATGAGCCTGATGAAGAATTAGATCGACCGGAGTCATTACTTCCACTATTAAAGGATCCTGAAGAGCTATTAGACCTAGAAGGTGTAAAGTCAGAACTGTTGGATCTTGATCTTGTTGGCGTATCAAAGGATCTATCTGATTTAAATTCTATGGAAGGCCTACTTTCTCTTTGAGGCGTAGTACGTTCTCTTGATGGTCTATCATTGTTTGAACGTGAAGGAGTTAGGTTTCTATTTCTTGAAGTTGGTGTATTTACCCTGCCTTCACTTCTTGTTCTGGTGGAAGATGAGTTTCTACCATCGATGGCACCTTCTGAAGAAGGATTTAATCTGTCTCTACTACCACTTACACGTGTACCTTCGTTGCCTCTCAATTGTTCTTTATAACCGGAAGAACTTCCGACAACTGCGCCACCATTACGTGCTCCATATACGCGTTGGGTTTTTTGATTATTGTTGTAGTCGCCTCCCCAATAGTTGTTATTCCATCCATTATAATAATATGGATAGCCATATCCGTATCCGTATCCATAGCTATATGGGTATCCGTATCCATAAGGGTAGCCGTAGCCATAGCCGTAAGGGGATCCATAAGGACTGCCATACCAACTATCATACATACATGAACTATTCCAGAAGCCTCCATTATAATAGCGATTATAGCTAAAGAAAGGGTCATACATGAAGGTCACACTTGGACGGAATGCCCAATTGTTGTAGCCATAACCACCACTATACCAAGGGTCATAATAGCCGAAGCCGCTTTGATTGTACCTGTGGAACCTATTGATTCTACTTGTATAGGAATAATCATCATAATAGCCATCATCATAATCATAGCTTTCATCGTCATATTCTCCTGAATTTATCGCATTATTCCCTTCGTATCCTTGAGCATAAGTCGAGGAATTATTGGAATAGTCGTTAGAGTATGAATTCTTAGATTGTTTTTCTGAAGAAACATACGAATTAGGCAGATTGTCTTTTTTTGGATTAAAATAGACATCGTCAAATTGTGCTTGCGCCGAAAATGACAGAAATATCATAAAGACTGCCATTGAAACCATAAATTGCAAAGCTTTCATTTTATAAAATTTAATATTAAAAACTTATTTTCTATTATCAACGGCTAAAGTATTACTTTTATCCCTGATTTTTAGTTAAAATATTAATAATATTTATTTTCAATAAGTTAAATACAGCGCTGTTGATACTGTGTTAAACGATTTTTTACCACAAAAGTTAAAATATTAAAGATTTAGCGACAATAATAAATGAGTAAAGAAATTACCAATAAGGAAGAGAATTATTCGGCGTGGTACTCCGATATTGTTTTAAAAGCGGGCTTAGCTGAGCACTCGGCAGTCAAAGGATGTATGGTTATTAAGCCTTATGGTTATGCTATTTGGGAAAAAATGAGAGACCAGTTGGATAAAATGTTCAAAGAAACCGGTCACGTCAATGCATATTTTCCACTCCTTATCCCCAAAAGTTTTTTGAGTAAGGAGGCGCAACATGTTGATGGCTTTGCCAAGGAATGTGCTGTTGTTACACATCACCGCCTGATGAATGACCCGGATGGCAATGGTGTAGTAGTCGACCCCTCCGCTAAATTGGAAGAAGAGCTTATCATCAGGCCTACATCGGAAACGATAATATGGAATACTTACCGGGACTGGATTAAGTCTTATCGAGACCTCCCTCTTCTCATCAATCAATGGGCCAATGTGATGAGGTGGGAGATGCGCACTCGTCTTTTTCTTCGTACGGCAGAATTTTTGTGGCAAGAAGGACATACTGCCCATGCCACAGCGGAAGAGGCTATTGCCGAATCAAGGACTATGCTCGATGTTTATGCGGAATTTGCGGAAACATTTATGGCTATGCCCGTCATTAAAGGTGTAAAATCTGAAAACGAAAGATTTGCCGGCGCAATTGACACATATACCATTGAAGCATTGATGCAAGATGGCAAAGCATTACAGGCCGGCACTTCACACTTCTTAGGACAAAATTTTGCGAAGGCCTTTGACGTCCGCTTCCTCAATGATAAGAATACGGATGAATACGTATGGGCTACATCCTGGGGCGTCTCCACCCGTCTCATCGGGGGATTGATTATGACACACTCCGACAATCATGGTCTTGTCCTGCCTCCTAAGTTGGCACCTATTCATGTTGTCATTGTGCCCATACCTAAAGCAACAGAAGAAATAGATACGGTGGCTCATCAATTGATGGCTGATTTGAAATCTATGGGAATTTCTTTTAAATATGATAATGACGAAAAACGTCGTCCTGGTTACAAGTTTGCCGACTATGAGATGAAAGGTGTACCCGTCAGGATAGGCATCGGTGCCCGGGATCTGGCAAATAACGAGGTCGAATTGGTGCGTCGCGACACCCTCGAAAAGTCAATGGTCAAAATAGACGGTCTTGCTCAGACAATACGCCAAATGTTAGAGGATATTCAGGACAATCTTTTTAATAGGTCAAAGAAATTTAGAGACGAAAATATAACAGATGTGGACAACTTCGACCAGTTTCAGGAAGTATTGAATCAAAAAGGAGGATTTATTCGAGCATACTGGGACGGAACGACAGAGACAGAAGAGAAAATAAAAGAAATTACCAAAGCCACCATACGCTGTATTCCTTTAGATAGTAATAATGAAGAGGGGACATGCGTTTTTTCCAAGAAGAAAGCAACTCAAAGAGCCTTATTTGCAATCGCTTATTAATTTAAAAGTTAACACATGAGTTTTGAAATAACCGGTAAAATCGTAAAAAAATACGATATTGAAGCCAAAACAGCCACCTTCCAAACCCGTGAATTTGTCATCGTTACAGATGAAACGTATCCTCAATATGTCAAGTTTCAACTTTCACAGGAAAGGGTCAACCTTATTGAGTCTTTTCAAGAGAATGATGTTGTTAAAGTCTCTTTTGACTTGAGAGGAAGAGAGTGGCAAGGTAAATATTTTACCAATTTAAATGCATTTAGAGTTGTAGGGCAAAGCAGTGAAGCTCCGCCTAATAATGATATCCCATTTGAAATAAGTGACCATCAGACGGATACCGATTTACCTTTTTAACCTAAATTGACGTTCTTGTTTCGCACGATTATAGTATGTTTTTTCCTCTCCATGAGTTTGGGGCTAAGTGGTCAGTCTTATGCCGACGAGATCCCTATTACCGGACTAAGCATCAGCCAGGACGATGACTATGCCGAATGGAACTTCTATGGAGCCGAAGAGAATCCTATCGGATATCTTAAGCTCAGATGGAAGCATCAAAACGACTGGACAGAATGGGATTATCGGATTGGCGACATTACCGGCCATATAAAACAACGTACCAAGGGCGATGCCAATGTATGGGAATTAAGATCCAACAATACTGTTCTTACCATTAAAACCATCTACAGTGGAGACTTCAACCAATGGCGAATCACCGATGACAGCAAGACGCTTACATTCAAGACACTTTATCAAAATGTATATGACGGCTGGAAAAGTAGTAGTAAGGCCGGCGACTTTGAAGTATATTCTCAATGGGAAATGGATCCCCGCGACTGGATTATCTATAACAAGCTAAATCCGGAATACAATCAACCCTTTGTCGTTGCAATGGTCTTTATAGCCAGCTTTTACTCTAGCCCAAAATATTGACATTGTTGAAAGATACTGCCGGATTAAATATACAGGAGCTCTATTTTAAGTAATTCCCGATTGGATATTCGCAATATCCCGATTATATTGTCCTAAGCGACGATCATCTATAGAAGGCTTGACCGCTTTTGTGTTGTATAACTATTTTGAAATTCAGTACGGGGCTTTCCCGTTTGTCTTAAAGTGAACATATCTTTAAACAGCTCCGTATATGAAGCAGTATGTTGAATCATATTGCCATTTTCAAAGGAATAACCCGTGTATTTTCGACGTACTGTATCGTCTTTGACTATTTTCTTATAAAATTCAGGATAAAATATCATCGGATAATTTTCAAATCCTTTGCCGCTATTGGATTTCAAAAACAATCGGCTGATCGCTGCCTGGTTGATTTTACGCTGGTCAGGCAAAGTCTGTTCATCATGACTTTCATCATTCCACACTGCAAAATGAGGCGAAAGATCCTTGACGTTTTTCAATATGTTCTGAAGATGTTCATCCATAGTAGATAGGATGCGTATGTTGAGTCCGACAATGAGGCCGGCATCTTTTATTTGATTGATTAAATCAAAGACAGGAATATCCTTGTAGCCTATATTCTCGTGGTTGATTCTCTTGGTTGTGGCGTCGCTTAGATTGAGGATAACTCCTTTAAGCCCTTTCTCTACCAAGGCACTATAATTTAATTCATAAGTATCTTCTTCCAGAACCAGCCAGGACTCTGTACCTTTTTTGCACATATTGAGCATACGGCCTAACATATAATTCATAGAGCGCGGTTGATGCCATTTAATATACAACTTATGGGTCATGGTGTCCCAGCTAAATTTGCCGGTAGCAAACAAGTCGATGGTTGTATTGAGCCTGCTTTGACTTCCACAACTTGTAAGGTCAATATACGATACCCCGGGCGTTATAAGGCTTTGTTCTTCTTTTAAGTTTTCAAACTCGTGGATGATATACCGTTCAAAGGCTTTGCCAAAAAATAACGGAATAAATGGATTCCAAAAAAACTTCCCATTGTGCTTCAGTACCTTTTCAAAATGAAAGGGACTTGCAAAGCCACTATACTTTTTATCTAAACCTTTAAAGTATTTAATTGCTGCGTTGAGACTCTTGGTTTCACCAAGACCGACCATAAAAATACGTGTAGTAAGAGCTGACATTAAAAAGCTTTTCTCAAACTTGTCAGAACTAAGTATTTTAGAGGCTTGATTTACTTTTCCGGTTTTTGATTCTGTATTATTTCCCATAAGTTTTAAAAACAATCCAAGTTGTTATAAAAATTGCGTAATTTGCAATGACATATCTAAAATTGTATCACAAAAAACAACAATAGACCTTATAAAGTAACAACATTTTATACGGATATCTTTGAAATATACTCTTAAATATTTGTTAAATTTAATATATGCCCTGCGCTAATTTGTCAAAAATGCCATTTATACTGACTTTATGTTTCTTTGTTAACATAATAGCTGCTCAGACAATAGCGATATCGAGTGAAATTCCGATGGAGTCCAACCGCAATTATGATATTTTAGGATATTTCAATAAAAACATAACGCTTTTAGAAGAAGATGGACGCAATGTCATTTTACATTCTTTTGATAATAATCTTAAAAAAGTCAATACATCTTCCATCACGACTGATTCACGCAAAGCAAGGCTCTTTGGCTATGTTCCGCAGGATAGTTTATTGACTTTATATTACAAATATTCCGAAAATGGCGAATACATTGTTTCCGTGGTTAATTACAATCCCCAACTAAATGTGGAGAGTAAGTCAATCCTCAAATCCTATTCCAAAAACCAAACCCGTGTTTTTCCGATCAATGTCTCTGACGACCATGCTTTTCATCTGGTAACCTTAGAAGAAGGCCCATCTCATATAGATCGCTATATCATGTATCATGCACCAAGCAATACTATCCTATGGGAAGAAGTCGATCCATTGGCTGATGATAGAGTCTTTGCAGAGGATTGGCGTGGTCGCATAATCACCAATAAAGGGGCATTTATTTCTCTCTACGCCAAAGGTAGAAGCCGCCTAAAAAACAACTACAACATCTCATATATTGGAGCAGATGGATTCAGACAAGCTGAACTACAACTTGACAATATTCCCATCACAGATATCCATCTTAGTTATGATAATCAGTCTAACAGCATCATTGTAACTTGTATTTACCTCAATGACAACCTCTCCGAACAAGAAGGAATAATGATTATTAAACTTGACCAACAGTTAAATTATATAGGCGGCATTAAAAAAATACCATTTACAAGGCAGACCATCAATGACTATTTCGGACAAAATCAGCGCAGCAAAAACGGCATTTCCGACATGTATATCAATGGTATTCAGGAACGACAAGATGGCGGAATCCTTCTTTTTTGTGAACAGAAAAAAGAAATCAGTCGTGTAAACAACACAGCCAGGAGTGCCTTTGTGCCGACCAGTACGAGCATAGATTATTATATGGATGACATCGTATTGACCAGCTTAAATGCGGATGGCAACTTGGAATGGCAGAAATTGTTACAAAAAAAACAATACTCTTACGATGACAATGCCGTTTATTCATCTTATTTTATCCATGCCAATCCATCCAAAATTCATTTGTTGTACAACGATGAGATAAAAAATGAAAATACCATCAGCGAATATACCATCAGCCCTTTGGGTAAAATAGAGCGGAGAGTATTGTTTAACACTTTTGGGAGCGACCTACACCTACAGATTCGCAATTCTGTTCAAATAGACGCCAATAGCAGTATCCTCCCCAGCATCCGAAAAAGTAGCCTGAGATTGGTTAAAATAGAATATTAAACCCCGAATCAGCAGAAGAGGATTTGAAAAGCCATTTCGTGCTGATTATAAGGGGAATCTGAATCGTTTCCGCTTTGTCTAATGCGGGATGTAGGTTGATGATGCGGCTACTATCAACACCAATATAGTAAAGAGTGGGAGAATAAACTATGTATGGTGGAGAATATCTATGATTTTAACCCAAATTCCGCATTTGTCTAATGCGGAATCGATTTACGACTCGTAATCAATGGTTTACAGAAACCATTGAAACGATTCGTACATCGGGATTAACCCTCATAATCAGCACTATACGGTTTTTCAAAACCTTTACTGCTGAATTCGGGTATAACCCAAAAAAGTAATCCTGACTAAACCCGAAAAACATAATTTTCTATATTAATCCACCTACGAAAACCGGTTTATCTTCGATCCTGCTTCGCGGTCGCTGAACAACGAATACTCAAAAGCACGGATGTGTCTGCCTTAATTAATAAAGTGGTAGATGTGCTTTTGTTTATTCGTCTTAATGTTAGCGGTTCGCCTTTATTGTTCTTAATATAGGTCACGATAAAAATCTGTTCCTAGGTCTATATTTTCTCTATCAGGATTTACTTGTTCTAGAGCATTTATGATTTTCAACTTTAATATTTCATTATAATCCTCCTCATTTATTATAGATGTAATTATTTCGAATAGTAAGTCTTTATTAATGATATTGTCTGCTACTGTCACTGCAATGTTTTCCATTTCAATAATAAACTTGTTGATAAAAAAATCAAGTCCATTAATTTCTAAAAAAAATGCTCCCATTGCAATTGATGTTCTCTTGTTTCCATCGTTAAAGGCATGAAATTTATTGAATGAAAAAATCAAATGCGTCAGTTTTTCTTCAAAGGTTGGATAGTAGTCATCATTTTGAATATGAGTTAAAGGACTATCAATGTTTCCATATTCTATAATGCCTTCTCTTCCTCCTGATATTTCTAAAATTTTATCATGAATTCTTATGGCATACTCTGTTGTAAAAAAGTTTAATGCCATTTTATCTTTCTTTTAATCGTTTAAAAACTTCTTTGTTATCTTCTAAGCGTTGTTCTAAATCCATACTTCTATCTCCCAAGAATTTGTCGTAGTCATCAGAACTAACTTCATTGACGTACTCTTTGAGCTTTTCATGTAAAGCATCTCTAAAAGCCAAGTCTCTGCTTGCCAATAAACTTCTTGCTTTTTCTCTTAATGGGATTAATGTAGCTTCTGTAATTTGCTCATATGTAATGAACAATAAATTAACTTCAGAAAGACCTAATTTTCTTCCTAATCGTTCAAACTCTGATTTAAGAAATTTGGAAAATCCATTTTCATACCCTGCTATTAAATCAAGTATTTCTGAATACATTGTACTACGAACACTTTCTTTTGTACTTAGTTTTAATATTTGTCTATACTCTTTTGCATTTTCCTTAAATATACTTTTATAAATCTTGTCAGTTAGTTGACTGTATTTAAATTTATTTTCAATTATATAATAATCTAGAGCATTTGTGAATTCTTGTCTATAATTATATTCTCTAATTGCACTTGGTAAAAACTCCTCTTCTCGTTGATTGATAAACTTAGTTTTTCCACCAAGTTTTTGGTTTAAAACATCAATAACAATGTCTAGAATTGCCGAACGAAGAGTTTGAGCTTTTTCAGATTCTGTTAAAAGCATTCCAACATTTAAGAAAGATTTATATGTAAAAACTGCTAACTGAGGTGTTCTTGATAAACCATCTAATTCATTTTCAAATGATTGAACCATGTTCCCGACATTTGTGTCGGGAACATAATCACAGTCATTTATCCTTTTTATAAAGTCAGTTATCTTATCCTTGAAATCTTTTAATTTATATCCACTGTAAATTTCATATCCACTTTCAACTATTTCATCTCTATGGTTTTCAACAATCCTTTCAATTGTTCGTATGTCAACTTCAAAATATTCCGCAAGTTGTTGTTTGGTAAATCGAAATTTACCATCATGTTTAAACCCAAAAAAACCTACTTGCTGATATACTTCTTGTATAGCAATATTATTGTTTAATATATTTTTTCTGTCTAAGTCGGAATTTGTTAAATCTTTTGCCATTTTCAAAGATACGATATTTTTATTTGTGCGAGGTTCTAAAGAGTGACAGATAACTCTAAGGAATATTGATTGGCTTTATACTACCAGCATCTGCCCGCCTGTACATGCCGATTGCTGTTTAGACCAATTTAGATGGTCTATTATGGATATCCTTTCGGTATTAATCCCCCTACGAAAACCGGTTTATCTTCGATGCTGCTTCGCGGTCGCTGAACAACGAATACTCAAAAGCACGGATGTGTCTTCCTTAATTAATAAGGTGGTAGATGTGCTTTTGTTTATTCGTCTTAATGTTTTAGTGGAAGTTTTTATTCTTTGTGTCTCTTTTTATAGTCTTTTATTATAATGTAAATTGTAGCAATGAAAGTAATTAGAAAAATTATGTCTAATGCTGGCATTTTAAACCTTAATGTCTGGAAGTTAAAATGTTTGAATAGTGTCGTGCCAAGTATAAAGGCTATTATTAGCCACATAAAGTTTATTCCTTTTTTTTTGTCCATACCTATTTATAGTTATTTTATAAAGTCAATTAATATACCTAAAAGGATTGCTGTCAATGTAAAAGTTAACATACCTAAAATATATGCAAAGAAGGCTTTTACATAATTGCTTATTTTGGTTTTTCCGAAAAAATGTCCTACTGCCCAAGTTGTGTAAACAAAGCCAACAACGCCTGCAATTTGCATCAAGTTTAAATGTGTCAAACCTTGTATTATTCCAAAAACTGAATAAATAAGCATTCCAATACCCATAACAAAGCATAATAGAATTAGAATTTCAAAAAAATTGAAAATATGTTTTTTGAAAAAGAGCTTCGTCCATAACGCAATAAAAATCCCCATAATCAAATTTGCATAACCATAATGGCCTTGAACCCACTTGAAAATCTCAGTCGTTGTTGATTTCTTGCTGTCCAAATATTTTACATAACCGTCCTCAAAATGAAAAAAATGATTACATAATGTGTAGATTATTGAAGTAACAATAATGAAAATGATGGGTTTAACAAGTCTGCTTCTATTTTCGGTAAGATAATTCTTTATATTTTGTCCTGGATTTGTTACAAGTTCTCTAATTGTAAACAAAATTCCTCGTTCAAAATGTAGAACGTGTTCAATTTCGTGAACAATGTAATGCCCGTCAATTCGTTTTAGACTTGTCGGGTGTCCGCAGTCTGGACAAAATTTTGAATTTACTTCTCTATTACAGTTTTTACAGTTCATTTAGGTCATTAAATACATTGTTAATTATTGTTTTTTGTTTGGATCTGTAAAATTGCCACCAACAATTGTATTCCCGCAATCTTGTGTATATTTTCATATAAATGTACGCATAATCCTGATAAGTCCAAATAATCTAAGGGAGAATTAACGTCTTTTTCCATAATTGCCAATCAATATTCCTTAATGTTTAATGTTGACAGAGATTCGTCTCAAACAGTCCTAAAAAAATTTTAATAAAATTTCCCGCTTTGGGAACTAATTTATATCTTTGTCGAAACAAAAAATAATTGAGAGTTATTGCAAAGAAAATACTACGTGATTTTTGGGAAAAACATTCTGATTGTGAGCAACAACTTAAATCGTGGTATCAAGAAGCTGATATAGGGACATGGAAGAATTTAAATGAATTAAAAAATGAATATCCAAGTTCAAGTATTTTAGAAAACAATAGAGTTTGTTTTAACATTAAAGGCAATAATTATCGCTTAATTGTAATGATAAACTTTAATTATCAATTGATGTGGATTCGATTTATTGGAACCCATACTGAATATGATAAAATAAATGCAAATAAAATTTAAATGATGAAATTAAAACCTATAAAAACAGAACAAGATTATTTTCATGCCTTAGAAAGACTTGAGCTGATTTTTGATGCCGTTCCAGGAACAAATGAAGGTGATGAATTGGAGATTTTGGGAATTTTACTTGAAAACTATGAAAATGAACACTTCCCTATCGAATTACCTGATCCAATTGAAGCAATTAAATTCAAAATGGAGCAGTTAAATTATTCTCAAAATGATTTAGCTAAAGTCATTGGATTAAAAAGCAGAGCTAGTGAAATTTTAAATAAAAAACGAAAATTAACTTTGGATATGATTCGTAAACTAACAGTAAAACTAAATATTCCTTCAGAAGTATTAATTCAAGCATATTAAATTAGAACTTCTGCCAACTAACAAATTGGCAATTAACCCGGCAAAGTGCTTCTATTGAGTTCGATATTTATTGGGATGCAAGGTCGAAGAGCCGTAATTCTATTCATTCCGATACTTCGGGATGCTAAAAGCAGCTCCGTCGCCAATTTGCCCACCGATTGTGATTTAGTTAGAGAAATTCCACATTAGACGAATGCAAAACGATTATTACATCGGCGTGCCCCTCATAAAAACCGTTAAACGGTTTTTCAAAACTTTTACTGCCGATTTCGGGATTAATAATCTTTATTGAGTTCTATTTCGACGACGTCAATCTGCCTGCTCAATCCTTCATCCAGTGAAATCATAGTCTCCGTATTGGCGACACCTTTAATATTAATAATCTTACCGTGCAAGATATTTTTGAGGTGTTGGTTGTTTTTACAGATAAGCTGGACAATTGCACTAAAACGTCCGGTTGTAAGGTTTACATTTGTGATCTCAGGAATGCGTTTAAATGCATCGACGACTTCCTTATACTTGGCTCCTTCCGAAAAGCTAACACCGACAAATGCTTTTATTTCATAACCCAAACGAGTATGGTCAGCAATAAGGTGCATTGCCTTAATAACTCCGATTTGTTCCAATTTTTTCATCCTAACGTGGATGGTACCACCGGATACTTCTAACTGATTGGCAATTTCAGCATAAGTTGAATTAGCATCCTTCATCAAAATGGATAAAATTTGCTTGTCAATTCGATCTAAATCGTGATCTTTGTTCATGCGAAATGATGGTTTTGTTGTATTTTTATAAAAATGTTAAAATGAAATAACACAAATTTACACAAAATGTTTAATAAAATTTTTAAAATACTGAACTTGATTTAAATTTTATGTATAAATACTTGTTTCCATTTGCTATTTCAGCTACTTTCGTTGCAGTCCTTCAATTATCAAATTATGGTATAAATATAGACAAAAAACCCGTTTTGTTGAATAAAAACGAAAATGTTGACGCAACAGATGAAATATATAAATACTTAGTGAGATTTAATCCGAACTTATCTGACACATTGAATCTGTCTTCTGCACTTTCTTATTCCCCTACTAACAACTTTAATACGGTGGAGATCATCGATGCAAATTCATTTACTGAAAATTTCCGCATCATGCCCAACCCGGCTGCTGAAGCTGACAATAAGCACATCAAGCCCGATATTATAAATAATTATAGGGTTGTGTCTGAAGAGAAGTCTCGAGTAGGCTACATCTCAGTGATAAGCCTAAAAACTATGGCGTATGCGTCTTTTATGACAACTATGGAAAAACTGGCCGGAAAACAAGGCATTGATACCTTATATATTGATTTGAGAAGATGTAGTGACGGCCTGGATGTAGAGGTGGTAAAGATAGCCAATCAATTTTTTGTCCGTGAAGGTGTCCGGATGCTGGAAGAATATTTTTTTAATGGAAATAAAAATGAATTTAAATCTACCGGAAAAGCTTTCTTTCCGGTAAAACATATCTACCTAATGGTCGGCAAAAACACCGGGCCTATGCCTATTTTGTTGTGTAGAATGCTCGCTGCCACCGGATATACAAGTATTTTGGGAAGTAAGACACAGCCGGTTCCGCCTGTTGTTCGGTATTTTCCCCTTTCTGATGGCAGATATGTGCGCTTGCCCGTGGGTACATACCGATTTTATTCCGATGAAAATGATGCTTTCTTTCCGGCTTTGACGCCTCCCGCCATTGATAGACAATTAGACAGCATTCAGCTCGAAAAGTTGATACATTTATAGATGCGGCTGATCTTATGCTTTTACTGTAAAATGGAATGGGTTACGGTCTGATTATCTTAATATCGCCATTGACTTCCATACTGATAATCGTTGAACTCGATGATGGTTCTATATCATCTCGACGAAAATGAACAATATAATCCATTGATTCCCGGATTGCGCTTTGAATCTCCGTATATAGGCGAGGTGTAGGCTGTCCACTAATGTTGGCCGATGTGGAAACAATAGGCTTGCCATACAATGCCAACAAATCTCCACAAAACTCATCTTTTGGAATCCGAATAGCTACTGTGCCGTCTCCGGAAATAGTAGAAGGGGCAAGGTTTTTGGCGTTTTTAAGAACAAAGGTAACCGGTTTGATACTATTAAGTGCGTAGTCCAGCATCGCCGAAGAAGGCATATCCGCATATTCTTGAATGGCATCGATATCTTTGACAAGGATGACAAACGATTTGGAATCAGGTCTATGTTTTATGTCAAAGATCTTTCCTACTGCTTCATTGTTGGTGGCATCACAGCCTATTCCCCATACCGTATCAGTAGGATATAAGATCACGCCACCTGAACTTAAGGTCTGAAGACAGTTTTCGATATCTTTAGATAATAACATAAATGAGAAATGGTCTGAATAATACTTTTATTCGGCAAATATATGTTTTGAAAGTTATGTAGTTGGCTAAAATATTTAATAATACCGATTGGATCGTTGTTTAGGATAAGGTAATTGGACTATTAAGACTATCCAATCGGTATTAGCCAATCATATCTTATTCTTTCTAAAAATTTTTATACTTTTATCAAAAAGAAAATAAAACATGATGATTCGGAAACTTAGTCTTAGCAGCATAATAGTATTTCTTTTAGCTTTAACATCTTGTAAAACAGCTTATTTTACACACGTTGACGAGGTTGTCCCTCCAAAAAAACCGATTCCTGCTCATATTTTATCCATCCATGTTATTGATAGATCCATTGAAAAATCAGGATATTCAACTAAAAGCGACTTACTCACTGAAACAGACAAGACACGAAATTCTTACATAAATAGTATTCTATACGGGCTTCCCGTTTCAACTAAAAAAAGTTTGCCGCCACGTCATGATGGAGTCGTCGATGGTATCGCTCCCATGATACATTCTATTGAAGTGCCCAAAATAGCTGCCGGTGCAGATGCTTTGCTGTCCCTTGACCAATTTGAGCTCACGGAAACACGTACCTATAAAGACATAAAAAAGAATCAACTGGATCCTTCCGGCAACAAATACACCATAGAAGCCGTATCCGGAAAAAGACTCATCTCCTTACGTACATATTGGCGTTTATATGACGTCAAAACCAATCAAATGATAATGAACTTCCCTCAATATACCGAAAATAGCTATGAAACAGAAGGTCTTACACGTCAAAGTGTCAACCTCCAAATGGATACTACACAAGTTGTTACAGCTTCCACTCTTGCCAAAAAACTAAGTGCTGCACTGATTAAAGACATCAACCCAATGGAACTCACCTCCCAATGGCAATATTATACCAAAGGCAACGATATTATTAAAAAATCTGCTAAAATGATTAAATTGTCTGATTTCAGAAATGCAGCAGAATATCTGAGTGTTCAGGTTAAAAACATTGGTGAACCTAAGTATTTGGCTCGAGCCTATTACAACCTCGTGGTGGCATATTATTTCAATAATCAACGAGATAAAGCACTTCAAATGGCAGCATATCAATATAACCAGACCAATAGATTCGAATTTAAAGAATTATATGATAAAATCTATGCACGTTAGGAGGAGGTAAAAGAGCGTCTCTTCTTATGTGCATCGTTGAACTTGATTATACTAAAAAAGTATAGCTTACTCTTTACAGACCAATAAAAAATCAATATTCTACAATAAAAAGAATACTTGAAGGGCTTTTTTCCCAAATATCAAAAGAATTTTTAAAAAACTTAGGGTCAATCTGTTGCATCTGAGAAAAATTGTCCTACCTTAGCATATAAATGTGTTTTTAATTTGTCTAAAATAAAATTTAGCTTAGTCTAAAATAATTATCGGTATGAGTATTGTAGAAATGCGTGTTCCCACCATCGGTGAATCAATTAATGAAGTTACCCTTTCCCAGTGGCTAAAGCCTGATGGGGCAATCATCAACATGGATGAGCCCATCTGTGAGTTTGAATCTGATAAGGCAACCCTGGAATTTCCGGCCGAAGCCGGTGGCAAGTTAATATACGTTGCATCAGAAGGTGAAGACCTAAAAATAGGCGACCTTGTAGCTAAAATAGATACTTCTTTTGCCGGCGCATCTCCCGAATCATCGGCCAAGCAGTCTGAAATTAAGCAAGATCCTAAGCCTGCCGATACTCAACCTATTCCTTCGGCCAATTATGCCACCGGAACGCCATCCCCTGCAGCAGCTAAAACACTCGCAGAAAAAGGTATCGACCCGGCATCTGTGTCAGGAACAGGAAAAGATGGACGTATAACCAAAGAAGATGCACAAAAAGCTGAAGTACCTACTGTTCAAACTCCCCCTACAGCTAAAGCTACAGAAACCACATCTTCAACAGTCCCTTCTGCGGCATTTTCCAGAACAGAACGCATTGAGAAAATGAGTCGTATGCGCCGTACGATAGCCAACCGGCTCGTATCAGCAAAGAACAACACCGCCATGTTGACCACCTTCAATGAAGTGGATCTCACCAACATCAACGCCATGCGTACCAAATACCAAGATGCCTTCGTCGCAAAATACGGCATCAAATTAGGCTACATGTCTCTTTTTTCTAAAGCTTGTGCTGCCGTATTGATTGAAATGCCTGAAATCAACGCAAGCATTGAAGGTGACAACTTTATTTACCACGATTATGCGGACATCTCGATAGCTGTTTCAACTCCAACCGGATTAGTTGTTCCGCCTGTACATAATGTTGAAAGCCTTCAGCTTCATGAAATTGAGTTCAAGATAAAAGAGCTCGCCGACAAAGCACGTAACAACAAGCTAACATTGGATGAAATGAAAGGCGGTACCTTTACCATAACCAATGGCGGTATTTTTGGAAGCATGATGAGTACGCCTATCCTCAACGAGCCACAATCAGCTATTCTTGGCATGCATGCTATCATCAATAGACCTGTCGCTATTGGCAATCAAGTGGAGATTAGACCTATGATGTATCTCGCTATGTCTTATGACCATAGAGTAATTGACGGATCCAGTTCAGTAACCTTCTTGGTTAGAGTAAAGAAACTCTTAGAAGATCCAACCTTGTTGTTTTTAGGGTTGGTATAAAAGAGGATTTATCAACATTCCGAAATATTGACGGCGATAGCAAGCCCCCCTTCAGAAGTTTCTTTAAAACGGTCACTCATGCTTTGTGCTGTTTCCCACATCGTCTGAATGACTTCGTCGAGGGTTACTCTTGCCTTGGACGGATCGCTCTCCAATGCAATATTGGCGGCTGTAATAGCCTTTATCGCACCCATTGAGTTGCGTTCAATGCAGGGAATCTGAACCAAGCCACCTATAGGGTCACATGTCAATCCAAGATGATGTTCCATCGCTATTTCTGCTGCCATGAGGACTTGTGCCGGTGTTCCACCCATAATTTCCGTTAGTCCGGCAGCTGCCATAGCCGAAGACACCCCAATTTCTGCCTGACACCCACCCATAGCAGCCGAAATTGTTGCATTCTTCTTAAAAAGAGTCCCGATCTCTCCCGCTACCAAGAGAAATCGGATAATTTTATCCTCGCCTTTATATTCAGTAAACACCTGTGAATACATCAAGACTGCTGGTATTACGCCGCTTGCACCGTTGGTAGGCGCAGTAATTATCCGACCAAAGCTGGCATTCTCCTCATTTACAGCCAACGCAAAGCAAGAAATCCATTTGTTGATATTGGTAAATGTTTCTTCTGCTTCGACCAATAGAAGATACCACTCATCCAGATTATGATACTCTTTGTCACCCAACATTTTTCTATTAATCCCTGCCGCCCTACGTGTGACGTTAAGCCCACCAGGCAAGATCCCTTCTTTGTTTACACCTGCATAGATACACTCTTTGATGTGGCGCCATATAGAAAGAGCTTTATTATTAATTTCATCCCGATTTCCCCAACTTTCTTCGTTGATATAGATCAAGTCCGAAAAAGAAATACCCAATTGTGCGCAGTACTTCAACACGGCTTCACCATGATGACATGGGTACAATGTACGGATACAATAGTCCTCAACTGTAACATCTTCTTGAGTCGCTACAAATCCCCCACCCACAGAGTAATAATCTTGTGTAATAACAGTCCCATCCGCCATCAATGCTTTAAATATCATACCATTGGGATGGAATGGAAGGTTTTCTTTTTTATTTAGAACAAGATGATGCCCATAGACAAAGGGAATATCTTTTTCGCCGCCCAGGACAAGGCGACCGGTCAACTTTATCTCTTCAGCTAAAGATACAACCCGAGATGTATCAATCGTCTTAAAATTCTCTCCCGACAACCCCAACATCCCGGCTATATCGGTACCATGCCCGATACCAGTCTTGGCAAGTGAGCCATAAAAGGTGACAAAGACTTCTTGAACGGAAGACAATTCTGACTGGTTCTTTATTTTGTTTAAAAACATTTCAGCAGCATTCCACGGACCCATCGTATGCGAACTTGATGGACCTATTCCTACTTTTATAATTTCAAAAACACTGATTGACTTCATTCCTTATTTTAATTATTGATACGAGACATCCGAAACAAAATTAACAATTACCCTTTCTTTTTGCTGTCAAATTTCACAAAGTTTTCAACCCAAATTCCGCATTAGACAAATGCGGAATCGATTTACGACTCGTAATCAAAGGTTTACAGAAACCATTGAAACGATTCGTACATCGGGATTAAGCCTCATAATCAGCACTATACAGTTTTTCAAAACCTTTACTGCTGAATTCAGGTCAATAAACGTATGAAAAAAATTAAAAAAATTTTATCTGTGAAGCAGCGAAATTAAAAAAGCATGACTATATCTAAATATACAATAATTCTTACTTGTTTAAAACATCGCAGATAGTAGTCAATCAGAATAAGAGCTCCCTGCTTTTTGGGAGCTTTTGTTTTTTACCAATAATTGAAATAAATATGCTTGTTTAAAGTATTTCCGGTCACCTATAAAATCCTACTTAACCATTTGCCTTTAATTCCGATTGGATATTCGTAATAGTCCAATTATATTGGTCTAAACGACTATCATTCCGATAGCGATTGGGAGCATTTTGATTTTAGGGAAAATTTGACTGATTTATCCCAAATTCCGTATTCGACAATTTCGGAATCGATTTACGACTCATAACCAATGGTTTACAGAAACCATTGAAACGATTCGTACATCGGGATTAACCCTCATAATCAGCACTATACGGTTTTACAAAACCTTTACTGCTGAATTCAGGTTTATAAATCAATTTGGTATAAGAGGGCTTCGGATAAAAAATGGGTCAACTAATGTCAACCCATTTTCCTAACGATTTATTTCTGTTTTTTTATTAATTCATCTTTATCAATCGCATAGTATGCGTATTATTTGTAGTACTGATGACCACAAAATATACACCTGTTACGAATTTTCCGGTATTTAATATTTCTGAATTGAATCCTTTGACAGCTGTTATCTTTTTATCCAAGACTACTTTACCCAATCGATCCAATATCTGTAAGGACACCTTGCCTGCGTCAGAGGCAGTAAACTCGACAGTTACCTGCTCAGTTGTCGGATTAGGTCTCAATTTGTAATCACCTGTAGTTACGCGTTTCACATCGTAAGATACATCTTGATTATTGTCTTGATCATTAACCAATGGATCAACTCCTTCTATTGAACAAGGTACATTAATCTGACAAACACTGGTACACCCATTGGCATCCGTCACAGTAAGCCTTAGTTCAAGGGTTTTGAACGACATGGATATGTGCAAGCCTGATGTGCCTTGTCCTGACATGATATGACATGAGCCATTGAGCACTTCCCACTGATAGCTATATCCTCCGGCGCCTCCAGTCACTTCAGCATTGACTATGTTTTCAGAAGAATTACAGAAGACTTGTGGAGCATTGATAGAACACACCAAACTTCCGTCTTTGCTCAAGTGGTGAATAATCTGAGAAGCACTGTACCGTTCGCCACATTCATTTTCTATCGTCCATGTACGTGTCTCATCATAGTTTCCATTGGCCTGTTGATTACCTTTAACAACTTTTGTTTCCATCTTAGCAAATCCACATAATAATGCAGGAGGCGTTATTACTGGCACTTGTACAAGACAATATACGGAAGTATCCGCAGGTACGAAGCTGAAGTCCGGAACTTTATCGGTACTCATCTTGACCGTCAGGTCTAATGAAGATGTGTTGCCGCAGACATCCGTAGCTGTCCATGAGAATAGATAATCCTTGTGTATCAGCTTATCATCACAATGTGTGCCCAATGACTGTTGTGTAGGAATTACTTGCACATCCAATGCACAATTATCCACTACATCGACCAATGCTTCTTTTCCTACGATCTCCAACAATGCATCATATTCCTCACAACTCACCTCAATTACCGGATTAGCCGGGCTGATATGGTATTTAGCGGCAAAGTCATAGTTAAATGCAAGAATTGGAGCTGTGTGATCATCGACTATTACCCGTTGAGTCAATGTCGAAGTATTACCACATGCATCTGTAGCGGAATAATATACCTCATAGTATTTGCCTCCATCACAAGCATAGGTCTTGTCTCCTCGCACCACTTTCAATTCTACCGGCCTATTGTTGCAATTATCCAGTGCATAAGGCTTAACTTCTCCTTGATCTCCTTCACATACAACCTTCGCAGCATAGATTACAGGCCCTGTCTTATCTTCTACATTAACAATACGAGAGAACTCAGCAGAATTGCCACATGCATCCGTAGCAACATACTTTTCTGTCACTGTATAATTACCCGGACAGTTGCCCTCAACTCTATTTCGTTCTACTTCCATCTTCACTGTAGAGCAATCATCATACGCTTTAACAGCAGGTATCTTGGCTTCGCAATCTACATTTATCTCAACTGCATTTGGCGTAAAGTATGGTTTTACATCATCTATAAGCTGTACAAATAGCTTAAATTCTGATGTATTGCCACAGTTGTCAGCCGCCACCCATGTGTAGCTAATTAGCTTAGCATATCCATCCTTGCTGCAATCACCGGACTGTACATCTATTTTAACATCTACATTGAACAAGTCACACATATCTCGTGCGCTTATCCAGCTTAGAACAGTTGCTTTATCAGCTTCTACCCATTCGTTACACCTAACACTCACAGTCGCTCCATTGAATTCACCCTTATATGGTCCGGAGACAATATTCATGCTTGGTGCAGCGTGATCATTGGATGTAACATATTGAGTCGCATAGGACATGTTACCACATGCGTCTGAGAATGTCCATGTTCTGATATAACTGGTATTGAGCGGGCATGTGCCACTTATCGGCTCATCCACATAGTTATAGGTTATTTCGGTACAGTTATCTGTCACGACCGGATACGTTTTATCATTTTCGCAGACAGTTTCCTTAATGTACCTAACCACAGGAGCTTCCTTATCTTCTATTCTGATGTAGAACTTGTATTCGGAAGGATTTCCACACTTGTCAATTGCACTGAATATCACCGTATATAGCTTGGTATATCCATAATGCCAGCATGCTCCTTCATTGGTAAATTTAATATCTAATTTAACTGGAGCGCTACCGGTACATTCGTCTTCAGCCTTCATCAAAGTGGATGGGTTGTTGCTCAACCATTCAGGCAGTTCCAATCCATCGCAGCTTCTTCTCAATGTATCTCCATCTGCAATACCTTCCATAAATGCGCTTATTGGCGTTATAACCGGACCGGTATTGTCTATAACATGAATTGTCTGAGTATAAGTACTTGTATTGCCGCAACAATCCTTAGCGCTATATTTCCTTAAGATGGTATAGTTACCAGGACAATTTCCAGGAATTTTTGTATCAGCAAAGGTTATGGTTGCACATTCACATTCGTCTATTGCGCTAATTTTGAAAACCCGATCACTTTCTTTACAATCAATGGTAACATCAGGAGGAAGCTGTGTAAATACCGGTGGAATAGTATCTATTACCAGTATTTCAAAGTTGAGATTTGTCTCATTGTAGCATTCATCCGTCACTTTAATCTGAACTACAATTTTCTTGAAATAGCCATCTTCACTACATGAGCCTTCAAGCACATTTTGTGTTAATATAAACGTTGGCGTGCCGCAATTATCAGAAATGCTGATCTCAGAATCTAATAATGTCGGCAATTCCCAATCTTTCTCCATCGCACGACATTGTATGATTACGGTCTCTCCATTTTCCACATTGGCAAAAAACGGATCGGTGATAATTAATGTTGGCTTGGTTGTATCCTGTACGGTTACAATCTGTACGTGTGTAGTCTCATTACCACATTCATCTGTGGCTACCCATGTTCTGGTCAATGTGTAGTTGTACGGACAATCACCATCCGTGCGCACTTCAGTAAAGTCGATGGTTACTAAACTTGCTAAACTACAATTATCTGTTGCTGTTAAAATAATCGGTGCGGGAACTGCATCACAATCCACCAACATGTCTTGAGGAAGATCCTCTACAAAGACCGGCTTAGTCGTATCCTGTACGGTTACAACCTGTACGTGTGTAGTTTCATTTCCACATTCATCCGTAGCTACCCATGTTCTTGTCAATGTGTAGTTGTATGGACAGTCGCCATCCGTACGTACTTCTGTAAAATCAATGGTTACTAAACTTGTTAGACTACAATTGTCTGTAGCTGTTAAAATTACCGGTTCAGGTACTGCATCGCAATCCACCAATATATCTTGAGGAAGATCCTCTACAAAGACCGGCTTGGTTGTATCTTGTACGGTTACAATCTGCACGTGTGTAGTCTCATTACCGCATTCATCCGTAGCTACCCATGTTCTTGTCAAGGTATAGTTGTATGGACAATCGCCATCTGTACGAACTTCTGTATAGTCAATGGTAACTACATTTGCTAAACTACAATTGTCTGTAGCTGTCATCACTACAGCATCCGGTACAGCATCGCAATTGACCGTTGTATCCTGTGGCAAGTCTTCTACAAAGACCGGCTTGGTCGTATCTTGTACGGTTACAATCTGTACGTGTGTAGTCTCATTACCGCATTCATCCGTAGCTACCCATGTTCTAGTCAATGTGTAGTTGTATGGACAATCGCCATCCGTACGCACTTCTGTAAAGTCGATGGTTACTACATTTGCTAAACTACAATTGTCTGTAGCTGTCATCACTACAGCTTCCGGTACGGCATCGCAATTGACCGTTGTATCCTGTGGCAAGTCTTCTACAAAGACCGGCTTGGTCGTATCCTGTACGGTTACAATTTGCACGTGTGTAGTCTCATTACCGCATTCATCCGTAGCTACCCATGTTCTTGTCAAGGTATAGTTGTATGGACAATCGCCATCCGTACGCACTTCTGTATAGTCGATGGTTACTACATTTGCTAAACTACAATTGTCTGTAGCTGTCATCACTACAGCATCCGGTACAGCATCGCAATTGACCGTTGTATCCTGTGGCAAGTCTTCTACAAAGACCGGCTTGGTCGTATCTTGTACGGTTACTACCTGTACGTGTGTAGTCTCATTACCGCATTCATCCGTAGCTACCCATGTTCTTGTCAAGGTATAGTTGTATGGACAATCGCCATCTGTACGCACTTCTGTATAGTCAATGGTAATATCCGAAGGCCCGCTACAATTGTCTGTAGCTGTCATCACAACGGCATCCGGTACAGCATCACAATTGACCGTTGTATCCTGCGGCAAGTCTTCTACAAAGACCGGTTTGGTCGTATCTTGTACGGTTACGATTTGAGTATAAACCGTTTCATTGCCGGATTCATCGGTGGCAGTCCATGTTCTGGTCAAGGTATAATTGTTAGCACAATTGCCATTGGTGCGAACCTCATTATATACAACCGTTACATTTGCTGCCGGACTACAATTATCAGTTGCTGTCAACACAACTGCATCCGGAATAGCATCACAATTGACCGTCGTGTCTTGAGGAAGATCCTCTACAAAGACCGGCTTGGTCGTATCTTGCACCGTAATAATCTGAACACATGTCACTGTATCATTAGCTTCATCGACAATGGTGAAGGTTCGGGTTATTACATAGTTATAATTATTGGTTTGATTACTGATCACATCATTATGAGTCGTTGTCGTTGTGCCGCAAGAGCTCACCACGACCGGATTACCGGTAGCAACAACATCTGTTGACGAAGTACAATCTACAGTAGTATCCGAAGGGCATGTCACAACGAGTGTACAACAAACAGGACCATCTCCTGTAACATTGACCACATTACAGCTATCCGTATCTGTTACAGAGAATGCATAACTATTTCCACCGGGAATTGGATTTGAAGTCCATACTGTACCTGTCCAGGTTCCGGTTAATCCGGCACTTGTTAAAGTGTATGGTGCTGTTCCTCCGGATACGGTTACGGTCATAATATACTCATTCTGACCATCTATACAATCAGTCACAACACTTACTGTATCAAAAGTTGAATTACCGACAGGCATAGTAGTTTCTGATGTGTCACATACGCATGTTCCGACTCCTATAACTTTGATATTATTAGATGCAGAACATCCAGTTGCTAACATATCAAAGTTAAATACAGTATTTGCTGCCATCGGACCATTGAAAGTCTGCGTTGCTGCCGGAGCACCGATAGGATTACCGCTTGCATCAAGGCATAACACTTGGATACTTACACTTTGTGTTGGACCCAAATCGTTTTGCAAAAGCGTTGCAGAACCCTTTACTTTAATTGTTCCATTTGGTCTTTCACATGTTTTGATTTGTGCTACATTTAATGACAAGCTGGAGAGTACCGGCGAAATGTTGACGGTATCCCTGACAGATGGGAAGTTAATATCAGCACATTGAATTGTGCCACAATAAAATCCATCTACCACGGCATAAGAAGTGATGATGATATTGTTATTGGTTATTTTACATACCGGAGCGCTCTTTGCAAGGACACCAATAGAATAGTCCATAATACTTCCAGCAGCCATACCGGACGGCTTAGTCAAAATCAACGTAGAAGTACCATCCACATTATCCACATAACTTAGGACAGTCGGACAATTAGCAGTACAATTGAGTGTTCCTGAGTATTTTAACCCCGGAGGGAAAACAACTTCAACATAATCACCGCTAACAGACGATCCTACGCCATATATTAGGTGATGCAGACTAACAGTTGCTTCTGATTCACAGTTGACAGTAGATTGGCTTGAACTCGTTGTTAAGATTTCTTGATAAGGGAAAGTAAATCCTTGAACCTTGATATCCTGGGTTGTAACTTTAATGCCATTACCTGTTGCAGGGTCGCCGCACAAATTGTTGGCATAAATATTAAAGTTGAAGCTTGATCCCGGAATAAATTCACACATCAATTGGGCATCAAATCTTACTCTAATCTGTCTAGGCGATAAAGCTAAGTTGTCAAATGTGCCCGGTATGCCGGATGCAGGGATCTGTGTATGCGTCATCACATCGAACAACATATTCTCGGAGTCACCCAGATTGGCTAACGCTTGCCAATTACCGCTACCTTCAGGATATTCAAATTCTACCGGTGAAGAAACCGTAATTCCATTGACTGTATGTAAAGCAAATTGAATGTCGGTCAAGCCTGCTGCTTGTGCGCTATTTATTATCAATTCATAATGCAATGGAGAACAAGCTGGAACCGGGTTAGTGGGCTCCTGCACCAAAACAAGCTGAACTTCACTTGGCATCGTTGTCTCTTTCAGATAAAGACTTCTTCCACAGGTCGTTGATGCAGGATCAGTAGGGTATTCTCTACAATCCCAGCCCATCACAACCTGAAGGGAGTCTGACACACAAGAAGCCAAATCAGCACTTACTTCCAGGTCGATAATACCTCCACTCGCAAGATTTACTTGCAGCTGTGCCCAGACCCCGCCGGAATATGCCACTAAAGGAATATTCATATTGGTATTCAAGTCCTTTAAACCACTTGCCGTCAGCACTCCACTACCCGTAGGGAATGCTACCCATACATAGTTAGCTCCTATACTGCTTGTGTTCTGTATTCTAACATTCCATTTAGTCGGGTGTGCGGCAGGGACAGTTCCTGACATATTGGTAATGGTTACATTAGGCAATGATATCGTAACATTTCAGGTCAGCGTTAATACGCTTGGTGTTTTACAACCATCCGGGAAACTATAGTAATTGTCATCGAAATAATAACTTGTCCTTGCCGGTCCATTTACTGAAGCACATGAAGGCAATGCATAAAAATCTGCTCGGTATGTAAATGGATCTGATCTCTCATCCCCTATAGGCCAAGTGCCCGGATTAATCCAGGTATATTTATTTCCGGAAGAATATGTAGGCGCTCCCAACATTACCAAGGTGGAACCACTGACATTGTCCGCTGCTTGTAGTGTATGTGGATGGGCAGGGTCTAAGGTGCCGGTTGGTCCAAGATCAAGGACTATACTATCCAATCGGCCTTCCGGACGATATTCCATCGTGTATTGATCGTATGTCACTCCGGTATTGATGGAGTGATTGACATTAAAGTTAGAACAGCCCGTCACAGAGAAGCTGCCAGAACTTCCTCTATTTACCATCTTATAGGTATGTGGATAAACTTCAGCACTATATTCTTCACAATGCATTTTAGTTGCCCCCACAAGGTTATAGTGGTAAATTAAGATGCCCGGAATTTGAGTAGGGATCTTGTCTAAAGCCGAGTTGTCCAAGACCGTCATTTTTGCAAAAACATTCATGGAGTCTCCCGGAGACAATGTGTTAGCCCCAAGACAACCGGTTAGGTTATACTCTAAAATATGCTTTCCACCGCTGTTTGTTTCAGTAGGAGCAGGAAGAATACAAGTAGTATAAGTACCTGTGCTTTGGTCATAGAATTGAACAGATCCCGAAGCAGGGCTTAGAAGATTTGCTCCACTCAACATATTATATTCCAAATGTAAGAAGCCATTATTCCATGTTTGAGATGTCCCTCCTGAGGTTCCACCTTGTTGGATACCATACATAGAGAACATCAACGTATCACAAGGCAACGCTCTTTTCTTTTCTAAGACAGAAACAGAAGCCGGATTGACTCTCGCCGTAGCCGTATTATCGGTATATCCCATGGTCAACCTTTGTACAAGTGTCTTCTGTGTTGTTAAGCCACCTGTAGCACATGGACCGGGACAATGGACATTTGGAGACCACGTCTTACAGTTCCACCTCTCCATACAGGCACATGCCTGATCACAGACGTACTTGATGGTCATAACAAAGTTGGGTGGGCCGACATATTGTGCACAATTGAGCGTAAAATCAATGTCATAACAAGTGAATAATCCGGATCCTCCACTTGCATTACCATGAATTTCCACCAAACCACCTGAAAAAGTAGCCAACGCTGCAATTCCATTAAATTTGGCAGTATTTAATACAGGAGTAAATCCATTAGGTACTTGAATTTGCAATACCAAATCATTGGTTGGACAATCAAAAAACGAGCCATTCGGTAATGATTCCGTATAGGTTTGACAAACACTTAGCGTAAATTGTTCTCCATTATGAATATCTGCCGGTCCTTCTATTCCCAAATCCGACAATTTATACAAACTCTCATTGGGCGTCGTTGTCTGGACACTTCTGCTGACCGAAACCATACACTGATTCTTATATTCTGTGCTTACTTTCATATCACCACCTGAGTGATTCACTCCGCATGTAGTTTGACAGTCCCATCGCATCCTTATTCTAACAGTAAATGATGCGCCCACCCGCAAGTCATCAAATTTTCCATCTCCATTGCCATCAATCAATCCTCACTGAGCAGATGTCAATAATGACAAATCCCCTCTCACTCCTATGCTTCCCGGGCAATTGGTACATGATGTAATATTTACTCCACCAACAGTTACATCTAAAATGGTCGCTATTGGAGCATTATGAATAAGAGAAGAACTACCGGAATAATTCATTCCCGCCAAAAAATCGATATCATAAGCTGTTCCGGCACCGGGTGCACTTTCACTACCCGTGTTTTTCATCTCATATTCATAGATGACTTCTTTGCACATATTGGTTTTCTGAATCGCTGTTGTCTTGTTGAGTCTTATTCTTGGCACACCATTTCCGGTATTTGTCTGCTGCGGAATGGACAACGTCTGACATTGATCTCCTCCACATCCCCACGAAACATGATAATTAGAAGGAAGTGTACAGCCTATTATTTGATAAGTCCGCTTGAGTGTTACCACCTCACCATTTTCCATCAAATTGTCTCCATCACCAAATTGAGCTATCAACGCCGATGTTATTGTATATGTTATCGTTCTGGTATTACCTAAAACTGTTGTTGAAAGCGGTGTAATCAACGTTCCTCCCGGGGTTTCGAGCTTAGTCGTATTCAATCCGGTTATATCTTCTGTGATCTTAAACGTAAATTGACTCAATGGTCCAAATCCACCATTGGTTATCATTATATTCCGCATCACGGTACTTCCCACTGCGCCTCCGATAGGACCTTGCCCTGAAAGGGCTAATGACGCATATCTTAAGTTGTATGAGTTGGTGTTAGGGTTATATTCAGTTACAGTACCTGCAGAACTATTTACCCGGATACTGTCTTTCATAACTCCTCCATTAATGACAAACTGTCTTGCCACACACTCAGGATCTTCACGCTTTATAATAAACGTTATAAACTGACCGGGACTGACGGTTCCGATGCTAAACACCGGTTGGTTCTGATTCGAAATGTTCAATTCAGTAATCGTAGGTATCGTTCCACCGGTCTTCACCACCGAACCGGAAATATACACGATTCCGGGCGGTAAATTAACGACGACGTTACCATTATTACCGGCTTGAGTTACATCAATCCGGACAAACAGTGAGTCTGCGCCCTGACATGTTGATAATGATTTGGCTTGTTTAGGGTACGTTATCTGGAACTGTCCAAATAAATCTCCTGTTCCCCAACTTACAATCATAAATGCTGCAAACAAAGCCATTATCATCGTCTTCTTGCAGTTACATAGAAATAGTAGTTCTCTTCTCATCAGAAAGAATTTATAATTTAGAAACAAATAAAAGCGTGACGGAAAGGGTGGCTGAATAGCCTATTAATCGAGATTCAGCCCTTATAATTAGCCGAATCCGTTGCAAAAAATGAGATTCCTTTTGCATAGCTGTAGTTTTCTGACCTAATAAAATTGATGTCCATCCTATTGTTTAGAAACAAACATTCAATTCGCAAACATATAAGCTTTTTTATATATATAAATAATATTATTGTTTTTTTAAAATAAAATCAATATACAATTTGCCAAATCGGAAAAATATAACAAAAATAATTTAAAGTATTTATCATATCTAATTGTGTATTAGTCGCTAACAATTAATGTTTTCATTTCAAAGCATTGAATATACATCGCCAAGTTTTTTTATTTTTTTAACCCGGATTGTTTTTTTAAGGCAAAGTGTTGTCTTTAACCCCAATTATAGATAAGACAAATGAGGAATCGATGTACGACTCATAATCAGCATTAGACGGTTTTTCTAAACCTTAATACTGAATTCGAGATTGGGATATTCTCATATTATGAATACAGTCCATTTACAGGCTCTTTCCACCACTATTCAATTAAACCAATCACAAATTCACTAAAATAATTACCGGGTCACCCTCTCAGGTCGTCCTCACAATTGCTTAAATCTTGCTTGGAAAAACCTCAAGTACCTTGGTTCATACACCATTTCAAGTCCTTTGATTTTTTTGCGCTTCTCATAGACTCTTTCTACAGACTCTGCGATGACATCCATGTGAGCCTGAGTATATACTCTTCGAGGTATTGTCAATCTAACCAACTCAAGTTTGGGATAATAATGGTCTCCGGTCTTCGTATTACGACCGGCAGACACGATACCTCGCTCCATTGTTCTGACTCCGGAATCCATATATAATTCTGCTGCCAATGCCTGAGCCGGGAATTGATCTTGTTTCAGTTGAGGTAAGAATCGCTTGGCATCAATAAATATTCCGTGACCGCCGATGGGCTTGACAATAGGGATACCTATTTCAGACAGCTTTTCACCAAGATAAAATACTTGCCCTATTCGCGCCTTCATGTGTTCATCCTGCACGGATTCTTCTATTCCGATAGCCATTGCCTCCATGTCTCTGCCTGCCAATCCTCCATAAGTATGCAATCCCTCATACACAACGACCAGATTACTCGCCTCTTCAAACACCTCGTGGTCATTGACGGCAAGGAATCCGCCAATATTGACCAATGCATCCTTCTTGCCACTAAAGGTGGCCCCGTCGGTATAGCTGCACATTTCTTTTACTATGGATGCAATACCACGTCTCTTATATCCATCTTCTTGTTGTTGGATAAAATAAGCGTTTTCAGCAATCCTTGTCATATCCAACATGACTTTAATGCCGTGCTGCTGCGTAAGATGGCGCAATTGTTTTAAGTTTTCCATCGATACCGGTTGCCCGCCGGCCATATTCACTGTAACAGCGACACATATATATGGAATCTTCTCGGCTCCATGTTTCTTTATCAACGCCTCCAGCTTATTTAGATCAATATTCCCCTTAAATGGATGAAGGCTTTCAGAGTCATGAGCTTCGTCGATGATGACGTCCTCAAATATTCCTCCCGCCAACTCTTGATGTAGTCTGGTTGTCGTAAAATACATATTTCCCGGCACAATGTCTCCTTTCTTGATCATCACCTGAGACAACAGGTTTTCTGCTCCCCGTCCTTGATGTGTCGGAATTAAGTATTTATATCCATAATATTTCTTGACGGCCTTCTCCAGACTATAATAATTTTTACTCCCTGCATACGCTTCGTCTCCCAACATCAACCCCGACCATTGTCTGTCACTCATCGCCGAGGTACCGCTATCTGTGAGTAAGTCAATATATACATCTTCTGACTTGAGCAAAAAAGTATTGAAACCCGCTTCTTTAATGGCTTTTATACGCTGTTCTGGTGAAGTCATCTTCAACAATTCAACCATTTTTATCTTAAAAGGCTCTGCCCATGATCTTTTATCTAAACCCATAATTTAATTTTTGCCGCAAAAAACGACAATTTTATCTTTTAAAAAACATGACTATAATCATACTTTTTGTCATTTATAAATAAGACCTTTGCGTATTTTTTTAAAAGCAATACATTTAATATCATGAATTTTAAGACCATAATAGAACCATTTAGAATTAAATCTGTCGAACCCATCCGAATGTCCACCCCCGCTGAGAGAAAGCAGCACATGCAAGATGCCCACTTTAACCCCTTTTTGCTTCATTCTCGTCAGGTAATCATTGACCTGTTGACCGATAGCGGCACCTCTGCCATGAGTAGTGAGCAGTGGGCCGGAATCCTTCGGGGCGACGAATCTTATGCCGGCGCAGAAAGTTGGGAGCGTTTAGAATCCGAAATTAAAGACCTCACTCACTGCCCATATATCCTTCCAACGCACCAGGGTAGAGCAGCAGAGAGGATACTATATGGCTATCTGGGCGGCCAAGGCAAGATCTTTATAAGCAATACTCACTTTGACACCACTCGTGCCAACATAGAATTTTCCGGTGCAGAAGCCATCGATATTCCTTGTATTGAATCCTATGACCACAACTCTGACTTTCCGTTCAAAGGCAATATTGACACTGCCAAATTGGATCAACTCATATCCACACGTGGAGCAGCCAATATTGGTGCCGTTATATTGACGGTTACCAATAATACCGGCGGAGGACAGCCGGTTAGCATGTCTAATGCCCGTGAGGCAGCAGAAATATGTCGTAAATACGGCGTTCTATACATCATCGACTGTTGTCGTATTGCTGAAAACGCCTATTTTATCCGCCATCGTGAAGCGGAATTTGCATCCGTGTCTTATCGCGAGATAGCACAACAGATGTTTGACCTTGCAGACGGCTGTATCATGAGCGCCAAAAAAGATGCCCTCGTAAACATCGGTGGCTTCCTTGCTCTCAAAGATGAAGCCATAGCAGCCGCTTGCACCAACTTGTTGATTATTACCGAAGGCTTCACTACTTACGGCGGTCTTGCCGGAAGAGACATGGAAGCCATAGCTATTGGATTGAGAGAGGTCTTTGAAGACGACTATCTAAATTACCGTATCAAGAGTACGGCATACTTAGGCGAACACATGAGACAAAAGGGTGTGCCTGTGTTGTATCCGATTGGCGGACATGCTGTCTATGTAGATGCAGGTTTGCTTTATCCACACATCCCTGCACATCAATATCCGGGTCAGGCTTTGGTATGTGAGCTGTATAAAATTGGCGGAATAAGGGCTGTAGAAATCGGATCTGTCATGTTTGGCAAATACGATGACGCCGGACAATTGGTGTCGGCACCCATGGAATTGGTTAGACTGGCTATACCACGAAGGGTTTATACCCAAAGCCATATTGACTATGTCATTGAGGTTTTTGATGAGATAATAAAGAATAGAGATCAAGTCAAAGGTCTTCGTATTACCAAAGAACCGAAATTCTTACGCCACTTTACCGCACACTTCGAAGAATTATAATTTAAACGTAAAGCAGAATGGAATAAATGATGTCTCCGGGAAGGACGCTATTCCATTCTGCTCAATATCATTAAATTACTTACCTCATGACAGATAAAGACATTATATTAAATACCCCCGCCTATTCTGAGACCATCAAAACAGAAGTCGTATGCCCCAATGACACCAACCCAATGGGCATCCTCTTGGGTGGACGCCTTGTTCAATGGATGGACATTGCAGCGGCCGTATGTGCCCAGACACACGCAAAGAGCATCTCAGTAACAGCGTCTATCGACCACGTCCGCTTTTTCCATTCTGCTAAAGTAGGTGACATACTGACCATCAAAGCCAGAATAACCCGGGCTTTCAACACTTCCATGGAAATCATGGTAGAGGCGACGGTCCGACAAGTTGGAAAGTCAGAGATCAAACCCCTCAGTTTGGCTTATTTTACATTTGTTGCAATAGATAGCAATGCCCAAAAAAGATCGATAAGCCCGGTTGTCACGACAACAGAAGAGGAAGAGAAGAATTTTATCCTCGCCGGGAAGCGCAAAGAACGTGCCTTTCAAAGCCTTGATGAGTTTTAGTAAAAGCATATTTGTTTGTAAAGAGTTATTGAATGATGAAAAAAATTGAACTACTCGCTCCCGCAGGATCCTTCGAAAGCCTGATGGCGGCTATACATGCAGGCGCCGATGCCGTATATTTCGGCGTTGAACAACTGAATATGAGAGCCAAGTCTATCAACTCCTTTAAGGTTGAAGACTTGCCTGAAATAAGCGCCATTTGTAAGGCACACCACGTCAAGATGTGCCTTACACTCAATACCGTAATGTATGATTATGACATGCAACTCATTCGGTCTATCCTTCAGGAAGTAAAGATACATAGCATTGATGCGGTTATAGCTTCCGACTTTGCCGTCATAGAGATGTGCCGAAGCATGCAGATACCTTTACACATTTCTACACAGGCCAATGTCAGTAATGCCGAAGCCGCCAAGTTTTTCGCTCCTTTTGCCGACGTCATCGTCCTCGCGCGAGAGTTGACCTTGACTCAGGTTAAAAATATTGTTTCTACCATTAAAAAAGAAGACATACGGGGCATATCGGGCAACCTATTGAAAATAGAAGTCTTTGCACACGGCGCACTGTGTATGGCTGTATCCGGCAAATGCTATCTCAGCCTCCATGAGCAGAATGCCTCTGCCAACCGAGGCGCATGTACCCAAAATTGCCGCCGACCATACAAAGTGATAGACCTTGAAACTAATAACGAACTGGTCATTGACAACGAATACATCATGTCTCCCAAAGACCTTTGTACTATCGACATCTTAGACAAGCTTGCCGACACAGGTATCGACATCATTAAGATAGAGGGTCGAGGAAAAAGCGCAGACTATGTATATACTGTCACCGATTGTTACCGTGAAGCACTACAATCTTTGGAGGACGACTCTTACACCGACGATAAAATTCAAGAATGGACGAAGCGCCTTTCTACGGTCTATAATCGTGGATTCTGGGAAGGCTATTACTTGGGCAGGAAGCTTGGCCAATGGACTGACAATCCGGGATCAATAGCCACTGAAAGAAAAATTTATGTCGGCAAATGCACGAATTTTTTCTCAAAAATAAATGTCGCTGAGTTTGAAATAGAAACCGGCAAACTAAAATCAGGTGATAAACTTATTGTCTTGGGTAGAAATTTGGGCGTCCACCATCTGGCCTTCGACGAGGTAAGGGTCAATGGGCTGGAAGCAGCACAAGCAGGACGTGGAGATAAAATAACTTTTCCTTTAGATCAAAAAACGGCATCAACGGATAAATTGTATAAACTTGTGCCTAATAATGCTCCCAATTAAGCATACAATTAGGTAATCTGACTGAAGCTTTTTGTTCAACCTGAATTCAGCAGAAAAGGTTTTGAAAAACCGCATAATGCTGATTATGAGGGTTTATCCCGATTTACGAGTCGTAAATCGATTCCGCAATTGACTAATTCGGAATTTGGGTTCAATTGGCCTTTAAGGGAATCAAATCCTCCGGATTCAAAGGTTTATCATCTTTCCACAGCTCAAAGTGAAGATGAGGTCCGGAAGAATTTTCGCCTGTATTGCCTATAATGGCGATTTCTTCACCTTTATATACTTCTTGCCCCGTCACAACAAGATTCCTAGAATTATGCTTGTACCAACTTGAATATCCATTGGGATGCTGAATCATCACCACATAACCATCATCACGCGAATACCCATTTAAGAAAACGATACCTCCGGCAGCTGCTCGCACCGGAGCATTGGATTTCGCCGCCAGATCGATTCCATAATGCATCTTATCAAGGCTAAATGAACTCGTTATTTCTCCTTCTACAGGCGTTTCGAAGTGTAAAAGTGGCAATTTGTCCTGTACGACCTGAACTTCCTCATTCATTTCAAATGGCGAAAACTCTACCTTCTTTTGAGCATTTGAAGCTGTACTTATCTGTCGGGTTAGAATCTCTTCTATATTGGCAAATTTTTCTTCACTCTCTTTATACAATCGCTGTAAACTATCTATTTCTTTCGATAATCCAATATAATCCTGACCTAACAACATCGCCGGCCTGGGACCTAAAACTCTTAAAATTCCGGTTTGGGTTGCCAGGACAACAGCTAAGATAAAAACAAGAAGGACAGCGCCTCCTATCAACGTCACTATTTTTAATCCGGTGAATCGATATACTCTCCTTTGCAACATCGCCACTTCGTCAAAAACAACAATCTTAAACTTGCCTCTTAAAAAATTAATAACACGCTCTTTTATTCCCTGTGACATGGTTGGCTTTTCTTATCAAATCACAAATGTAAATATTATGCTCCTCAATATACCATAATACGACTTATTATAATCATTTCACCCCTTCGGGATTTATTTTTTGTTTATCTTTTTTCCATGTATTGAGGAAACTCAACGTTTTCTGTGTCGATTGTTTAGATGTAATGCCGCAACAGACAAAAATGAAATTTGGGTTAAAATCATATTTTTCCTTTTAAGTTCGAAATAAAAGAATTATATTTGAAGGTCAAACACTTACTACTCGATTTTTTTAACATTAAATATTCACTCATGAAAACAAATTTTTTTATTCAATTTTTGATTTGTGCCTTTTTTTTGATTCTGCATCAAGAAATTAAATCACAAACCATTTTAACTCCTCAGAACCCCACCGGCAGCATGTTTGCCACCTTTGAAAAAACAGCAATTGCCAACCGTATGAACGAAGTTTCTGCAAATGGCAAATATATCGCCAGGCAATGTGTTTCTGTCAATTCGTCGGTATTCAGTAACAACAATTTTAACGTAACAATGCCTGATGGCAGAGTATTGACCTGCGTCGTATCTAAGAGAATGAATGATCTTATGGGTGAAAACTGCCTTGGAAAAATCCAATATGTGGGAGATGAATTGTTTTGGGGGTAATCCACCCAATTCCCTGGTGGCAGTATCGAACCAAACGCATCAAAACAATGGAGATATTCCGGTGGTCTTTCCCACCATTACAAGTGATTTTATCAATATTTCATTACCGGCAGAATTAGAGGAAGCCACTATAGAATTATTTTCCATATCGGGCCAAAAGCTGACAAGCAAGGTGATCAGAGCGGGTAGTACGCAATGGTCCTTATCGGAATTGCCTCCGGGTATGTACTTTTTAGTAGCGAAGTATTCTGCAGGTAATCATACATTCAAAATAAACCTGGTAAAATGAAAGTCTATATTTATTTTCTCTGGGCTATTATAGGAATCAGCTTCCTGGCTTCATGTGAGAAAACGCCAAACCCTGTGCAGGAACCTGTGCCTATCTATACGCCTTACAGTCTGAGGGCCTGTCCCAAATGTTACATTGGTTCAGGATATAAGAATGGGTATCTTTTTTACTTTAATTATGTATTAGAATATATTGAAGAAAAGGATGTTTATTTCATCGGTTTTGTAAATACAGATATTGACTCTTTGTCCTATCGTGAACAGTTTTATTTTATTCCGCCACCACAAACAGGGAAACACTTGATACGAAAGGATAAAATTGATGGAGGATATCTTTTGCAAATAGATGATGGTGATGTTCCAAGTCCTGATAAGTATGCATTGGACACATTGCAGCATAATTATGTTACCATCACCCACCTGGATACGGTAACACGTACGATAGGAGGCGAGGGAGAAATGCACTTCAGGATTAAAGACGCTGTCAATAAATATGATAAAAGAAACCCTGACAGGGTGGACCTGACGGGCATCAAATTCTATGGAACCTATTATGACAGGTGAGAAGCACAGATTATAATGCAATATATTAGGGGCAATCCAACATATAAAACAAACCTGGTAAAATGAAGATCAATGCTTATTTTCTCTGGACAGTTTCAGGATTCTGGTAAACCATTGATTAGGAGAAGTAAAGTGATTCCATATTTGGCTAAAGAGGCATTTGGATACAATGCCGAAGGCTGGTATTTATTTCACCCCTTCGGAGTTTAGATGTAACCATATATTTTCATTATTATAATCATTCCATCCCTTCAGGATTTATTTTATGTTTATCTTTTTTCTAGGAATTGAGAAAACTCTACGTTTTCTGTGTCGATTGTTTAGATGTAATGCCGCAACATACAATTCAGAATCGATTCCTTCATTGAGACGTCCTATTAATCCCGAATTCAGTAGTAAAGGTTTTGAAAAACCGCATAGTGCTGATTATGAGGGTTAATCCCGATGTACGAATCGTTTCAATGGTTTCTGTAAACCATTGATTACGAGTCGTAAATCGATTCCGCATTTATCTAAAGCGGAATTTGGATTAATCGATACAATATGGTTTTTAAAAACCTTTCCCACTGAATTAAGGTTTACCTTAATATGCAAACTCTTTTTATTAAAAATATGGTGTGCAACCGCTGTATTATGGCAGTTCAAGACAAATTGGATCAACTCGGATTAATAGCAAAACGGGTTACTTTAGGTGAAGTTACACTGGAAAATGAGCTTAGTCCAATGTCAAAAGACACCTTAGAAAAGGCCTTGACTTCTTTGGGATTTGAACTAATTGATGATAAAAAAAGTCGCCTCATCGAAAAGATTAAAAATATCATTATAGACCTCGTACATTATCAGGATAATGACGTTAAGACCAACCTTACAGAACTATTGAGCAACAGTCTGCATCACGATTACAGCTATTTGTCCAACCTTTTCTCAGAAGTAGAAGGGACAACTATAGAAAAGTACTTAATCGCTCAAAAGGTCGAAAAAGTCAAAGAACTATTGGTCTATGATGAATTGACTCTGAGTGAAATCGCTTTCCGCCTGAATTATTCAAGTGTCGCTTATCTGAGCAATCAGTTTAAAAAAGTCACCGGTCTTACACCCAGTTATTTTAAGCAAATAAAAGCAGATAAAAGAAAGCCGCTTGATATGGTATAACTTTTTACAAGTGCAATGTACTCAACGATTATATTAAGTCTATTATATAATTACACATATATTGCTTATCTTTGGAAAAAACTTTGGAATATGGGTAGGCAAGTGTTAAAAATAAGTAATTATACATCAGAAGAAATAAAGTCAATGTTTCGGG
>JAGPCT010000026.1 GCA_018057925.1 Saprospiraceae bacterium
TAAAGTTGTCCTTTATATCTCCATAATGGAAAATTGTTCCTGTATTAAATTCAAAATTCTCAATATTTGACCTCGCTAAATACAACCGTTCTGCTTTTCTGGCAAATAGGTCAGCGAAGTCGTTTAATTCCTGAGATACATTCTCTAAAGGAACATTAAAATTGGCAACTAATGGTGTTTTATTCTCCATCGTATCACACACATACCCTCCCGACAATACCTGCAAGGTCGATGTGACATAATTATATATGGTAGAAAACGTTTTGTCTTTATACCGACCTGATCGTTTGTTTTCATCGAATTGATGGGTAATACAATTGATAGTTCTTAAAAGAGTCTCGTCTGTGGAAGGATATCCTTTGATCTCTCTTAGCATGATAGTACTGGCTATTTCCCGCTCTCGCTTGGAATCCATTAAGACCTTTTTCGATGTATAAGTGGAAATAACAATTACGCTTCCAGCATAGGTGTTGATAGATTGTGATATAAATTTATAAAATTCAATCACATGTACATTTATTAATTGTATTACTTTCTGGTTATATTCTTGCTTTTTACTTTTTTCAACTGCATTGACTAAATCTTTGGTGGTTTGTACGTTTGATAAAGTGTCAAATATTCCCAACCATGGAAATCGATTGGCGGTAGATATATTAAATATTAATATAGTGGGACTATTAATATACTGCTTTTCAAATTGAAAAATAGAATCTTCAAGTTCGTCAAGTTCCGGATAATTGCCCCTATTGATATCGACCATTTCAAAAGAGCCATCCAATGTAATCTTGCCCCATTTTATATATGCCAATATCTCTTCGTCTAAATCTATCGTAAAAAATAATTTCTTGCTCCCCGGAACCTCATTGTTGAGCCTCCATACAAACTCCTGCTTCTTTCTTGTAAAAATCTGGTCCAAAATACTATCTAAGCTTTGATATCTCGTACTGTCAACCGCGGCAGCAAAGGCGACCTGAGGAAAGATGCTAAGTATAAGCAGTACAATGAATGATTGAATAAAATTCAGAAAGAATACATTCTTTTGTTGGTTCATATTGAGCGTGTTTTTCATATTGAGGTTTAGCAGGATTTTAGAATGATTTAAATTCGAGTAATCGATATTGCAAGATAGTTGTTATTTTTCAATTTTGTGACTATTTTAATTGTATAATTTTTATGGATTAACCTGCCATTCTTACTTCTCACTCAACCCATTGTAAAACAGATCAATGAGCTATGGGACGGAATGCTATTTTCTATTTTTAGACTATAGTTTTTAAAAGCCTCTTTAGCGTCTTTCATAAGAATTACATCCAGTTAAATTGCAATTAATTACTTTTCGGTTCAATGCGATTTTCTCTTTTTATCACTATTTTGATTTCAATAAATCTAAAAGTTAGCATCATATTTATTAAAGGCAAAACTTTTGCCTATAATACGAATTCGGATTAATGTGGATTCATTGTAATAAGACTGGAGTATAATTGGGGTATGAAATACGACATGGAAAGGAAGTTGTTTATGTAAGCCTAATAGATAGGATAAATTTATCTAATACAATATGTCTGAACCTGATAGTTCACCAAGCGTTGAATGGATCTATAGAAAGATTTAGTTGTTAAAACAATAATCTATAACAAAGCATTATATCATCTTATCGATGATGTGTTTAAGCATCCTAAACGAATAAAATTGAGATCTAAGGATTGACTAAGAATAAGTCGTTTTCTGCCATTTTGATAACCGTTTCGCCGGGAAGTGGTTTGCCGATAGCAGCAAGTTTGCTAAGCATATCGTTACGCTGTGTTTTAAATTCAGCGAGATTATTTCCGGGAATCGGATTAGGAGAAGGCAATTTGCAAGATTTAGGATTTACTTGTACTCCATTTTTCCAAAATCTGAAACAAACGTGAGGTCCGGTGGCTAGTCCTGTGGAGCCCACATAGCCTATTATCTGACCCTGTCGAACTCTTTGACCTCTACGTTGTCCTTTAGGGAAACGGGAGATGTGAAGGTATTGGGTTGCATAAGTTTTATCATGCTTTATTTTTACATAATTTCCATTACCGCCACTATAACCTTGAGCTTCAATGACTCCATCAGAAACTGCCAAGATTGGTGTGCCGGAAGGTGCGGCATAATCTGTGCCAAAATGGGGTACAACTTTGTTCAAGATGGGGTGGAGTCGGCTTCTGGAAAATTTGGAGGTTATTTTAGCATATTTTAGAGGCGCAGCTAAAAATGATTTTTTCATAGGTCTGCCTTCTTGGTCAAAATATCCTTTGTATTTGCCATTATCAAAATAGAAAACATATTTTTCGCCCAATCTGCCTTTATAATAAGCAGCTAATAATTTACCGGCATCAACTTCTTGACCATCAATCATATTTTTCTCATATACGAGTTTGATAACATCGCCTTTACTCGCCCTACTCAAGTCCATTGCACATTCCATTGCATCTTCCATCTGACCTGCTAAATCAGTATCCATGTTATACTTTTTGATAGTTTCCCACAGGGAGCCGTCCATCGTACCGGATACGACTTCTACACTTTTTTCAACAGGTAGTTCAACCATGCTAATATTATCCGGATTCTGCAAGTCTAAGACGACGTATCTATAAACATTAGGGTAAAATGCGATGTATTCAGGCTTCTTGGTCTTTAAATCCTTTAAAATTGTTATTTGCAGTCCGGGATGAATGATGCGGGGATTGATAAACTTTTTACTTGCATCCACGATATTAAATGCAGTCCTAACTTCGTCCGTATATTTTGAAAGAATATTAATAAGGGTTTCATCTTTTTGAACAGTAAATGATTCGGATTCAAAGGTGTCAAGAGCAAAACCGAATTTTAAAGTTGGAGACTTTACATTAAAACTATTAAGGGTGGTAATCTGACTTTTGTTATATTTAGCCGAAAGGTCGAAATTGTTTGGTAGAAGTTTTGATAGAATTAACGAAGAAAGGATGAAGGTAAATGCTAATCCAGTATGCTTAATTAAACTATTTGTATTCACACGCAATTAAATGTTGAAAGTAATAAAGTCGCTTAAAAGGTGTAAAAGTACACATACATTTCGAATTACGAAATTATTTAAATGAATTTTATGTCGAACAAAATATTTTATGGAAAATATTGTTTCGTTACATTAAATATTTTATTTTGAATGTAATTGTAAATAATTTAAAATCAATAAAATATTTGGAATCGAAAAGAAAATCCTTTTATTTTGTTAAATGTTTGTTTCTTGCATTCCTATTTAAGTTAGAATATGATAAGTTTATTAACAGCAACAATTATTCTGAGTATAGTTCATGCATTGATACCCAATCACTGGCTACCACTTGTGGCTATTTCGAGAGCTGAGAAGTGGGATACCAAAGAAGTTGTTATTATTGGATTTGTATCTGCATTTGCACACGTATTGGGTACAATAATTCTAGGTGTTTTGTTGGGATTTGTTGGTATTAAGTTGTCGAATACTTTCGAATCTTATGCTCATATCATTGCGCCTGTGTTGTTGATTGTTTTGGGATTAATTTATTTTTCACTCAATGCGCCACATCATCACAATCAGATAGATGGAGATGTAGGTTTGTACAAAAGAAATAAGACCCGGTGGGTACTTGTGTTTGTCGGCATGATGTTTTTATCGCCATGTCTTGAAGTGGAGACATTGTTTTTGACTGCCGGGGGGTATGGTTTAGAGAGTGTATTGATATTATCATTGGTGTATGGAATATTTAGCATTATATCCATTGTGCTAATGATATATTTGGTTCATAAAGGAAGTCATTTTATTAAGAACAACGAATTTATTGAGCATAATGAAAAGAAAATAACCGGTATGGTTCTTATCATTATTGGTTTGATATCATTCTTTCTCCATTAATTAATTATTCTCATGAAGTTATATTTAGTTTTATTTTTTTTATTTATATACAATAGCTTTCAATTGTTAGGTTTGACTAATTCTGGAGGAAGTTGCTTAGGAATTAAGAGTGAAATGATAAAAGATTCAATAAAGATTACCTCTTTTAATATCAGATTGGCCTCTGCAAATGATGGGATAAATAGATGGCAAAATCGAAAGGAATTATTGAAGCAATACATTCTGAAAAAGAAGCCTGATATCCTTGGCGTTCAAGAGGCTGAATTGGTTCAGATGGCTTTTATAGACTCTTTGGAGGGTTATGATTATGTGGGAGTTGGTCGGGACAATGGTATGTCGCAAGGAGAATTTTCAGCTATTTTTTATAATTCGGATAAATATGAAGTCAAAGAATCCGGAACCTTTTGGCTTTCTTCCACACCAAATAAGCCGACAATGGGGTGGGATGCAGTGTGTTATAGGATTTGCACATGGGCAAGGTTTTCGGGAAAAGACCATAAAGAGTTTTACGTATTAAATACACATTTTGATCATATTGGAAAAACAGCAAGAATTGAAAGTGCGCGGCTGATTATGTCAAAAATTAATTTATTGAATCCGAGCCTACCGATTTTTTTGATGGGAGACTTCAACACTGAATCCGAATCCCTACCCATTCGAGTGATTCAAGATTTTATGGCTGATAGTAGAGCTATAGCAGAGATACCGGACGACACAGATGGGATGACTTTCAATAACTTTTCGGAGAGTGTTCCTGCATCCATTAAGATTGACTTCATCTTTGTAAACAACATGATACGTGTTTTATCTTTCAAAACAAATAAGGAAAAGCCAGAGGGACGGTTTATTTCGGACCACTATCCGGTGGAGGGTGTTTTTGTTTATTGAAGCGAAATATAAGTAATAGTTGTTTGATGTATGACTTGGAATTAAAGACATTTAATAGCTTTAGATTTTTTCCTACCTTTACAAGATAAATGTTTTAGTTTTGGATAATTCATTTGATGAAAATGCGGGAAGAAAGAGCTTTGGTGAAGAAGAATTTGTTGATTATAGCAAGGCTTCTTATCCCGGGTTGCCGCCATTTTTAAGAGGGCCGTATGCATCGATGTATGTAAAGCGACCTTGGACAATCAGGCAGTATGCTGGATTTTCTTCTGCTGAAGAAAGCAATGCTTTTTACAAACGCAACTTAGCTGCCGGGCAGATGGGGCTGAGCGTGGCATTTGATTTAGCTACCCACAGAGGATACGATAGTGATCATGAGCGGGTTACGGGTGATGTTGGAAAAGCAGGTGTAGCTATTGATTCAGTAGAGGACATGAAAATTTTATTTGATGAAATTCCTTTGGATAAGATGTCTGTTTCTATGACGATGAATGGGGCTGTATTACCCATAATGGCATTCTATATTGTTGCAGCAGAAGAACAAGGTGTATTAATGGATAAATTGTCCGGAACAATACAAAATGATATCCTGAAAGAGTTTTTAGTTCGTAATACATATATTTATCCGCCTCGCCCTTCGATGCGGATCATTTCTGATATTTTTGAATTTACGGCTCACAATATGCCTAAATTTAACTCTATCAGTATCAGTGGGTATCACATGCAAGAAGCAGGTGCAAGTCCGGCAATAGAACTTGCATATACCTTAGCCGATGGATTGGAATATATCAAGACCGGCATAGGGGCGGGGTTGAAAATAGATAGTTTTGCACCGCGATTATCTTTTTTTTGGGGTATTGGGATGAATTTTTATGAAGAAATTGCAAAGATGCGTGCTGCGCGGATGTTATGGGCAGAAATTGTCCAAAAGTTTAATCCTTCCAATCCCAAATCCTTGATGTTGCGGACGCATTGTCAAACAAGTGGTTGGAGTTTGTTGGCTCAGGATCCATATAATAACATTGCAAGGACATCTATTGAAGCATTAGCTGCTGTATTTGGAGGTACTCAGTCGTTACATACCAATGCTCTGGATGAAGCGTTGGCTTTGCCCAGTGACTTTAGTGCAAAGGTGGCGAGAGATACTCAATTATATATTCAACGTGAGACGGATATCGTCCGGACAATTGACTTATTGGGAGGTTCGCATTATATTGAAAAGTTGACTTCAGAAATAGTGGATGAAGCAAAATCTTTAATGAAGGAAGTCGAAGATTCCGGAGGTATGGTTGCTGCTATCGAAAAAGGAGTTCCAAAGATGCGGATAGAGGAAGCTGCTGCTAAGAAACAAGCAATGATAGATAGTGGTGAAGAAAAAATAATTGGTCTAAATATTTATCAACATAAAGATGAAGAACCGATTGAGCTTTTGGAGATTGATAATGCTTTAGTTCGGAATAAGCAAATAGAAGGTTTGAGGAGGCTGAGATTAAATAGAAATCAAGAAGAGTTTGAAAAATCTATTTCAGCACTGATAACGGCTGCCAAAAACGATGGAAATCTATTGGAAGCTTGTGTCATTGCTGCAAGAGCGAGAGCGAGCCTTGGAGAGATCAGTCAGACTTTAGAAAGTGTATTTGGTAGATTTCAAGCTCGAAGCTCAATGGTATCAGGTGTTTATATGAAAAGTATGTCTTCAAATAGTGAATTTCAACATGCCAGAGAATTGTCCGATCGATTTGCACAATTAGAAGGGCGGCGACCTCGTATTTTGGTAGCTAAAATCGGTCAGGACGGGCATGACCGCGGCGCTAAGGTTATCTCGACCGGCTTTGCAGATCTCGGCTTTGATGTGGACATTGGCCCCTTATTTCAGACGCCACAAGAAGTAGCTATGCAGGCTGCAGAGAATGACGTGCATATAGTGGGTATTAGTTCGCTTGCTGCCGGTCACAAAACCCTTGTTCCCGCCACTATTCAGGCTTTGAAAGAAATAGGACGGGATGATATCATGGTCATAGCCGGTGGCGTCATTCCTCCGGGAGATTATGAGTTTTTGTATCAAGCCGGAGTAAAAGCTGTCTTTGGCCCGGGAACAACCATACCAAAGGCTGCCAGTGAGCTTTTGTTAAAATTAATCGAAACATTACATCCGATTAATGAGTAAAATTGTATTTGCTTCTGACTTTCATCTTGGTCAACGAGGACTTACTGCATCAGGTGAACGGGAAAAAGCCTTGGTAAGGTGGATCGAAGATGTAGCTATGGAGGCGGATGAAGTTTTTTTTCTTGGCGATATCTTCGACTTTTGGTTTGAGTATAAATCAGTCATTCCCAAAGGTTATACCCGGTTTTTGGGAGCTTTAGCCAGATTGGCGGATAGTGGAATTCCGATACATTTATTTGTAGGAAACCACGACATGTGGATTTTTGAATATTTTACAGAAGAATTTGGCATTCCTATTTATCGCGAGCCCATGGTTTTTGAACGACAAGGGAAAAAGCTCTTTATTGGGCATGGCGATGGGCTGGGCCCTGGTGATCGTACATACAAGATATTGAAGAGAATATTTAATAATACTTGGTGTATAAGGCTGTTCCACTGGTTGCATCCTTCAATTGGAATGGCGATAGCAGATACTTGGAGTAAGAAGAGCAGGTTAGACCATCAGGATATCTTTACTTTTCATGGACCCGATAGAGAATATTTGTTGCAATATTGTGAAGGGCAATTGACACATATATCAAACTATGATTACATGATTTTTGGACATAGACATCTTCCCATAGATTACATGTTGTCCGATAGTCATACAAAATATATCAATACCGGTGATTGGCTAACTTTCCAATCTTATGCTGTTATGGAAAATAGCGAAATTTCTATTCGGTTTTTTGAACAAAATCAATTTATCCCTATAACCAATGATCCTTCCACATGGGGATTAAATAGGCCAAGATAAAGCCACAATTTTTTATATCTGTTCCAATAATTTGGGATCTACCAGATTTGGTATTGTTACCACCATATTAGGATAAAGTTTTTTTGCTCTTTCTATAGTGGACATAGCGTGTGGGTTGCGCGCCCAAGATCGCCTGGATATCCCGTTATAAACATCCCAATGCAGCATCATGGCGAGCTTATCCGCAGAATCGTGACTTCCATCAAGAACCATACCAAATCCACCATTAATCACTTCTCCCCAGCCGACGCCGCCTCCATTGTGTAGTGAAACCCATGTAGCTCCTCTGAAACTGTCTCCAATTACATTATGGACAGCCATATCAGCCGTAAATGAAGATCCATCATAAATGTTTGACGTTTCACGGTAAGGTGAGTCGGTGCCTGATACGTCATGGTGGTCGCGACCTAAGACTACAGGGCCAAGTAATTCACCCGATTTTATGGCTTCGTTAAATGCCTGCGCAATGGCGATTCTACCTTCAGCATCAGCATATAATATCCGGGACTTCGAGCCAACGACAGGTATTTGCTGCTTTGCATTTCTTATCCATTGTAGGTTGTCTTTCAACTGTGGTTGGATGGCAGGATCTGATGTTTTCATCAATTGAAGAATTACATTTTCGGCTATTTTATCTGTCGTGTCTAAATCCGTTTGACTGCCCGATGTACATACCCAACGGAATGGACCGAAGCCATAGTCAAAGCATAAAGGGCCCATGATGTCTTCAACATACGAAGGATAACGATATTTTATTCTTTGATCATCAGCAAAGATATCAGCTCCCGCCATTCCTGCTTCTTTGAGAAAGGCATTGCCATAGTCCCAAAAATACATTCCTTGTAACGTCAATTTATTTATTGCAACGACATGACGGATTAAGGAGTCTTTGACAGCTTGCTTAAATTTTTCCCTATCCGTCAGCATCAAAATCTTAGCTTCTTCAAAGGTATAACCTACGGGTGTGTATCCGAGGTCGTCAATGTTGTGCAAAGAAGTCTGATCAGAACCCAATTCCACCGAAATGTTGTGCGATGCCAGGTACTCCCACAAATCGACAATATTGCCATGATATACTAAGGTGATGATCTCTCGGTTTTCTCTGGCAAGTTGCATTCTATTGACGCAAGACGACAAGTCAGTAAAAATATTTTCCTTTAAAATATAACCATCGACTGTTCTTTGGTGCACAGCATCTCCGTCTGTTTCGGCAATGACGGTCACTGCTTCTGTGATTATCCCTGCGAGAGCTTGTGCACCTGACATACCGCCCAGTCCGGATGTAATAAACACCTTGCCTCTAAGGTTGTCACCAAGTTTTAGAAGGCGACCGGCATTGAGTAGAGTAATGGTTGTGCCATGAACAATACCTTGAGGACCAATATACATAAAGGAACCGGCTGTCATTTGACCATACTGTGTGACGCCAAGAGCGTTGTATTTGTTCCAATCATGCTTAGAAGAATGATTGGGTATCATCATTCCATTGGTTACTACGACACGTGGAGCTTTGGTGTGGCTTGGAAATATGCCCAATGGATGACCTGAATAGAGAACGAGTGTTTGTTCGTCTGTAATTTCAGATAAGTATTTCATGGTAATCAAATATTGAGCCCAATTTTGAAATACTGCTCCATTTCCTCCGTATGTAATTAGTTCGTGCGGATGCTTAGCTACCTTGTAATCCAAGTTGTTCTGAATCATCAACATGATAGCCGCAGCTTGACGTGAAATCGCCGGATAATCTTCTATTGGCCGGGCTTTCATCTCATAAGTAGGCCTAAATCGGTACATATATATTCGACCATATTGATCTAATTCGTGTGCAAATTCGACTGCTAATTCGGAATGCCACTCCGTCGGAAAATAACGCAAGGCGTTGTTAATCGCCAATTTTCTTTCCTCCGGTGTCAGTACACCCTCTATGTTTCTAATGGGAGCATGCGAGACACTCACATCCCGATCCAATACAGGCGGTAATGTATCGGGAATGCCCTGACGGATTGAATGGATGAATTGATCTTTATCTATCGACATATTAGCATTTTTAAAAGATGCAAGATACTAATATTGCGAAAAAGTTTCTTTGCAAATTAGATGAAAATATGTGTGATAGTGTGATACGCCTTGAATATATTGCCTGGTTTAAATAATAATTGAATTGATATAATATATAAGTAAATGGTAAATAATTATATATGTATTAAATTAATCAATAATGTGTTTATTGGTTTTTTAGAATATGGCGTGATTACGGAATGTTTAAGTACTTATGTGTTTGAACACTAAGTCGCCACTGTGGATTATTTTTGACAAATTCTATAGACAATGCCGTATTATTTTCCCAATTTTCATCCTCCAAGGGCTGGATATAAAAATTCTCAAACGAAAGGTGGATAAACTGATTGGGATGATTTTCTGGTTGAGGATAGACCAATTTTAATTCATGGCCTGTAGTCTGGCGTATAATCGAATCCCCTTTCGGACTAACGCAAATCCAATCAATACCGGAAGGCAATTCTATAGTTCCGTTGGTTTCAACTGCCATGTAAATATTGGAATCTCTAAAAGTATGGATAAGTGTCTCGTCCAATTGAAGAGCTGGTTCACCACCTGTAAATACAACAGCTACCTGACAATCGCTGTTTTTAGGCCAAAGTGAAAGAATTTTGGTTTTTAGTTCGGATGCTTCATATTTTCCCCCATTAATTCCGTCTGTTCCTACAAAATCGGTGTCACAAAATCTACATACTGCGTGCATTCTATCTTTTTCTCTTCCTGTCCATAGATTGCAGCCCGCAAAACGGCAGAAAATCATAGCCCTGCCAGTGTTTCGACCTTCTCCTTGGATCGTATAATACATTTCTTTTATAGAATAGGCCATGTTATTGTGGTAATTTTAAAACTAGAATCCGTATTTCCGTTTGTACAAAATCCGAGCAAAAATACGCTTATCTTCATTGAATAAAAAAAATGGTTAAAATTGAATACACTTTCTTTAGATGTATTTTCGAAATTTTAACAATGGATTCGGAATCTTTACCGTCCATAAACCAACCATTAGGCTATTTTGTTTAAACGCAATACCAATTATAAGTAATATTTATATCTATCATAAGAAATCGGGTTTAAAGGTCTGATAAATAACTTTTTTATATATTATAGATATAATCAATATAATTTAGACCAAGTGCATTTAGAGATGAATGTAAGCTCTTATTTTGATGGTTTAATTAATTTTGATGCTCTTTAGTAATTATAGGAAGTAATAAAGAAACTTTAGGAAAAATAAATATATGGAAATCAATAAGGGCGATAAAGTAATCTATCTGCCTACGGGCGAAAAGGCAATCGTAACAAAGTTAGTTGGTAAAGAATTGGTTTATATCAAGATGGATCTCGACAAAGAGGAGATACCGGCATTCTTGGATGATGTTGCTCCAATATTGAGTGACGTTTCGAAAAAGGAACCTACATTGTCTGATCGATATATCTCTGATGTATTTTATAAAGAAGACCTCAAAGAAGGATTATATCTCATTGTTCAATACAAGATGGGTCAAATGGACGAGGAGTCGATGTTGCCTGTATTTTTGTATAATCATTCCAACCGGACTTTAGTTTTTGACCTTAATTATTATTCAGAAGACAGCCCCGCTCAACAAATCAAGGGGAAGTTAGCGTCCGGAGGCATCGATTTAATTCATCATATTTCGTTTAAATCCCTTGAATGTCAGCCTACTTTTGAACTGGATTGGGTGTATGATGATCAGCCGAATGTGCCCTTGACGAGTGATATTGTTATCAAGCCAAACGTTTTTTTTAAAAAATATGGAAGTATTTCTATCGTCAATTCTTCGGGAAGTATGTATTATGTTCAAGCTAAAAAAACAGAAACACAATCAGGTTCATTATCAGAATATACCCGAAAAGAGCGAAGAACGGCAGTTTTGCTTACCCAGAAGAAGGCATCACAACGGCAGCCATCAGCTGCCATAAAAGAAAGGGCCGAGTTTAATCCGGTTTTAGATCTGCATATAGATAAGATACATCAGAATCCATCGTCCATGCGCAAAGGAGAAATTTTGCAATATCAAATGAACGTTTTTGATAGATTTATTGAGAAGGCAATAAAGTTAAAGGTTCAACAGATATTTATCATCCATGGTGTGGGAAATGGTAGATTGAAAGATGAAATAGCTACAAAATTAATACAGCATAGCGGAGTCAATACATTTAAAAATGAATATAATGAATCCTACGGCTTTGGAGCGACGGAAGTTTGGTTGTATTAATGCCGGCTAAAAATGTGTATGATTTGTTTTAGAGTAAGAATTTCATGAATGGAAAATTGCAGACATTATTTGAAATTTACAATCTAATACGTATATTTACTATTTTGATAATATCCGATGAGACGCATGAATAGAATTATACTCATTCTTATTTTTGGGATCAATATGTTGATGTATTTACCCGTAATTATTGCATCTTCATTTCCTTTTCCGAATTTTAATCCACAATACTCAACTACTTATGCGGTTTCTGGATGTCGTGAGTGGACATATTTTTATCAACAGAAATATACCGTTGATGCTGATTCTTTGACAAAAAGGCTAAAACCAATCAGGGCCAATTTTAAAAGGATTAATGCTATAAAAAGATGGACTTCTATTGTTTCAAAAGATTTAGAGGAGACCTTAGAAGGAGGAGAAGCGAAGTATTATTACAATAAGGACAAACTTGAGAAAATCTTATCACGCAATTATGGAGAAACATACCAAGTAATAACAGAATATTATTTATTGAAGGGAAAGTTATCATTTGTTTATGAAAAGCAATTGATATACAACCGACCGATGTATTATGATTCAATTGCAATGGTTGAAAGCAAGGATACCGAGTTTTTTGACCTTAAAAAATCTACCGTCATTGAGGTTAGAAGCTATTTTGACCGGGATATATTATTTCATGTTATTAATAATCCGATAAAAAAGTCTTTGCGACCAAAGGAATATATGTTGGAAGAGCAATCCCGAATTTACAATAATTATAATAAATTGTTGGATCTTTTAAAGTGAGGGCTTGTGTATAACATATTTCCCTTTTATTTTTTATTACACTCAAAATCTGACTCTTTAATTGATATTTAAACTCTTTAGAAGGAATGACTTCATTATTTGGTTCTCCCGCTTCAGGGGAGATAGAGGGGAAAAATAATGAAGTCATTCGGGAAATTTGTTATACCCACAGTGAGGGCTTCAATGCCATTGAATAAAATAGGATTCAGCTTTTACCAATAAAAAATGTACCTTTCGTGTGGTAGGACCATAAATATGCCCAGAAGAAAGAAGTGAAAATATCAAAATGTTGGGAAATAAGCATCTTTTATGTGATTCAAGGTAAAACCGCCATCGGCATTGAGCAGAATGCCTATCAAGTCAATTCTAATAGCCCAATTGTGATTTGTTTCAATGGCATATTGATTGCCGGCATCTAAAAGTAAATTGAGTTTTTTATCATCTACAAAAGAATCGGGTGCACCAAAGTAGTCGTAAGATCGTGTTTTGACCTCATAGACAACCAATGTGTCTCCATCCATGCCCAGTATATCTATTTCTGCTTTTTTCCACCGCCAATTTCTTTCTAAAATGGTTAATCCTGATTCAATCAAGTAATCTATGGCAATATCTTCACCTTTTTTGCCGATATCCAAATGAACCGTCATGCCTCCAAGTGTTAAAGTCATAAAATTAACACTTTTTGAGCAATATGGCTAATAAAACATTCGTCTATAATACATCATCAATTCTACATACAATGGATTTGAATGATCATTCGCATAATTTTAAATCGTTTTATTTTAATTTCATGGTTAACCTGGAATCTGTCAGATTTCCAGGTTTTTTTGTGCCGATGATATTTTTACCGGAATTCTTATTAAAACCTATATTTTGCCGATGATATAAATTCGGGTTTAATTTCCTTGTTAGTCGAAAGGGCAAAGCAATAAGTCGTATTGTTTTTTAAATTATCCAATATTAGATTAAATTTGCCATTTAATTTTATATCCCATGAGTGACGAGAAGAATGTAAGTCTGAATTTTTTAGAAGAGATTATTGAAAATGATTTAAAAGTCGGAACGCACAATGGGCGGGTGTTGACACGTTTTCCGCCTGAGCCCAATGGTTATCTGCATATCGGACATGCCAAATCTATATGCCTCAACTTTGGGCTGGCTGATAAATATGGTGGAAAAACAAACCTTAGATTCGATGATACCAATCCGGTCACCGAGGAAGTTGAATATGTGGATTCTATTAAGGCGGACATTAAATGGTTGGGGTTTGAATGGGATAATGAGTTCTTTGCCAGCGATTACTTTGATCAATTATTTCAATATGCTGTTCAATTAATACAAAAGGGATTGGCGTATGTGGATGATTCATCACCGGAAGAAATTGCGGCATTAAAGGGAAGCCCCACTGTTCCGGGGCAAGACAGTCCTTATCGCAATCGTTCAATTGAAGAGAATCTTTCTCTTTTTAATAACATGAAGGAAGGTAAGTATCCGGATGGCTCCAAAGTTCTCAGAGCACGAGTTGATATGGCATCGCCCAACATGCTGATGCGAGATCCGGTGATATACAGAATCAAACATGCTCATCATCATCGAACGGGTGATAAATGGTGTATTTATCCCATGTACGACTTTGCCCATGGGCAGAGTGATAGTATTGAAAATATTACACATTCGGTGTGTACGCTGGAATTTATTCATCACAGACCATTATACAATTGGTTTATCGAACAACTTGATATTTTCCCTTCAAAACAGTATGAATTTGCGAGGTTGAACCTTACATATACTGTGATGAGTAAACGTCGCCTATTACAATTGGTTAATGAAGGATATGTAGAAGGATGGGATGATCCACGTATGCCTACTGTTTCGGGCTTGAGACGTCGGGGATATACTGCTGCGAGTATTCGGGATTTTGCGACACGGGTTGGAATAGCGAAGCGTGAAAATGTCATTGATCTCGGGTTGCTTGAGTTCTGTGTCAGAGAAGATTTAAATAAGATTGCACTCCGAAGGATGGTTGTGTTGAATCCTTTGAAAATCACGATTACCAATCTTGCTGCGGACTTTGAGGAATCGTTGAGCTCTATTAATAATCCGGAGAATCACGATTCGGGGAGTCATGATATGTCATTTACCAATGAGTTGTATATTGAGCATGATGATTTTAGGATGGAACCGGAGGATGGATTTTTCAGACTTTCACCCGGTAAGATGGTTCGATTGAAAAATGCTTATATCATTGTTTGTGATGAAGCTTTATTGGATGGGGATGGAGATGTGGTAGAGTTGAAGTGTCGCTATTTCGCTGAAAGTAAAAGTGGTCAGGATACTTCGGGAATTAAAGTAAAGAGTGTTATTCACTGGGTCAATTCCAAAGATTGTGTTGATGTGGAGGTAAAGCTATATGATAAATTGTTTACGGTAGAAGATCCACAAGGGGCTGAAGGAGATTTTAAATCCTATATCAACGAGCACTCTTTGCAGGTAATTAAAAATGCTAAAGGGGAGAAAACATTGATGCACGATGTTGGAAATCCTCATTTTCAATTTATGAGGCTCGGATATTTTTATTTAGATAAAAATAGTACTGACGACAATATGGTTTTCAATAGAACAGTTTCATTAAAAGACAGTTATAAGAAGAAATAATGTAAATACTAACCTTAAAAAATAATTTTATGAAAATAAGACTTTATCAGGATTCTATAAGATTTAGGATGCAGATGTCTGATGTGCGTGATCTGGTGGAAAATGGGAGTGTGCATGCTACCCTTAGTATGGGAGCAAATCCGCATGATGCTTTTCATTATTCTGTCCAATTAGCTGATGTGTCTTCTCCAGAGGTAAGATACACTGAAGGCAATATATCCTTGTATGTTCCTATAATGCAGGGTAAGCATTGGGCTGAATCCGATGAAGTAGGGATTTATGCGGATCAAAACAATGGAAACAATGGCGTTTTGAGAATATTGCTCGAAAAAGACTTTAAATGCTTGGATAACACTACGGAAGATCAAAGTAATATGTTCCCAAATCCAAATTCAACTTGTGGGTAGAAGCTATTGGGAAGATATTGGCTATTTGAGGTCACCTGACTGCTTGATTGTCGGAGCCGGTCTTGTAGGGATGTTCACGGCGTTGAATTTAAAAGAGTTGAATCCTTCGCTTGATGTCTTAGTCGTAGAACGTGGACCATTTAGCCAGGGTGCGAGTACAAAAAATGCAGGCTTCGCTTGTTTTGGAAGCGCATCCGAATTGTTGGAAGATGTAAGAATATATGGAAAGGATAAAGTCGTAGAAACGGTTAGAATGCGGTATGAAGGGCTTAAACTAAGCCGACAGCTGTTTTCTGATGAAGCGATTGAATTTGATCCATGTGGTGGCATGGATGTTTTCAGCAGTGAGAACAATGGAATATTTGATGACTGCGCCGATCATCTTAATGAGATAAATGATTTAGTTTTTCAGGCGACCGGTATTAAATCTGTATTTGAAGTAAGTAGTGGCAATCCGCCCGGATGTCATGGCTTTGAAAATTATATAGTCAACAAAGCAGAAGGTAGCATCAATACGGCTTTGTTGAATCAAAAACTGTATGACTTATGTGTATCCAAAAAGGTTCGCTTTTTATTTGGAGTTCATGTGTTAAAGTTAAATGTTGAACAAAAGTATGCTGAATGTGAAACGATTGGAAAAATATACGCACAAAAAATATTGTTGACAATCAATGGGTTTATCCCTCATTTATTGCCCATAAAAGACGTTAATGCAGTTAGAAACCAGGTTATTGTAACAGAAAAAATACAAGGCTTGTCCTTAAAGGGATGTTATCACATGGATCGCGGCTATGTGTATTTCCGACAAGTGGATCAGCGAATATTAATTGGCGGAGGGAGGAATGTTTTGGGCGTTTCAGAGGTCACCGACCAATTAGATACAACACCCGAAGCAATAAGGTTTTTGAAAAATATCATAACAAAACACATCTTACTAGATAGGATTCCGGCAATTGAATTTCATTGGTCAGGAATACTGGGTGTCGGAAGTGACAAAAAGCCAATCATTCAAGAGGTTCATCAGGATATATTCGTTGGCGTCCGTATGGGTGGCATGGGTGTAGCTATTTCATCAATCGTGGGAAAGCAACTAGCAGAATTAACATTAGGGATGGCATGATGATACATATAAAATGCCGATATATACTTAATTTTTTAATATGCTTTATGTGTTTAATGAGCTTTAACGCATATAGTCAACAGAAAGATACGGTAGATTTTGTCAACTTTGAAGAAGCAAAGCATGGTGTTATTTTTTCTAAAGAAAAGATGAGTATTTTTACCGGAGAAGTGGCTTTCAATCACAAAGGCGTTTATTTTTATGCAGATACGGTTATCCGAAATGACCAAATGATACGTGCTATCGGAAATGTCTTGATACAACAAGGGGACACGCTGGCTATTTTTGCAGATTCTTTGCATTATAATGCTGACACAAGGCAATGTGATTTATTTTCAGATGTATCCTTTACTAAAGGGGAACAAAGATTATATACCGAAAGGCTATCCTATAACACCCGTTCCAAAATAGCGACATTTGACAACAATGGCACTTTTACCAATGGTCCCACCTGGGTTAAAAGCCATTCCGCTATTTACGACACCAATACCGATGATATCATTTTGAGCGATCGTGTCTTTGTCCAGGATCCCGATTTTGACATAAAAACATCAAAGCTTAAATACAACTCTAAGTTGCGGTATGTAAATTTTTTAGCCCCAGCAATTGTAAGTCAGAAAGATGGAACCAGATTATACAGTGAATCAGGATTTTATGATATAGGAAAAAAATATGGGGAATTTATCGGGAATCCGCAATATCAAAAAGGGAAGGAGAAAGCTATAGCCAAGAAAAAAATGGTGTATGATGGTATAAATCAATATTATCATCTCCTCGGTGAAGCCCGATACCAAGACTCACTTAGGTATGTGCAAGGGCAGTCAATCAAATATTTTCAAAAAAGAGAATTCTTTGAAATAGATGGTGGAAATGACTATGCTTTTCTTCAAGATTCTAATCAAATGCTTAAAGGAAAGTTAATTAAATATGATAAGAAAAAAAATATATTAAAGACGGTCGGACGAAGCCGTATAGAAGACAAAGATTTCATCATAGAGTCAGAAAATAATGACTTTAATAATGAAACCGGTAAAGGCTTATCTAAGGGGAATGTTATTATCTACGATAAGGAGAATAAGACCTCTATCCATGCTGAGATTACGGAGTTAGATAAGAAGAAGGAATTTATGAAGGCTTATGGCAAACGAGCCATGTTTAGTATTATCCAAGATACTGATACCTTGCATATTAGTGCGGACACGCTTTTATCGTTTAAAAAAGATAGCTTGTCAGGTGATACGAGTAGAATCGTACAGGCATTTCATGATGTGAAGATATTTAGCATTGACGTTCAAGGAGTTTGTGATTCAATGTATTATACATCGCTGGATTCCATATTTCGAATGTATAATAATCCGATTTTGTGGACAGATACGACCAATCAATATTCTGCTGATTCGATTTTCCTGTTCCAAAAAGATAAGTCAATTTCTAAAATATTAATGCAGAATAAAGCATTGATATTAAATAGTCCGGATGAAGTTTACTTTAATCAAATGGGTGGCAAGGAAATTGTGGCTTTATTGGATGATAATAAGCTGAAAATATTGAATGTCAACCGCAATGCTCAGACCGTATTTTACAACCAGAATGAGCAAAAGGAATATACGGGTGTCAATACATTGGATTGTTCGAATCTGACGGCTTATTTTGAAGATAATAAATTAGATAGAGTCAAATTTTATAAGCAGAATGATGGCAAATATTATCCAATGACCAAGGCCAATCATGCTGCTATCCAATTGCCCGGATTTAAGTGGGAAATTGCCCGAAGACCATTGAGTTTAAAGGATTTAAGGTCTGAAGATGGGAATGTTCAAATGTTTACACTCACTGATCTGCAGCCGAGTAATGATACTGAAGTTAATGTGGATCAGATTCAGAAAGATAAACCGACAAAGGAAAAAATTAAGATTCAGTCAAAGCGAAAGACAAAATGAGTCTCTAAAGCCCTTGAAAACGGGCATATAATCGGCATTTTGTCTTTAAAACTGGTGTAAAAAGCGAATGTCATTTTCAAAGAAATGACGTATATCGGTAATTTTATACTTTAACATTGCCTGACGCTCTATGCCCATTCCCCACGCAAAGCCACTGTATTCATTGGGGTCGATGCCACAATTTTCTAACACTGCCGGATCCACCATGCCACAACCAAGGACTTCTAACCAACCGGTTCCTTTCGTGATGCGGTAGTCGTCCTCTGAATTCAGCCCCCAATATACATCCATTTCTGCACTTGGTTCAGTAAAAGGAAAATAAGACGCTCTAAGTCTTGTTTTGGCATTGGGGCCATACATAGCCTTGGCATAATAGTTGAGTGTTTGTTTCATGTCGGCCAAACTGATTTTTTTATCTATATAAAGACCCTCAACCTGATGAAACTGACAATGTGAGCGAGAAGAGATGGTTTCATTGCGATAAACACGCCCCGGAGAAATAATGCGAATGGGTGGTTTTTGCGCCTCCATTACATGCACTTGCACGGTAGATGTCTGGCTTCGCAGCATCCGGGTAAAGTCATTGGCAAGATAGTACGTGTCTGTCATGTCACGCGCCGGATGGTCGTCAGGCGTATTTAAGGCTGTGAAGTTGTGCCATTCGTCTTCGATTTCTCTGTTTTCTTCTACCGTAAACCCGATTTTTGTAAATATTTCAATTATTCGATTTAAGGTTAGTGAAACAGGATGGCGTGAGCCCAATGGAGTAGGGTATCCCGGACGAGTGAGATCCAGTGTTGATTGATTGGCGGAATCTTGAGCGTTATTTAATGCATTGGAAAAATTTGAAAATTTTGCTTCGGCATCCGTTTTTAACTTATTGAGTATCAGTCCAAAATTTCTTTTTTCTTCATTAGGAACTTTACCCATTAAGGCAAATAAATCTTTCAACTTGTTCTTTGATCCAAGATAGGCTATTCGAAAAGACTCCAAATCTTCTTTTGTTTGAATGACAAATGCTTGAATCTCATTTGCCATATCTTCAACCGTCTTATTATGTTCTCCACTCATTTTTATCAAAATTGACTGCAAAAGTATTAAAATATTAGATAAAATGCAAAGCAGGTCGCATTTGGCAATAATTCTGGTTTTTAGAATGTTAGGGTTAAAAGTGCTTTAAAGATTTATCCTTTGTAAAAATTCTTCCTCTGTCCAAATCTCAACAGACCCCAATTCTCGAGCTTTCTTTAACTTGCTTCCGGCATTTTCACCGACTACTAAGATATTTAAGTTATTGCTGACGGCGCTAAGATTTTTTGCTCCCAATGATTCCGCTTTTTCCTGTGCTTCTTTACGTCCCATTTGATGTAAGGTACCTGTAAATAAGATGGTTTTCCCGGAAATATAGTGATTGTCAGTGGATATGTTCTGCTTCCTGTCTTTTGCTGTTGCCAACATATTTACACCGGATGATTCCAATTGTCGGAGCATATCGATGTTTTTTGCATCTTGAAAATAGGAGACTACATTTTGGGCAACAATAGGGCCGATATCTTTTATAGATTCGATTTCTTCAATTGTTTTGTGTTGAAGGTCAAAAATCGATTCTATTTCTTCTGCCAAAAGTTTTGATACTTTTTTTCCTACGTGGTGGATAGATAGTGCATGAATGAGTCGGTGTATTGGATTATTTTTACTTTTTTCGATTGAATCCATTAAGTTTTCGGCACTTTTTTTACCAAATCCTTCCAATTGTGATATTTTTTCGGACGATAATCGGTAAATATCCGGATAGGACTTTAGCCACCCTAATTCATGAAATTTCTCAATGATTGACTTGCCAAATCCGTCGATATCCATGGCGTCTTTAGAAACGAAAAATATCAATCTTTGTATCAATTGCTCCGGACAGTCAGGGTTGACACAACGCCATGCTGCTTCAGTCTCCTGCTTAACAAGTCGGGTGTGGCAAGAGGGACAAGTGGTGGGGAAAACTATATCTTTTTCTTCTCCGGTACGAATATCTGTCAAGGGTTTAACGATATAAGGAATCACGTCTCCGGCACGTTCTACGACAACCATATCTCCCAATTTAAGATCTCTACTTTGTATAAACTCTTCATTGTGAAGTGATACGGAGCTTATCGTGACACCTGCCAAAGAAACGGGTTCTAATTTTCCTACCGGTGTAATTGAACCGATTTTTCCTACTTGATATTCAATATGAATGAGTCGTGTTGCTGCTTGCTTTGCCTGGAATTTAAAGGCAATTGCCCATCGCGGATGGTGAGCCGTGAAGCCCATTTGGTCTTGCCAATCGATGCGATTGAGTTTGATGACCATACCGTCCATTTCGTAAGGGAATGTGGCTCTTTGGTCCTGCCATAGATGACAGAATTGAATGACTTCTTCGATGTTTTTACATAGTTTCCTGGCTTGTGAAGGTATCTTTATGCCCAATCGGCCTATGGTATCAATGGTTTCAAATTGAGTCATAAATTTGTTTAAAACATCATTTCCTTCAGCATCCGCAGCGTATGATACTGTATAGATGAAAGCATCCATTTTGCGCGACTCGGTATCTTTAGGGTCTTTGGTGCGTAACCCACCTGTTGCAGCATTTCGTGCATTGGCAAAGAGAGGAAGGTCGGATTGTAATCGTTCTTGATTGACGATTGCAAAGTTTTTTGTTGAAATAATGGCTTCGCCCCTTAATTCAATGGTCGAAATTCCAATTTTATTGAAATCTACATAAAGTGGAATAGATTTGATACTTTTTCCGTTATTGGTAATTTCTTCTCCCGTAGAGCCATCGCCTCTCGTTACGACTCTTACCAATTGATTGTTCTGATAAACCAATGATATGCCGCCCCCATCGTATTTGGGTTCGACGCTATATTCGATATCAAGGTTGGGGTCGAGTTTTAGCATTCGTTTTATTTGTTGATCAAATGCTGTTAAGTCTTGTTGGTTATAGGAATTGGCCAGTGAAAGCATCGGGCGTAAATGCTCAATTTGACGGGCATTTTCGGTTATTTCGAGTCCGACACGATCCGTCGGTGAATTGACGACCTTCCAATCCGGATGCTTTTGCTCGATTTCTTCTAATTTTTTAAATAGAAAATCATACTCTGTATCGCTCAGTATCGGCTCATTGAGCGTATAGTACCGCCATTCATGAAAGCGAATGGCTTCTACGAGTTCCTCCATTTTGACAGCCGAATCTATAACGAGATCATTGTTTAATATTTGGCGTGAAAATTTAATGATTTGATCTATATTTTCAATCATAATGTATGAACATTTAGAAAGGATGGATTAAAATTATGGTTAGAGGCTTCCAAAAATTGTTCCGCAATGTTCCGAATAGATTCATCAATTGGCGTATATTGAAAGCCCCCGACAGCAAGTGAACGTGTATTGTCAAATAAAAATGTTTTGGAGGACGTTATGGCTGTTTCCTTTGTTAACATAGGTCGTCCGCCTGTGATAAGCGTCCTAAGGCGGTCTAAGCGCCAGGCAAGACCTAATGTCCATTTTTTAGCCACAATATGGGGAGCTTTCTTATGAATATGTTGCGCTATTTTTTCTAAAAATGTTTTATAAGGTATGTTGTCGCCTATCATTAAAAATTTTTCTTCTTCGCCTTGATAATCAAGCATCCTGACAGCAAACTCTGCAACATCTCTAACATCGACAAAACCATTGGTCCCGGTCGGATAAAAAGGGCTACCCCTTCTGACGTGATTAAAAAATCCATTGGTTCCGGTGTTCCAATAGCCGCTCCCCAAGATTAACCCCGGTAACAACACTTTTACATCTAATCCCTCCACCTTACCTCGCCAAACTTCTAATTCCGCCATGTGTTTGGTTATGGAATAGTATGAATTTGCCGGATTGCTTTCATACTTGGTGTATTCATCGGTAAAGCCACCGGATTGGCTATTTCTGCCAAGAGCTGCAATCGAACTCATGTGTATCAATCTCTTGACCCCATATTCAAGGCTAAGGTTGACAATGTTGGCAGTTCCTTCTACATTTGTTTTGATAAGTGCCCTTCTATCTCTGGAGTCGAAAGAAACTAAGGCACCACAATGAATAACGTGAGTTTTGCCGATAATAGCATCTTCTAAGCCCAATATATCATTTAAATCGGTATGATAATTGGTGACTTTGTGAAAAGCATCTGCTAACAACGTCAGGCTACTACCTTCTCTGGTAATAATGGATACATCATTAAATCCATTGGCAAGTAACGTTCTTACCACGTAGGAGCCCACCAGTCCGGTTGCTCCTGTCACTAATATTTTATATTCATCTTTGTTCAAGTAAAAGGAATTTGGGTTATTAAATTAAGTGGTTTGTGCCTTGATAAATACAGCCGCCTATATTGTCAACACTTGAGCCGGTAACAGTATGGAGCATATTGGGGATATTGCGTATTCGTAACAATCCTGCCAAAGCCATCAAAAGGGCTTCTTTAAATTCTATGATTTGTTTGGGTGGAATAGAAACTTGGATGCCTAATTCGTTGCTACACATGTCTGAGATACATTCCATTAAATATTGATTATATGCGCCACCGCCGGTAACCAGCATTCTCTTGCCTGAAAAGTCGGTATTTTCATTCTGACAGACACTTTTAAGTTCTTGTACGATTCTTTGTGCTATAAAATTACAAAAAGTATTGAGTTTATCTTCCGGAGAATAGTCAAAGCTTTTAATGATAGGATAAAATTCTTTCATAATCCAGTTGTTGTCTAATGACTTGGGATAAGGAGCTGAAAAATATTCCATTTTATTAAGAGCAATGATGAGTTCCGGTTGTAGGATTCCTTTTTTAGCTGTCAATCCATCTAAGTCGAAAGCTTGACCTGCCAAGGATGCCAGTTTATTGAGCACTTGATTGGCGGGGCTAACGTCGAATGCGATGTAATGGTCATTAATACGAGCACTCACATTGACAATGCCGCCAATATTGAGGCAAAGAGGGTATTCCGAGAAAAGTAAGTTTTCCGCAATAGGAATCATGGGGGCGCCTTGACCATTCAGTGCAACATCGGTACTGCGAAAATCACAAATGACGGGGAAGCCCGTCGTGCCTGCAATAGATGCCCCATGTCCGAGTTGCAATGTCATGTGATTTTGTGGCTCGTGAAAGACAGTATGCCCATGTGAGGAAATAAAATCCGGGACTATGTCCGTTCTTTTTAGAAATGTATTGGCTAAGTCACCAATGTATTTACCGAAAGTAACATGTGCCATCCAAAGTTCTTTAGCAGAGGCCTGGAAAGCCTTTTTTAGCCTTTCTTCCCAGAATACGCTGAGTTCAAAGGTCTCCGCTTCAATGATATGCCATTCGGAAATGGGATTTTTGTTTGTTTCGTCATAAACGAAGCGGCAAAGTGCAAAGTCAATTCCATCTAATGAGGAGCCTGACATAACACCCAGGCCATGATATATTTCCATTACTTCTTTTTAAGAGTTTCGATATAATCTGCAATATTTTCAATTTCTTCAGGCGCTAATTCATTGCCATAGGCTGCCATGGAGTTCTTACCATGTGTGATGATGTTGATTTTTTCTTCTCTGGAAAGGGTGGAGGTGGCTAAGTTTTTTGCACCATTCAAACCCAATGTCCCATCAATGCCGTGACAAAGGGTGCAAGTGGATTTAAAAATTTGTTCCGCATCGCTCATACGTTGTTCTTCCGGTGATAGTATTTTCTTAGGCTTATTAGAAGGAGCATCACATCCCGATATAATTGAAAACAAAAGGAGCCCGGCAAGAAATAATATTCTATACATAAGTTCTAAGTGAAATTATGACCAAATGTAAATAAACTTTGGCAATAAAATGAGGTGGATTGCAATTCAAATTTACCAAAATATAGGGCGATAAGAGTTTTTGTTGAGAGGCTAATGCAGGTAGTCCAACAAAAAAAGGCGTATCATGAGAAACGCCTTTTCAAATATTCAGATATTTGTTGTTACTTTTTCGTTTTCCATTCTTTGATGGATTCGGTGTTCATTTTAACGTAATCGTCACTGTTTGCGGCTTTAGCGAGGGAGAGAGAACGTTCAGCAGATTTGATTGCATCGGCAAACATACCTAATTTGGCTTCAACAAGAGATTGTTGTCTTAAAACCCAGAATCTTTCACCATTCATATCAGTTGATTTCTTAATCCATTCGAGGGCTTGCTTAAGATCTTTACCACTTTCAAAATAGTATCTTGCAGCCGCAAAATAGTCATCACCAGATGGACCGGCCATTTTTGCTTTGATGTTGGCCATTACAGCTTCATCAGTTTTGTAAGTAAACGGAACTTTTACAAGGGTCTTGTCCCACATAATAGCGATACTGGCGCCATTGTTAGAAAGATCTGTAATATCGAATGTAAATGTTTCTACAGCAGGATTGATAGTTGCCGGTCTAACCACAAATTTAGCAGCTACATCATCAGCATTGATGGTGGCATCCGTCAATCCACCACCTTTGGTAAGGTCTTTGTAGAAAATAACGGTCCAATCATTGGGGTTAGGAATGGTATAAATGGCATAAGTGCCTTTTGCAAGTTCTGTTGTTCCCACTGTTGCAGCATCAGAGAAAGTAACTTTGGTAGCTGAATTGGCACCTGTTCTCCATAACTTACCAAAAGGTACTAAGTCTCCAAATATTGTTCTTCCCTTCATAGAAGGTCTGGAGTATTCGATGGTAACTTCCCCCAGGCCGACTGTGGATTTTACGGTAGAAGATGGAGATGCCGCAGGTGTCTTAATCTGGGCGTTGAGAACCAAGCCTGAAAAGAGGCAAGTTGTAAATAGAAATAGTCCGGAAATAAACTTCATGCGTTTTATTTTTTGATTTATGAAAACTGCGTATAAAACAACAAATCATTTATTTTGTTTAACACAATGTTTGTATTGGATGTTTTTAATTAAAAAGTACAAATTACAAGGAAAATCCAGATAAGAAAACCTTATTACGTGTCAATTTCCCAAATATACGAGACTTTCTCCTATTTATTACAGTATTAACACTTCCCTACAGACTTACTCCCATTTCTCCGGTAGTTTCATGCAATATACGCCATATTTGTCCGCTGCATACAACAAGCGATGCTCCTTGTCCACGGAACAGCGCCCATCCATGCCCAAAATTGACTGTGGAACAAACATGGCTTGCGAAAAATGCTGAAAGACGATTTTGCCGGTCGAAGCATTAAATACATATAGATCTCCACCATCATCTTGCGTATATATATATCCTTCGAATAATTCCAATCCATTACCTCCAAAATCTGGTTCATCCCACTTCCAATATACCTCTTTATGATCCAAAGCACAACTGGATATCCCCAATGAAAATCCTATCATTCTATTATTGGGTTTATCTATAATGCCATATCCCCCAAAATCAGTATATGAATAGATTTTCACTTGAGGATTCACCAGATCTATCTTTGACAATTGCCTTCCCTCATTAAAATACATATAATTATCATCGATGATAAAATCACCTAAATCTGACACCTTGCATATACTATCTATCGTCCACTCGACGCGTCGTTGGCTGAGATTGTACGCCACTACATCGCTGCGCTCCTTCCAAGCTCCATTACGCATCGAAAGGCGATCGTTAATAAGTATGATACTATCCTGAGTATATGGATTAATCCAATATCCGATATTATAAAATGCAGAAGAATATCCTTTCGTAGTGTTTTCGTATCGGGTAAATACTTTCTCCCATTGACCCGATGTGCCTAACTTCATCCGAATCAATTGGGCATAATCGGAGGTATCAGTCGGTGAGTTTGATTCATAATACACCGAGGTATAGTAATAGTCTCCTATGATAGCGCCTATTGTTGCTTTATACCAAAGCTCTTTAGGCTCTTTTTCATAGAGCATCTCTTGCCCTGTGCTGATATCTAAGATGGCATCATAATACCAGTATTTGACTAAGATCATATTCCGTTCAGGATAGTATTGATAATGCGTATAATGATCAACCGGCATCTTGTCCCAATACCATATCTCCTCACCCGTTTCCCGGTCTAACAATCTGACATAAGCTCGTGGTTTCAACCCGTTAGCTAATGGTCGGATAGCAATAACTCCTTCCGGTACGGAAAAACATATCTCGGCACAATGGCTGGTATCAGGTGTATGCCCCAATGTGTACCACTGTACGGGCATGATGCCGAAGCTATCCGGACGGTGGAAGACCCACTTGACTGTATCTCTGCAATCCGGGTAAAGGCAAGGAGATGGCATGGGCTGCTTCGTGCAGCCCCATGCTATCCATAGAGTCATTAATAAATATATAGTTTTCATTCATCGAGTTTTTTTGTTTTGAAAAATCTCCCCACATCCCCATTGAACAGGTGATTTAGGCAATTCTTCAGATTACCGTCATTGCGCATCTGCATGTGACCGGAGCCATCCATTTGCGATACATTTCTATTATCAAAAATCATATCACTGGTTCTGAAGGGCAGGTCAGCGGTGGACTCGGCAAGCGCGGCGCCATCGTAAAGATAACCAATTTTCCCAAATATACGATTTTATTTGCTTTTAATACTTAGTATTTAACATTTTAGTGTGTATAACAAATTTCCCTAATAATTTCATTATTTCCCCCTCTAATACCAATATAATAAATGGAAACTATTTCCTCAGACATCGTCGAATCTGTGGATTATGTAGCTCCTTGAACCCAAATTCCGCATTAGACAAATACGTAATCGATTTACGACTCGTAATCAATGGTTTATAGGAACCATTGAAACGATTCGTACATTGGGATTATCATCATAATCAGCCTATACGGTTTTTAAAAACCTTTACTGCTGAATTCGGATTGAACAATGATGAACATTTGGGACAGCATAATCCCAAAGGGATGATATTTTTATAGAAAACGTAGCATAATATTTTCAAAATCCCGAAGGGATGACATTATTACAAACCAAGAAAAAATGTATCTGCTCAAAAAAACTGGAACGAATAGATGGAATAATCATTTCACCCATTCTGGGTTCCGCTTTCTGCTATTGAATCTATTCTATAATAATGACAACCTTTCGGGTTTATATTGATAAAAAATGGAAGGGAAATTTGTAATACACACCGTTGAAATTTTTTTATGCTTGACATACCACATTCTTAATCTATTAAAGTATTTCTAATGTGTAAAATGGGTTTATTTTTTTTCCCTTTGTTTTAAGTGAAAAGTTTTCCTTTACTTTGCACCTCATTTATTTGCTCCTTTTTTATATATCATGATATCAATCAGTAACTTATACATTCAATATGGTGATCGAATTCTGTTCGATTCTATATCGACAACCATTAATATTGGTGAAAAAATCGGACTTACCGGGCGGAATGGCGCCGGCAAGTCAACCCTCCTAAAAATTTTAGCCGGAGAAATCACTCGTTATGAAGGTGTTATAGATAAACCCAAAAGTGAATCAGTGGCTTATCTCCATCAAGATATTGAAATTAGTGGAGACAACACTGTTATCGATGAGGCCATGCTGGCTTTTACTGAGCTCAATGAGATTGAAAGGCTTATTACAAAAGCGGAGCACGACCTTTCTGTAAGGGAAGATTATGAGTCTGATTCTTATGCCAACCTGATTGACAACCTTACTCACCTGACTGAACAGTATGAATACCGGGGTGGGAATCAGAAAGAAGCTAATACTGAAAAGATTCTGAAAGGGCTGGGGTTTAATCCGGGTGAATTTGGAAAAAAAGTTAAAGAGCTCTCCGGTGGATGGCAGATGCGCGTTGAGTTAGCGAAGATGCTACTTACCAAGCCGGATTATTTGTTGTTAGATGAACCAACCAATCACTTGGATATTGAGTCAATCATCTGGTTGGAAGAGTTTTTAGCGGATTATAAAGGCGCTGTGGTTATGATCTCGCACGATAAAATCTTCTTGGATAAAATTACGAAAAGAACGATTGAGATTGAATTGGGGCGGATTTATGATTACCAGGCTAACTATTCCAATTACTTGATACAACGTGTAGAACGTCGTACTATGATGATGGCTGCTTATGAAAATCAACAAAAATTGATTGCCCAAAAAGAAAAGACTATTGCCCGATTTATGGCTAAGGCGACCAAGACGTCTATGGCGCAATCCATGCAAAAGCAGTTGGATAAAATAGAACGTATTGAATTAGAAGATGAAGACACTTCTGCAATTAGACTGAGTTTTCCTCCTGCTTTGAGATCCTCTGAAGTGTTGCTTGAAGCCAAAGATGTTGAAAAGTCGTATAATGGAATCAATGTTTTTAAAGGGGTCGATTTTAAACTTACCAGGGGAGAGCGGGTAGCTTTTGTAGGACAAAATGGAATGGGAAAGTCCACCCTTGCCAAAATACTCATTGGTAAAGAAAAAGCGGATCAGGGTACTGTCGTCATGGGTCCCAATACATTTTTGGGATATTATGCACAGAATCAGACAGAAGTTCTGGAAGGAGACAAAACTTTGTTGGAAACCATGGAAAATGAATCGCCACCGGAAATGCGTACAAAGCTTCGAAATATATTGGGTTCTCTCATGTTTACAGGTGAAGACGTGGATAAGAAAATATCTGTCTTGTCCGGAGGTGAACGGGGACGATTGGCATTGGCATTGCTTTTACTCCATCCAATCAATTTGTTGGTACTCGATGAACCTACCAACCACCTTGACCTCAAAGCGAAAGAAGTGCTTAAAAAGGCGATCATGGAGTATGATGGAACTTTGCTCGTTATCTCACATGACCGTTCTTTTTTGGAGAACTTGACGGAAAAAACCATTGAATTTAGGGATAATTCCATCAAAGAATATTTGGGCGACATCAACTATTTTCTGGAAAGGCGTAAAATGGATACTTTCAGAGAGGTTGAAGCTTCGCAAAAAGTTGTGCCAAGCGTTGCTGACAAAGCTCCAAAAATATTGGATAACATGCAACAAAAAGAACTAGAAAAGACTGAAAAGAAAATTCAGGAGTTGGAAAGGAAGATAAAAACTTTGCACGATAAAATGATGTCAGATGACTTCTACAATTCCCCGGATTATGAAAGAGTTTCGGCCGAATATAATTCCTCTCAAGCTCTCTTAGATGAAGAAATGGAAAAATGGGAAGCAATGATTTAAATCCTAATAATTTAGGTACTTTTGCACAAAAATTAATATAAAATAGATGTCTGATAATAAAGTAATTTTTTCAATGACGGGTGTGAGTAAGATTATTCCACCCAATAAGGCTATTTTAAATAACATATACCTATCTTTCTTCTATGGAGCTAAGATTGGTGTATTGGGATTGAATGGTGCCGGTAAATCAACACTTCTCAAAATTATTGCCGGCATTGACCCTAATTATAATGGTAAAATTGTCTTCGATAAAGATTATAAAATAGGCTACCTTGAGCAGGAACCCACACTCGATCCGGACAAAACAGTTTTGGATATTGTCAAGGAAGGTGTTCAGGAGGTCGTTGATTTACTCAAAGAATATGAGGATGTAAATGCTCGCTTTGCGGAAGAACTGTCTGATGATGAGATGAATAAACTCATCGAAAAGCAAGGTGAACTTACCGATAAGCTCGAGCTGAAAGATGCCTGGAATCTCGAATACAAGCTTGAAATGGCGATGGATGCCCTCCGCTTGCCGGCACCGGACGCGAGAATCAATGTGCTATCCGGGGGAGAGCGCCGTAGGGTGGCATTATGCCGTCTCTTATTGAGTGAACCGGATATCCTGCTTTTAGATGAGCCTACCAACCATTTAGATGCGGAATCTGTGGACTGGTTAGAACAATATTTGCATAATTTCCCGGGAACAGTCATCGCTGTTACCCACGACCGTTATTTCCTTGATAATGTTGCAGGATGGATCCTTGAATTAGATCGCGGCGAGGGTATTCCGTGGGAAGGCAATTACAGTTCTTGGCTGGAACAAAAGACCAATAGGCTGGCTCAAGAAGAAAAAGCGGAATCTAAGCGCCAGAAAATTCTAAAACGCGAATTAGAATGGACTAGGATGGCTCCAAAAGCACGACATGCGAAATCTAAGGCTCGTCTAACGGCCTATGAAAAACTCGCTGAAGAAAATGGTGTTGAGAAAGAAGCTCGATTGGAATTATTCATTCCTCCCGGACCACGACTTGGCGATCAAGTGATAGACATTGAGAATATTACAAAGTCGTATGGCGATAGAGTGTTGTATAAAGATTTGACCATTAAAATACCTCGGAATGCTATTGTTGGCATCATTGGTCCTAATGGCGTCGGAAAATCAACTTTGTTCCGTATGATTACCGGGCAAGAAAAGCCGGATTCAGGCGATATCATCATCGGTGAATCCGTTAAAATTGCCTACGTTGACCAGTCTCATGAAGACCTTGTCCCCGAAAAGAGCGTGTATGAAGCAATATCCAATGGATTGGATAACCTCATTGTAAACGGAATGACCGTCAATTCTCGGGCATATATTAGTAAATTTAACTTCAGCGGTACAGATCAAAGTAAAAAAGTTGGCATGTTGTCAGGAGGAGAGCGCAATCGACTTCACCTTGCCATGGCACTCAAGGATGGCGGGAACGTTATACTCCTTGATGAGCCGACCAATGATATTGATGTAAATACCCTAAGAGCCCTGGAGGAAGCTATAGAGAATTATGCCGGTTGTGTATTGGTCATTTCACACGACCGTTGGTTTATCGACCGCTTGGCGACACACGTTATTTCTTTTGAAGATGAAGGTGTGTATTTCTTCGAAGGCAACTATACCGACTATGAAGAGAATAAAAAATCTCGTACCGGTGAGGTGAAAAAGAAATCTAAGTTTAAAAACTTGCTTAGTATTTAATCGTATCATAAAAACAAGATAATTACAATTATATATATTAGTATTATTTGAAATGAATAAAAAAACGCTTCTTATTTTAGCTGCGGGCATGGGCTCGAGATATGGTGGTTTAAAGCAATTGGATGGATTGGGCCCCAATGGTGAGACGATCATCGATTATTCAGTGTATGATGCCATAAAAGCCGGATTTAACAAGTTGGTCTTTGTGATTAGACCTCACTTCGAGCAGGAGTTTAAGGAAAGTGTTTCTTCTAAATATGCTACCTTAGTGGAAGTCCATCATGTGTATCAGGAAGTAGATACCCCGATCGAGGGTGTTGAATCGTTTCCGGAAAGAGAAAAGCCATGGGGTACAGGACACGCGGTTCTAGTGTGTCAGGATGTTATCAAGGAACCTTTTGCCGTGATTAATGCGGATGATTACTATGGGAAAGAAGCTTTTGTCCAGATGGCTGACTTTTTGGATAATCGTGTGAAGCCAAACCATAATGCATTGATAGGTTATAAATTGTCCAATACATTGTCTGAAAATGGAAGCGTTTCTCGTGGTGTTTGTGAAGTCGATGATAAAGGGAATTTAGTTGCAGTTAATGAAAGGACAAAAATAGCTAGAGAAAATGGGGTAATTTATTATACTGAAGATGATAAATTGCATGAACTGCCTGATGATGCTGTTGTTTCCATGAATTTCTGGGGATTCCATCCGGATGTTTTTCCGCTATTTAGGAAGGGATTCCAACACTTTCTGAAATATACCCAACCGACTGAAAAACAAGAATACTTTATTCCTCTTGTCGTGGATATGATGATTAAAATGAATCTAAGCGCTTACGAAGTCATTCCTTCTAATAGTGAATGGATTGGCGTGACTTATAGAGAAGACCGTGAACCGACCATGCATAAATTTGCTGAAATGGGGAAAAATCAGGTTTATCCAAATAAATTATTTTAGATTGTAGTTGACAGATTGTATAGGATTGTAGGTCAGTTGTTTAGGCCTCTATTTAAATCTTGAATTATGTCGTCTAATGCTTCTATTCCGGTTGATAGACGGATTAATCCGGGTCGTATGCCCAATTTGGTTTTGATTTCGGTTGGAATGTTGCGATGTGATGAGGAATAAGGATGCAATACAAGCGTATCTAAGTCGCCTAAAGTTGGTGCATGACGTATAATCTTTATATTGGATAGAAAGTTGGATACACCATCCAGACCATTTTTTAGTTCAAAGCTCATTAGCGGCGCAAAATCTTTCATTTGCTTCAATGCTATTGAATGATGTATATGACTTTCCAATGAGTTGTGATGCACTTTTTGCACGGCAGGATGATTTTCTAAGAATTGTGCTATATGATTTGCGTTGCTGCATTGTTTTTCTAATCGTAGAGCGAGAGTCTTCATTCCGTTGTATGTCAACCAGGCCTCCCAGGGTGAGCAGTTGGCACCGATGAGCCGCATATTTTTTCTAATCTTTTCGACCATAATATCCGTATTTTTGCTGACGATGCATCCGGCGATACTATTGCCATGTCCAGACAAATATTTGGTTGTACTATAGACAGAAAAGTCGATACCGGCTTGTAATGGTGTTTGAAGTAAAGCTGTGCAAATAGTATTGTCACAGACTGTTACGATTTGATGCTTCATTGCAAAATCAGCAAGTGATTTAATCCCAATACAACGGAGTAATGGATTGGAAGGCGATTCAAAATAGATTAGTTTGATTGAATTTTGCAGTTGGATTTTTTCCAAATAGTCTATATCGTTGAGGTCGGCATATATAATTTTAAATCCAATTTTCGCTGAAAGAAGTTCGAGTACTTCTGTGCTTCCGCCATATAAACCATCATGAGTAAGGCAAATATCTCCTTTTTCTAATATAGAAAAAAGTACAATGGATATTGCCGACATGCCGGATGACGTCATAACGGCTTTACCTGTGTTGTCACCACATTCAATCCATGCAATCTTTTCTTCTAGTGCCTCTACAGTCGGATTCCCATATCTCGAATAAACATATCCTTTTTTATCACCATCAAATAAGCTTATACTATTTTCTAATGATCCTACATCATACGACGAAGTACTGTAAACAGGCAGTGAATGGGGCTTTTCAGAAGGTAGGCTATGTGACTCACCGGCTAAAATAGTATTGAGAGATAATGCAGTTTCAGAAAACTTTTCGGACATTTGTTCAATTATTTTATCTTCAACCCGAATTCAGCAGTAAAGGTTTTGAAAAATCGTATATTGCTGATTATGAGCGTTAATCCCGATGTACGAATCATTTCAATGGTTCCTATAAACCATTGATTACGAGTCGTACATCGATTCCGCATTTGTCTAATGCGGAATTTGGGTTCAAAGGTAAAAATTAATATTGTTAAAATGAGTGATTTTATTCAAGAGTTAGATGAACAGGAAGTTGGTCAAGGTGATGAATTGTTTGTTCATTTTTCATTAATTGTCGATAAAGGGCAGGCTCCCGTCAGGATAGATTTGTTCTTAATGGACAGGATAACAAAGATCACTCGTAATAAGCTCCAAAGCGTCATAAAAGCTGGTAATGTCTTGGTTAATGACAAGGTAATAAAAGCCAATTACAAAGTACGTCCACTTGATAACATTCAGATAGTATTGCCTGAACCTCCAGAAGAACATACTGTTGAGCCGGAGAATATCCCACTTAATATTGTATATGAAGATGATGATGTGATGGTTATAAACAAGCCGGCTGGATTGGTTGTACATCCCGGGTTAGGCAATCGAAATGGTACATTAGTCAATGCATTGGCTTTTTATTTCAAATTTGAATTGCCTATAAAAGAAGGAAACATCGCCGATAGACCGGGCTTAGTCCACCGTATCGACAAAGATACAACGGGCTTGATGGTTATTGCTAAGACGGAATATGCTATGTCCCACTTAGCCAAGCAATTCTTTGATCATACCGTGCAGCGTGAATATACTGCTTTGATTTGGGGTGAAATGGAACCACCGGATGGTAGAATTGAAGGTAATCTCGCCAGAAATCCATCCAATAGGATGCAGATGACTGTTTTCCCTGAAGGCAATATCGGTAAAGAAGCAATTACCAATTACAACACATTTGAATCGTTTTATTACACAAGCTTAGTCAATTGCAGATTGGAGACAGGACGCACCCATCAGATTAGAGCTCATCTCACTTATCATGGTCATCCTTTGTTTTCTGATGCAAGATATGGAGGTGATGTAATTCGAAAAGGTACGATTTACACGAAGTACAGACAATTTGTGGATAATTGTTTTAAGATTTGTCCCAGACAAGCACTGCACGCACGCACCCTAGGCTTTGTACACCCTGTGTCTGGCAAAAATATGTTCTTTGAATGCCCTATTCCAGAGGATTTTCAACAATTAGTAGATAAATGGCGTAATTATATCCAAAGTCGTAAGAATTTGGATATGGAATCCTGATTGTTGATTGCTTCTAACAGCTTTTTATGGGCAATGGTATATACATCCTTATAGTGGGAATAGTTGTCATATTCTGAATCAATGGCATTGCTTGTAAAAATATAATAATGTGTAAATACCTCAGCTATTTGCTCATAGTTAAATTGATTGATGTTTCCGGAGTGAATCCATTTTTTCAAGAAACTTAAGCCGCCATATTCATAACCTTCCTTAGAATTTTGAGCCAATAAGGCTCTGAGGATATACACTGAACCATACCTTTGATATTGAAGACAATGGCATGTCTCGTGCACCAATAATTCATTAGACAGCGAAGTATTTATAAATAATGTATTTAATCCTACAAAGGCCAATGCTTTTGAAGTCATAAAAGTCCGGTAAGTGTCGATAGTCAGGTGTTTGATTGTAATTTCTTTGCCATAAACCTTACGAATAATTGTTTTTTCTTCATTTAACAAAGATCTGTTTTTCGGATGTATTATCTGTACCAAACATTCAACAATTTCAAGGATTCCGGTGATATCGATTAGATAATGTCCCAACTCAAGAGACCAGAGAAATGATTTATTATGATAGGTATAGTGAATTGGTAGAGAATGCGATTTAAATATGATTTTGAACAAATAAATAAGATGAAGTAATAGTCTATATATCCGCAACGGCAGGCTTAAAATGTAATATATTAATTTTAATAATATTATATGTACTGTTCTGAAAAGTAGCATTTTACGGGTAACTTTCTATGTTAATAATACAGTAAACACATATTAATTATATTCAATTGTTTTAACGGGTGAAATTCTGGAAATAATCATTGACGGAATGATTAGAAATGCCATGATGACTATGAGGGTGAAGATATTGATCATAATTATAGCAGAAAAAGAAAATTCAATAGGGGCGATAGAAAGGTAATAATCCGCTTCATTTAATTGAATGAGCTTAAAATGATATTGTATCCATGCAAGTCCCAAACCTAGGAGATTACCGCCAATTAATCCGAATACGATAATACGAGATGCTTGCATGAGGAAAATAATTTGCATATCCCTGTTTTTCATACCAAGAGTTTTTAGGATGCCAATCATTTTAAGGCGATTGAGTATAAAAATGAATAAAATAGTAATCATGTTAATCATACATACGATAATCATCAATCCAAGGATGACTATTTCGTTATAATCCTGAAGCTGTAGCCATTCGAATATCCCGGGAAATTTATTGCGGATGGTAGAGCTAAAGACTTCTGTAGGTAGGATTTCGCTGTATAAATAATTGTTGATGGGTTCAAGATCATCTAAATTTTTTACAAATATCTCATATCCTGTATATTCATCGGCATGCCAATTGAGGAGCTGTTGGAGTACTGATGCAGAACAAATGGCAAATTTTTGATCGTACTCTTCTAATCCTGTATTGTAGATTCCGCTTATTTGAAATTTCCGGCCTATTTGTTTGCCTCCTATAACAAAGTATATTACTATTTCGGTATTTGCTTTAAGTTTGAGCCTTGATGCTGTCGTCTGGCTTATTATGATAGTGCGCCCTGAGGAATCATCCTTTAAACTTCCATCACCACTCAATAAGTATTTGTTTAAAAAAGTAGTATCAAATGCGGATCCGACACCTTTCAAAACGAGACCTTCGATTTGATTGTGAACCGTCAATATACCTGGTACTTGAACTATGCCCTGAATATGCTCTATCCCGGTTTCTGTCAGCTTTTCCTTTGGAGGCAACGCCATTCCAAATATACTCCTCTCTTCAATGTATGGAACATGGCGAATATCACGAATAGAATCGAGTAGAGTAGTGCTTAGTCGTAGAGGGCGTGGTTCTATCGCCTGATTATATTCCGGAGAATTTAGGTGGATGTGACCCCAAAAGTCGAATACCTTGGATTTAATTTGATTTTTAAAGCCCAATACTAAGCAGGTTGTGATTATCATTACAGATACACCCAATGTAACTGAAATGATAGCTAACTTGACAATAAAAGACGAAAACGCACTGTTCTCATTTCTATTTATCCGATCTGCTATAAAAAGACTAAGGTTCAAATCATTATTTATTTACATAGCAAAGCTACAATTTGATACCTTTGCAAAAAATTTTATACCAACAATATTATTAAAATAATTAATAAAATAAACATTATCAACGCATTATACTATGAATTTTATTGAAGAATTGAAGTGGCGCAATATGTTGATGGATTCAACGCCGGGGATTGAGGATTTATTTAACCAAGGTCCTGTGGTTGGTTATATCGGCTTCGACCCGACTGCACCTTCCCTTACAATCGGCAACATGGTTCAGGTTATGCTGCTTTCTCATTTTCAACGTACCGGCAACAAGCCAATCGTGCTGATGGGCGGAGCAACCGGAATGATCGGTGACCCTTCCTTTAAGGATAGTGAACGAGTATTGAAGACTGTTGAAGAAATTCAAGTTAATATTGACCGACAAATGAAGCAGTTTAGGAAACTCCTCGACTTTGATGGACCTAATGCCGCAACCTTTGTTAATAATTACGATTTCTATAAAGATATGAATGTCCTTACCTTCCTTAGAGATGTTGGTAAGACGCTTACAGTCAACTACATGGCGAGTAAGGAATCAGTAAAAAAACGAATGGAAACGGGAATTTCATTTACTGAATTTAGTTATCAGCTTCTTCAAGGTTACGATTTTCAAGTATTGTATGATACGTTTAATTGTCGTGTACAAATGGGCGGGTCGGATCAATGGGGAAATATTACTGCCGGAACCGAATTTATCCGCCGAAATGTGGGTGGTAAGGCTTATGCCGCGACAACACCATTATTGACTAAATCTGATGGAACAAAATTCGGGAAGTCCGAGACCGGTGCAATCTGGCTTGATCCTGAAATGACCAATGCATACCAGTTTTACCAGTTTTGGTTAAACTGTAGCGATGCCGATATGCCGAAGCTGCTTCGTTATTTCTCATTTATGTCTAAAGAAGAAATATTGGCATTGGATGCTATGATTGAAAGCCAGCCCAATGAGGTAAAGAAGATTCTCGCAAAAGAATTGACCATTCGTGTACATAGTGAATCAGATTTTGAATCCGTTCAAAAAGTGTCATCTTTGTTATTTGGTAAAGACTTTGATGAGTCAGCTATTATGGCTTTGGATTTGAGTACAATCAATTTATTGAAAGGTGAACTTGAAGTGAAGACAATGCCTGCTTCCAGCTGGTCACCAGAACGACAAATATTGGATATATTGTCTGAAGATATAGGTGTTTTCAGTTCAAAGGGTGAAGCAAAGCGTGCAATACAAGGACAAGCTGTCCAGATTAACCGCGTTAGAATAAAGGATATTGGCGAAACAGCCCGAAAGGAACAAATATTTGGAGGAGGCTATGTCTTTATCGAAAATGGAAAGAAACAAAAGGTTTTAATTGACCTGAACTCAAAGTAAAAAATCGAGGTTGCCTGAAACTGAAGAATACTGACTATTAGGGAAATTCCGATGTACGAATCGTTTATCGAGTCAACAAATTCTAAGGTAGAATTTAGGTTGAAAGATTAAGTTTTTGAGTTTTGGAGGCAATGCTGAATTTATCACTGTAAACTACTATTTTTCATTATCAGACTTTCCAATGAATTAAAAATTAGATCATCTCTTCATCTTTGTATCAACAAAAGGGGGAAAAATTTTATCCCTTTTGTACGGTGAATTCCGGTTCCAGTATGGAATTAGATTTGGAAAGGGTGATGCTTAATACATTTAAAAAGGAAATTGTAAAAGTACAGTTTCCTTTTTGTTTTTGTTGAGATTCCAATTCCTATTAGCAAATATTAATCAAATACCAATACAATAGGCTTTATTTGATTTTTTCCAACGCTTGATTAATATCGTAAATAATATCTTCATAATACTCTACTCCGACAGATAGTCGGATCATCTTTCCGGTAATAGACAACTCTTCTAAAAGATTCGGATCAACATCTACGTGCGTCATCGTCGCAGGGTGTTCTGCAAGGCTCTCTGTGCTTCCTAAGCTAACAGCGAGTTTTATCAACTTTAGAGCATTTAAAAACATGAAAGCTTCTTTTTCGCCACCTTTGACGTCAAAGGATATCATGCCTCCATTGGTATAGCATTGTTTTTCTTTTATGTGATATTGTAAGCCATCTTTTTCTGTTAGATTGCCTAAGAAATACACTTTTTCAACTTTTGGGTGATTATTCAGGAAGGCGGCTATTTTATCTGCATTGGAAGACTGAATATCCATGCGGGCTTTTAATGTTTCCAGACTTCGCAACAAGAGCCAGCCGGTATTGGGGCTTGCCATGTTTCCCAAAAATGTTCGTAATATTCGCACTCTTGTAACCAATTCTTTAGAGCCTAAACAGGCGCCTGCAATTACATCACTGTGACCTCCAATATATTTTGTCGCTGAATATAGAACCAAGTCTGCACCATGCTTGAGAGGATGTTGCCATATTGGTCCCATATATGTATTGTCCACAGCAACATATATAGGCTGTTGATTTAGTTTGCTATAATGGTTGGCAATGTTTTTACACAACTGAATATCTACCAGGTCGTTGGTTGGATTCGCCGGGGTTTCAATGTAAATTAATTTCAATCTATCTGAGAGTTTGCTCTCTTCAATAATTTTATAAATCTCTCCTTCAGATAAACCGGCTCTGAATTCAACGACATGGATACCAAATTGAGTAAGAATTTTCTTGATAAAATGATCACTACCGCCATATAATGGACTGCTTATGAGTAGCATATCACCGGGTCTTAGAAATTCAAGTAATACGGTCGTTATAGCAGACATGCCGCTTTCAAAGATGGCGCAATCTTCGGCTTCATCCCATAAAGTTAGTCTGTTTTCTAAGATTTCAAGGTCAGGATTGTTGATTCGGCTGTAAATAAGTCCCATTTCTTCACCTTCTTCCGGACTTCGATGTCCGTAAGCAACTTGAAAAAATGCTTTGCCATCTTCAGCCGTTTTGAATACAAAGGTTGAAGTTTGAAAAATGGGGCATTTTACGGCGCCTTCTGATAATTCAGGCTTATAGCCATAAGACATCATAAGGCTTTCGGGTTTCATTTTCCGTTTTTTATCATCTTTCATTTTAGTAAATTTAAAAATTATATGATTTTAAAGTGTCGTTAAGTTGTAATATACTAATCATATTTGAAATTGACCATTACTTGTTTTTGACCACCTTTAGGGGGCTGGGGGTAATAAAAAAATAAGTAATGGTCATAATTAAGTCCGATAAGTATAATATCAAGCAGTATAGAATTTTCTTAATTTTAATCATCGACTATCAGGTATTTTCCCAAAAAAGACTTTTAACCTCCTTATGTTGAGCCAATGAACTAATAGTTTTTTCAATGTTATCAGAGACTTTTTCATCAAATTTTACCTTTAAAACATAGTCGTCCTTTATTTTTTCTAAGGAAAAAGCTTGCATTTTTAATGCTTCATTTTCGATCATAACGTTGAGGACATCAAATGCCTTTTCATGTTCTTCAAATACAATATTTAATGACTTTAGCTTATACCGACTTGAATATATATGTTCTAATTGTTGTAATCCCCATAATATTATCAAAGCAATGACCGTGGTCGCTCCGGCGGCAAAGTATAAACCTCCGCCGGTCGCCAAGCCTATAGCCGCGACTGTCCAAAGTCCTGATGCCGTCGTCAATCCATGCACTGTACCTTGCTTTAAAAATAATATTGTCCCGGCTCCAATAAATCCAATTCCACTGACTACTTGTGCCGCTATTCGTGATGGATCAAGATTTACATTGTCTGTTCCTAATATGTCTGAAAATCCAAATGCTGAAACAATCATGATGAGACATGAGCCAACACATACCATCATGTGTGTCCTCAAGCCGGCAGTTAGGTTTTTTCGTTCTCGTTCAAGACCTATAAATGCACCAAAAAGTGAAGCCAATGCTAATCTAATAAGTATTTCTTCCCAGCTTATCATATACAATTTGATAAAATTAAAATTTATGAAGTTGCATTTTGTAATAAACGTTTAAAAGCCAAGTACTTATCGATATGAAAAGTAAAATTAGTTGGACTTTTAATACCAAGTGTACTTTTAAAATGGGCTATTTTGCAACCTCAAATAACTTTACTGCTCTATTTTTTTATTTCGTATAATTTAGTTCAATATTCTAAATTTATTTTGGTCGAAATTAAGCAATTTATTTCAATATATAAGTTAAACCTGACTTCAGCAGTAAAAGTTTGTGAAATACTATATATAGCAGGTTTGATGGATATCCTGATTTACGCAGCGGTTCATTGGTTTAAAAAAAATCATTAAAACGACTTCTAAATCGATTCCGCATGTGACGAATGTGGAATTGGGGATAAAGTCAGGTATTTACCGGACTGTTACACACTTTGAGATATCCTCGGATGGATTCCTTAGGAATGATTGCCAAAGCCGATAGATCGTCTTGTAAACAATAAGTTTTCGGTTTTTAATTCAAGGAATTTAACATCATCGAAGGAAATAGTCTGAATATTCTTTCGTTTTTCGTTGGTGTCTGCTTCATGCACCAACCTGATATTGTGTTTTTTAATGATTTCTTGAATTATCAGCCTTACGGTACGGGCATTGCCGAAATACTTGTCTCTAAATTGCCAAATATAATGGATGTATTCGTCCAGATGATTATAAGCTTTGATTGATAGTTTGAATGATTGATCTTTAAGCATTTTAACAGCTATTAGCATCAATTCTTCTGGGCTATAATCAAAGAATTTAAGGGTTTTGTCAAACCGGCTGGATAGTCCCGGATTGGATTTAATAAAATTATCCATATTTTCAGGATAACCGGCAGCAAAAACATAGAATTTGCCGCTTTCATCTTCCATTCTTTTGAGTAGGGTTTGAATGGCCTCATTGCCATAATCGTTGTAATTACTGCCACCTAATGCATACGCTTCATCAATAAATAAAATGCCACCCATAGCTTCATCTATTTTTTCGGATGTCTTAATTGCGGTTTGTCCTACAAAGCCGGCTACTAATCCTTGACGATCCGTTTCGATAAGATGTCCTCGTTCGAGGATGCCGAGCGCCTTGAATATTTTTGCCAATATACGGGCGACAGTAGTTTTTCCTGTACCGGGATTGCCTATTAGAAGAGTGTGGAAGAAGAATTTGAATAACATGTTTTCTCCATGTTGCCTTTTAAATCGCACTATTTGAATGACTTCTTCAATATCTTGTTTGATATCATTCATTCCAATGAGTTCATATAGTTCTTTTTTACCTTGGTTCAATAATTCATCATCAATAGGTATGTTGGGAAGGGCAGGGGATAAGACTTGTTTTAGCTTTTGAATGTCCACTTCGGTAATGGTCGAAAGCTGTGCTTCATTTAATTTATCTGGATTGCTACGATCCATTGTTCTAATCCCTAAGTTGATTTTTCCTTTTTCAACCAAATCATATACATATCTTGCATTGCCAAAAGATTTATCTTTTTTCCTATATGCATCTAAGATTATTTCATCTAACAAAAGTTTTGCTTTGGGAGAAAATCTGACGTTCATTTCCGTCGCTACATAATCAGCTATTTCACTTAGTTCCTGTGGTAAGTAATCAGGGAATTCATAATACATTTTAAATCGGGAATTTAATCCAGGATTTGATTGTAGAAAATGTTTCATTTCTTTTGGATAACCGGCTACAATTACCGCAAAGTCGCAACTTGGGCTGGACATTTCTTTAACTAAAATCTCAATAACTTCTCTTCCAAAGTCTTTGGAATCATCATTGGTTCGTGCAAGGGCATAAGCTTCATCAATAAAAAGAACACCGCCACGTGCCTGATCTATAGCTTGTTTGACCTTAGGGGCTGTCTGGCCTATATATTCGCCTATTAGGTCAACACGATTGACTTCATGGATATGGCCTTTGGATAAAAGCCCCATTTTCTTGTATAATTTTCCGACAAATCCGGCAATCGTCGTCTTTCCTGTGCCTGGATTTCCAATAAATACAGAATGAAGGTTGAGTTGTGTGTTGGGTTCAATCCCCTTTTGTTTTCTGATATTCAGGAAATTGATATAAGCATAATGATTACGGAAGGCTTGTTTAATTTCTGTTAATCCGATGAATCCATTGATATGATTCATTATAGATTCAAATGTCTCATCCTGCTCTAATCTTTCGGTCAAATCTACCGGTTTTAATGGATCTTGCGTATAAACAACAGGCATTCCATCAACAAAAAATTCGCCAACAGAAAACGGCACAATTGCTAATATTTGATCCATGAAAATGACTTCAAATGTATATTTGCCTTTTTTCCAATTGCCTTTCACATTGGTTCCCCATCCTGCAGTTATAGTAAAATCATCTTGATCTTTTTTAATATTGACCAAGCGTATTATTTGACCCTTCAATTCCCTGCTACTGTTATAAATGCGAACAAATATCTCACACTGCCAGTTCTTGAGAAGGAAATTATCCAACGTCATTTCTATATAAATTAATCGTGTTTCACTACTTGAAAATTCATTGTATGGAATACGTTCTTCTTCCGGTACATCACCGTAGGGACCTTCATATAGCCTAACCATCGTAAGAAATAAATACGGATTATCTTCATTTTCAGTAAAAGCACGCTCGGCATCAGTCACATAAAAATGCTTGATTCCTTCCTTTTCTCCATCAATATAAACTTCCCAATAGTAATTGCCCTGCTTCCAAAAGCTCCCTTCCGTCTTAGAACCCCATCCTTCTCGCAAATACACAACAGGGTCGTATTTGTAAATTGTACGATCAAAATGCAATGAACAAATTTCTGTCCTTTGGCTTTGGTCGTGCGTTTGAAAACATTTCAATTCAATATGTGCATTCCAATCTTCTTCATCATAAAGCTTGTTGATAAATGATAATTCCGCATATATATATCCTACCTCATAACGGTCAAATACTTGCCGATACTTTTTTTGGTTGTCATACAGCCATTCTGTTGAGGAATAACACTTTAATTCCTTAAATTTATACCTCTTTTTCGATTGAGGCATTTCTATGTTTGACATGCGCACATCATTTTTTGTATGAAATTAGTGAAAAACATAATGCAATATACTCAAATGTTTGTTGCTTTCCATTTAACCATCAATTTATTTTTTACTATGAATCTTTTAT
>JAGPCT010000027.1 GCA_018057925.1 Saprospiraceae bacterium
AGATCATCACGGAATACTTGTCCAAGGGAGATCCTTACTCTCTAGTTAAAAAGGTGTATTCGATTAATATTCTATACTTCGACCTTGGAATGGGTATAGATTATGTGTATATCGGCAGAACAAACTTTTTAGGTATGCACCACAGCGACACTTTGATGCTATCAGAGAAGCAAGTTAAATTGTTTGATAAAAAAGAGCCGAGTGGAATTTTTCCGGAATATTATTTGTTGAAAATAAATAAGTTTGACAATCTGGCAAAAAATACATTGGACGAATGGATATATTTTTTAAAGAATACAAAATTGCCGAAAAACTATAAGGCCAAAGGATTACAATTAGTGAATAATCAATTACGTTATGACAATATGGATGCAGCAACAAAATTAAAATACAAGAAATACCAAAAGAACTTATTGATATCCAAAGACATGTTAGAAAATGCATGGGAAACCGGATTATTGGAAGGAGAAGCCAAAGGGGAAGCTAAAGGAATAATAAAAGGAGAAGCTAAAGGAAAAATTGAAGGAATGATTGAAGGAAAGATTGAAGGGAAGATTGAAATAGTTCTAAAATGTTATGCCAAAGGGATTGACATAATTACCATCTCAAATATTACCGGTTTTTCAGAAGATGAAATAAAGGATATACTAAACAAGAATTATCCAAATGGAGAATGGAGATTTGAGAATTGAGAATGAAGAATTTATCCTTGAGTTTTGTGTCTGGAAAATAAATGGCCTGTGTGCTATATTTTTTACAGTCTCTATAATCCCGATATTGCAAAAGTTCTAAATTTCTAACTGTTGATATACAACATGTTGTGATTAAACAGGATGTAATTCAGCAATAAAGGTTTTGAAAAGCCATATAGTATTGAATATGTTGATAATTACGTTATTCGAATCGTTTTTTGAATCCAACAATTTATTAATCTAATATTTGGGATTAAGGAAATAGACGACCATATCTCCTTGGAAATGGTATTGTTTCCCGCATGTGGTCTAATCCACATATCCACCGAACCACTCGTTCAAGACCCAATCCAAATCCAGCATGAGGCACCGAGCCAAACCGTCTTAAATCGAGATACCATTCAAATGCTTCCATTGGAAGATTATGTTCCTCTATTTTCCGCAATAAGACATTGATGTCGTCTTCCCGTTCTGAACCTCCAATAATCTCACCATAACCATCGGGTGCGAGTAAATCTACTCCTTTTACCAAGTCAGGATTACCTTCTACTTCCTTCATATAAAAGGATTTAATCTTAGCCGGCCAGTTATACACCATGACTGGAGCGTCAAATACTCTTGTCAATACTGTCTCGTCACTATTTCCAAAGTCATTGTCATCGCTAAAGTTGCGTGCCGATTCAATCCATTTGGGAATATTGCGTGTTTTTTCTGTAAGAATTTCCGCTTCTTTACGCAATTGAAGTATTTTGCCTTCATGGAATCTACGCTCACCCTTTGAACTGGTCTTGATTTTTTCTTCCCTTTCGGCGATTTCGTTTTGTACTTTTTCAAGGTCATTGATGGCTTCGACAAGGTCTTGTTCTTGGACTTTCAACGCATTTTTGCCATTGACTTCGACTTCACCGCGTAAAATTTTAGCTGCTTCATTGTGTGTGACACGCGGAAAGGGTTGGAAAACATTCTTTAATCGATCGATATCACGTTCCAAAATCTCTAATTGTTGTGGACATTTTTCCAAAACTTGCGCCACAACATACTTGATAAATGCCTCAATGAGTTGCATGTCATCTTCCAGATCATAGAATGCCATTTCCGGTTCAATCATCCAAAATTCTGACAAATGTCTTGGGGTATCTGACTTTTCTGCCCTAAATGTCGGCCCAAAGGTATAAACCTTACCCATTGCCATTGCAATAGCTTCAGCATATAGCTGACCTGATTGAGAAAGATAAGCCGGATTTCCAAAGAAGTCTGTTCCAAATAAAGTTGTTGTCCCTTCTACAACATTGCCGGTAAATATCGGGGCATCCATCTGTAAGAAACCTTCCTTTTGAAAAAAACCATGGATAGCCATAATGATTTCATTACGGATACTCATGATAGCCCACTGTTTGCGAGAACGCAACCATAGGTGGCGATTGTTTGATAAAAAGGTAACACCATGTTCTTTGTTAGAAATGGGATATTCTTCGGCGATATGATAGATTCCAGCATCTGTTGCTTGAATTTCATAACCTCCTACTTGCTTTTCATCTTGAATAACCGTGCCTTCAACCCAAAAAGAACTTTCTTGAGTCAAAGTAGATATTGCTTCAAATACTTCATTGCTAACAGATTCTTGGCTAACCACAACTTGACAAAAGCCTGTTCCGTCCCGCATAAGAATAAAATAAATACCCTTCCCCGAACGAATATTGGATGCCCATCCTTTTAGTACAACCTTTGAGCCTACATTATCTTTTAGTGACTTGATATAATGCTTTACCATGATTTTTATTCTTTGAGGCTGCAAAAATACAGATTTATTCAATTGAATGGTATATCTGGTTCTTTTTAATATATGAAGGCAATCCACGAATTAGGTATAAATCGTTTAATTTTGAGGATTTGTTAGTTTGTTGTTAGAATTAAATTTGCAATATTTTGTACAACAAAGTATTATAATGTTGAAAAAAGATAAAAAATAGGCAAATAAGAATAATATTTTGTATTGGTAAATAATATATGTTATAATTGTATATGTGTTGGGTATATGGCAATATAAAACGATAATATTAGCGAGGCAAAAAAAATAATATTTTCGGGATTTGGTATATTTGGGAAATTATTCCGCATTATTTGATAAAAAACACACAATTTTTGTAATTTATTGTCATAGTTCAATGAAATATATATAAAGTTCATATTATCTTTGTGGCATAAGTGTGTGTTAAGATCGTAAAGATCTTTTTTTAGTAAAGGATTAGGTGCTCGCCTGATCCTTTATTTTTTAGAATTAGAAAAGGAAATCAAATTATTTTTCCTCTTGAATAAATCCTAATTAGTTCAAATATTTTGTTTAGACTTTATCAGCAGAAATGATTGTCAATGGTGGAAATGTGTCAAAATAATAAGTACCATGTTGTTTGACATTCATACCAAGTGAGCGAAAAACCTTGGTGTATCTTGCCGTATTCTTGAAATCTGATACGATAATCTTTCCCTGCGGTTTAAGAATTCGGTACATTTCTCGACAAGCATTGTCTCTCTCGGTCGAAGTATCAATATTATGGAGACAAAGGTTGGATACGATGATATCAAATTTTTCATCCGGAAAACTTGTATGCAGGATATTTTCTTTGACAATTATCGTCTTCTCTGCGACTCCTTCTAATTGGGTATTGAGTATCGCACGTTCCAAGCTGTTATCTGATAGGTCATAGGTGTTGAAAATATCTATTCCGTAAGCTTTTCCTGATGTGAGCCTCTTTGCCGCTCCTATCATGAGCAGACCAAGGCCGGTACCTACATCCATTACCTGTTCATCTCCTTTCCAGGTATATAGATTTAGAATGCGTTCACGATGTTTGAATTTGCCGCCCCAACTATACATATACATCAAAAAACCGCCTATCATCATAAAAATACCCGGGAAAAACAGGGTGCTTTGTATAGCTTCTTGAACATTTGGACTGCCCCAATTGGGCATAAACATTGATATCCCAAGTAGGACTGCTCCTATTATTACTAGATTTCTAATCACTTTGGGCGCATCAATACCATAATTAATTTTTTCATTCCCTTTCATGTAAAAGATAATTAGCTGCAATCAAGAAAAATTTTATTTCTTCTGTTAATCTAATGTTATATTCTTTTCGGTTTGACTTTGATATCTTTAGGCAAACTTCGATGTATTTTTTCTACATTCTTCAATCTCCTGACAATTTTATGTATTGTTTTGATCCGGGATTCAGCATTAATGGTTTTGAAAATCTGTAGTGCTGATTATGACAAATATTCCGATGTGTGAATCGTTTCTATGGTTTAAAGAAACCAATTTTTACGTAATGTTTATCGAGTCATTATTTTCTAATGCAGAATTTAGGCTAAATAAGGATTTTTGTGTCTTTATTTGTAAGGGATCTAAACTTTCTGTTTTATTATGTTGTTCCATTGGCAGAGCAATAGAAAACACATGTTATACCAAATTGATTTATAAATTAGTCCAACATATTTTGGTATTCCCGAAAAGTGGGGATTTCTTTAAAATCAAAATACTCCCGAAGCTATCGGGATGATAGTCGTTTAGGCCAATGTAATTGGACTATTACGAATATACAATCGGTATTATCCGAATTGTAAAATGAAATAGACCAACCTATTTTATAAAATTGTAATACCGCTGATGCTTTTAAATAGATTAATATGTCTTTTTCATCAATCGCCCTATTTTAAAAGTCAAATCGGTATTAATATAGTGATTTGCGCTTTTTATTGTTATTTTTTAATTTATAAATAGTAAATTTTATCGTGAATAAAAGAATAAAATTATCGGAAGTATCACCTGAAGCTTATGAAGCAATGATAGGTTTGGAAAGCTATATTGCCAAAAGTGGTTTGGATAAAAAGCTTTATGAACTAATCAAGACAAGAGCCTCCCAGCTAAATGGTTGTGCATACTGTATCAATATGCATACACGGGATGCAATGAAACTTGGTGAAACTCCACAAAGATTGTTCTTATTGGATGCTTGGCGAGAAACTGAGTTGTATAGTGAACGAGAGAGGGCAGTGTTAGCGCTCACAGAGGAAATGACGCTGATTGCAGGAAGGCACGTTACTGATGAAGTATATAATGAAGCTGCAAAGCATCTGACAGATAAAGAATTGGCCGCTGTCATTATGTCTGTGGTGGCAATCAATGGTTGGAATAGAATATCCATTACGGCTCAGTCGTCACTCGACTGATTTTACCGGAAAGTTTTTAATTTCTTTCGGCTTTGTTGTGTTTGAAATTCTACAATTAGAACGGCATTTTTCAATTATTTAGAACTCTTAAGTCCGAGATTTGTTTTCTTTAATAGGAGCATGAAGCGTGGAGGTTGCTTCAGTTTTCATGTATTCGTTTTTCACGATAACAAAATTAAATTCAATGGAATACGCTCATATTGTTGATTTATTAGGAAAGACAAATGAAGATTTGTTGACGCATATTTGTAAGACTATACCTAAGGAACAACTACATCTGCCCGGCAGCGATTTCATTGATCGGGTGGTGGTTGATTCCAATAGAAATGAGCAGACAATCAGAAATCTACAATCTATTTTTAATCATGGTCGTTTATCCGAAACGGGCTACCTTTCTATTTTACCGGTCGATCAGGGTATTGAACATAGTGCCGGTGCTTCATTTGCTGCCAATCCGGCTTATTTTGACCCTGAAAATATCGTAAGGCTTGCCATTGAAGGCGGTTGTAACGCTGTCGCTAGTACATTTGGGGTATTGAGTGCAGTATCAAGAAAGTATGCCCATAAAATTCCATTTATCGTCAAGATCAACCATAATGAATTGATGACTTACCCCAACAAATATGATCAAATACTTTTTGGGAAAGTACAAGATGCTTGGAATATGGGTGCTGCCGCAGTAGGAGCTACTATTTACTTTGGTTCTCCTGAAAGTGACCGACAAATCACGGAAATTGCAATGGCTTTTGAGAAAGCGCATCATTTGGGCATGGCTACAGTATTATGGTGTTATCTGCGTAACAACGCTTTTAAAAAAGATGGCATAGACTATCATGTTTCTGCTGACCTTACCGGGCAGGCCAATCACATCGGGGCAACAATTCAAGCCGACATCATCAAGCAAAAGTTGCCGGAAAATAACGGCGGCTATCTGGCTCTCAATGCCAATGGAGTTGCCTATGGCAAATTTGATCCAAGGATTTATTCACAATTATCTTCAGATCATCCCATAGACCTTTGTCGTTATCAAGTTATCAATTGTTTTATGGGACGATCAGGGTTGATTAATTCCGGCGGTGCCTCTACCGGAAGTCATGACATGCTGGAAGCCGTAAAGACTGCTGTTATCAATAAACGTGCTGGTGGTATGGGTATGATATCGGGTAGGAAAGCTTTCCAGCGTCCGATGAAAGAAGGTATAGCCCTCTTGCATGCTATTCAAGATGTGTACAAAGAAAAATCAATTACAGTTGCATAATCGGCTTAATTGGAATATTTGAAAATGCTGTGTTGAATAAATAAATAAAGCTTTTTGATTGTTTTCAACCTTTGTAACTATTCACCTAGACATCTTCGAATCTGTGAATTATGAGTGTCTTAAACCCGAATTCAGCAGTAAAGGTTTCGAAAAATCGATTAGTGCTGATTATGAGGGTTAATCCCGATGTACGAATCGTTTCAATGGTTTCTGTAAACCATTGATTACGAGTCGTAAATCGATTGCGCATTTGTCTAATGCGTAATTTGGGTTAAACATTGATGAACATTCTGGACAGCATAATCCCGAAGGGATGACATTTTTATAAACCAAGAAAAGATCTATCTGCTCAAAAAACGGGAACAAATAAATGGAATAATCATTTCACCCATTCTGGATTCCGCTTTCTGCTAATGAATCGATTCTATAAAAAAGACAACCCTTCAAGTTTGTATCGATAAAAAATGGGGTTAGATACAGTCCGTCCAAAAAGGTATGAATGATTTTTATAAAAAATATAACTGAATAGTTACCAACCTTTTAAAATGAAGATTGATGAATTATAATCCCAAATGCGGCAATAAAGATATAGAAAAACCGTCGAATGCTGATTATGAGGGCAACCCCGATTTACGAATCGTTTTGACAATATAGTAAAGTTAATGATTACAAAATGTTTATCGATTTAGCATTTTCTAATACTAAAATTGAATTTAAAGTCTTATTTTAACCTAAAGTTTTTGATATGCCTACACCAATAACTACCTTATTTACTGATATCGGCAAAGTTTTATTGACCAATGGATGGGATAGAAATGCGCGCCAATTGGCCGTTGAGAAGTTTCGCCTTGATGCCAAAGAGCTGGATGATCGGCACCATCTGGCATTTGATATCTTTGAATCTGGAAAGATGTCATTAGATGCTTATCTTGACTATATTGTTTTTTATGAAAATCGTTCTTTTACAAAAGCTGATTTCAAGGAATTTATGTTTCAATATTCTCAACCGTTGGATGAGATGTTGGACTTTGTGCGTCTATTGAAGGAGAAGCATCATTTAAAAGTAGTTGCTGTAAGCAATGAAGGAAGGGAGCTCAATGAATATCGTATTAGAAAGTTTCAACTCAATTCTATCATTGATTTTTTCGTTTCTTCCAGCTTTGTGTATCTCAGGAAACCGGATCCTGCTATCTTTAAAATAGCTTTGGATATGGCTCAAACGCCTATAGACCAGATTGTTTACTTAGATGACAGGAAATTGTTTGTAGAAGCCGCCAAAAACCTGGGTATCAAAGGTTTTGTGCATTATTCACTGGCAGAGACAAAAAAAGAATTGGAGCAATATGGATTGATCGTTTAATTGGAAGGTCAAATGATGCATCCAAAGTTGCTTATTGCCTACAAGTGAATTGTTTAATTATATTGACATTTTCAGCTTATATTTGAAGTTCTTAAAATATGCCTTTAACCTTTATCACTAAATAAGTGTGTTATATGGAATTTTATAAAGACCGGATTAAAAAAAATATTGATAAGGACAGTAAAGTAGGTGTAATAAAGTTGATCATTAATGTATTATATATTCAGAATATTCTAATTAAAGAATCATGGCAAGAGAGCATCATTACGAGGTAGAAACTATTTGGAGTGGAAACCGAGGTTCAGGTACAATGGATTACAGATCATACGACAGAAATTTTACGCTAAGGATGGCGGACAAAGTCGATATTTTAGGTAGTTCAGATTCTGCATTCAATGGTGACAAAACCCTACACAATCCGGAAGATTTGTTACTTGCAGCTGTTTCGTCCTGCCACATGTTATGGTACCTTCATCTGTGTTCTAAACGAGGCGTTATTGTCTTGGAATATATTGACCGTGCTCAAGGTACGATGTTGGAGGAAGCAGATGGTAGTGGACGATTTACAAACATTGTTTTAATTCCCGATGTCGTAATTCATAGTGAGGAGCATCTTCAATTGGCAGCCGAAATACATCACGAGGCGGGGAAAATGTGCTTTATTGCCAATTCATTAAATGTACCTATTCAATATAAACCCAATACTAAAATTGCTCAATAATTGAAAGTTTTCATTTTTAGGAAAGTTTTATACTAATGTTGAACCCGAAGTCAGCAGTAAAGGTTTTGAAAAACCGTATCGTGCTGATTATGAAGGACGTCCCGATGTGCGAATCGTTTCAATGGTTTCTGTAAACCATTTGATTGCGAGTCGTAAATTGATTCCGCATTTGGCTAAATTTGTCAAATGCGGAATTTGGGTTTAAATAGACCACTATTTCTTTTCCATCAATTGGTCTATATTAAAAGTCAATTCGGTATAATTTAACGCATCAAGGTAACGTCACCTTTCAACGTCATTCTTGTTCCATCAAATAGTTCAATTTCAGTCCAATACACATAAACCGCAGGATTGCATTTTTGACCTTTCAGATTTCCATCCCATCCATTGTTTGGGTCATTCGGTTGGAAATTTTTGGCTTCGAATACTTTTTCTCCCCATCGGTCATATATCTGGAAACTGAGGATGTGCTTTATTTCTTTGTCGTTCGTCGAAATAAATACTTTGTCATTGTTGCCATCTCCATTCGGTGTAAAGATATTTGGAATAAAGATATTCACTCCTTTCTGAACTATTATCTTCTTGGAATCCTTGTCGCTACATCCATTTTTATCTTTAACCTCGACAGTATAAGTAGTCGTTTGGTTTGGATATACAGTTATGTGGAAACAGCCAGAACAGTTGATAAAATCGTAATCCGAACTATATGTTATTAAACTGACTTGGTCATCCGGGATACTAATTTCAGGTTCTATGATGACGGTATCTCCCAGATGAATAAGGGTATCATTACCCACATTAACAGTGACCAATGGTGGTTCAATCAAAACAATATTGTCTAGAGTTAATTCACATCCATTGGCGTCCTTGATTCTAATGATATTGTTACTTCCCGAAAGATTCGTCCATGAATTAATTGATGAATAAGGACCTCCATTGAATGAATAAAGGATAGGAGGTGCGCCACCTTGTATTTTGCTTATTTTAATGTATCCATCTTTGTAGCCATAGCATGTCGGGTTCACCCGTTCTATTTCTATGCCTTGCGGTCTATCGGGATCAGAGGTTATGACGACTGTATCACGATCGTAACATCCGGTCTTAATCTCAGTAACCGTCAAAATAAAGGTGCCATCGATGGTGACATTCATCGTTGCATCATTTGGTTTTGGAATAGGCTTGTTTAAAAGTTCTTTCCAAGAGTATTGAATGTTAGCCCCAAAGGTTGAATTGCCACCGATGGTAGCAGTAGATTTTTCACAAGTAAGTTCTTGGTCTATACCTGCATCCGCTATCGGATTTTCAAATATCTTAACTTTGACCTCTGCAGAACTTGCCGGACATGTGCCTCCGTTGATAAATCTATATTGGAAGATATAATCTCCCGGTGCCAAATCCTTTATTTTAAGTACACTACCTATCAAAGCGCTGCCTGCTGTACTTGGCCCCACTTCTGTCCATATACCGCCATTGTCCTCATCGGTAAGGTGATCTGTTAGGTCAATAATCGTATTGGTGCCTTGACAGTAACTTATAGTTTCCTGTTCTTGCCCTGCAAACTTATAATCGTCGATAATGAGGGTCACAAAGGCTGTATCCGGACAATCTGGCTTTATGTTGTCATAAGTATAGCGTAAAATATAAGTTCCCGGATCTTTCTTTTCAATGGTGATGATATTGCCATTGAGCGTCGCCGGGTTGCTTGTTGTAGGTATGGACTTGAATGACCATGATCCTGTGGCGCCAATCGGGTTATTAAGAACAACTTCCTTTTGATTATTACATACCGGATTAAGTGGAGTTAAAGCAGGCAGGTCAGGACATTCGCAATTATCAACGACATGAATAGTAATTGTTTGTGGAATATCAATACAAGGTGAAGTTGCAGCATTTGGTGTAAAGGTAAAGGTGTAGTTGCCTACAGGAACGTTGTTGAAATTCCATATATTACCGGTTTTTATCGCTCCGGAGCCATCGGTATCAGCCCATGTACCGTTGACTGTGCTGCTATTCCAGATTATATTGGAGGAGAAATCTAATTCATCCGCACCGTCATCTTTAGGGTCTTTGTTACATACGGTTGCATCATTTTGTAATTGGTAATTTAATTGAGGCACGATAACAACATCAATGTTGACGGTGCTGTCACAATCTTCCGGTGGGCTGATATTTATTTCAAACTGGAAGGTATAGCTGCCTGAAACTTTACCGGAAGGATTAAAGATGCCGTTATTGACGGGTATTGCAACGTTGCCTGATGGGTCTTTTATTAAAGTCCAAAAACCTTGTTCTGCACTGACGATGGTGGAATTAAGGTCTATGAGATTGACATCATCACTACAGATTGTAGTCACTGGCGTTAGGACATTTAATTCCGGACAATTACAGTTTTCGGTTACGATTACGGTAACAGTTATAGACTTTTGTTTACAAGGGCTGACGGCAGAGCTTGAAGTAAAAGTAAAGGTATAATTACCGACAGGTACTCCAGTGAAGTCCCAGCTATTGCCGCTCACATTTGTTCCTACGCCATTGTCATTATTCCATGTTCCGGGAACAGGATTTGATGTGAAAAAGTCATTTAAATTGACCATAGTTTTTGGGGAAGGTGGAACAGGTACATTGTTGCACACTTTTATTTCAGGGCGCATCGTGTAAATAACCTCCGGGTTGACTGTAATCGTCAATTCTATATATTTGGTACAAACCGAATTGGTCGGTTCTGGATCGAGTGTATATCGAATAATATAACTTCCAGGATCTTTACCAGTTGCGTCGAATGTTGTACCGGTTAAGGTGCCTGGATTTGATCCTGTTGGAACAGAAACCAAGGACCATTTTCCGGGAGCAGCATTTATTATATAATTTGTAATATCTATAGCTGCATTATCATTACACAATGGACTAGGTGTAGAAAACTGTAATTTAGGACAATCACAGTCGTCATCAACGGTTATTGTCAGAGTATCACGCGAGTCTGTACAAGGCAATGCTGCTGGAATAACATATTCAAATCGAACGATTGTGCCATTGGCAATTCCCGTAAAGTCAAAAACATTGCTTCCCAAGTTAATGACACCACTTAAAGGTGGGATTTCAGACCAAGTGCCTGTTGTGTTGCCTCCTGTAAAATAATCATTTAGATTGAGTTTTGATTTGCCTTCATTTCCCGGATCGGCATTACAGACTACGGCTGTTGGAATAATAGTAGCGTTTGGTTGATCAGAGATGATTAGAAAATCTGAGACAGAACCAATACAACCATCTACATTGACAGAATATTCAATCGGATATACTCCGGGCGTCATCGTGTTAAGTGGAACTTCACCAAATTCATTTATAGGAAAAGACCATGTTCCACCGGGGATATCTGTAACCAAGATAGGATTGGGTGTGCGATTTATACAATAAGATTCCAGATTGAGGATAATCGGTGTAGGATTAGGTTTTACAATGATTACGGTCGAAGTTTGTTTGGTACATGTTCCGGTGCCGATAGTATATTCTATATTATAGGTGCCGGCTCCCAATGCTGATGGGAAGAATAAGCCATCGGATGAAACACCGCCTGACCATGTTCCACCCGGAGGAGAAGCAACTAATTGGATTGGCCCCGTTTCACTGGCACAAAATGGTCCTGCTTGGGTAATTACTGGATCATCCAGTTGAAGGACATTTATCTGGAAACTATCTTTTGCTTTACAACCGGTTGAAGGGTCAATGTAAGCAGCAACAAACCAATAGGAAATATTGGGGTCCATCTGGTCAGTAAGGATAGTGCCATCCGGAAGAATAAATCCATTTGGAATAGAATAGTAGGTGGTTCCTTGTGTGTAAGAAGGATTTGTTTCGATGGTAAAGGATTCAATTGGGCAAAGTGGGTTGGTAGGTGTATTCAGGAATTGAAGATCTGGTGCTGGATTGATGACAACATTGAGCGTTCCAATGCCTTTACACCCGTATTTGTCGGTGACTTCCAAAGTTACTTGGAATGTTCCTGCCTGTGACGGATTGACTGGTATAGTACTCGATGTGTATTGTCCCCATGGTGTGTTCCAAACATAGGTAAATGGGCTATTGCTACTGTTTACTACAGCAAATAACGTTTTGCCGGCAATATCACTAAGGCAATATTCTGATGGATTGGGCTGGATAGTAACCTCCAAGCTTCCTGTTACGCTTACAACGACATCATCCGTTGATTTACATCCATAGCTATCAGTGACGGTAACAGTATAAGTAGTGTTGATAGTAGGGCTTACTTCGATGGTTTCTGTGGATTCGCCGGTGGACCATTCAATGATATAAGGCGCTCCGGCTCCACCTCCTGCGGTAGGGTTGCCTCCAAGTATAACTGTAGCTCCGGGGCATGAACTTTTATCCGGTCCTGCATTGGCAATAACTTTGGGATACACTAATACATTGAGTAATTGAGGTTGGCCGACACACCCAGTCGGGCTTATTGGGATAATTTGATACACGACAGTTACAGGTGTAGAAGAGTTGTTGACTAAAGTTTGAGAGAAAGTTGTCCCTGAGCCTGATGTCGCTCCTAAAACGCCATTTGCATTGACTACTGTCCATTCGATGGTAGAGTTAGGAGGGTCGAGGGTTATATCACCAAAAAAAACGACATTGCTGCATGTGGTTCCATCAACTAAAGTCATGGTGGGCTCGGTACAGCATTGAACTGTAATTTTTTTAGTTAAAAGAGAATGTCCATTGCAAGATGAGCTTTGCCATCCACCTGTCTGACCATCTGCGAATGCCCCAATTGCTACGGTATAGTCATTACAGCTTTGGTCGGTACAGGCGCTACATGGAATTTTGACGGTAAATTCTACCGAAAAAGGACCAGGCGCACTATCGCCATAAGAGAGGTTAGGTAGAGAGCTACTACATGTTCCACTATATGAGGTGCCTATCCAGCCTGCCGGCATGCTTGTGCCTGCGTAACTACAATTTCCGCCACCGGTAAAAGCAATACAATCTGGAGTGCCTATAATACAAATATTGCCTGTAGAAGTATTAATTCCAATTGCTCCGGCTGAATTATCCAATGATTTCCAGTAAACTGTTCCGGCTGGATACCAGTTCCATGATGCATTTCCTGTTGGTTTTAAAGAAGGAAGCGGTTCTGTGCCCTGTGCGTAATCAAAGCAAGGACTGATGACAGGCATCATGCTATGAATCCACTGTGAGCCTATTTTGATAAAGTTGGTCGTAAATTTAAATCGTACCTCTTCACATTTTTTAAATGGACCTGTTAATGGTGAACCTTGACTTGCTCCAATAATTGTGAGACTTTGAGAAGTGATACAAGGGGCTGAAATGTTTAACAAAGTGACACATAAATCAAAGGTGCCTTCCGCTCCATCAGCATCTGTTACCGCAATGTAATAGGTTGTATTGGGAATGACATCCACTGAGACGGGATTGCATTCTACCCAAGAATTACACGAGTTAAATAAGGCATAAAGTGGATTGGTCAGGTCAGCAGATGAGAAGTTAATAACTGCCGTATTATTGTTACCTGAATTAAAACTGTACCAGGCAACAGGGTTATTCATGTTGGTACATGCTCCCCCTCCTGTTAAGATTGGGCCGTCAGGCATACCCGTGTTACATCCGGTAATACAAACCGCTTCGGCGGAATTAGGTATATCTATAGGTATAGCAGATGCACAATCACCATTAGTGTCACATGGGGGCGAGCCTTCAACTTCAGTAACACAAAGACCTTGAAAGCTACCTGCACCTTGTATGGTACTAGTAATTAGAATATAGACGGTTGACCCCGGAGTGAGGTTGTTGAATGAAAAGTTGTTGATTACCGGACCGCAGTAATAAGAGTTATTAGATGCTAATGACGGAGCGGCGTTACATCCGTTAGGGAAGGTAACCAATGCAACACCTATCATTCCGGTTATGTTGTTCGTTTGAATCTGGATATCCAATTGAACCGTATTTGGGCCAAGTGTATAGGAATAATATATTGAGCTGTTAGCCGGGCAATTGGGAATTAAATAATCGGGGGTAGCACCTACCGTTGTGCCATCGACACATCCATTTTGAGCGATATTTGTTGCGCTACACGGGTCGTCGTTAGGTGGAGGCACAGGGTTGTTGATGCATATCTCAATTTCATCCAATGGCGGTAAAAGGACAACAACGGCGATATAATAAGTAGTGCCAGGAACAAGGTTATTCAGGTTGATTGTTCCACCACAGCCTAATTCCGTTGCACCTGTTAGGTTTCCACAACCATTTGGTAGGTCAAGGACTGCTGCCAAAACTTTATTACCGGCAGGACTTAGGTTGATAGTCGCTACGGGGCCTTGTGCCGTAAAAGTAAACCATATATTCGGTGCTGCTGGAGAGCTGCATCCACCATTTACTAAGTCATACGTTGCACCTGTATATTCAAACAATTGGCAAGTTCCATCGAGTAAGGTGATTGGAATAGCATCGCTGCAATTGTCATTAGCCGGCTGCCCGTAAGCTACAGTCGTAACAATTAAAAGAAAAAAAAGAACTATGTTTTTGTGTAACTGTTGTATCATGTGTTGAAATTAAAGAGCAAATTTAGTTTTAAAACTTTGTTTATCAAAGATTTAATGTAAAAATTTACAACGAATTACTTTTGCGAAATTTTATTGTGAAAAGGCTATAAATAAGTGTGGTATTGGGATTTAATTTGGAGGCAAGTGATACAATTAAAATAAAAAGAGGTTGCACTCAGTGAATACAACCTCTTCCAAAATTATTAGGGCGGGTTACCGGATTAAAGTAACATCACCTTTTACAATTTGTCTTGTTCCATCAAACAATTCGATTTCAGCCCAATAGACATACACTGCCGGATTGCACTTTTGCCCTTTGAGGTTACCATCCCATCCTTTAGAAGGATCATTGGGTTGGAAGTTTAGAGCTTCGTACATTTTTTCTCCCCAACGGTCGAAAATCTGGAAAGAATTGATTGATTTGATTTCACGGTCATTGGTCGAAATAAAGACGTGATCGTTATTCCCGTCTCCATTGGGAGAGAATATATTAGGAATAAAGATATTGACGCCTTTTCTGACAATTACCCGTTTGCTATCCTTATCAGAGCACCCATTTTTGTCTTTAACTTCGACAGAGTATGTTGTGGTTTGATTAGGGAATACGGTGATATCAAAACAACCTGTACAATTGATAAAGTCATAATCAGAAGTGAAAATGATAGAACTTATTGAGTCATGCGGTATTGATATTTCAGGATCAATTAACACGGTATCGCCTAAGTTTATCAAAGTGTCGTTCCCCATTTCAACCGTTACCAATTTAGGTTCTATCAAAACGATATTATCCAATACTAATAGGCATCCATTAGCATCTTTGATACGGATGGTGTTAATACTACCGGACAGGTTAGTCCATGAATTGATGGAAGAGAAAGGTCCGTTATTGAATGAATATAATATTGGTGGTGCACCTCCTTCGATTTTAGCTACCTTGATATACCCATCTTTGTATCCATAACAAGTCGGACCTTGTCGATCGATCACAATGCCTTGTGGTCTATTCGGATCACTAGTTATCACTACTGAATCTATGGATGAACATCCTGTAATCGTGTTGCTGACTGTTAGATAGTATGTACCTTCTAATTTGACAATATTTATCAAGTCTTTTGGATTAGGAATAGGATTGTTGTTCTTCTCAGTCCATAGGTATGCGATATTACTACCTGAGCTGCTTGTTGATCCACCTATAGTTGCTTCAGCTTGTTCGCAGGTTAATTGAATGGATTGGCCTGCATCGGCTATAGGATTGGGATTGACTGTTATGACGACTTCGGCAATCTGAGCCGGACAAGCACCATCAGCATTATGTTTGTATTGGAAGATGTAGTTGCCGGGTTTGAGTTTTTGGATTGTCAAAATAGTCCCTACCAATGCTGTGCCTGCTGTGTTAGGTCCAACTTCTGTCCATATACCACCGACATCTTCGCCTGTAATTTCATCCCAGAGATCAATAATTTTTTGCGTTTTCTCGCAATAATTTTGTTCAGGTCCTGCGATTCCGGCGCTTTTGTAATCAGAAAGAACAAAACTTACAAAGCCTGAATCCGGGCAGTCGGAAGGGATATTGGCAAACTTAAACCGTAGTAAATAGGTTCCTGCATCTTTATCCTTAACATCCAATAGTGTTCCTGAAATAGTTGCAGGATTTGTGCCAGCCGGCTTTGATTTAATAGTCCAAGTCCCGGTATATCCATTGGGAGCAACTAAGGTGATAAAGTCCTGATTGTTGCAAGTAGCGGCTATAGCTGGCAATGGTGGTAAATCTTCACAGTCACAATTGTCAACAACTGTTATTTTAATGGTCTGTGGAATATTTTGACAAGGAGCTAATGCGCTATTTGGTGTAAAGGTAAATGTGTATGTACCTGTAGGCACACCATTAAATGTCCAGATGCCGGCACCATTATTGGTTGCTCCACAATTATCGGTATCAGTCCATGTTCCCGGAACTACAGCACTTGCCCAAATGGTGGGACTATTGAAATTAAGTTGATTATCATTTTGATTTTTTGGATCAAAATTACATACTACTGCATCCGGTTGAAGCTGATATATTACAGCAGGATTAATTGTAACATTGACTTTTAAAGTACTATCACAATCTTCCGGAGGAGTAATATTTATTTCAAACTGGAAGGTATAGTTGCCTAATTTTTTGCCATTCGGATCAAAATTACCATTTGGTATTAGTTGGTTTTTAACTCCATCAGGGTCATTGATTAGCGTCCAAATTCCCGGTACAGATGAATTAATCATAGTGTTTAAATCCACGATTGACAATGCATCATTACACAATGCAACAGAAGGGGTAACGACGTTAAGAATAGGACAATCACATTCGTTGGTTACATTAACTGTTAGTGTTTGCGGGATATTGAGACATGGAGCCTGAGCGCCGTTTGGTGTAAATGTAAAGGTATATGTGCCGACTGGGACTCCGGTAAAATCCCAGATATTGCCTGTAGTATTTACGCCTACATTGTTGTCGTTGGTCCATGCTCCAAGAACTGGTTGTCCGATAAACATTTTGTCTAAATCGACCATAGTCTTAGGTTTCGGCGGCTTTGGTACGTTGTTACAAACTTTGATGTCAGTTTGAATTTGATATTTTATCTCCGGATTGACAACAATATTGAGTTTAATATTTGTAGGGCATTGCGGTTCTGAAGGCACAGGATTAAGAGTGTATTGAACCACATAGGTACCGTAATCTTTATTGGTTGCATCAAATATAGAGCCAACCAAAGTACCCGGATTAACGCCTGCCGGCATTGAAACGAGTGTCCAAGCCCCTAAGCCTGCTTTGATTTTAAGTGAATTTAAATCCAAGAGTGCATTGTTACTACAGAGTGGTGCTGCTTGGTTGAAATCCAATTTATAACAGTCGCATTCTTCATCTACAGTAATTCTCAGCGTGTCAATCACAGGTGTACAAGGAGGAGTAGCGTTGAGTGTATATGTAAATACGGCTACTGTTCCGGTTGGCACGCCTAAAAAGTCATATACATCGCCACCAAGGTGTACTGCACCGGTAAGTGGAGGTACCTCCGTCCAAACTCCTGTTGAGTCGCCACTGAGGATGGCTTTATCTAAATCGATTTTAGACTTATTTTTATTGAAAGGATCCTGATTACATACTATGGCATCCGGATTGATATTGACTGCCGGTTGTGGGTATATAACCAGACTTCCGGTAGTTTTACCTTCACAACCACCTACTGAAACTGTATAAGTAACGGTATAGGATCCTGGTGCTAAGACGTCTAAAGGAACAGTTCCGTCACTAAGAATTGGTGGAGACCATGTTCCGCCCGGTATCGTCGCTGTCAACACCGGATTAGGGCTTAGTGCCTTACAGAAAGGTGTTAGACCTTGTATTGCCGGTTGTGGCAGTGCAAGAACTGTAATATCAATGGATGTATCTTTGTTACAACTAGCTGTTCCTATTGTGTAAACGATGGTGTGTGTCCCTACGCCAGCCGTTGAAGGGACAAATGTGCCGGTTGGGGTTACGTTTCCGGACCAAGTTCCCCCGGATGGTGTACCGGTCAGTTGAATTTTAGTATTGTCGTTGGCACAGAAAGGCCCTACAGGATCGGCTACAGGATCAGGTAAGATGATAGTACTTGCCTGAAAGCTATCTACATTAGAGCAGCCGTTAGGGTCTGTATAGTGGGCATAAAACCAATAATTTTGTCCCGGAATCATTTGGTTGGTATTCAAGAAGCCGTCATAGGTTATCATACCTGTTGGCTTGGATGAATATACCGTACCATCCAAGTATAATGGGGACGATGCAACTTGCCATGTTTCGCCCGGACATAGAGGTGCAGTAGGTTTATCTAAGAAAATAACAAGTGGATCGGGATGAAGTACTAAATTAATTTGACCTATTCCCTTACATCCTATAGCGTCTGTTACTTCCACCAATATCTGGAAGGTCCCTTCATAAGGTGCAAGAATTGTTATCGACTGGTTAGTCTGTGGGCCCCAAGGCGTCACCCAATTATATTTGAATGGGGCGTTGGAACCATTTACATTGGCTTTCAAAGAGTGGTTAAATCTATCGGCGAAACAGAATTCAGCGGGATCCGGGGTGATGTTAACCTCGAGCGCACCGGTAACATTGATCGTTACTTGGGCTGTGCTTTGACATCCACTTGCATCTGTAACTGTCACTGTATAGGTTGTCGTAATGGAAGGTGATACGGTAACAGTGTCTGTTGTTGCGCCGTTACTCCATTTGATATCATAAGGAGCTCCTGCACCGCCTGTCGCCAACGGAATGTTTCCGATTTTTACACTTGCCCCCGGGCATGAGTTTTTATTTGGACCGGGATTAATGACAATGGCAGGAAGGACAGTAACATGTAACAATTGTTCGGGGCCTCGGCATCCTGTAGGGCTGATTGGCGTTACAGAGTATGTTACGACCTTCGGTGTGGTTGTTGGGTTATGGAGTGTCTGAGAGAAAGTTGATCCTGCGCCGCTTGAGGCACCTGTTACGCCATTGGTTGTTACGACAGTCCATTCAATGGTACTATTGGGTGGATCGAGGGTGATGTCTCCAAAATAAGTTTTATCACTACATGTAGTTCCATCGACTATGACCATAGTTGGAGGAGTACAACATTCAACAAGTATTTTTTTCTTGAGTAATCCATTACCGTTACATTGTGGGTTACTCCAACCGCCTGTTGCTCCATCCGGGAAAGAAGATATGCCGACCACAAAACCTTCCTCTTTATCGCATGAGGTGCAGGCATCACAAGGGACAGTCATTTGGAAGGTTAAAATCTTAGTGGCGAATGTATTACAGCCTTGTTGAATACCCCAAGACATATTGGGTGCTGTTGAACCTCCACATGAGCCGGAAGCATTGGTAACGACCCATCCGGCAGGCATAGGAGTACCATCGGTACTGCCACATCCTCCACTTCCACCGACAAAGTTCATACATCCCGTTGTTCCAATTAGACAGATTTGCCCTTGAGCATTGATTCCCAGAGCGCTTGGCGGGTTATTGGTTTGTGGTTTCCAATAGACAGTTCCTGCAGGATACCAATTGAAATTCCCGGCAGTAGTTCCTGCCGGATAACCAACTAGATTAGGGACTTGATTGTTCCAGCAATCACTAATATATGGAATGAAGGTGTGTATCCATTGGCATACACCACCCGAATAAAAGTTGGTAGAATATTGGAAGGTTATTGTTTCACATGGCTTAAAAGGTCCTTCTAAGGGCGATCCCATACTTGAGCCGGTTATAGTAAATGTTTCACTTTGGATACAAGGGGCTACGATGCTTAAAAGGGTGACACACAGTTCAAAGTCTCCGGTATTTCCTTCTCCATCTGTCACTCCAATCCAATAATCGGTATTGGATTGAATGGTGGTAACTTCTGTATTACAATCTACTATTGTTCCACAATCAGACATCAACACAAAGTTAGGAGCAGTAAAATCTCCACTGGTCAAATTGATAACAACAGTATTGTTTGGACCAGAATTAAAGGTGTACCAAGCTGTAGGATTAGTGAAAGCGCCACCACAATTGGTAAATCCGCCGGATGGAAGTCCATTATTACAACCATCTACACATACTGGTTCGGCTGCATTAGGTATGGTAATTACCTCTGCATCGGCACAGGTTCCATTTGTGGCACAAGGTGGCTCTCCGGAGCTTTCTGTAAAACACATATCAGAAAATGTCCCTGCGCCAAGTTGTGAACTGGCGAGCATCAGGTAAACCGTACTGCCCGGGGTAAGGTTATTGAAACTGAGCATATTGGTCACCGGTCCACAATAAGTAGTATTAGCTCCTGCTAAAAAAGGATTTTGATTGCAGCCATTGGGGAATTCTAATAAAGCTGCACCCATCATTCCGGTGATATTATTTGTTCCTATCGTAATATCAAGTTGAATCGTGGTGGGGCCTAAAGTATATGAATAGAAAACTGCATTATTGGTACTTTCATTTGGACAACCCGGAATTGTAAAGTCTGGTGTTGCACCGACTGTAGTGCCTGCTGTACAGCCGTTGGCAGGAACGACAATAGCATTACAAGGTTCATCATTGGGAGGTGGCGGTGGATTCAATACACACATATCAAATCCGGTGATTCCAGTAACTAATTGACCAACAATTATATAGTACAAATCTCCCGGGTTTAAGTTATTGACAGTCAAAGGTGAAATACCACACGCAATTTCTGTTGCACCTGCAATATTGCCACATCCATTGGGTAAGGATAGTACCGTTATGGCAATCTTTGGATCGCCTACGATGTTAATCAATGCGTATTCCCCTTGTGCGGTGAAATTAAACCAAATATTATTGGCTGTATTGGGATAACAGCTACCATTGGTAAAGTCCCAGGTAGGATTGTTGAAATCGTAATTGATACATGTTCCATCCAATTGAGTTATTGGAAGAGCATTGTTACAATTATCATTGGAGGGTTGTGCAGAGGCGATGGTAATGCACGATACCCACAATAAAAAAACAAACGAAAGTTTTAAAAACGATTGCATACTATTTTCTGTAGAAAGTTAAAATTAAATTTGCCTGTTGAAAGTGTAAAATTAATAAAATGTATAGATTTTTATACTAATTCATTATTTATTAACTGTTTTTATAAGTAATTTCGAAATAAAAAAAGCTTTATTGCGTTGTTATCTATGTTTTGAAAATCTAATTTTAGTTCTATCTTTGATGAAAATAGACGATTATGTATAAGAGATTTCTTTCAATTTTAATTTTATTTTTGGGTGTAGCTTTTTTTGCCGGTTCTATAAATGCTCAAAATCTCAAGGTAAATAAGGGAAAAAAGGCAACTGCAAAGCAAAAAACAGTTTTCAAAGATCGATTGTGGTATGGTGGAAGTATGGTTCTGAATTATTATAACCAGAATTATTATTCTGCATTTACATTAGGTGTTACACCAATGGTTGGGTATAAAGTTTTTGGAGAATTTAGTGTCGGACCAAGATTGGGTTTGACTTTTACAAATTATAGAGAAAATCTTGGTTCAAAGGTTGACAAGTTGGCTTTGTTTGAAACGTCAGAAGGTATCTTTGCACGCTATAAATTTCTGAAAGTTGTTTTTGCTCACGCAGAATTTAATTTGACTCAATCACAGTATCCAAGTAACCAGCTTAGCCCTACAGGCGGTCTTAAAAAAATCAGTATAAACAGTCAAAATGCTTATGCCGGATTGGGATATAATAGTGGGATGGGAGACTTTGGATCAGAGATATATGTCCTTTATAATTTCCTTGCGGATGATAATATTGTCACACAACCATTTGAAATAAGATTTGGATTAACCTATAAGTTTTAAAGGAAATCGTCATTATTCTTGTAAGACTTTTTTTCAAAGTATTTTATTTTATATGGTATATTGATTTGTGTCGATATAGAAGCGATGGGGATATTGGGTGATGGGTGATTTGGTGATCTAGTGATGGGTGATTTGGGTAGTCTCTATGTAATTGATAACCATTTGATTAAAAAGAATAATGATCAATAACAAAATAAGATATTAAGGTAAATACTCATAACATCCGGCATCCGTTTTATCCGGTTTCCTTAAATTGCCCAACAAGTCATCTACTATATTTGGAATCGGCTTGGCAATTCCTTTAGCAACCGAAACGGAATCTAAGCGAAAATCGGATTTGCCCTCATTGACATATAACTTATCATTGTTGGCTAAGATATAGCAATCTTTGATTCTTTGAGTGAAATATTCCTCTTTTAGCAAGTCACTGACTCTTAGGACTGAATTGTTGAAACTGTATTGAAAATAAGCTTCTTGCTTGCCATCATAAGCGTCCGTAAGGTTGATTTCATCGGTATCTAATCCGGATAAAATACTGTTGTTGACCCGTAAGATGGCTTTATTGGTTTGTACTGTTCCCTCCTTGCATAACCCTAATTCATTGAGGATACATGTATAATTGTCCATAGAAATAGATGAGGTTTGACCGGTGGCATTGGGCACAGTACAATAATCAAAGCTGTAAGAACCACCATAAGTAAGCAAGATATTGTTGCCTGCTGAATTGGAAAACAGACAATTGGAAGCTGTGATGGTTGCATGATTTCCTATGAGGCAGCTAAGGCTGACATTGTCTATAATGGAGTGGTTGAGACTAACTTTGGTAGCAGAATCTGCGACAATTCCAAAGTTGGCATTACGTAGATCTAAATAATTAAAGGTGTTGTTGTACTTAGAGCTGTAAACAATGATGCCGCCCCATTGTCCTGCCAGGTCATTGTATTCTTTTTCCAGTCTGTCGCCTCTAAATAAAACCGGTTTTTCTTTTGTTCCATTGACGATTAATTGTCCATCTTCGCCAATAAATAAGCGACCATCGATGAATGGACTTCCGTTTTGAGGAAATACCAGCCCTCCATGTACATAAATTTTGGTGCCGGGTGGCAATATTACCTTGCATTGATCTATTATCAATGATCCATAGATGACATACGGCTTGGGGTCGTCCCAATTGATGGTTCCGAAGTTGCAAGTATATATGCTCTGCTTACCTAAGTTATCTTTACCTGTTATATAATTGGCATTTTGACCCCACGCCACTAAAGTTACAGCCTGGGTGTTGCCATTGATGGTGCAATCTAGATAGTCCATCAAAACGAAGGGAGATGCGGATAAGTCTTGATTAGGATCGACCTTTACCTTACAAAAGACATAGATGCTGTCGTTGGCTTCAATACGTACTTGTTGTGCTTCTGTACCGTTGATACCATCCACATTCAAAGTAAAGTGAATACCTTGTTCTCCACGGATTTTAATTTTACTGATTTCAACCGGCTGATTGCCATCATTGAAAATTTTTACCGTCTTTGTCGCTGAGCCAATGCCTGTGAAAGTTGTGTCGAAAAGCAAAGTGTCTGTGGAGAAACGCAATTTAAAACTTGAATCCGTATTGACTATTTCATCTTTAAAACATCCTGTCCCCGACCAAGCACCGATTAATAATGCAATTAAAAAAGGAAAACTTCGTGAAAATGTAGGCATACTAGTTTAATTAGCAAATTTTTTAATTGCGGTTTCATATACTCTTCTCATCCCTTCTTCTACGGATATTTTAGCTTTCCATCCAAGTGTTTTTTCAACGAAAGACATGTCGCAATAACGACTATGAACACCTACCGGCTTGTCCAACAATTGTTTTATTTCAGGAGAGTAACCTGCGAATCGCGTCATGAGGTCTATTATTTCCCGGAAAGTAGTGAGCTTGCCCATGCCAATATTTATAGCTGTGCCGTCACTGATATGGTTCATAGCAAGTTGAATACAGTCGATTACATCGTCAATATGGACAAAGTCTCTACCTTGAAGGCCGGTGCCCCATACTTCGAAGGGATTTTCTTTTAAGGCAGCTCTTTTAGCGAGGCTTGGGATAGGATATGTCAAATCCTGATCTTCGCCATAGCCCGAAAAGGGTCGGATGCAAGTGATGTGCACATCGTAATATTGGGCGGCAATTTTTGCGAGATATTCCCCGGTTAATTTGGACCAACCATAGGTCATATCTGGTTGACCCATGTTGTTAAAGTCGATATCATATTCGGAAAGAGCTATGGCTCCCGATTCCGTTTGTAGATTAACAGGATAGGCAGCGCTACTGCTCGGGTACAAGACACGTTCCGGCTTATGTCGAGTGATATAATAGAAAAACTCTGCATCTATAGAGAGGTCGAGAGCTACCATCATCGGGTCGCCATCGATTTTAGCCCTTCCACCCACTATGGCTGCATAATGATATATATCCCCAAAATGGACAAAGTCAAGTCCATATTTTTTGAGAATATATTCTGGGTCGGCAGCAAGTGCATGAACAACGTCTCTGAAATCAGCTTGTAGGAAATACAACCTTTCATCTTCTCCATATACTTTAATGCCATTGATTTCTTTCAGGAATGCCTGATCCAACCAAGTAGAGGGGTCTGTGCCGACACTTAAATCATCAATAAAAAAAACTTTGTCTTGGGTCGTCTTATATAGCCTTTTGACCATATTGCGACCTACAAATCCACAACCGCCCGATACTAAATGTACTTTCATTGTTTATTTTTTATGAATATCTTCAACATAGTATTTTACTTTGTTGATTGAGTTTGTCTATTGAAAATTCCACCATCCGATTAACGCCCTTTGTTTATGTTTAGTATAATCGTAATGCAGATTATTCTTCATGAATTAATTGTAAGTTAGTCATTATATTCATTGCCTTTTCTTCATCTTCTTCATCTAAACTGGACCACCTGATTTTTTGGATCAAGTTGTTTCGGGCACCCCACCAGATTAAACCAATTTTGGCCCAAATAGGTGAAATGAGTAGAAATATCAATGCAAATTTAAAGTTCCAAATAAGACCAACAGCTAGGAATGTCAACAATAACCAGATTGTTATAATAGCCCATGTGATGCCGATACGTATGGAAAGGAAGAACTCCCGACGAGGCTTAAAACGTATCGTCAGAATTTTTGCAATAACAATGGGTATATTAAAATAAAATTGAGCTAATAAACCTATTGGAAGTAATAAGATAGCAACTACGATGTTGATGATAAAATAGCCGGAATAAAATGGCCACTTGGTTTTTATCTTGGCATCGGCTAATATTGTTTTTAATAAAGATAAACTTTGTGGCCAGGATGTCCGACTTTCTTCTCTGGTATCTTTATTGAAATGGATTGCCCACGATTTCATTTTAAGAAACAAGCTGTGGTTTTTAGCCAGACTGAAGAAAGTAGGTGGATAATAATTGTCTAACACTTCAAATCCTACCTGTGCTTGTTTTTCGTGTTCTTTACTATCAATATGCAGGACTTCCTTTTTTAGTTGAAACTCAAGGTCGTCCGTCAATTGTCGTATGGCTTTGTTGGGATTTTGTCGGTAGAGAGGCAGGTAATCGCTGAGCTTCAGTGGCTCGCCTTGGGATAAGAGGATGCTGGATCGAAAACTATGTGGTTCAATATAATTGACGCCGACTGGGTAAATGAGAATGTTTTCTTGGCCATTTTTTTCATAAGCTCCAAATGCCATTCGTGCAGTACCTTTTTGCAATGGTCTCAACCTTTTTTCTGTAACACAGTCGCCTTCCGAAAAGATGATTATTCGTTGGTTTTGATTTAAAATGTCATAACAAGCCTCCATCGAATCCGTATTGCGCTTCAAGTTTTCATAACCATCTCTAAAGCGAAAAATTGGAATTTGGTAGGTTAGTTTAAAAAACCACATCATCCTCGGATTAAACACATCTCCCCTTGTAATAAAGTGCATGGGGAGCTTAGAAAGGTAAGCGCCGACAAAAAGAGCATCGGCAAAAGCATTGTTGTGATTGCACGCAATGAGGATGGGCGTGTTATCAGGCAACTCGTCAAATTTATTAGAGTATATTCTTTTGAAGCAAAACCTCAAAAAGAAGCGTACTACTTTCTTTAATATCGGGTAAAATATATTCATTAAATATAATATGAAAAAGAGGATTGTTATACCTCCTATCTAATTAATTGTTTATTTTGTGCGAAAATAATTATTCTTTTTGAAAGTTTTGATATGTATTGGTGGTCCGACGGCAAGTGGCAAGACTTCATTGTCTATAAAGTTGGCTAAAATATTGAAATCTCCAATCATTTCTTTCGATAGCAGGCAGTTGTACAAGGAGCTGGATATTGGCGTAGCAAAGCCGGATACAGCGGAGTTAGCTATGGTTCCACATTACATGATTGGTAATATTTCAATACACCGGAATTTTAATGCCGGCGATTATGAAAGAGAGGGAAATATTATTTTAAATAAATTATTTTTAGACCACGATGTCATAGTAGCGGTAGGAGGGACAGGCATGTATATTCAGGCTTTGATAGATGGATTGGATGAAATGCCCGAAATAGATCCGGTTGTTGCGAATAATGTTGAACAAAAATACAAAGAAAACGGACTTTCTTGGCTGCAACAATATGTTTTGAATCATGACAAAGTATATGCAAGTCAAGTGGATATGAATAATCCGATGCGGTTATTGCGCGCTGTTAAAGTTATGGAAAGTAGTGGAAAGCCTTTTTCTGAATATCGAAAAGGTATAAGGAAGAAAAGAGATTATAAAGTGATGCGGTATTATATTAATCCTGATAGAGATATCTTGTACGATGCCATCAACAAGCGTGTTGAGAAGATGATCGATACCGGATTGATTGCTGAGGCGGATGGTTTGAAAGAGTATCGACATTTGAAAGCGTTACACACCGTGGGTTATTCAGAATTATTTGACATGTTGGAAGGAAAGGTGACTTTGGATGAAGCTATTAATTTGATAAAACGCAATTCCAGACGATATGGCAAGAGGCAAATTACTTGGTTTAAAAATCAAGGAGATTGGGTGTCATTGGATGCCGGGATGGATGATGAAAATATTGAAAAAATAAAAAAACATTTATATGATATGGAAGCATGAAGCTACCATTGAAGGACTCAATGCAATGAGTATCAATACAATGGGCGAGCATATTGGAATAGAGTTTACGAGTATTGGAGAAGATTATTTGGAAGCGAGAATGCCTGTAGATCATCGTACACATCAGCCTATGAGGATATTGCATGGTGGGGCGTCCGTGGTATTGGCTGAAACATTGGGTAGCGTGGGTTCTTACCTGTGTATTGAAGACATTTCGAAGCAAAGTGCTGTCGGACTCAATATCACGGCAGATCATCTGAGGCCTGTACCCAAAGGGTGGGTGAGGGGTATCGCCCGCCCAATCAAGATTGGAAGGAAGATACACCTCTGGAATATTGAAATTTTAAATGAGAAAGATCAATTGGTATGTTTAGCTAAGCTGTCAGTCATGATTATCGATCGATAATATCAGACTAAAGTCGCTAACTGTGCGAGTCTTGCAGAATAACCTGCTTCATTGTCGTACCATGCAAATACGCGAAGCATATTATCCCTGACGAGTGTCAACTTGCTATCAAAAATAGCAGAATACTTGTTGGCGATGATGTCAGATGATACCAAAGGTAATTCACTATATTCGATAATCCCCTTGTATTGCTCTTCTGCGGCTTTTTTGAAGGAAGCATTGACTTGATCTCTATCCAATTTGGTTTCGGTGAAGATAGTCAGGTCAATGATAGATCCGGTGATGACGGGGACTCTAAGAGCCATTGAAGTCATCTTACCGATGAGTTCCGGAACAACAAATGCAGCGGCTTTAGCAGCGCCGGTGGACGTCGGAATGATGTTGGCTGCAGCAGCTCTTGCTCTGCGGAGGTCGCGGTGCGGGGAGTCTTGAAGGTTTTGGTCAGAAGTATAGGCGTGTACTGTTGAAAGAGAACCGGAGACTATGCCCCAGTTGTCCACAATTATTTTAGCTATGGGAGCGAGACAATTGGTGGTACAAGACGCATTGGAATAAATCTGGGTTTCCGGGACAATGTCATGATTGTTAACACCTAGAACGATGGTTTTGACATCTTCGCCTGCGGGGGCAGAAAGGACAACCTTCTTGGCGCCTGCTTCAAGATGCCAGCTTGCTTTTTCTTTAGATAGAAAGATCCCGGTACATTCTAAGACTACATCGACTTCCAATTCCTTCCAAGGAAGTTCTTTTGGGTCACGAATAGAAGTAGCTTTTATTTTTTTACCATTGATATAAATGTAAGATTCGTCGCTGGTAACATCTCCGGGGAAGATGCCGTGAGCTGTATCGTATTTGAATAGATGAGCAAGAGTAGCATTATCGGTAAGGTCATTGATGCCGACAACTTCAATATTTGGGGAGGAAAGAAGGTTTCTCAAAGTAATACGGCCTATTCTACCGAAGCCGTTGATTGCAATTTTTTTAATCATTTTCGTTATAACAGTTTAGATACTTAGTGTAAAAGTAACAATAATTACAATAGTGAATAAATATTTTTAAAAAATGTTCAAAAAAAATTTGTAGTTTAAAAAAAGATTGTACTTTTGTGTCGCTTTTGTAAAAAGGTATAGTGCGGCCCGTTCGTCTATCGGTTAGGACTCAAGATTTTCATTCTTGCAAGAGGGGTTCGATTCCCCTACGGGCTACCACACATAAAACCTCTGAGGTGATTCATCTCAGAGGTTTTTTTATTTTGAAATTGATCTATACAATTCGGTATTAAGTTATAAAATTAAATTCCAATTAAAGACACCACTGAAACTTTTAAAGGGTTTGGGCTAAATAGCCTATTTGGGCAAAAGTTATGGTATAGGCAATATTTTGTTCTCAATTTTTGAAGTTGAGATTTAAAATCATTGTCTATCTTAGCACTCAAAATTTATAATAATAATGAAAAAAATAGCTGTTATAGGCGCCGGCACTATGGGTAATGGAATATGTCATGTCTTTGCTCAGAATGGCTTTCAGGTAGCTATGATCGATGTTTCACAGGAAGCCCTTGAAAAAGCCAAAGCGACCATTGCGTCCAATTTGGACAGGATGATCAATAAAGGCAGTATCTCTGAAGAGGTGAAGTCTAAAACCCTGGAAAACATTACAATATATACTGACCTGACAGCAGGCGCATCAGATGCGGATCTGATGGTTGAAGCGGCGACAGAGCGCATTGATTTGAAATTAAAAATATTTACGGAAGCCGATCAGATTTTACCGCAACACGCTATTCTGGCATCCAATACCTCTTCCATCTCTATTACACGCATTGCCGCGGCAACACAACGTCCGGACAAAGTCATCGGTATGCACTTTATGAATCCCGTTCCCGTGATGAAACTGGTGGAAGTTATTAGGGGATACAGTACCTCCGGGGAGACGACAGACACCATTATGCAGTTGTCGCAATCACTGGGTAAGGTGCCGGTTGAAGTCAATGACTATCCGGGATTTGTCGCCAATAGAATTCTGATGCCGATGATCAATGAAGCCATTTATTCCCTTTATGAAGGTGTTGCCGGTGTCGGCGAAATAGATACTGTGATGAAGTTGGGTATGGCACATCCTATGGGACCGCTACAATTGGCAGACTTCATCGGACTGGATGTCTGTCTCGCTATTATGCGGGTATTACACGATGGTTTTGGTAATCCTAAGTATGCACCATGTCCACTGCTCATCAATATGGTGACGGCAGGGTTTCTGGGGGTGAAGTCCGGCAGAGGATTTTATGACTATAAACATGGCGTTAAAGATGCCGTCATATCCTCTAACTTTGTTAAACCCGAATTCATATTAAAGGCAAAATAATATCTTTAAGAAATATTAAGCTAACTTTTAGTCTGGTGCATCCAAAATAGTTAGGATATAATCAATTTCCATAATGTTGATATTCAACTTGTTGTGATTTAGTTAGATGTAATTCAGCAGTAAAGGTTTTGAAAAACCGTATAGTGCTGATTATGAGGGTTAATCCCGATGTACGAATCGTTTCAATGGTTTACAGAAACCATTGATTACGAGTCGTAAATCGATTCCGCATTTGTCTAATACGGAATTTGGGTTAAAAAATAGATAAATTTGGAAATTGAGATAGATAACATTAACTTTATAGTCAAATAAAACATTATAAATAAAAAGTATATTATGGATTTTAATCAAAATGATTCTCCTTACAGCCAGATATCCAATAGGATGGTGTTTGCCAACGAAGATGAATTAAAGCTGCATATCTCGCGCTATATCTCCAAGGTTTATGGATGGATGTTTCTTGCGCTTGCTGTAACTGCTATTGCAGGATATTATGTGGCGTCGAGCCAAGTTCTGCTAAGCCTTATAATGGGCAGTAGAATTGGTTTTTGGGTTGTTCTAATCGGACAGCTGTTTTTGGTAGGTTATATGTCTGCCCGCATCAACCGGATAAGCGTCCAGACAGCGACCATATTATTCTTTCTTTATGCTTTGTCCAATGGACTTGTATTTGGAATGTTGTTTTTGATGTACACCCCGGCTTCATTGCTCACAGTTTTTGGAATTACCGCCGGAACATTTGGGATTATGAGTGCCGTAGGTTATTTTACCAAACAAGACTTGACCGGCTTTGGTCAATTGATGTTTTTCGGACTTATTGGACTGATAGTCGCTTCGGTAGTCAACTACTTTGTGCAAAGTGAAACATTGTACTGGATTCTATCTTATGTAGGTGTGGCAGTCTTCGTAGGATTGATAGCCTATGATACACAGAAAATCAAGCATTATGCCTTGCTTGATTCTGAAGATCAAAGAAATAAAGGCGCTATCCTGGGAGCTTTGGCTCTTTACTTGGATTTTATCAACTTGTTTATATACTTGTTGAGATTATTTGGCAGTAGAAGGTAATTTAAACCCTGAATTCTGTAGTCGAGGTTTTCACAACAGAAGAGTTGCTGAATAAAAATTTAATTTCGATGTACGATTCGTATCAACGGTTTTGTAAAATCTCTGATACCAATCGTACATCGATTCAGCATTTGTCTAATGCGGAATGTGGGTTAAACCCGAATTCTTATTAAAGATACAATAGTTTCTTTAAGAAATATTAAGCTAACTTTTTGTTGTGTTGAAATTCAAATAGTCACGAATTAATATATTTCCAAATATATGATAATCAACTTATTGTAATTTAGTTAGATGTAATTCAGCAGTAAAGGTTTTGAAAAACCGTATAGTGCTGATTATGAGGGTTAATCCCGATGTACGAATCGTTTCAATGGTTTCATTAAACCATTGATTACGAGTCGTAAATCGATTCCGCATTAGACAAATGCGGAATTTGGGTTAAATCACATGATGTCAAGGGTATATACTCAGCAGTAGCGAAAAAAGCAGACTTTGGAGCTTCCGGTCATTGTGATTTAATCAATTCGGATGGAATCTGTGTGAGAAGTTGCTATTTTAACCAAGCAGATGATTTTAAATGGTTGGATATATGGAAGTTGCAGTAACGCAATATATGATCAAGTGTAAATTCACATTTATTTTGTGTCTTGTATATTGCATTGGTTCATATGCTCAGGGGGTAAATACAGAATCAAAAAATTCATATATAATCGTAAACTCAGCTTATGCATTTCCAGAAAAAAGCACTATTTCTGGCTATATTCTCCGAAAGTTATATGGCGAAAATTTCAATAAGTTTGTTGATATTGAAAAAGATAGAGAATCTTTTTTTGGCAAACGGGTATGGTTTTTAAACAATACAGCCGAATATTTTATAAGATCAGATTTTTCGAAACTATGTGGTGAAAAACCTCAAATTCTAAACATAGCACTTTCTATGTGGTTTAATCCTGTTATAGATTCGTTGATTTTAGATAATGATAAACCAGATAGTTTAGAATTGAATAGGGACAAGCGGTTTGTTTTAATTGTAAAACAAAATGATACTTTTAATTTATCTAAATCTTCCGACACCATCGCGCTTTACCATGAAAACCCTTGGTGTCGAGCATTCAAATATCTGGTGATACAGCATATTTTTTCAATTATTATGGGTGAGGGAGGAGAGTTTGATAAAAAGTGTCTATCGAAAGATGGTTCGCAAGAGGCTAATCTTTTAATACTTGGTGATGATAAAGATTATTTGCCAATATCAAAAAAAATAGCTGAAAGCCTTTTTGATAAATGGGAGTACAAAAAGACAATGATAGGATCAGAATATTTCTATCCTGCCTTTTTATATTTATGGAACACCGAATTAGATACCATAGCCGGACAATATTATAATGAATATTTGAAACTCAATGAAAAATAGATTATTTCATTAATCAATATCAGTACCAAAGCGATGAACCGCTGGATGCGCAAAGTATTTGGCTGTGCCAATCCGAATACGGCTAAAGGTGAATATTTCAATGCCAATGCCTTACATTGGACGGATGCAGAATTAGATAAAGATGCCAAAGATGTAACAGACCATTTTAAATCACATGACGTAAAGGACATTTACTCTACAGTAGCGAGAAAAGCAGGCTTTGGAACCACCGGACACTGTGATTTAACCCACATTCAGCATTCGTATATGCTGAATGTGGGTTCAACTATTTTATTCCGCCCATACCTTGACCGCCCATTCCCTGGCCGTCGTTGCCTTTTTTGAGGTCATCATTCTCAATGCCCTGATTGTTCTTTTTATTGGAAAAGGACATTTTTCCAAACATCCAATTGAAGCTTATTCTTCCACCGAAAGCATAGAATTTATTGACAGAATTGAATTGAGCTCCATTTACATTGAGCTCGGTCTTCATCTTTTGATAGGGTGTAAATGGGTTGTCTAAGCCAATGGATATGGTGGCTTTCTTGTTCATGAGGTCACGTTTAGCGCCGATACCATAGAAGTAAAAGCTGGTGGACTTGCCTTGAGATGTTATAGTAGGCCCCCTAAAGCCGCCATAAGCCTGTACACCCCAAGATTCATAGATGGTCCAGTTGAGGAAGCCGTTGACGCCGTAGTTGATACCTGTATTGTTAATTCCCAGAGTTTTGTTTTCGACCTCGACATAAGAAAGGTCAATGTTGCCACCTACCATAAACTTGTAACCCTTCATGATATTGCCACTCAGGTTGATACCGGTATTTGTGTTGTTGGCTTGGTTGAAGTAGGTGGTCACGATGGTATCGCCTTTGATGAGTCTGACTGCTTCAATGGCATTGTTGGTAAATCTTCGATAGATGGCAGCATTCAAGGAACTAAGCCCAAAAAATTTATTGAAGCCTAATTCGATGTTGTGAGATATTTCAGCGTCCAGTGATGGATTACCTACAGTAATATTTTTGGGATCAGCTTGATTGGTATAAGGATTGAGGTAGAAGAGAGAGGGTCTTTGTAATCTTTGATTGTACGCCAGCTTCAGACCATTGCTCCCCCATTTGTAAGACAGAGTTCCACTTGGCATCAGGTTGTCATACTTGTTGTCTAAGAGGTGAGAGTCTTTGAAGATGTCACCTTCTATTGTTGTGGCTTCATAGCGTACACCTGCCTTTAAGCCTAAGTGATCCGTGATATTCCATGTACCTTCTGTATATCCTGCCACAACATTCTGGAGGTATCCAAAGGAATTGGACCTTCCTTCATCCCTTATGATGGCACCATTGGCAATATTGGTTGTGTCATAGAAATAATTGCTCTCTATCCTTCTGAAGATGGACTTAGCTCCCAAGTCGAGCGTAAACTTCTTGGAAAACGGATGGGAATAGTCTGCTTGAGCAGTAATTTCGCGGTTAGTACCTTTGTTTTTGCTGAATTCTTGGAAGTTCAGTATTTCAAGATCATTCAATTGATTGATTTCATAGTGCGAAGGACGATAGTTGTTGGAATATTGTCCTGAGATAGTTAGTTCTTGCTTCTCTTTTTTAAACTTATGCTTATAGTCTAAGTTGGCATCCGTACTGAAGTTGTCGTTAACGCTTGTCTGATCTCTACGATAGTGTTGATTGGTTATTCCGGCAAAGCTTTGGTTGGAGACGATGGAGTTGTCTAAGTTCATCCCAAATTTGCCGAAAGATACACTGGCTGCGATGTTGTCTTTGTCTGTCATATCATAATCGATGCCTATATTGCCACGGCCACCCAAGCCGTTCATGTCGTTACGACCTGATTGTGTCAAAAGGTAGTCGCCCGCAATGCGTTCAGAAGTTAGATTCCCTTTGGATCTCCACCCAAATCCGCCCAATCCGGCAGTAAAGGAGACTTTTTCCATTTTTAAAGTGGCGTTAGCGCCGCCAAATGCACTTTTGGTGCCGGCGGAAAGGCTTACATTGCCGCTAAATCCCTTGATGGTCTTGCGCTTGGTGATGATGTTGACGATGCCGGCACTGCCTTCGGCGTCGTATTTGGCACCGGGGCTGGTGAGGACTTCTACTTTATCGATTTCGTCGGAAGGGATCATCTTAAGGGCATCGGCTACACTTGAAGCCATGACGGCTGAGGGCTTGCCATTGATGAGTACCCGTATGCTTTGGCTACCCCGCATTGATAGATTGCCATCGAGGTCAACGCTCAATGTTGGAACTTTCCGCAATACATCGGCAGCATTGCCACCTTTGTTGGAGATATCTTTGGAGGCATTATACACCATTCGATCTATTTTATTTTCGACGATACCTTGTTCCCCTTTGATGACGACTTCATTGAGTAACTTAGCTTCCGGGCTGATAAAGATACGACCCAGCATCTGATCGGAAAGAGAATCAGATATCATCACATTGGCAATCGTTTTGCGCTGATAGCCTAAATATGAAATATATACGTCATATTTCCCATTCCTCAACTCTTTGAAATAAAACATTCCCTTATTATCGGTTAGGACGCCATCAATAGGATCAGTCTTTCCGGCTTTGTGTAGCGCAATCGATACATATTGCACGGGCTCACGACTGATACTGTCGATAATTCCACCGGACATCTTACCGACACCCTTGGCAGACATGCCCCCAAAAGGCAACTGTGCAAAAAGTCCGATACTCCATAAAGAAAGAAAGAATAAAACTGTGTATTTCATGACCATAAGATTTAATAATAATGCAAAGAGAATGATTTCTAACGAGCTATATCAACCTTTTTCGATTAAATAAATAAAAAATAAGACAAATATCGATTATTGGCTTTTTTTTAGGGCGTGCCCCCGCTTTTGAGGAGCGGGGCGGGCTCTCCACTGAAATGCCCTCCTTACGTCGGTCATAACCGTTGCGATCCCTCACGCAATTCGCGAGCAGCGGCGGCAGGCGCATCGCTATCGAGGCAAAAAAAGTGTCAGCTAATTACCTATTCTCATTTTCCGCCTTCCCCGTTAGTGTTAAAGACGTGATTTCGGGCAGAATGCCCACTCTGCCTGCATATCCAAGAAATCCAAAACCTCGATTGACATATAGGTATTGCTTTCCTTTTTGATACAGACCCGCCCATTGCTTAAATACCATCTGGCTTGGACTCCACTTAAACCATCCCGGTATCTCGACTCCAAATTGAAATCCATGTGTATGTCCGGCCAACATGAGTTGAATATCCTGAAACTCTTTGTTGACCTCATAATCCCAGTGTGTCGGGTCGTGCGATAACAATATCCGTATATCCGTCGCAGGCATACCTTCTATTGACTTCTTCAAGTCGCCATATTTGGGAAATTGGGGTAAGGCAGAGAAGTTTTCTACACCGATTATGCCGATTGTTGCTCCATTATGTTCCACAACTCTGTGTTCATTGAGGAGAAGTGACCAATTTAACTTCTTGTGGATATCTTTGACCGCCTGAAAGTTGTCGTCTTGCTCCTTCTTGCTCTTCCAGCGGTAATAATTGCCGTAGTCATGATTGCCCAAAATAGAATAAACAGGGGCAACGGATCCGGCTTTGATTTGATTGAAATATTCATAGAGACCATCCATTTCATCGGCTTTATAGTTGACGATATCGCCTGTAAATACGACCAAGTCAGCCTTTTCACCATTGATCATCTCGACTCCGTTAAGCAGTGGTTCCTTGAATACAAAGCTGCCCGAATGGATATCCGATATTTGTACAATCTTAAATCCTTCCAGTCCTTCAGGTAAACCCTCGATATATACTTTGCTCCGCCTTAGTCGATACCTATATGGATTGCGTAATGCTCCGTATGTCAATAATGCAAATGGAGCTGCTCCCATCGCCAAGCCTACAGTGGTAAGGAATCGGGAACGACCGGTATCAAAATTTTTTTCCACCATAAAAAAATTCAATACCGCCAATAAAAGCCTTCTGATATCATCTATCAATAAAAAAGGGATGGACATTAGTTTGGTCACAAAAAGTATCATGATCAACGTCCTGCCATATACCGTAATCAGATGTTGCTTCTCACTGATTAGATTGGTAATCATGCCAATGCCGATTAAATAAGCTATTGCAGATAAGGCCCAATAGGAAATAAATAGAAATTGCCTCCATTGTGGAGAATACGGCTTTGTCACTACCCTGAATGTCTGAAATGCATATATGTCTAATAGGATAAACACCAAAAAGGGAATGATAAATCTAAAATTGATAGACATGTGCGACAATTTAGGTTAATTTAAGGGTCGAAATTCAGATTTCAACATAGTAGAAATAACACCGATTGGATATTCATAAAAGTCCAATTACATTGTCCTAAATGACTATCATCCCGAAGCTATCGGGATCATTTTGATTTTAGGGAATCCTGTTTTTAGGGAATACCAAAAAATGTTAATTTGTAAATCAATTTGGTATAACACATTCAATGAAAAAATGTTTCAAACACGTAGAATATTGAATTCCGAAGGGATGAGATGATTATAATATGTCACCCCTACAGGGTTTAATGGCATTTTGGCATGCATTGGCTATAATCTTTGCACCCCTTCGGGATTGAATTCAAATGCCAGCCTTCAGAGTTGAATCCAAATGTCGCATTATAAAATATGGAATAGATTTGCAACACGTAATCAATGGCTTAAAAAAATTGAAACCAAGAAATGATAAACGAAAAATAAATCCCGAAGGGATGAAAAGATTATAACAATGAAGATATATGGGTACATCTAAATCCCGAAGGGATGAAATAAATACCGCCATCGGGGTAGAATCCAAATATCGCATTATAAAATATGGAATAGATTTGCAACACGTAATCAATGGCTTAAAAAAATTGAAACCAAGAAATGATAAACGAAAAATAAATCCCAAAGGGATGAAATGATTATAAAATGGGATATTTGGTGTATTACCCTCGGTAGATTTTAGTAAACCCTTAATCTATGATTTTTCCTTATCTTGCATCCTCAAAAACCTTAGTATTATGCCTTCTGATGTCAATGTATATGAAGAGATTGTAAAGTTAAACATGCGCATATCGTGTATGGAGTCGCTGATGCAGCATATACTGAAAATCAATCCAAACCTTAATGTGCCTTCTCATGATGAAGTGGATGCTATCTATGCCGCCGCTATCCAACAAGTCATCGATGATGTCGATCAAGATATTTCTGAAGGATAGCGGTCAATGCCTTAGAGTCTATCTCCCGCCACTGTGTGCACCTACTGCGTGAGGGATAGAAGCGGCACGACCGACGTGAGGAGGAAGTACAGCGTATAGCCCGACCCCGCTCCTCAAAAGCGGGGGCACGCCCTGATAATCATTGGTGTGCTTAATACGCTACTGTCTTGTCCACCTTTTCAGAAGTTCGATCATATCCGCCTTTTTTGTCTGTAAAAACATTAACATATTCGAGTCGTGAATATGTGTGCTGAAAATCAATTGGATAAGTGGCAGTATTGATATGATTTATTTTTAATATCTTATATGTTGTATTATAAAGTATTGGAAAGTGAAAAGAATAAAGTGTGTTTTTTTCAAATACTTAATACCTTGTGTTAAAGGGTATTTTGAATATAGATTTTTTTTGAAAAGCCTTATTTAATCACACTTTACAGAAAAAAATATGTAAAAAAATTGTGTGCACACTTTGAGATAAAACATATCTTTACCGCTTTATTGAATGAATCCCATTTAAGTGAATTGTATATATGAACGAAAACAATAACTCTCATAATAATTCAATCCCCAGTTTTGTGAGTGAGTATGAGGAGTTGTCCCAGAATGGTGACCTTGGCTTATTGGTAGTGAAAGATTTTTTTGAGCTGATTTTGTACTTTGAAAAAGAGGGTATCTTTGATAAAGCCCTTGAGATTACAGATTTGGCTATTGAACGATATAATGATATCCCGGACTTGTTTTTGAAAAAAGCACAGATTTTGTTGGCTTTGAATAATACTTCGGATGCCTTTGATGCTTTAGATCAAGCGCTATTGTTGAGTCCATCCGAGAATGAAGTTAAATTGCTCAAGGCTAATTGCCTGATTTCTGAAAAGGAATACAATCGTGCCTTTAGCTTGTTGTGTGATGTTTCCTTGTCCGGTTCTTATCGGGATAAGCTGAATGCTACGATATCTAAAGCGACAATCCACGAGAAACTGAAGGATTATCAGCAAATGTTTCATCAAATTAAATTGGTGTTGGACGAAGAGCCTTCCAATGAAGCTGCCATGGAGAAATTATGGTGCTATATGGAGTCTCAACGCTCATATCACCAAGGCATAGAATATTTGAAGGTTTTGCTGGATAAAGACCCTTATGCTTATCTGGCATGGTACAACCTCGGTCAGGCATTGTCCTGTATCGGCGAGTATGATGATGCGCTTAGTGCCTATGAATACAGCTTCTTGATACAACCTAAGTTTGAATTGGGCTATAAGGATTGTGGTGAACTTGCCTTCCAGATGTGCAAATACAAATTGGCGCTACGAATCTATTTGGACGCTCTCGAAAATATCGGCCCCGATAGTGAACTCTTCGCCTATATTGGTGAGTGTTATCTCAAATTAAAGGATTATCGGCAGGCACGCTTAAATTTCCGCAAAGCCAATAGGCTGGATCCCTATAACGATGAGGTGCAATACCACTTAGGTATGTGCTTTTCGGCAGAAGGTAAATACGATATCGCCCTTCAACATTACTTTAAAGCCATAAAGCTGGAAGATAGTAGAGAAGAATACTTTGCCGCTATTGCCGATGCTTTTTACCTTTCCGGCGACATGGACAAAGCCAACTACTACTTCACCAAAGCGACCGATCTGGGTGGTGATATTCCGGAAACATGGATAGCCCATGTGCGTTTTCTGTATGAGATTCAGGAATATGACCGTGCTCTGGATGTGCTGGATGAAGCCGATATGTACACGTATAGCACAGAATTGCTCTATTATAAGGTCTTGGCTCTGATGGCTGTAGATGAGAATGAAGAGGCCTTTGAAGTGCTGAAGGAAGCTCTTAGCGAGGACTTTGAAGGTCATTATTTTATGTTTGCCCGCAATCCGAAGTTGGTTGATGATCAGGAGTTTCTATCTATTATCCATTATTTTATTCCCGAGGAGTAGGGCGCTACGCTTTTGGGACGCTACGCTTTTGGGACGCTGCGCTTTTGGGACGCTGCGCTTTTGGGGCGCTACGCTTTTGGGGCGCTACGCTTTTGGGGCGCTACGCTTTTGGGGCGCTTCGCTTTGGGTCGCTATGCTTTTAGGACGCTTCGCTTTGGGACGCTTCGCTTTTAGGGCGCTGCGCTTTTAGGGCGCTGCGCTTTTAGGGCGCTACGCTTTTAGGGCGCTACGCTTTTGGGGATTAGGATATTCAGTTTTAATATTGGGTTAAAACATGTACTGTGCCGCCAGGGATATTTGGTAATTTTTCATCCAGTTGGAAAAGCGGACGTCGGGAAAATCTTTGACCCATACCTTAGTGATGGCGCGGTTATAGCGAGCAGTAATGCCAAGATTTTTGGTGATGTTGTACGTGGTACCAAGGATAAAAGACCATTCGTTTTCGTTGAGATTATTCTCTAATAAAGGCTGGTACTTCGGATTGGTAATCTTATTGTCCAACATCTTTGCGAAAGAAAGCCCACCATAAAAGACAAGATGATAAAATCCTCTGGCATCCCGCCAGTCCTTATATCCAACCAAAAGCGGTATTTCAATATAATTAAACTCTATCGTCCAGAATGGTAGATAATTGAATTGGCGACCACGAGAGCTTCCCTTGGTGTTGTAAAGAAATTCTACTTCGAGATTGAGCCTGGATTTGAATTTATAACCGGCCTTGACACCTATAAGATAGGACGGCTTGTTGTATCCAAAGGCTTCGTCTCCGGTAATCTGTGAAAGACTTCCGCCGGCGATGACGCCACCTGTAAAGTTGCTTTGAGCACTTCCATAAATCGCCAACAGACTAATAAATGCAATGGTATATACAATCCTCATCAATAGTTTTTGTGTTTATTTTTCAATAAGAAATTCTGTATTTTAATCTCTTTGTATCAACGAATAAAAGGTAAAGATACGTATTTGACTTTTATCCGGTAAATATGAAATTTTTGCATAGTGTATAACATATTTCCCCTTTCAATTTTTATTCCACTCAAAATCTGACTCTTTAATTATGCTATCTGGATCAGATCTGAAATAGATTATACCAAATTGATTTATAAATTAGTCCAACATATTTTGGTATTCCCGAAAAGACGGGATTTCCTAAAATCAAAATGATCCCGATAGCTTCGGGATGATAGTCTTTTAGGCCAATGCAATTGGACTATTACGAATATCCAATCGGTATTAAACTATCGTACATGAAAAAAGGGTGCTTAAAGACATCCAAATACACCTTGTTAAGGTAATTCGTTTGTTGATAACTAAGTGTGAGTAAGGAGCGTAGCTCTGCTATTTTAGTAGCAAAAAATAGTGTAGAAAATCAACAAGGGGCGTTAGCCTTGGCATCTTCAATCAGTAAAGAATTTTAAATAAATGTCTTTATATCAGGTCTAACGCCCCTAATGCATGCTACCTGCTCATTTTTTTTATTAAACCCGAATTCTTATTAAAGGTACAATATTGTCTTTATGAAATATTAAGCTAACTTTTCGCCTGGTTCATTCAAAATAGTTAGGAAATAATCAATTTTCATAATACTGATAATCAACTTGTTGCAATTTGGTATGATGTAATTCAGTAGTAAAGGTTTTGTAAAACCGTATAATGCTGATTGTGAGGGTTAATCCCGATGTACGAGTCGTTTCAATGGTTTACAGAAACCATTGATTACGAGTCGTAAATCGATTCCGCAATTGTCTAATGCGGAATTTGGATTCAATACGGGATTTCTCTGAATTTGGCTATATTTAAGCCGTCTAATTAGACTTTGATGTCGGATATCGTTCAGAAAATATTGGTATGTCCCCTCAATTGGGGTCTCGGACATGCCAGCCGCTGTGTCCCTGTCATCCGTATGTTCTTGGATAGAGGGCATGAGGTACATATCGGTTCGGACGGTAATGCATTGGATTTATTGCGTGTTGAATTTCCAAACTTGCCTTTTGTACGACTGCCGGGATACAACGTACAATACAAACACAAAAGCTTTACAATGTCAATGCTCCTTCAGCTTCCTTGGATGTTAAGCGCTATTGTGCGGGAAGGTCGTGTTGTATCAGCGTATGTCGCAAAGCATAAGATTGATTGTGTGGTGTCTGACAATCGATTGGGATGCCTTGGCAGGACGAGTTCCAATATCCTGATGACACACCAGTTGGTCTTGCGGCTAAATAATAAGTTTCTGTCACGATGTGCCACATGGGCTTATGGATGGTTTATTGCGCGTTTTGATAAAATATGGGTTCCCGACCTGCCTCCGCCCAATCACCTATGTGGTGAGATGATAGAATCCAATCGGTTTAAGGATGTAAGCTATGTGGGTTTTTTGTCCCGTTTGAAGCCATATTTCGGCAAGATGATGCAGGATGTAATAGTGATATTGTCAGGGCCGGAGCCCACGCGAAGCCGGTTAGAAGAGATTGTTGTAAAGCAGTCGTGGCATAGCCCTTATTCAATGCTTATCGTGCGGGGACTGCCTCATTGTACCGGGCCGGATCTTGATGTACCGGATTATGTCCGTTGTGTTGATTTTTTAGATGCATCCGGCATAGAGAAGGCCATCGGCGAAAGCCGGATAGTGATAGCCAGAAGTGGATATTCTACGGTGATGGATTTGATGACAATAGGGAAAAGTGGGATATTGATTCCGACGCCCGGTCAACCGGAACAAGAACTATTGGGCGAAAGGCTGGCGACGATGGGACGTTTTATCATCAAAAGTGAGGCGGATTTTGATTTGAATAAAGATGTGAAACAGGGAATGGAGAATGGAGAATGGAGAATGGAGAATTGAGAATTGAGAATGGAGAATGGAGAATGGAGAATGGAGAATGGAGAATGGAGAATGGAGAATTGAGAATGGAGAATTGAGAATGGAGAATTGAGAATGGAGAATTGAGAATGGAGAATTGAGAATGGAGAATTGAGAATTGAGAATTGAGAATGGAGAATGGAGAATGGAGAATTGAGAATGAAAATAATTTTCAATTTTCAATTTTCAATTAAATAAATTTTCAATTTTCAATTTTCAATTTTCAATTAAATAAATTTTCAATTAAATTATTTATGAAGGAAAATATTGTAAAGGATAAATCATTTGTTTTTGCATTGAGAGTGATTAAGCTTTCAAGGTTTTTGATGAATGAAAGAAAAGAATTTGTATTAAGTAAACAAGTGCTTCGAAGTGGAACGGCTGTTGGGGCATTAATTTGTGAAGCAGAACACGCTCAGAGTACAGCAGATTTTATTAATAAAATGAATATTGCGTTAAAAGAAGCCAATGAAACTGATTATTGGATAGAGTTATTGTACCATTCTAATGATATTGACAGCAATACATATAATTCAATTAAACCCGATATCCAAGAACTAATAAGATTACTCGTTTCTATTGTAAAAACGTCTAAAGAAAAGAAAAATGAAAAAAATAAATAGAATGGAGAATGGAGAATGGAGAATGGAGAATGGAGAGAATTGAGAATTGAGAATTGAGAATGGAGAATGGAGAATTGAGAATGGAGAATGGAGAGAATTGAGAATGGAGAATGGAGAATTGAGAATGGAGAATGGAGAAGTAATTTTCAATTTTCAATTTTCAATTTTCAATTCTCAATTCTCAATTTTCAATTAATTGGTTGATTTTCAATAAAAAGTAATTTTCACTTTTCAATTTTCAATTTTCAATTCTCAATTTTCAATTAATTGGTTGATTTTCAATTAAAAAATAATTTTAAATTTTCAATTTTCAATTCTCAATTTTCAATTAATTGGTTGATTTTCAATTAAAAAGTAATTTTCAATTTTCAATTCTCAATTTTCAATTAATTGGTTGATTTTCAATTAAAAAATAATTTTCAATTTTCAATTTTCAATTCTCAATTTTCAATTAATTGGTTGATTTTCAATTAAAAAGTAATTTTCAATTTTCAATTTTCAATTCTCAATTAAAAAGTAATTTTCAATTTTCAATTAAAAAAAACAATTGTTAATGAACAAAAATTATCATTAAAAAATTTTGATATTTTTAAAATTGCCTTATTTTTGCATTAAATTAAGTCATTAACATACACTTTATTCCTAATTATACGAATAAAAAAAAGAATATTGTGTATTGTACGGCTTACTACCTAACTAACACGATAAGCAACTACCTACATTAAGT
>JAGPCT010000028.1 GCA_018057925.1 Saprospiraceae bacterium
GGTCGTTACAAAAATGTGAGTGAAGTGATCCGTGCAGGGCTTAGACTTTTAGAGGATGAAGAAAGTAAAGTAATCGCATTAAGAGCAGCTATTCATCAGGGATTAGACAGTCCGCAAGTAGAAAATTTCGACTTCAAAGAAAATTTGAAAAAACTAAAAGAAGACAAAAGAAAAAATGGCTAAAGTTGCTTTAAGACAACGAGCCATAGATGACTTGAACAATATTTGGCTTTATACTTTTGAAGAATGGTCAGAAAAACAAGCCGACAAATATTATGCAACTTTGGAATTTACCTGTATGGAGATTGGAGAAAACCCACAATTAGGAAGAGAATATAAAGAAATCAGCGACAACTTACTGGGATTGAGAACTGGTAAACACATAATTTTCTATCAGGTTATCTCAAAAGACGAAATTGAAATTATCAGAATACTGCACGAACAGATGGACTTGAAAAACAGATTGAATGAATTATAAAACTGTACCAACATTATGTCGAATAGAAAAATCACTTATCACTCGCTCTAAATGAAACATCACTAGACAAGAATTTTACTAATTAGCATTCAGCGTCCGCGAAGCAGCATCGAAGACAAACCGGATTATTTAAGGTGATTAATTGAAAAAATCAGGATATAGGTGTCAAATAAATGGAGGTATTCAGTGAAGTGTTGACAATATAGGGCAATGCGGGGACAGACCTTGATTGGAGTACCAAAGATTAAATGATGGATTGGATGCAACCCGTCCAAAAAAGTATGAAAATTTTTATAACCAAAATAGCTGAATAGTTACTCTATTTTTAATGTACATTTTTAAGTATATTTGGGGACTATTGGACAATATACTTTTGGCAGCAATCAAAACCGATATCTTGCAAAATGAATGACATAGCTACTAAGAACACTTGGGGTCACTACCCTATTGACAACCCAAAACGGATTGATATTGACTTACATTTCACTGAAATACAGTTTTCTAAATTGACACTTGGGCTTATTCCACAACAAATGGAGGACAAATGGTTTATCTATTACGAAAACGAATGGCTTTACTTTCATCGCTCTTGGACAGGCCACGGAATGTATAAAGCTAAACTCAACAAAGTCATTGATGGATATTCAATAAGAGAGTTTTGGGCAGAAAGAAATCAGGAAAAATATATAAACAAAGATGATAATTTTGACATCGAGACTTTTACTTCTCTAATTGCATGTGGGCTTTTAGGATTAGACGTTACCGAAATCTATTCAAATAGAATCATAAATTCAGGAAAAGAGGCAATTAAAGGTTGGAGTAACTTTGGAAGCATGCTTTTTTCTGATCAAGGCGTTGATTTTTCCGAAACAATAAAATCAGCGCTTTTTGGCGTTGCAGTCGGTGATGCATTAGGCGTTCCTGTTGAGTTTAACAGCAGACAAAAAATAAATAATAATCCAGTAACCGACATGATTGGCTACGGGACATACAACTTACCCGCAGGAACTTGGTCAGACGATAGTTCATTGACTTTTTGCCTTGCAGAAGCATTAACGAAAGACTTTGACTTAAATACAATCGGACAAAATTTTGTAAGATGGTATCACGAAAATTATTGGACACCTCACGGAAATGTTTTTGACATCGGCATTGCAACTAGACAAGCTATTTCACGCCTTGCACATGGCGAAAACCCGGAATTAGCAGGCGGTTCAGACGAATACAACAATGGAAATGGTTCGCTTATGCGGATATTGCCTTTGATTTTCGACTTGCTAGGCAAGCCCATCAACAAACGCTTCGACATTACAAAACAAGTTTCTTCAATCACCCACGGACACATCCGCTCTATTATTGCTTGTTTCTACTATCTAGAATTTACTAAAAAAATATTGGAAGGCAAAGACAAATTTGAAATTTACAAAAATTTACAAACAGAAGTTTCAAATCACTTGACAACTCTGAACATCAATCCGACAGAAATTTCCTTATTTGACAGATTGCTCAAAGGTGAAATTCACAAACTTGACGACGCTGAAATTCATAGTAGTGGTTATGTTTTGCATACCCTAGAAGCAAGTATTTGGTGTGTACTCACAACAGACAGCTACAAAGAAGCCGTTTTAAAAGCAGTAAATTTAGGTGAAGATACAGACACAACAGGTGCAGTTACAGGTGGACTTGCGGGATTACTGTATGGATTGAATAATATTCCTGAAAATTGGCTAAAACAAATAGCTAGATATGACGATATTGAAAAATTGGCAGAACGACTTGCCGCTAAATTTGCCGGCTGCTAATACCGAAAGGATATCCGCAAAAGATTAATTGCATTGGTCTAAACGGCTATCATCCCTATGGATATCGGTAGCATTTTGATTTTAACCCAAATTACGCATTAGTCGATTGCGCAATCGATTTACGACTCGTAATCAATGGTTTCTGTAAACCATTGAAACGATTCGTACATCGGGATTAACCCTCATAATCAGCACTATACGGTTTTTAAAAACCTTTACTGCTGAATTCGGGTTTAAAGAAAACCCGACTTTTCGGCAATACGTCTTTATTTCGTGCTATTACAAAAATCATTTTCGTATAATATGTCATAACAGCGCGCCAGTGATTATTTTTTACCAAATTTCATTTGGCACACAACGTTTACATTCCATACAATCATCCGTATTTTACAATTCATTAACCCGATTACATGATAAACTCATTACCTTTGTCTATTAATTTTTAGAAGTGGATAATACAACACGCCGCCCTACGATAAAATTTAACCGTTCGACCTGGACAAGTATTGTCAAGATCATGCACTATATGAAGCCATATCGTTGGTATTTCATCACAGGAATGACATGTTTGGCGCTTTCGAGTATTTTTTTCATGCTATTTCCCGCTGTAGCAGGAGAAATGGCTAATACAGCAGCGGGCAAGAGCAAGTATCCATATACCTTGTCTGAATATGGGCTATTCTTTATCATTTTACTTCTTCTTCAAGGAGCTTTATCCTATGGTCGCTCTGTAGCCATGGCATTTGTAAGTGAAAAAGGGGTGGCTCAGGTGCGTAGAGACTTGTATGCTGCCATGATTACGCAACCCTATTCTTTTTTTGAAGAAAATAAAGTCGGTGAGCTCAGCTCCCGTATTACAGGCGATGTGGAGCAACTTCAGAATGTATTTAGTGTCACATTAGCTGAATTTATCAGACAACTTATCACTTTGGTAGTGGGCATTGCCATCCTTGCTTATGTAACGCCCAAACTAAGTCTGATCATGCTGGCTACCTTTCCTATTATTGTAATTTTAGCCATATTCTTTGGAAAATATATACGCAAATTATCCAAACAAAGGCAAGTGGAAGTAGCTTCGTCCAACAGCATAGCAGAAGAATCACTTTATGCTTTTCACGTCGTCAAAGCCTTTACCAATGAATTGTTTGAAATAAAAAGATATAACGGAATTCTGGACAAAGTTGTAGAGGTCTCGATTAAATTTGCCAAGATTAAAGGTTTGTTTTTTGTTTTCTTAATAACAGTTCTTTTTGGAGGGATATTTTTTATTTTATACCAAGGAGCAATACTGGTTCAGAGTGGACAGATGTCTATTGGAGACCTTTTTTCATTTATCATCTATACCGGGATTATCGGTGGATCTATCGCCAGCTTGGGCACATTTTATACACAATTAGCCGGGGCATTGGGAGCGACAGACCGGATACTTGAAATCATGGAAAGTTCACCTGAAATCAGCCCTAACAACCAAAACAATGCTAATCCTATTTTCTTAAAAGGAGATATCGTATTTGAAGGTGTTTCTTTCAACTATCCCTCACGCCCGGAAGCAGCAGTATTAAAGGATATAAGCCTGCGGGTACAACAAGGTCAAAAGATAGCCTTAGTCGGGTCGAGTGGTGCCGGCAAATCTACCATCGTCAGCCTCCTGATGCGTTTTCATGCCGTAACCGATGGCAAGATAAGTATTGATGGCAAAGATATCGGAAGTTATGATTTGTTTCAATATAGAAAAAACTTCGCCACAGTACCTCAGGATGTCATATTATTTGGCGGAACAATCCGGGAAAATATTGCCTATGGGATGCCCACAGCAAGTGAGGCAGAAATAATGGAAGCCGCACGCAAAGCCAATGCATTAGAGTTTATCAACAAACTTAGTGAGGGACTGAACACCATCGTAGGGGATCGTGGAATCCGCCTCTCGGGTGGTCAAAAACAACGTGTCGCCATAGCAAGGGCTATCCTTAAAGATCCAAAAATATTGATTTTGGACGAAGCCACATCTTCCCTCGATGCCGAGTCTGAAAGCTTAGTACAAGATGCCTTGAATACACTCATGGAGGGTAGAACTTCGATTATCATTGCCCACCGCCTTGCCACAATAGTCGATGTTGATTGTATCTTTGTCATCCATGAAGGAAAAGTCATTGAGTCAGGGACACATTCTCAACTCATGACTAAACAGGAAGGCTGGTATCGTTACCTGGCAAATATGCAATTTAATCAATCCAAACTTTCACCGATATATACAGATAATTAATATGACTATCGACCTAAAAAAAGACCTTTGCTTCTTTGACCTTGAAACCACAGGACTCAACGTCATCAGAGACCGTATCATCCAAATAGCCATCGTTAAAATAGACCGCAAAGACCATTCTCGCAGTGAATATTATAAAATGATCAATCCGGGACCGGTATTTATCAGTGAAGAGGCAGCTTCAGTGCACGGCATAACCAATGAAATGGTAAAAAACAAGCCTACCTTTTTACAGTTGGCTAAGGAAATACTTGATTTTATCGGCGATTCTGACCTAGTTGGATACAACTCCAATCGCTTCGATGTGCCACTCCTAATGGAAGAATTTGCAAGGGCAGGATTTGATTTTGACATGGAAAAGAGGCGCACCGTGGATGTTCAACAGATATTTTACAAGATGGAACCCCGCACTTTGAAGGCTGCATATCGATATTATTGTGGCAAAGAAATGAAGGATGCACATGATGCCCTTGCCGATGTCAATGCAACACTTGAAGTATTTGAAAGTCAACTGGATTTTTATGAAGGTAAAGATTTAGTTGATGAAAATGGCGACTTTACCAAAAATCCCATAGTTCGTGATATTGAAGCATTACACCTCTTTACAACCAATTTAAATTCACTTGACGCCACACAACGTCTCAAGCTAAATAAAGATGGAGTAGTCGTATTTAACTTTGGCAAATATGTTGATCAATCAGTAATTGACATTTTCAAAAAAGAAAAAGGATATTATAATTGGATGATGTCAAAGGATTTCTCCCAACAAGTTAAAAACATTATCACCAAGATATATCAGGAAGAAATTATTGGAAAATTATAATATGGCATCACTCCGTATCCTCTTCACATGTCTCCTTTGCTGGGTGCTAACCTCTTGTGGCAACCTAAAAGAAGGTTGTCTGGATGTAAATGCAATTAATTTTGATGTGTCGGCAGACGAAAATTGTTGTTGTCTCTATCCCACCATGGGTGTTGCCTTTGACTATTACAATGGGGATCAATTGCTTTCAAATGCCCCTCTTATCGATGCTTCCGGAGACACTGTAATTATTGACAAGTTGACTTTCATTGCATCCGACATAAGTTGGAAGACCGACGGTCAAGCCATCCGCTCTGATAGCCGTACATGGTTATTTCTCACTCCTGGCAATTATCATGATAGCATCCGAAGCATTGACGATTATTATCTTGTCAGAAATTCCGGAGCTCAATTTGATAATTTTACTTTTAAAGAACCAATCTATATCCAATCCTTGTCCTTTATGGTAGGAGTAGCAGATTCCGCAATTACCAACCAACCTTTTTATATCAAAAACGCCAATCATACTCTTGCCGGAACCATCGACAGTATGTATAACTATTCCGAAAAACAATATCGAACACTAAGGCTGGCATATCGTATTAAAAACCAACCCAATATTGCTGATACCATCTATATTGACGCACCTCAATTTAGGAAAAAATTTGATCTTCCGATAAATTATCAAACCGTTCTTGGTTTCAAAAACTTTATCCAAATCAGAATACAAGTGGATATGCTTATCAAAGACATACACTTTGTGAGTGACGACCCAAAAGTAATTGCCCAAAAAATCGTCGCCAATCTAGAAAATATCATCCTTCATTAAACATCTGCACAATCTTTGCGATCATGTTGGATTTTATAGGATAAATCTTTGAAAACGGAATATAGAATAATTCTAAAAACCAACGATTACATAAAATAAGTCGTTTCTATAAATGATAATTCAGTGAAATTCAATAAATTTGCACAAAATTTCATTACTTAACGGATAAACAAAATTTTATTTCAAACATTGATTTTGAAAACTAAATAACCATTAATTACTAATCGAAAATATTAAAAATATTCTAAATACATGCAAAAGATCTTATTTTTACTACTCTCTCTAACAGTTATATTTTCATCGTGTTCCAAAGATGAAACTCCATCTACTGCTGACCTAAAAGTCGTCTTCTCTCTTAACTATGACGGTAAACCATTGGTATTCAACGAAAACCAGGCTTATGGAAATGATTTTATACGAATGACAAGATTTAATTATTTTTTAACCAATCTAAAGTTACGTATAGGACAGGATTCATTCAAATTGGCTGATTTGAGCTTTGTTGACTATACCTTGTCCAACACGTCAATAAGTGGAGCACAAGCGGGATTAGCACTTACCGTCAATGCCGTGAAAACCGGAACATATAACTCGATCGAATTTGGTGTCGGATTGCCCAAAGACTTAAATAGTACAAAGCCGGCTGATTATCCGAGTAGTAACCCTTTGTCTGATGGCACATATTATTGGGCAGGATGGAATGGATATATTTTCAGCAAGATGGAAGGGAAATTTGATTCTCTTTCTACCGGCAGCTTTAGCGATGGCTTTACCTTCCATACAGGCTTAGACGAAAACTATAAAATAGTAAAGTTGAATGGACCGATTGTTATCGATGGCAATAAATCTGACAATACGATACACATCGCATTAGATGTCAAAAAAATGTTTGTCATGAATGGCAGCCAATTAGATCTTGCATTAGTCAATCAAGCGCACGGCCCATCCAATGAAGAAGTAATTAAGGCTTTGACCAATAACTACCAATCCTCCTTTTATCTAAAATAGTTGCTTTGAGAAACATAAAAATAATCTGCCTCTTTCTTATTTTCATCATATTATCCTGTGGCAAGGATCAACCTGTTATCAATGCAGGCGACCTTGAACATATAGATTATAGCCCACAAGGATATGAATATAAGCGACCTCCTTTCTATCCCAAGATGGAATATCCGGCTGACAATCCGCCTACAGTTGAGGGTATTGCCTTGGGACGAAGATTGTTTTATGACCCTATTCTTTCGAGAGACAGTTCTATGGGTTGTTTTTCATGTCACAAGCAAGAGCTGGCATTTACAGATGGTGCAGCCACGAGTATAGGTGTGGACGGCATCAATGGCAGACGAAGCAGTATGTCACTTGTTGATGTAGGGTTTAATTATAGGGGTATGTTTTGGGATGGAAGGGCTACAACCCTTGAAGAACAAGCATTAGGCCCAGTGACTGACCCCGTAGAACTTCATACTACTTGGCCGGAAGTTGAACAAAAACTCAGACGTCACAATGCGTATCCACAACTCTTCCGCAAAGCATTTGGCATTAAAGATAGGAAGGAAATTACCAAAGAATTGGCAGCAAAAGCAATTGCCCAATTTGAAAGGACGATTATGACAACTGGACAATCAAAGTATGACCGCTTCAAACAGAATCTTGACTTCTTCGATTATGATGAATCCCAAGGCTTGGATATGTTTTTTGACAAACAACCTTTCTTACTACCGGACGCCCAGTGCGGCCATTGCCACAATGAGCCTATGTTTACGACCAATGACTACTTCAACAATGGGATTAGCCCGGCAAAATACGCATTTCAATTCTTAGATAAAGGACGCGCTGAATTCTCATTGGATTCTAATGATGTAGGTAAATTCAGGACTCCCGGCCTTAGAAATATTATGCTTACAGGACCCTATATGCATGATGGACACCTAAAAACCATAGAAGATGTGATGGATCACTATATGAGTGGTGGTCATCCTTCTCCTAAGCGGGATCCATTAATAGCTCAAATAGAATTAACTCAAGAACAAAGGACGCAAATTATCGCTTTTCTAAAAACACTTACAGATAACGGCGTTTTGCAAGACACTACACTCTCTAATCCGTACAAATAAGTTTTAGTGAAATGTCTATTGCTAAGCTGACAGAATTGTTGACACAACGGTTAAGATGCGACCAATTCAGTCTCGCCGAAGGTACTCTAAATGAATATGCCAAGGACGAAACCGGTGTATATCAAGCTTTGCCGGGTATGCTGGTTTTTCCTGAAAAAAAAGAAGAAATTAGCTTCATCTTAGAATCCTGTAACAAATTGGGAATTCCCATTACTCCAAGAGGTGCAGGCACGGGGCTTGCTGGCAATTCAGTTTCATTTCCGGGTGGTGTATTATTGGTTTTAACGAAAATGGATCAAATCATCTCTTTAGATTCAGAAAACGGCACAGTTACTGTTCAACCCGGATGTATTGTTGACAACTTGAAAGAATATGTTGCCCGACATGGTTGGTACTATCCGGTAGATCCGGCCAGCAGCGGAACGAGCCTTATCGGTGGTCATGTAAGCACCAATGCTGCTGGTCCGCATTCTTATAAATATGGCTCTACAAAGAACTTCGTTGCCGGCTTAGAAGTCGTGTTGGCCGATGGTACTCTCATACATACCGGCAATGTCGTTGAAAAAAGTTCCACAGGGTATAATTTGACACAATTGATATGCGGAAGCGAAGGGACATTGGGCATTATCACTGAGATTACACTTAGATTAGTCCGGCCTCCAAGCTTACAAAATACCATATTGATTTCATTTGCATCCCTTGAGGATGGACTTAATACCCTTATTGCGTTAAAAAAATCCCGTCTTAATATAGCCGCAATAGAATGGATGGAACGTTCCGCCATAGATATTGTAGCCCTCTACGAAGGCAAACAAGAAATTAATATCGAGACAAATTGTGCATGCCACTTGCTGATCGATATAGAATCGGATAGCGTGGAAGAAATGGAATCAAATATCCTGAATTTAGGCTCTTTGATGGAAACATTACCATATATCAATATCTTGGTTTCGGATTCAGAGCAATCACGAGAGAAATTATGGCGTATCAGAAAGCTAATTGGAGTTGCCGTCAGACATCATTCTACTTACAGAGAAGTCGATACAGTTGTTCCTGTAAATAAATTAATTGAATTAATCCATTTAGTAAAAGAAACCGGAATAAAATATAACTTCCACTCCGTGTGTTACGGTCACGCCGGCAATGGCAATATCCACGTCAACATATTAAGGGAAGACCTCGATGACCATGAATGGAATCATGTGCTAACAGAGGGTGTACATGCCATTTTTGAAGGTGTCATTGCTCTGAATGGTGTTCTATCGGGAGAGCATGGCATCGGCTTGTTGAACAGACCTTTTATGCCATTACAATTTACCAAAGATGAAATATTGATCATGCGACAAATTAAAAAGGCATTTGATCCCAACAATATCCTAAATCGGGACAAAGTCATACCATAATTCCATCTACTCCTAAGGAAAATAGGGCATAATCATATTTTACGGGGTCCGACCTATCCATTTTTCGCAAGTTGTCTGTCAATTCCAATACGGCTTTCCAGTCATTGGATGGTCGTTGTAAAAGCCCGAGACTTCTTGAGACCTTACCAACATGCACATCTAAAGGAATGAATAAATCTTTGGCGGAAAATTTTTCCCATATCCCAAAGTCCACTTTAGCATCGTCACGGCGAACCATCCATCTAAAAAACATGTTAAGTCGCTTGCAAGCAGAATTCTTTGCCGGAGTGGAAAGGTGCTTTCTGGTATGCTGTGGCAGCCATTCATCTTGAGTAAAAAGGTTATAAAAATGAGTCAATCCCGCTTCCACCCCTTTATTCTCTCCTTCAATTAAAAAAGCATCTTCAAGGGTGTCATACTGTTGATAAATCCTTTGAAAAAAATGAAGAAAATACAATGCATCTTCGGGTTGAAAAGTGCGATGTTTAAACTGCAAGAAAGGCTTTCTATCAGATTCTTGATGATTTTTAATAAATTGATAAGGGCTATGATCCATCAAGGTGATTATCTGCGTAGCCTTTGAAATAATCGTTGATCGTCGTCCCCAGGCAAGCATAGCCGTCCAGAATGCTGAAATTTCAATATCCTGTTTAACTACAAATTGTTTGGGGATGGAGATTGGGTCATTGACGATAAATGAAGGAGAGTTGTACCGGGACACCAATGTATCTAAGTACAACTTCAATTCATTCTGTTTCATTTACTGGAAAAGCTTAGGACAGCGTCTGTTTCACTTCTATGATTTCATACCCTTCAATGATATCTTCGACTTTGATGTCATTAAAGTTTTTAATTGTCAAGCCACATTCCATCCCGGCTCTAACCTCTTTAACATCGTCTTTATACCTTTTGAGTGTACCTATTTCACCATGCACATTTTCTTTCGTAGGGAATATGACGATTCCATCACGAATGACACGGACATAGGTAGATTTAGTGACTTTGCCCTCCTGCACATAAGCTCCGATAACCGTTCCAACCTTGCTGATTTTATACACTTCCCGCACCAAGATTTCGCAAGTATTTTTCTCTTCTTTGGTAGGTTCAAGCATACCTTCCATAGCTGTTTTGACTTCATTTATTGCTTCATAAATGATAGAGTATGTCTTGATCTGAACCCCTTCTCTTTCGGCTGCTTTGCGTGCTCCTATGGAAGGTCTCACTTGGAAGCCTATAATGATAGCATCGGAAGCGGAAGCAAGCATAATATCAGATTCTGTAATCTGACCTACAGCTTTGTGTATGACATTCACTTGAATGGTTTCTACAGAAAGCTTAATTAATGAATCTGCAAGTGCTTCAATAGAGCCATCCACATCACCCTTAATAATGAGATTCAACTCTTTAAAAGTACCGAGTGCAAGGCGTCTTCCTATATCATCTAAGCTGATTCGGCGTGTCGCACGGTTAGTTTGTTCACGATTTATCTGAGAACGGCGGGCAGCAATCTGTCTTGCCTCGCCTTCATTTTCAAATTCCTTAAATTTATCACCGGCTTGAGGAGCGCCTGAAAGCCCCAATACGAGTACAGGTGTAGAGGGTCCTGCTGTCTTAATCTTTTTCCCTCTTTCATTAAACATGGCTTTTATACGACCACTATACTCTCCTGCGACGATATAATCTGACTGGTTAAGAGTTCCATTTTGAACCAATATCTTTGTCACATAACCTCTACCTTTGTCGAGAGAAGCCTCGATAACTGTACCGATGGAAAGTCGATCCGGATTAGCTTTCAAATCCAAAATCTCTGCTTCCAGCAATATTTTTTCAAGGAGGAGGTCAATATTTTGACCGGTCTTGGAGGAAATATCCTGAGATTGGTACTTACCGCCCCATTCTTCTACTAGGATGTTCATTTGGGCGAGTTCATTCTTAATCTTTTCCGGATCAGCTGCCGGTTTGTCAATTTTATTAATGGCAAAAACTATGGGTACACCGGCTGCTTGAGCATGCGAGATAGCTTCTCTCGTCTGAGGCATAATACTATCGTCAGCAGCGATGATGACGACTGCTACGTCAGTGATCTTAGCACCCCTGGCACGCATCGCCGTGAAGGCTTCGTGACCCGGCGTATCGAGGAATACAATCTTTTTGCCTTTGACATCGACTTCATAAGCTCCAATATGCTGGGTTATACCTCCGGCTTCACCACTGACGACATTTGCTTGTCTAATATAGTCAAGTAAGGAAGTTTTACCGTGGTCAACGTGACCCATCACCGTAATAATGGGTGCACGAGGCACCAATGAATCTTCACTATCTTCTTCATCATTGATGTCAAAGTCGGATTCATCTTCTGCACTAATAAATTCTATTTCTCTGTCAAATTCTGAAGCAACCAATTCAATGATCTCAGCATCCAAACGCTGATTGATGGATACCATTACTCCAAGGTTCATACATGTTGTAATGACTTGAATGGTGGCTACGTTCAACAAGGATGCCAATTCTGAAACCGAAATAAACTCGGTAACTTGCAATTTATCATTGGTATTGGCTGATTCTAAAGCTTCTGTCTTTTCACGAATTGTCTCTCGTTTATCTCTGCGTATTTTCGATCTCTTATTCTTTCCACCGACGTTGATACGAGCCATAGTGGATTTAATCTTGTCATCAATTTCTTTTTGAGAAACTTCTTTGACCACTTCATTTTGGTGCTTTTTACCGCCTTTAGCGTGGCTATCTCCGCCTCGATGGCCATGCTCTTGTGAGCCTCCACCCTGTGGATTGAAATTCACCGGAAGCTTTTTACGCTTACGTTTTCTCTTCAATTCATCCCCAGAGTTAGCTGACCCGGGCTGAGAAGGTGTCTGACCGGGCTGTTTTGCATCTTTCTTAACTTCTTCCTTCTTAGAGGAGGATGGTCTCGTTATTCTATCCGTATTTATCTTTCCTACAATCTTAAGGCCTTTTAGTGTAGGAGCTTCGGCTCGGAAAGTATCTTCAACGACCTCATTGTCACCAGTACTCGCACCTTGAGGCTTTTCTGATGCAATCTCTGATTCTTTTGAATCTGAAACTACATGAACATTGTCTTTAGCCACCTCTTCAACAATTGGAGGTGTTTCAACTTTTTCAACTTCCTTTTCAGCCTCTTTTTCAGCTTCTTTCTTGGCATCAACCACTTCAGATTTAGGCTGTGTAGCCTTCTTTTTCGGTTTTAAGTCATCCAGATTTATCTTGCCTACAACCTTCAACTCAACTTTACCATCCTCTTGTTCCGTAGTAGGTTCAACATGAGGTTTTGGTTCTTCCGGCTGTACCACTTCTTTAGGAACTTCGGGTTTTTTATCTTCCGCGATGTCAACATGTGGTGTGGGTGTATGTGTTTCAACTTTTTCTTCTTTCTTAACAGATGGCCTGTTGCTTAGGGACATTTGTTCAGCTTTATTCTTGATAGCTAAATCATTTTGATACTCTATCATCAAAGCGTCGTACATGTCCTCGGAAAGCTTTGCGTTGGGCTTTTTCTCCAATTCAAAACCCTTGGAGATCAGAAAGTCATGGATAGTGTCCATCCCGACACTTAGCTCTCTAACTACCTGTATTAATTGTTTTTTTGCCATTCAAAAAATTTATTCCGGTTTATTTGTAACACTTAGTGCTTACCGGAAATTTGCACAAAAGTATATTATATATTTTAATTCAAATGAGATTGGCAAAAAAACTTTCATGCCAACCTTATTTCTGATGTCCCTTATTCATCTTCCAGCTCAGCTTCCAAAATACGAATTACCTCACGAGCCGTATCTTCTTCTAAGTCAGCTCTTCGTACCAACTCATCTACTGTCAGCCTAAGGACACTCCTTGCTGTATCACAACCAATGGACTTGAGTGCATCAATTACCCACTCATCAATCTCGTCAACAAATTCATCTAATTCTACGTCATCGATCTCTGTTTCATCCGTGTCGCGATACACATCAATTTCATATCCGGTCAACTTAGATGCCAACTTAATATTGCTTCCATTCTTACCGATTGCCAATGACACTTGATCGGGCTTTAAGAATACCGATGCTTTCATACTCTCCGGGAAAGTCTGAATATCGGTTATTTTAGCAGGAGTAAGTGATCTCTGGATATACAAAATAGTATTGGTCGTGTAGTTGACAATATCTATATTCTCATTTCTAAGTTCACGTACGATACCATGGATTCGGCTTCCTTTCATCCCCACACAAGCTCCTACCGGGTCGATGCGATCATCGTATGATTCGACAGCGACTTTAGCTCTTTCTCCCGGGATACGGACTATTTTTTTAATCGTGATTAAACCGTCTTCTATCTCCGGAACTTCTTGTTCCATAAGCCTTTCAAGGAAGAGTGGCTCTGTTCGAGACAAGGTTATGACGGGTAAGTTATTGCGCATTTCAACCTTTTTAATGACACCTCTCGTAGATTCTCCTTTGCGGAAAAAATCACCCCTAATCATCTCTGACTTTGGCAATACGATCTCCTGTCCTGTAGCATCATCCAATACCAACACTTCTTTACCCAATACCTGATGTATTTCACCGGTAATCAAGTCGCCGATTCGATCTTCATATCTCTTATAAATCTCATCTTTTTCCAATTCCATAATGCGGGAAACAAGGGTCTGACGAGCTGCCATCACTGCTCTACGTCCAAATTCTTCTGTTTCTACCTTCTCATTACATTCGTCACCTACCTCGTAGTCTTCATCCATTTCCAAAGCTTCCGTGATGGACACTTCTGTCAATTCATCCGTCACTTCACCGTCCGGAACAATAGTTCTACGTCGCCATAGCTCTAAGTCTCCGGTATTCATATTCACGATGACGTCAAAGTTGTCATCCGATCCATATTTCTTTTTAATCAATGTGCGGAATACATCTTCCAGTACGCGCATCATGGTTGGACGGTCTATATTTTTTCCATCCTTAAAATCCTTAAAGGTTTCTGTTAAATTCATTTTAACAATTTTAATTAAGTATCAAAATTTAATATTGATGGTCACTTTCCGGCCCTCATTATAAGGTATGGTCAGTGTTTGCTCTTCGCTTATTTTTTTCTTGCCTTCTTTTCGACTTACTGTAAATGTAATTTGAAAGTGATCATCATCAGCACTTGTCAGAATCCCTTTTTGACGACTCTTATCCGCTGCTAATACTGTAACTTCTCTGCCAATGTTCTTTTTAAATTGTCGTGGCAACTTTAAAGGCCTGCTAAGACCCGGTGAAGAAACTTCCAAAAGGTAATCTTCGCCCAATGGTAAACCTTCATCTAAAAACTTTTCAACTTCTCGACTTACTTTCCTGCATATCTCAAAATCAATGGCATCATCACTATCGATGTATATCTCCAATTTATTGCCTTTCAAGATAATATCAACAATAAAACAATCTTCTCGCCCTAAAAGTTGAAAATACTCTTGTACTATTTGTTCTATCTGTTCTTCTAAGATCATTTCTTTTGTATAAAATAAAATAGGGAACTTAACGCCCCCTATCAATTTTTCTAAATTCTTCCGCAAAGGTACGATTTCATTTGGAATTGACCAAATTTATTTCAAATCAATGTTTATCTAAAGTTCAATACAATCAAAGTGTTGCAAAGCGTCAATGGGAAGGAAGACATTCTGCTTTCACTTCTTTCTTCATGGATTTCCATTTATATCGGTGGGTATAATATGATACTTGCATAGACAATATCCCTATTCCTGCACCTAGTAATACATCGCTTATATAGTGTTTATTATTGGCCATTCGAAGCAATCCAACAGAAGATGCTATACCATAGGATACCACCGGAATCCAGGGATAGTTGTCCTTATACTCCATCGACAGAAAGGTTGCAGCAGCGAATGCTTGTGCAGTATGTCCGGATGGAAAGGAATGATTATTTGAATGATCCGGCCTTGTCATACTTGTTGCATATTTTAAAGAATGCGATATTGTAAACATCATAGCTTCGCCCTTTATCAATATCGCTGTCTTATTGATAAAATCATTCTTGGACTTTACTCCACAAACATCCAGACCATAGGCAAGTATTATAGGGCTAAATTGAAGATAATCGTCCACATAGGTACGAAACTGGCCCAAATACTCATTACGTTCCCTGACAATCAACTTTTTTGCTGCATCAGGACCCTTTATGTTCAACACACTTCCTGTCGCTATAAACGCAGCCGGAATAATTATTTCACCAAGCTTAAACTCATCTTTCTCTCTGTCAATGATAGTAAGTGATTCTATATTATTTGCTTGCTGTACATTAGAATATTGACAATTACCACTAACTGCTGAAGAAACGATAATACAGAAACAGCAAACCAACTCTGTGAGTCTAACAATAAAGCAATATTGTGTCATCAAACCGGATTTTCCTAACAAAAATAGTTATTTATACTAATTATGAACTCCTTAGAATCAATATATTCTCATTTCTTCCAATTCCGGAATACGAAACTGTGTAAAATCAACATTCTAACTATTAGCCTATTATACAAATTGTAAAAGTAAAATAGCCCAATCTATTTTACTTTTTTACAATCGTAATACCGATGATACTTTTAAATAGACCAATATACCGTTTCCATCAATTGGTCTATATTAAAAGTCAATTCGGTATTAATGCTCGTGTTCGCCGGTACTAGTAAGTTTTGCATTGACAAAGAAGGCTCCTTTCGTCACAATAAACGAATCATCCGGAATAGTTTGAATAAAAGTCACCGCCGTATATCCCATTGCAGATGTTCCTTTGACAATCTGCATTCGTTCAAAAACTTTATTTTCACGATGCGTTGTGGATTCATGCTGATGTTCTAAGCCTTCTTCCACATGAGTATCTTCAACTTTTTTATTTGTCAAGACAAACACATAGTTCTTTCCACCGGCTTCCACAATAGCCTCATTGGGAACAGCCGGAGTTGTATTGTTTTTAAGGCTGACAATAGCAGTAGCATTCATACCATCTATCAATCCGGATTTGTCACCATTTACCCGGGCGTGTACCGGTATTGATTTACTATCATTTTCAAATGCCGAACCAATACTATATACGATGGCATCATATTCTTTAACAGGATTGTTGGTTATGGTAAAATGTATTGTTTGTCCAATTTTTATTGCCGGTAAATCTTTTTCAAAAATCTGTAAATCCAGATGCAATGAGCTATTATCCACGATTTCAGCAACCGGATTGGAAGCACTTATAAAACTTCCTATTTTAGCAAACAAAGTGCTCACCACGCCACCAATTGGGCTCAATACAGGCAATGTTGACCGCAAATTACCGACTCCCACTTTTTCCGGATCTATCCCTAAGAGGCGGAGTTGTTGTCCGAGTGATGCCTTTTTGGTATATAGCCCTTTCAACTCAGCGGTAGCATTTTGTAGATTGCGAAGTGACCCGGCATTGCCGTCGTTTAATTCCTTTTGTCTTTTAACCTCCAATGAGACTACTTCAATTTGATTGTTGGTATTTAACAGATCTTCCTGCAATTGAATAAATCTCGGATTAGCAACTGTTGCTATGACTTGACCTTTTTTTACCTGATCGCCCAATTGAACCAAGATAGATTTAACAACACCCTCAGAAAGAAAGGTTACATCTGCCTTATGATTTCCGGGTACCGTGAGCATCCCGTTGGCTTTTAAGGTAGATGTTAATTCCTTAAACTGAACCCTTCCTACTTCTATGCCGACAGCCTTCATTTGCTCGTCACTTACTGAAACAATGGCCTCTTCTTCATGTGCATGCTCCGGAGACTTTTCGCTCGATATCTTTTCGGCACTATCTATTGTGCTATCATTATTACAAGATACAAAGCTGGTCGTTAAAATAAATGATAGACCAAAAAATAACAATATCTTGGTAACGTTCGCTAAATAAGTATTCAATAAAAGTTTAATTTGATTGGATAACTTATCATTTTTAATTCCTTCTGTTAATTTAAATATATATCTCATATATGTATATTATTGATTGATAATAGAATAGATGTGTATGACTGATTTATTAATCTTATCGATACTTTCAAGGTAATTCAAACGAATTGATGTCGCATCCTGCAAGGCATGCAAATACTCCAAATATCCGGTATCACCGGTTTTATAGCCCAATCTTGCCGTTGTGACAATTTCATTTGCATTGTCCAATGCCTTTTCATGATAATATTGATATTCCAGAACATCCATTTTGTATTGTCTGATAGCATTGCTTAATGAAGCCTTTAAATCCCATTGTTTTTGTTCGATGGCTGCCTCAATTGATTGCTGATTATACTCCAATGAACGTATCTTTGCCTTAGAGGTGTTCCGGCTCAATGGAATAGCTATTCCCGCCGTAACGAAATGGAATCTTTTCCTTCCATCATAATACTGTTCAGACTGACCTATCTGCTGATATCCGATTAATGATTGATTGGTATAATTTAAGGTAAATTCCGGCAAACTTTCTGCTTTGGTCACTTTCACCTTTTTGTCAATTAAATTTACTTCCTGATTCAGCTCTTGTATAACCGGGTGAGCTGCTATGGACATGCTATCTACCAAAACATTAATTTCAAGTGGCTTAAAGTCTGCAAATTCCACTACTTCAATGATATTATCTGTATTTAACAACGCTTTTAACTCTGTATAAGCATCCTCAAGTTGAAAATTATTTTTAACAATCATAAGAGAGATTTCACCCCGTCTTGCTTCCATTGTACTGATATCAACTCTCTTTGAATCTCCTGTCTTATGCTTTACTTGCGCAATAGATATTGATTCCTCATACAGGCTATCCAAGTATCTAAGGTGATCTTCCTGATGAAGTAAAAACTGAATTTGATAAAAACTTATTCTAACACGCTCTTTAATATTCAATAAAGAAAGTTCTCGTTGCACTTGAGCTGCTTCCACTTCTGCCAAAGCATAATTACGACGGGCTTTGAATACCGTTGGATATGGTATTGATTGAGATACTTGAAATGAATTATCAAACTTATAGCTACTATATTGGCCAATCTGCACGGCGAACTCTGTTTTCGGTAGTTCGATGGCTGCTTTTTCCTGGCTCTGCATTTGCAGTATATAAAGTTCCTTAGAGCGCAATTCAGCATTATTTTTTATCGCCAATTGTACAGCTTCCTCCGGAGATTTTATTTTAACACTCTGTGCATTTGCCTGCAATCCCATTGTTGAAAACAACACAATAATCAAAGAGACAACCGTTTTCATTTTCTTTTTAGAGTTAAAATTAAATAATATATAAAGCAATGGTAGCAAGAATAATGTCAGAAATGTTGCAGAAATCAATCCTCCTATCACTACCGTGGCTAAAGGCTTTTGAACTTCTGCGCCTGAACTCTGGGAAAGTGCCATTGGTAAAAAACCTAACGACGCTACTGTTGCCGTCATAAGAACCGGTCGAAGCCTATCTTTTGTTCCAGCTTTAACCCTAGCCAACACGTCCTCAATTCCGGATTTCTCCAGCAGATTAAAGGTTCCAATAAGCACTATTCCATTGAGTACTGCCACACCAAACAAGGCAATAAACCCAATTCCTGCACTAATACTGAATGGCATATCCCTTAGTACTAAAGCAAAAATACCGCCTATGGCACTCATCGGAATTGCGGTATAAACCAATATCGCTTGTTTAAAGGAATGAAATGCAAAGAACAACAAAATAAATATCAACAACAGTGCTGCCGGAACAGCAACCATCAATCGCTGGCTGGCTTTCTCTAAATTTTCAAATTGCCCGCCAAACGTAACATAATATCCCACCGGCAAAGTCACTTTTTCTCCAAGCCGATCTTCAATATCCGTCACCACACTTTTAACATCTCTACCCATCACATTAAATCCAATAACTATCCTGCGCTTGCCATCTTCACGGCTTATCTGAGCCGGTCCCATCTGATACCCGATGGTTGCTACTTGTGATAAAGGTATTTGAAGTCCACCGGGTGTGGGTATCATCAAGTCGGAGACATCAGAAATATCATGTCGATAAGAGGTGTCCAGTCTGACAACAAGATCATAGCGTCTTTCATCTTCCAATACCTGGCCGGCAACTTTTCCTGCAAAGGCCGCACTTAAGACATCATTGATATCTTCTATATTCAACCCATAATTTGCCATACGGACTCTATCATATACCACATTTATCTGAGGAAGCCCGGAGACCTGTTCGACGACAGGAGTTGTCACACCTTTTATTCCTTTAATCTCTCTGCTCACTTCTTCTGCGTAATGTGTTAGCGTATCCATATTTTCACCAAAAATCTTGATAGCGACATCCTGCCTTATTCCGGTCATTAATTCATTAAAACGCATCTGTATCGGTTGATTCGCTTCAAAAAATATGCCGGGTATCACCTCCAACTTTTCCATCATCTCATTTGCCAGTTGAGCATACGTTTTTTTCTCCTTCCATTCTTCTTTTGGTTTTAATATTATCATCATATCAGAGACCTCGGGAGGCATAGGATCCACCGGCACCTCAGCAGATCCGGTTTTTCCGACCACCAGCCTCACTTCATCAAAACTTTTCAATATTCTGGATGCCTGCATTGATGTTTCGATACTTTGACTCAACGAACTCCCTTATGGCAAAATACAATGAAAAGCAAAATCTCCTTCTTGCAATTGAGGAATAAATTCACCTCCTAATCGACTGAATATCAAAAGGCTGATTCCGAATAATATCAATGCACCGAAAACAACCCAATATTTAAAACGTATTGCCCGGTCTAATAATGGTTGATACACTGCTGTCAACTTGTCCATCATTCGATCAGAAAATGATGGCTTTTGCGATACTTTACGCGATAAGAACAAAGAACTCATCACAGGAATGTAGGTCAAAGAAAGAATAAGTGCGCCCAAAATGGCAAAGCTAATGGTCTGAGCCATAGGCACAAACATCTTTCCCTCTATTCCAGTCATAGTAAGGATGGGGAAATATACTATTAATATTATTATCTGACCAAATGCAGCCGAATTCATCATTTTTTCAGCACTTTCTTCTACAACACCATCCATTTCAGCCCGACTCAGCTGAACTTTCTCTTTACGCAACGCCATAACATGCAGTGTAGATTCAACAATGATTACCGCGCCATCGACAATTAGTCCAAAGTCTATAGCTCCCAAGCTCATCAGATTGGCACTAACTCCAAATACATTCATTAAACCGAGTGCAAAGAGCATTGACAGCGGAATTGCTGAAGCTACAATCAAGCCAGCCCTAAGATTACCTAAAAATAAAACCAAAACAAAAATGACAATAAGTGCACCTTCCAACAAGTTTCTCTCTACAGTCCCCATTGCTCTTTTTACAAGGTCTGTACGGTCTAAAAATGGTTCTATGACGACATCATCAGGCAAAGATTTCTGAATAGAAGGAATCTTTGCCTTGATACGATTTACGACTTCAGCACTATTGGCACCTTTCAACATCATTATGACGCCTCCGACAGCATCCTTTTCACCATTGTATGTCATTGCACCATATCGAAGAGCACTGCCAAAACGCACTTCTGCGACATCTTCTATAAAAATGGGGACTGAGCCAGTCACATCTTTGACCGCTATATTCCTGATGTCCTCTAATGATGTTACCAATCCTATTCCTCTGATAAAATAGGCATGTGGTTTTTTGTCTATATACGCACCTCCGGTATTTTGGTTGTTTTTCTCCAATGCATTGAAAATATCTGCAATGCTCACACCCATTGCTTTAAGTCGATTGGGGTTGACCGCTACCTCATATTGCTTCAATTCACCACCAAATCCATTGACTTCGGCAATCCCTTCTGTTCCATTAAATTGCCTTGCAACTATCCAATCCTGCATCGACCGCAAGTCCATAGCACTATACTTCTCTTCACTTCCCTTCTTAGGGTGGAGAATATATTGATAAATCTCACCAAGACCCGTACTCACCGGCCCCATCTCTGGCTTACCTATTCCCTTAGGTATATCATCTTCTGCTTCTTTAAGCTTCTCATTGATGAGTTGACGAGCAAAGTATATATCAACATCATCTTTAAATACTACCGTTATAGTCGAAAGACCAAACCTGGATATACTCCTAGTCTCCTCTATGTCCGGGAGGTTGGCAATACTTTGCTCAATGGGAAAAGTAACCTGTTGCTCAACTTCTTGTCCCGCAAGAGTTGGACATACCGTTATTATCTGAACCTGATTGTTGGTAATGTCTGGAACAGCATCTATCGGAATCTTTGTCGCACTCCACCCACCCCAAATCACAAGAACAATGGTCAACAAACCGATAATTAGTTTGTTCTTTAAACTAAATTGTATTATTCTATTTAACATTTAAACTAAATGATTGGATAATAAATAAATGAAATAACCCTAACACCTAATACTATTTATATATTTCATTTATAAATATATAAATATAAGTTCAATATTCGATGTTCTCAACGAAGTCGGAATAATTAAGCTCCGATTTTACCCAATCTTAGGAGGCTGCCAAATAAAGTCTTTGTAGGAAGAAATAAAATTAATGTCTTTAAATGAGGATTGCTCACTGACCAATTTTCGCCAGATAGGCAGTGACAGTATATTTTCATGAGTTTTTAAGACAAAAAAAGCCCCACAACAGTTACACATGCAAAATGGACTGCAATTGTCTATCGGCAGATGATTTGACTTTGATTCAAGTTGAAAAGTTACTGTTTCGGATGAGGATTTAGATAGGTGCATATCCTTACATGGCATGATTGTCAGTGCCAGAAAATATAAACTAAATATCAGTAGAAATATTTTCATCCTTATTAAAATGCAAAGCTATACAATTTTTAATCAAACTTCTTTATTGTTTTTTGTACAATAAAATTTCACCTTTGCTATTAATAATGCTTTAAATCCCAATTCCGCATTAGAAAAATGCTGAATTTGGGATTAAAAATTGACCCCCAATCTTGCAAAATAACTTCGACCTTGATTGATAAACTGATATCCGGCAACTCGATGACCGCCTTTGTTATCACCACCTGTAATGGTTGTATAAGTAGTGTCTAAGATATTCTTACACCCCACCACCAATTGAATCTTTTCCTTCCACAAATAACGATTGAAGGACAAATCCATAAATGAAGCCGAACTGACACTCGATACGCTTACCTCACCAAATTCCACACTATACAAGGGCTGCGAACCGGCATACCTGTAATTAAAAGAACTCCCTACTTTCAACACCGGAATCATATAATTAACTGTAGCAGAACAATCCACTACGCGCCCATCGTGAGGCACACTCCCAGATTCAACGACCGTGTTCCAAAACCCCAAACTCCCCGCCAACGTCCAATTAAGTTGCTTCCATGTACCACTTAAATCTAATTGAGCACCGGAAACATCATAATTATCCACATTGCTGTAATTGTATTTTAGCGTCTCGTATTGAAACAATGAAATCTTATCTTTTATTTCAGTACGATACCCGTTCAACTTGACATTGAACCAACCACAGGGTTCATATTGCGCAGTCAGCTGTATATCATTTGACTTTTCGGGTTTCAAGTTAATATTTCCTATGATATAATGATTGACATCAATAAATTCGATATACAACTCTTTTAAATCCGGGCTTCGATACCCTTGAGCGTAAGATGCCCTCAACGTGATATATTTGCCTATGTCATATTTTGCTTTGATTCCGGAAGTATAATTCAGGCCATATACATTTTGAGATACCAATCGACCAGAATAAGAAAGGTTAAGCCCTTTGAAGAAGGAATATCTGATATCCGTGTAATATGCCCATTCCGACAACGTAGCAACATCTGAGGTTGGGTCTTCGACTTTTATCCGACCACCTCTTCCTGCATCATGCGTGTAATTGATGCCCCCGATCACTTCCAGATGGGGATTGACTCTCATAGAAAGGTTTAATCTATTATAAAATGAGTTAAAACGTGAAGTATCAGATAAAGTAAGGGCTTCATCGTAACTATTCTGCTGAAACTCATACCGCTTGTTATCTACTTGTCTTTTAAACTGATTGAAAGCAGATGTAAATTCTACATATACCTTTCTAAATAAATGCCCGTCATAAGTAAGCGATACATCCTCTCGCGCAGTTAGAAACTGATCATCCAATGCATAAGGCTTAAACTGTGGTCTTTTTACTGCTCCATAATCTACTATATCTTCGTGGCTAATATCATATTTAAGTATTAGCGAATTCTCCAAATTAATTTTATATTTAAGTGTTCCTCCCCCACTAAGCTGATTCTTTGGATTCCAAGGATACTTAGCCCGAGTATTGACCGCTCCATCCGGCAGACTATACTTCTCGATAAGTCGCAAACTGTCAATTGGATATTTATCGTATTTAAAAAAACGACCTCGTAAATCAACATACCACTTTTTTGTCTGTATTCCGGTATTTAACATGTGATTCTGAACACCTATCGATTCCCATTGTGTGCTCCCACTCAGATTCCACAATTGCTTCTGACTGTTACAAGTAATGATATTGATGACGCCTCCGGCTGCATTGTTGCCATAGATTGTGGACAAAGGCCCCTCAATGACTTCAATTTGCTTCACATTATTCAATGGCACTTGTGATATATCAATTGCACCATCCAACCTTCCTATCATAGGCACACCATCAATAAGGATAGCTACATTGGCCGAAGAAATACCTCTCAATCTAAGCTGTGTGCCCAAAATCGGATCATAATCAAATCGTACTGAAGGAAGTAAAAGTAAAGCTTCTTCTAAATTATTGACACCTCTCTTTTGAAGCGTCTCTGCTTTTAATATTTCAATTGAATGCAATGCTTTACGTATGTGTGTCGGCTTATATTCAGCCGTATGGACATATTCTTCAAGGACAACCTGTCTTTCAATACTGTCTAAAAACTCTTGTGTGGGCCCTGATTGTGCCAGACTAATATTCGTCAAAAATAAGGTCAGTATAAAAGTAAAAGTAATCCTGAATAACATCCATTTCATCTTTAAAGCCACAAATTTAAAAAAAGAAGGGCAGACTACTATACCCACCCTCCATTCAAGACAACGATCAATTTAAAACAACAATTGAATGAGTAGCTCTCCAGTCTCTTCCATCCATAATAATCCGGTAAATCCCTGATTCGATATTGGTTGGTAGATAAATGGGTTGATTGGAATTTGATTCTTTGCTCAGCACAGTTTGTCCAAGACTATTTATTAGGCGAACTAACACTTGTTCGTTTCTTGGTACCTTAATGTTTACGACATCGCTTGCAGGATTGGGGAAGCACAGCATATCGACGACCTTCACATTATTCTGCACACTATTCGTTGCCAGTTTAGTCCGTTCTACAGTAACTGTTCCGGTGCCTGACCCTGAAAAGTCCACAAATACTAGCTTATACTTGTCTCCATTTTTTGTTTTTACAAAATTGGCGCGGTCTTCATCAATAATCCAACCGGACGTAAAATCATAGGATTTCCATTCATGTCCTATAGTGGTAGGCGCCGATGAATACCCGGATGCATAATCTTCTTCTTTCACCGTACTAACATCTACACCATCCGCTACAACCGCCTGTGTGCCGGGGGCCAATAAAAATCCGGTTACTGAGTAATCCAAAAATACGCCCGGTGTATCTTCCAATGGAGTGATATATCTTAAAAATACCAGATCGTAGTCATTGCTTATATTGACAATCTTTTTTGAATCCAACGAATAATGTACTATTGAATTAACACCATTAGTTGTTCTAGCAACCGAATCAATAACTTCATTGGAATTGTCTAATTGGGCATATCGAAAGTAATAATATCCACCCCTATAAGAATCAACCTTTAGCTTTACGAATTCTCCGTTTCTTTTCTTGACGACATACACCTTATCTCCTACAATCTGATGATTCTGAGGATTGTACTTGCCCCACCCATAATCAAATGGGTCATTAGGATTCTTTACTTCGTTAAATGCGCCATCTGTCCAATTTGCCTCTTTATTATACAACTGCAAAGAATCGTAAAATATAGAAATATCTGTAATGGGCTGATTCCAGTCGGTAGTCGGTGCAAGAAAAAGCTTGACCGGACTAGCAGAAAGGGAAGCCGACTCATTGATAAAAACGCCGGCGTCTGTTTGTCCAATATTGGAAAATGCTATATCCCATGCATCATTGTTGACAACCTGAACTGCGCCCGTCGAAAGACTGTAGTAGGCCTGCTGACTATATTGTGCACCTGTCGAAACTTCATCATACGATTGTGCTTTAAGACCTATGCTGCAAAATGTGCAAATAAAAAATAGAATAAAGTTCTGTTTCATTTTAAACCTTTTAAATAATTAATGCTCACAAAAAGATAATCCAATTATTTTATAATTATCGAAAGCAAAAGTAAGATAATTATTTAGAATCATTACAGATAAGGTTAATTAAATTAAAATTAAATTTTATTTAATAAAAGCAAGTTGTTTATGAATCAATATTTCGAATTAGGTAATTTCATAATCGTTATATACCTTACAATCAACTACTTAATAAATTTATTGGAAGAATTTGTCCATCGAAATGTCCCTTATAATCAGCATTATTCGGTTTAGAAAAACCTCTATTGCCTAATTCTGACTAACCAAATCACAATTCGTTAAGTATCAAAACAATATACTTCATCCATTCGAAATAAATACGCGACATCATGGTATCCTATATTTCAACCCAAATTCTGTATTAGATAAATGCGGAATCGATTTACGACTCGTAATCAATGGTTTACAGTAACCATTGAAACGATTCGTATCTCGGGATTAACCCTCATAATCAGCACTATACGGCTTTACAAAACCTTTACTGCTGAATTCGGGTCCAATCTACAGAGAAAAATATAAAATATTTTAAAAACACTGTTAAGATTTTCACACTACCGGTATTAATCAATATCGATAGGTAATTCTTATAGGTTTTTATGGGTCAAAAAGTTGAACCAACAATATATTTTCAGTCATGTATTCGCCAGATCTATAGCAGTTTAATATATAAAATTCTTGCTAAGAAATTGATTTTGAAATAAGTGCGGCACTTCCAGGGACATATTTAGTCACTGTTTCATCAGCAGAAGGAACAAAAACGATCAAACCCAAATTCCTCATTAGACAATTGCGAAATCGATCTACGACTCATAATCAATGGTTACAGGAATTATTGAAACGATTAGCACTTCGAGGTTTTCCTCATTATCAGTATTCTTGTATTTTGGAAAACTCAATTACTGAATATAGTAAAAAATATACTCTCTGAATCAGCACTATTCAATATATTTTGAAGTATGTAGCGCTGACTAAGAGGGTATATCAGATTTAATATTAAAGGAGAAAGTTTAGTAAATACCAACTCTCACATCAGAAGTCATTAATTGACAGCTTTAGGCTTTCGCTTAGTTTTAAACATCTCCACAGCATCTTTTTCCTTAATAAATCCAACTTCTGTGAATGTATGTTGTACAAACTTCTTGATATCCTGATAATCTCTTCCTCTTTTGTCGGTAAAATGCTTTAGCAATCGTTTGATATAAGCCAGGCTTGAATACTCTAATTGTTGATTAAAGTGTTCATTGCCAAATATATCCATATATATAATAAAGGTTTTAAATAATTCGAAATAATCCGGATAGTCAGCTATACCGGCATTATCTATCCATTGCTTAAAATAACGCAAAACAGCTTGCCGAATCGCTTCGGCTTCATTGGACAAGCCTTTATATTTAGTCAAATATTCTTTGACACCTTCTACGATATCTACGTGCATAAAACCTTTGCTATGCAATTCATTAACCAGCTTATAATAAGCTAAGATATCGTCTTGAATCTTTTCATCTAAGTATTCAAATACACGTCGATCACTATCCGGTCCGAGAATAGTCTTATTTTCATACATTTCTATCAAGAAATCAAAGTATTCATCAGAAAAAGCACTATTTTCCTTTCTATTCTGATTGAATAATTTTTTACATGTGTCTTTATCTTCACCTACTAAATTAAAGAAATTTAATAAGATGAATAAAATCTGATGCTGTTCCTCTGTATTAGAAAACACAGGATTGACAAGCACTTTGGTTATTTCCGGCTTAATATTGCTGTTATCCAATCGCAACCTTTGGCGCTGGAATAGAAAGTGTTTGAGTGATGGGTAATACAACTTCAACTCACCCATTGTGTGTGGAATCTTAGCTGTAAAGTAATTGTGATTACTAAATTGATTTCTATAGCGAGTGTATGCAGCCTTTCTTACAGCCGGATCGTAATATTTTTCCAACTTCTGAGCTAAAATCCATTGGTGGACACGTTTATTTTCTATTTCCTCCAATAAATTGGCAATCCATATATCGCTACTCAACAAAAACCCAATTTGCACCGTTTGTCCGATGCGATTTTTTACAAATTCAAAATTAGGGGAAGTTGTAATGGAAAGCAACAAATCTTTAAAATGGTCTTGAGGCGTCAAGTACTTATAGTTTTTGTCGTGGTAGCCTCTCAACACGCTAAATCCAAGTAGTCTTGGCAAAAGTAGATCTTCAAGGTCAGGATTGAGGAATTCCCTTTCAAATGCTTCTAATTGCAATGGAAAATGATTGGCTACTTCAATGTGTATTGCCATCATCCTTTCTTCAAACTCCTCGATCAGCTCTTTATAGCTTTCTTCCTCTTCTTCTTCGCGATATGTTGCCAATGTTTCAGAGGCTTGAATGTCAGCAGCAATGGCTTTCAGCTCATCGATGTATTTTTGAATTTCTTTATTTTCTTCCATTTTATTAAAATTAAAAAAGTTCTAAAAAATAGGAACCTGGTAGAATTTTCAGGCTCTACCAGGTTCATTTCAACACAGAAAAATAGTCAAGCACAAACTTAAACTATTTTTGTGAAATATTCTGTTCTTAATATAAAAAATATTAAGCTTTTTCTTCTTCCTCAGTAGAGGCCTCAGGATTCTCTTGTACTGGTTCTTCAGCTACTGGGGCTTCTTCTGCTTCAGCAACAGGTGTTTCAGCTACTGGAGCTTCTTCTGCAACCGGTGTTTCAACAACTTCTTCCACTACAGCAGGAGATTCTTCAACAACCGGTGTTTCAACAACTTCAGGAGTTGCAACTTCAACAGCCACTTCTTCTGTTGCATTCACGGTCTCATCTATTGTCTCTACTACTTCTTCGACAGCTGGCGCTTCTTCCACTACAACAGGCTTAGCTTTGGCTTCACCATGAATAGCCTTATGTTTCGCTGTTTTTTCGGCTTTGTGAGAATCACGTCTTTCAGAGATTTTGTTTTCTTTGGCATCGATCCAAGCTGCCCATCTCTTGTCTGCTTCTTCCTGAGAAAATGCTCCCTTTGCAACACCTCTGTTCAAGTGTTTTTTAACCAATACTCCCTTGAAGCGAAGGATAGCCCTTGCTGTATCTGTAGGCTGAGCACCCTTAACCAACCAATTGTATGCCGCTTCACGGTCAATTTCAATTGTCGCCGGCTTAGTCATTGGGTTATAAGAGCCAATTCTCTCAATGTACTTACCATCACGAGGTGAACGCGAATCTGCTACTACGAGATGATAAAACGGAGCCTTAGCTCTTCCTTTTCTTTGCAATCTAATTTTAACTGCCATTTTTTGTTAAATTTATTAGTTAATTATATGAATATCAACCCTGTATCCTTTGAAAACAAACTACAGGGATTTAACGAGGCACAAAGATAAGTCTTTATTTTATATCCTTGTATGATTTATTGCTTATTTTTTTATTTCGGCTCCCCTCTTTCTTTCCTTTTGCCTATATGACTTGACACACTTTTAACCCAAATTCCACATTAGACAAATGCGGAATCGATTTACGACTCGTAATCAATGGTTTACAGAAACCATTGAAACGATTCGTACATCGGGATTAACCCTCATAATCAGCACTATACGGTTTTTCAAAACCTTTATTGCTGAATTCGGGTTTAAAATGTCACCTGTTTTCTCAGAGAGGAATTCCAAAGGAAGAAGCCACATCTTTTTATTTTACTTCACCTTATTCATGGTTGTGAGTATTGTGATTTCTACTTCCTTAGCTATCTGATCTTTGACCACTGCCGGAATTTTAATATTATAATCGGATAACAATACTTTTAAGACACTTTGGACTTCGATACTGCCCTTGTTCACCTTAATCGTGCCATTGGCCGTTATGTCTTTTGTCACGCCATGCATGGTCAACTTGCCGGATACGGTAGCCTTATATGTTCCATCTTTGTCAAATTGAATATTGGACAGATTGGTAATATTACCGCTAAAGGTTGCTTTCGGGTACTTTGCAGACTCCATATAGTTTTCATTGAAGTGCTCCTGCATCAAAGCTTTTTCAAACTGAAAAGATCGTATCAATACGATAAATTCTATTTTTCCGGTACTAACATCCAAAGCAGAACTTACCTTGTTATTCTTTGCTTCTATCTGTTCTATTTTCGCATCTGATAAAAAACGTATTTGACCATTCCGCGAGAAATACTTCCCCTGCCCGTATATCATAGACGCTGATAACGTCAGGATAGCCACAAAAGCTGCATTTACATAGTTTAATTTTACTTTTTTAAACACCATTATTTCAATTTTATTCCTTATTAAATAAATATTTGAAAAAAGTGTTCATGATACAATGCTTCGTGTCAAACTTTTTTTTATAGATCCCTTGTAAGGCAAGGCAAAGCTTATTGAATCAATCCTACCAAATGAACTTGTAAGCAAACCTCTTAAATAGGAAGTGTATGGCCTATACAGCATATCACTGTCAAAGTCTAGGAAATCACGGCAATATATGACACCGTTCCATAACCACATCTGTTGTAAAACCGGAACACAAGCCTTTTATCTTAATGGTTTGGCCGGATTCAAGGCGAGTTTTGTCCTGAACTTGTATAGGGTCAAGTTGGCACATAACGGTACTCATAGGGTTATCAGATTGTAAGAGAATAATGGGCGTACCGTCTTCGGCTTTATCTACTGTTCCGATTACGCCGTGAACCTCTATCAGCTTTCCCAAATATTTAGTATTGGCTGACTGCTCATTAGTTTCATAATCATGAATTATTTCGGCAGCTTTTACGGACAAATCAGGTTTTGCGCCGGCAATATCTTGATGTGATTTGTTTAAATAAAAGTAAACCCCCGCTGATGCAGCTAACGCTACTAATAGTCCCATCAATACCCATTTCTTCATTTTGTTGATTTTATTGGATTATTGTGTCAATACAAAAAAACATATAAGGTATAACGAAAGCTTTCAAAATTATTTTGTTAAAATTGATTGAACAAAAAACTAAACTATATTAAATAGAATTTAATCCCCCTTTCAGTTATTAATCCTTACAGAGGGATGCACTGAGATAATCTCTGTTCATCCTTGCAATATTCTCAATTGAGATCTCTTTAGGGCATTCGTACTCGCACGCACCTGTATTAGAGCATCCTCCAAAGCCTTCTTTATCCATTTGGTGTACCATCTCTAAGGTACGGCGATTTTGCTCGGGCTTACCTTGAGGCAGTTGGTTTAATTGGCTTATTTTAGCCGCAGTAAACAAAGCTGCACTACTATTGGGGCATGCAGCAACACATGCGCCACAACCGATACAAGCTGCCGCTTCAAAGGCTCTATCTGCGATGTCTTTGCCTATCGGGATACTGTTGGCATCTTGAGCATTACCTGTATTGACAGACACAAAGCCACCCGAAGCAATTATGCGGTCAAAGGCGCTTCTATCCACTACAAGGTCTTTCACAACCGGAAATGAAGAAGCTCTCCAAGGCTCTACTACAATAGATTCCCCATCGTGAAAGGATCTCATGTGAAGTTGGCAAGTAGTCACTCCTCTGTTAGGTCCATGTGGCCTACCATTGATATACATACTGCACATACCGCATATTCCTTCACGACAATCGTGATCAAAGGCTATCGGATCATCACCCTCATTAATCAGCCGTTCGTTGAGGACGTCAAACATTTCAAGGAAAGACATGTCGGGAGATATATCATCGACATCATAATTCTGGAAAGCCCCTTCTGACTTACCGTTTTGTTGTCTCCAGACTTTGAGTTTCAATTTCATATCTTACTCTTATTTATGTTAGGGCATATCAATAAATGCCGTTAATTTTGTTTATTTATAACTTCTTTGGGCGATTTTAATATTCTCATAAACCAAAGGTTCTTTGTGCAGCTCGAAGTTGCCGGCACCTTTAAACTCCCATGCAGAGACAAAGGCATAATGTTCATCATCACGAAGGGCTTCTCCTTCGCTTGTTTGATATTCTTCTCTAAAGTGACCGCCACACGATTCATTTCGATCTAAGGCGTCAATACACATCAATTCTGCGAGTTCAAGGAAGTCGGCCAGACGACCTGCTTTCTCCAATTCAGGATTAAATTCGTCTGTACTTCCCGGTATCCGTACATCTTTCCAAAATTCTTCACGTATAGCCTGCACTTCGGTGATTGCTTCCTTCAATCCTTGCGCATTGCGTGCCATTCCACATTTATTCCACATCACTTTGCCCAATTTTTTATGAAAATGGTCAACAGAGTGCTTTCCTTTGACATTCATCAACTTTTGAATCCTGTCCCGCACGCCTTTTTCTGCTTCGACGAAGGCTTCATGGTCGGTCGAAATGGCCTTGGTACGTATTTCATTGGATAAATAGTCTCCTATCGTATATGGCAAAACGAAATAACCATCAGCAAGACCTTGCATCAAAGCAGAAGCTCCCAACCTATTGGCTCCGTGGTCTGAGAAATTACATTCACCCAGTGCATACATTCCCGGTACAGTGGTCATCAGATTATAATCAACCCATAATCCGCCCATGGTATAGTGTACTGCAGGATAAATCCTCATTGGCACTTCATAGGGGTTTTCTCCTGTTATTTGCTTATACATATCAAAGAGGTTGCCGTATTTTTCTTTGATAATATCTTTACCAAGTGCGATAACTTCTGCCTCCGTTGGATTTTCAATATGATGCTTATTCGCTTCTATTGCGCCATATCGCTTAATTGCCGAGGCAAAGTCAAGATATACTGCCATCTTGGATGAACCGACGCCGTATCCTTCATCGCAACGTTCTTTAGCGGCTCTGGATGCCACATCACGAGGCACAAGGTTTCCAAAGGCCGGATAACGACGCTCTAAGTAATAATCTCGTTCATCTTCAGGAATTTGATTAGCCGGTCTTTTGTCATCTTTTTTCTTAGGAACCCATATACGCCCATCATTTCGGAGAGATTCAGACATCAAGGTCAACTTGGATTGATGGTCTCCACTCACAGGAATACATGTAGGGTGAATCTGAGTATAACAAGGATTGCCGAAGTAAGCTCCTTTCTTATGTGCCTTCCAAGCAGCAGTTACATTGCTTCCCATAGCATTGGTGGAAAGGTAAAACACGTTGCCATACCCTCCTGTACACAAGACCACTGCATGGCCAAAATATCTTTCTATTTCGCCTGTTATGAGGTTACGGGCGATGATGCCCCGAGCTTTACCTTCAATAGTAACAACATCGAGCATCTCATGGCGGCTGTACATGTGAATTTTTCCCATACCAACTTGTCGTTCAAGAGCAGAATAAGCTCCCAACAACAATTGTTGACCGGTTTGTCCGGAAGCATAGAAAGTACGTTGAACCTGCACTCCACCGAAGGATCGATTGCTTAAAAGACCACCGTATTCACGAGCAAAAGGCACTCCTTGAGCTACACATTGGTCTATGATGTTACCACTAACTTCGGAAAGGCGGTGAACATTGGCTTCGCGGGAGCGGTAATCTCCCCCTTTAACTGTATCATAAAAGAGACGATATACGCTATCTCCATCATTTTGATAATTTTTAGCGGCGTTGATCCCACCTTGAGCGGCAATGGAATGCGCCCTTCTTGGACTATCCTGAAAGCAAAACACCTTTACCTTATAACCCATCTCGGCTAAGGTTGCTGCTGCTGAAGCTCCTGCCAATCCTGATCCAACAACAATAACTTCAATGCTTCGCCTATTGGCCGGATTGACAAGGTGAACTTTTGATTTATAATCAGACCACTTTTGGCTCAATTCACCGGGTGGTATTTTTGCATCTAAACTCATAATATCGTATGATTAATATATTCTAAAAATGAATAATGGGTAATATTATTGTACCATCAAATACATATAAATGGGAATGATAACAAATCCCAAGCAAATTACAAAAGAAAAAACCTTAGCAATCCATTTGATGACCGGTGTATATTTCCGGCTATTGATACCCAGAGTCTGAAATGCACTCCAGAAGCCGTGCAGCAAATGGAAGTACAACACAACCATTGCAATCACATATACAACAACAATCCATAGTTGACTAAAGGAGTTCTTCACACCCCAATACAAATCTTTTTGCTCTATGCCATCTATTGTGGTCATTGGCAACGTATTTCCAAATTTATATTTTAGCCAGAAATCACCCATGTGGATGAGGATAAAAAACAAAATCAAAGTCCCCAGCAAAGCCATATTGGCTGAATACCATGATTTTGCTTGGTAGAGATTGACGGAATATCCTTTTTTGCCTCGTGAAGATTTATTTTTCATTGTGAGTGCAACACCCTGTATAGCATGCAACAATATTCCGAGATAAAGACCTATGGAGATAACCTCTATAAGTGGATTGTGTACCATAAAGTGCGCATACCTATTAAAAGATACGCCTCCGTCATCTTTTAATAACTGCAAATTGCCTAATAAATGTACGAGCAAAAAGGAGATTAAAAACAACCCCGTTAAACTCATTACAAATTTTTGCCCATTTTTTGAGGTCAGAAAGGTAACAAACCAATTCATGTTTTGATTTTAACTTATTTATGCAAATTTATTAACAAATTAATAAAATCAAAGTCAAGTATTGCCACACTATCAGAATACAGCTAATTTAGAAGATATCTAAACAAGTTCATCTTCCTACACAATTACCGATATTCTAAATAAATATCAATTATTTGGACTTTACATACCATTATTTTAAATTTAATTGAAATTTCCATACTTTTCATTTAATTGATTCTTCTGAAAATTTTCACATTTCTTTTTCAACAATGCTTCATTCTGATAGACATATATGAAAATAGATTTACGACTTGTAATCAATGATTTTATGAAAGCATTGAACCGATTCGTACATCGGGATTAACCCTCATAATCAGCACTATACGGTTTTACAAAACCTTTACTGCTGAATTACATCTAATTAAATCGCAACAAGTTGATTATCTAATATTTGTAAATATATTGATTCGTGAATATTTGAATTTCAACACAACAAACAGTTAGCAATATATTTCTTAAAGAAACTATTGTACCTTTAATATGAATTCGGGTTTAAAAGAATAACATAAAATTACAAATCTTTATAAATCCCCGTTCATTCATCGTATTTTTACAAAAAAAGGAATATATTACCGCAAATATTTCTCTAAATGAACCATCCAATCCAATGCAGCCTTGATAATACAGCACGTATTACAAAACTTCTATCCATCTCTTCTGAAAATAGGAATCAGGAGTGGCAATCAGAGTTCTTTGCCTACCTCCCTAATGCCTGTTTTATGGCTGGTGACCCTCAGGTAACACACGGCCCCGATGGATTCCCATACTTTGAATTATATTACACTCCTCCCGGTTATTCAGGAAATTATTACTGCATTGAAAGCATTTTAGATACTGTTTTGTCTCAAGGATTAGGCATTTCAATACACAGACAAAAAGGTTCAGCTGAATGGGTGTTTACCTATGGCGACTTATTAAACTACAAACTTACACAATACTTTTATCAACTTCCGGATATCGATCCATCTCCGGATTATATAGCCTCAAAAGAATTGGAACAAATGATGATTGTTCAACCTTCAGAGGAATTTCTGCCACTGGAGACCCGCGATATACTTCGTTCCTTTCTTAATTATATAGGTATAGAATCTCCCCAAATGATGGGCATCATCCGTTCGTCAGACAGAACCCAACAACCACAATTGGTTTTCAACCTATTCCCCGAAGATTTTAACACGGAGGAGGAATATAAATTCAGATTATACCAACTCGGCTGGTTTTTACCCAAACATTACATTGTTGTTGGTCTATCCAAAGATGACGAAGCTATATCCTCATTTATACCGCTATAACAAAGCATTACATCTTATTATTGGGTAAAAAAAGATACTTGTTTAGCCTCCAAACAAAGTATTATAAATAACTTTTGCGGCAACTTCACTCCCTCGCTCTGAAGGGTGGAAACCATCGTCACCATAATAGCTATAATCATTTTTGGAATCGATGTAATCTTTCCACACTTGTCCAACCGGGCACAGCAATGCATTGGTCTGCTCCGCAGCCTCACTATACGACTGGATGACATTGTCAAAAAGTCTGAAATTATTCTTTGAAGGCCACACCATAAAAAAAGCGAGTTTAGATCCGGCTTTATTGCACATTTTACTGATGCGTTTTCCGTCCTTAATCAGTGCAGCTTTACCTGCATTGCCGGTAGATGGACCCTGTTGGATGACAACAAAATCGTATTTTCCATTACTAATGAGCAATTGCAACTTATTATTAGACAAATGTTCATCGAGAGAATAGTTGGCATAAGTAAGGGATTGAACCTCTATTTTCCGACCATCCGGGCTGCCCATTCTAGCGACCTTTGTCGGTAAATCATTATATTCGGTTAAGCTGTTGCCGACAAAAAGAATCTTTATCTTTTCAGGAGTATTGGTCTGTCCGTAAGCTTGTTGGGTGACAAATCCAACAAAAAAACATAGTAAAAATAAGAAAGTTAAATGCTTCATTCAAGTAGAATTTTTATTAAGACGAGACAACTTTTGTCATGACCACACAGGATAACAAAAAAATCATCTCTTTAACGTTTTATTAAATTTCAATTCTGTAATACAATAATCTGAATTTATATACAATCCAAGTTTATTAATCTTGAACTTTAAAATCACAACCCATTGTTTTTGTTTAATTTAATTCAAACGATTCTGCAAATTTATAAAAATAAATCCTAAAACATTACAATCATTGCCTATACAATTCGATTCTTTATTGTTGTACATCAAATAATAAAAAGTCCATTTTTACAATGGTGCACAACCAGACAAATCTTATCTTTCTCCCGAATTCAGCAGTAAAGGTTTTGAAAAACCATATACTGCTGATTATGAGGGTTAATCCCGATGTACGAATCGTTTCAATGGTTTCTGTAAGCCATTGATTACGAGTCGTAAATCGATTCCGCATGTGTCTAATGCGGAATTTGGGTTTATATCCAATTGTGATAATGAAATTCAACATTTGCACTAAAAATAACGCATCAATGAAGAGATATCAAGAAACATTTGATACATGGAACAAAGTAGCCTTTTTGTACCAAGAGAAGTTTATGGATTTAACTTTATATGATGAAACATACGATTTCTTTTGCAATTCAATTGTTAAGAAAAAGGCTAAACTATTAGAAATAGGATGCGGTCCGGGAAATATCACCAAGTACATTTTATCAAAAAGGTCCGATTTTGATATTTTTGGCATCGATATTGCACCGAATATGATTGAGCTTGCTAAAAAAAACAACCCTACAGCAGAATTTGCCATCCTGGACAGCAGGCATATTGATACTTTAAAAGAGAAGTATGATGGGATAGTTAGTGGGTTTTGTTTGCCTTATTTATCCTATTTTGAAGGCAGAAAATGTTTAGAAAATTGTACTAAATTGTTGAATGACAATGGGCTTTTGTATGTTAGTTTTGTCGAAGGCAAGCGCGAAGATTCGGGATATAAAACAAGCAGTACCGGCGACAGAACCTATTTTTATTATTACAATGTAAAAGAAATAACGGGTCTCTTAGAAAAACTCAAATTCCAAATAATAAAGACTTTCCAATTGGACTATAAAAGATCGGAAAATGAGGTCGAAGTTCATACTATTATCATTGCAAAAAAGCAGAAGCAAGATTATTAAAATAGCTCATTTTATCTTTATTTTCAATAGTTATAATAATATTATCATACATTTCAATTCACCAATATTTATAACCATGCGCATTAACCACAGGCTTGACAACTACCTACTCTTAATCTTTCAATTCCCATTTAGAAGGCTAAAAAAAGGAGATAGTCCAGCTCAAACCTATTCAGTAAATTACTTTTACATGAAAAGACAAAATCAATGATGATAAAATCTCCACCAAAATTGAACCCAAATTCCGCATTAGACAATTGCGGAATCGATTTACGACTCGTAATCAATGGTTTATAGAAACCATTGAAACGATTCGTACATCGGGATTAACCCTCATAATCAGCACTATACGGTTTTACAAAACCCTTACTGCTGAATTCGGGTTGAAAGTATTTGGTGCAATTATCTTTGGTTTCAAAGTATATTACGAGTACCTTTGCAATTTAATTCGGTGATATGATATATTTCTTTGAAGGCAATGCAGACAAGGTCTTTGCTGTACAAGTGACAAAGACCCTTTCTGATGCTGATCTTTCAAAACTAATGTGGCTATTTGGCGGTGCTAAGCTTCACGATCAACCTTTTATTTCAGGCACCTTCATCGGCCCACGAGCAGCCATGGCTACACCATGGAGTACCAATGCGGTGGAGATTACTCAAAACATGGCCATTGTAGGTATTTCCCGAATAGAGGAATATACCAAATCTGAAGATAATAACGCTTCTTTTGACCCAATGCTCAGTCAACGATACTCACATTTAGATCAAAATCTTTACAAAATAGAAAGCATTCCAACTCCAATCACCCAAATAACCGATATCGCCACATTTAATGCGACTGAGGGACTTGCCCTTAGTGATGAAGAAATTGATTACCTCAATCAACTTTCAGTGCGGTTAGGTCGTCAACTCACAGATTCAGAAATATTTGGTTTTTCTCAGGTCAATTCAGAACATTGCAGGCACAAAATATTCAATGGTAAATTTGTCATTGACGGTCAAGAAAAAGAGTCTTCCTTATTTCAACTGATAAAAAGAACCTCCAAACTCAACCCCAACACCATTGTGTCAGCCTATAAAGATAACGTTGCTTTTCTGAAAGGCCCGGCTATCAAGCAGTTTGCTCCTACGAGAGCAGATATCTCCGATTATTTTCAGACAAAATTCATTGATTCTGTCTTATCCTTAAAAGCAGAGACGCATAATTTCCCGACAACTGTTGAACCCTTCAACGGAGCAGCGACCGGATCAGGAGGTGAAATAAGAGACAGACTTGCCGGGGGACAAGGTTCACTACCATTGGCAGGAACGGCAGTTTATATGACTTCTTATTCCAGATTGGAAGATAATAGACACTGGGAAAAAGCCTTTCCTGCAAGAAATTGGCTCTACCAAACACCTTTAGATATCTTGATCAAAGCATCCAATGGAGCATCAGACTTTGGAAACAAATTTGGCCAACCTTTGATTACAGGTTCTATACTTACCTTTGAACACAGTGAGTATAATCAAAATTTGGGTTATGACAAAGTCATTATGCAGGCAGGCGGCATTGGTTATGGCAAGGTCGATCAATCCAAAAAGTTACAACCACATCCCGGTGACAAAATCATTGTCATGGGCGGCGATAACTACCGAATCGGTATGGGCGGCGCTGCCGTATCTTCTGCCGACACCGGAGAATTTGGATCGGGAATAGAGCTTAATGCCGTACAGCGTTCTAATCCGGAAATGCAAAAAAGAGTAGCCAATGCCATCCGCGGTATGGTAGAAAGCGACAACAACCATATCATATCTATCCACGATCACGGAGCAGGAGGTCACCTCAACTGCCTATCTGAGTTGGTTGAAAGCTCGGGTGGAAAGATTGATTTAGACAAATTACCCATAGGTGACCCCACCCTTTCTGCCAAAGAAATCATCGGAAACGAATCCCAAGAAAGGATGGGGCTTGTTATTTCGCCTTCATACGTCGATACTTTACAGAAGATCGCAGATAGAGAACGCGCACCCATGTACGTTGTAGGGGAAGTGAGTGACGACCAACAATTCACTATCAAATCTTCCTCAACAGGAGATATCCCAATAGACCTAAGTCTGCAAGATATGTTTGGAAGTTCTCCGGCTACTGTCCTTCATGATACAACAGTCCACAGACAATACGATGATTTAGAATATAAAGTTGAACAATTGGATACTTACCTGAATCAAGTGTTACAATTAGAAGGTGTAGCTTGCAAAGACTGGCTTACCAATAAAGTTGACCGGTGCGTAGGTGGACTTGTCGCCAAACAACAATGTGTAGGTTCACTACAGTTACCTCTCAACAATTGTGGAGTCATGGCATTGGACTATCAAGGAAAAGAAGGCTTGGCCACTTCTATCGGCCATTCCCCTCTTACAGCCCTTATTGACGCTGGTGCAGGAAGTCGCAATGCTATCGCTGAGGCATTGACCAATATCCTTTGGGCACCACTACAAGATGGTATTCAGAGCGTATCGCTATCCGCCAATTGGATGTGGCCTTGCAAAAATGAGGGCGAAGATGCACGCCTCTATCAAGCAGTGCAAGCTTGTTCTGACTTCGCAATAGATTTGGGCATCAACATTCCGACCGGTAAAGATTCTTTGTCAATGAAACAAAAATATCCGGACAAAGACGTATTGTCCCCGGGCACTGTTATTATATCGGCAGCAGCCCACTGCAACAACGTACGACAGGTTATTGAACCCGTACTTAAGAACAATGGCACCCTTATTTATTACATCAATATGTCTGGCACGTCACTTGAGTTAGGCGGATCATCCTTTGCACAAGTGCTTAATAAAATTGGCCAAAAGACGCCTGATATTAACCAACCGGATCAATTTGTCAAATCTTTCAATTGTATCCAACAGCTAATTAAAGACGGAATGATATATTCCGGGCATGACATTGGAAGTGGTGGCTTTATAATATCATTGCTTGAAATGTGCTTTGCAGAAAATAATCTGGGTGCAAGCATAGATGTTTCAACAATAAGCAATAAAGATATTATTCATAAGTTGTTCCATGAAAATGTAGGAATCATATTCCAAGCTTCATCTGAGGTTGAAGAAGTCTTTGACAAAGCTCAAATCCCATTTGTTAGCCTTGGAGAAGTCAATAAATCCGGCACATTGTCTGTAATCGATGGTTCTGAAGAATACTCCTTCGATATAGCAGCTTTAAGAGACACCTGGTATCGAACATCTTATCTGTTGGATCAACATCAAAGTGGACCACAAAAAGCCAAGGAACGCTTTGAAAACTATAAACATCAACCACTTCAATTCCAATTTCCGACATCTTTCAATGGATTAAAACCCATTATTGATCCTACCAAGCCTCGACCCAAAGCAGCCGTTATCAGAGAAAAAGGCAGTAATTCAGAGCGGGAACTCGCCAACGCCTTATATACAGCTGGTTTTGACGTGAAAGACATTCACATGACTGACCTCATTTCGGGGAGGGAGACGCTGGAAGACGTCCGAATGATTGCCGCAGTAGGTGGATTTTCCAATTCTGATGTGCTCGGTTCTGCTAAAGGTTGGGCGGGCGCATTTCAGTACAATGAGAAGGCAAAAAAGGCATTAGAACAGTTCTTTGCAAGAAAAGACACTTTGTCGCTCGGCGTATGTAATGGTTGTCAGTTATTTATCGAGTTAGGCCTAATCAATCCTGACCATATAGAAAAGCCACGTATGGACCACAACCAAAGCAACAAACACGAATGTACCTTTACCTCATTGATAATTGCGGAAAACCCATCGGTAATGCTGTCATCACTCAGTGGTGCAACACTTGGTGTATGGGCTTCCCATGGAGAAGGTCGATTCAGGATGCCTTATCAAGAAGAAAAATATAATATTGTAGCCAAGTATGCTTATGCCGATTATCCGGCATGCCCCAATGGCTCAGACTTCAATACGGCTATGTTGTGTGACGATACAGGAAGACATTTGGTTATGATGCCCCATATAGAACGGTCACTATTCCAATGGAATTGGGCACATTATCCGGATGGGCGGCATGATGAAGTCTCCCCTTGGATAGAAGCATTCGTCAATGCCCGCCAATGGATAGAAAACATCAATATATCGGCTAATGAAGGATAGTTGTTATTTTCATTGTAAAATAAGCTTAGGATGGAATGTATAGAAAGTCCCCATAATCGTACTTTCAAGCATTTACTTCGGCTTTCTATCGACAACCATTATCGCAGAAAAAATGGATTGCTGATAGTGGAAGGAAAAAAAGAAATAGATAGCGCCCTTGCTCATGGTTACCCTATTGAATTATTGTGCTTCGATCAAAAATACCTGAATAATAATGAACAAAAGAACTATGCTTATATCCCATCCATAACCTTGCATCATCAACTTTTTTGCAAATTGGTGTATAGAGAAAATTCAAGCAGCATTATTGGGATATTTAAAGAACCTGATTTAAGTCTAACAAATATCAATCTCTCACCTCAACCTCTAATCGTTATAATAGAAGGAATCGAAAAACCCGGAAATGTTGGTGCAATCCTTCGCTCTTGTGATGCTGTAAAAGCGGATGCCGTCATAGTAAGTGGTAAAAATCATTCTTTCTTTCATCCCAACACCATCAGATCCAGTGTAGGCACTCTATTTTCAATGCAATTAGCTGCAGGGGATGAAGAAGAAATATTGCAATGGTGCAAGCTACATCACATCAAGATATACTCGGCTGCCCTTCAAACAAACACTCAATATACCCAAGTGGATTATACGGGAGGAACGGCCTTTGTCATGGGAGCTGAAGATAAAGGATTGGAAGAATTTTGGCGAAAATCATCTAATCATATCATTAAAATCCCTATGCTCGGTCACAATGATTCTTTAAACGTATCAGTCAGTGCGGCAGTCTTACTATATGAGGCCATCCGCCAAAGGAGTTGACCCATATTCAAATTATAGCAAAAAATCCCTTTTATTTGAAATAGGGCTTAATTGCTCTCATGTGCTTTCAAAATGGCGATAACCTCTTCTTCTGAAAATCCTGTAATTTTGGAAATGAATGCTGTCTGAATTCCCTGGGCAAAACAATTTAAGACTATTTCAATCTTTCCTTCAATCATTCCTTCAATTTTTCCTTTAGCTTTTCCTTTTATTATTCCTCTAGCTTCCCCTTTGGCTTCCCCTTCCAATAATCCGGTTTCCCATGCATTTTCTAACATGTCTTTGGATACCAATAAGTTCTTTTGGTATTTCTTGTATTTTAATTTTGTTGCTGCATCCATATTGTCATAACGTAATTGATTATTCACTAATTGTAATCCTTTGGCCTTATAGTTTTTCGGCAATTTTGTATTTTTTAGAAAATATATCCATTCGTCTAATGTATTTTTCGCCAGATTGTCAAACTTATTAATTTTCAACAAATAATACTCCGGAAAAATTCCACTCGGCTCTTTTTTATCAAACAATTTAACTTGCTTCTCTGATAGCATTAAAGTGTCGCTGTGGTGCATACCTATGAAGTTTGTTCTGCCGATATACACATAATCTATACCCATTCCAAGGTCGAAGTATAGAATATTAATCGAATACACCTTTTTAACTAGAGAGTAAGGATCTCCCTTGGACAAGTATTCCGTGATGATCT
>JAGPCT010000029.1 GCA_018057925.1 Saprospiraceae bacterium
TACTTTCTAATCTCCCTATTCTTGTGGTCTCTTACATCAGACCTCTCTGGTCAATTGGATATAAGGTTCTATAACAGCCCTTTTATTGAGAATAGCAAGATAAAATATTCCAATGCCCGTTATACCGTACAATCATTCAAAGTATTACAACAAACCTCAAAATACAAAAATATTAATTTCAAGAATTTTCATTTTTCCCTATCATATAAAATAAAAAACAACTGGCATCTTGGATTGAACCTTGGTGTGTTACAAAATAAATTGTTTTCGGAATATAACTATAAAAAACATTCTTTGGTTAATGAGTATTTAGGCTTAGCCTATTCATACATTGAAATCAATGAAATCAAAACGAGTTTTAATTTATTTCTAGAAAAACGATTTCTCAAACGCAAGCAAATGTTTATCAATGCTGATATCGGTATATATAGAAGCAAGACAACCTTATATAAGACATCAAATTTTACCTCACTATTGGGCAATGCAGATATCAACAATGCACATTCGATTGAGAATAGATTGGTTTATGTTCCAATGTTTGGTTTTCACATGGGATATACCTTATTCAACGGCCCATTAAAACTAGTTCCAACCTTAGGATATAATTTTTATGCAAGGATTTACTACAGTGAATTATCTAATCTATATGATGTAAACTTGTCATCGCAATTATCCCTTTTTGACGTAGGATTAGGTGTACAATATACTATCAAATACCACTAAAAAAATTATCGTGAACAATAAAATTATCTGTGCTATTTTTGTATTCCTTACATTCCATATTGTAGCAAATGCCCAATACGAACTAAGGATAGGTATGGGAGGTTACGCATATTATTTTAAGTATGGAAAAGGTTTCATACCACAAAGCGATAACTACAGTTACAAATATGGTCCATCAAATCGCAATTTTAAAAAATTTACTCAAAAATCGACTAATGGCATATCCATTACGTATTTGCGACCATTCCAAGATGTCCTAAGTCTGGGCTTTACTGTTGATTTTACGTTGGACAACTTTTTGACTAATGGATATTCATTTTTTTCGGATACAACTGCACTGGACAATAAGAAAACTGTTTTTAATTCGAATGTGAATTATACTATTTATGAAAGTATATTGAATGCGCAATTGGTTGTTGAAAGATATTTTGGGATTAACAGAAATATCGTAACTTTTGCCACTGTCGGACTGCATAGAAGTAGATGTATTGTCAACATGAATGTGACATCAACCCTCCCCACTGATCCAAATACCGATGTGTTGGAAAACCTAAATTTCAGTACAACTAATCTGAATATAATATATTCTTTGGGAGCAGGATATAAAATTAAAATTAAAAATATTAATTTACTTCCCTCAATAAGTTTTGGTGGAATAGTCTTTCCGTCGTATTTTGGTGCGGAATATTATCGGGTGAAAATTAATCCTGCTTTGATTTTTATCCCCAAAATATCAGTAAAACTTCCTATATAATTAATACTATATAATGGCGCATCAAAAAGCTAAAATAACCTCGCCCATGCATATCGAATCAATAGTATCAACCCTACAAACAATGCCAAGAATACCCACAAAGGCACGATGGACAAGGTATATATCCTCACCTTATCACCCAACCATAATATCAACAAAACGGAAGCAATAATTGTAATCAATTGACTTATTTTGTCAAAGCCCGGAATGTATTCAAATGCTACATTTTTCCGCACCAACCAAAGTGTCAATACCATAGATATTATGGGCAATATTTGTGTCAAAACATCCGTCGCAAATACATCTTGCCTTTGAAATGCAAACAAATATAAATTGAAAGCAATAGCAGAAACACCCGGAATACACACCGCATATATCAATACACTATACACATATCGCCATGGATCGACATCGCCTTCATCTTTGGCAATATACCACATGAGAGCAGCTAAAACCGGTACAATCAGGAAATAACCAATTATATATTGAGGCGCACTGCCTATCCATGCTATAAATTCACCTAACGTCATACCTATATTTTAAGGGTACAAATTTATTGTTTACATCTGAATTTCCAAGGAAATAGGACAATGATCACTTCCCATTATTTGATCCAAAATAGCGCTATCATTCACTCGATCAGAAAGTGATTTGTCAACCAAAAAGTAATCCAATCGCCAGCCCACATTACGGGCTCTTGCCCCAAACCTCATACTCCAGAAAGTATATTGAACTTTGTCCGGAAAAATGTACCTGAAGGCATCCACAAATCCAGCATCCAACAATAAATCCATGCCATCTATCTCTACCTGCGTATAACCACTGGTTTTATTGTAATTATCCTTGGGACGAGCCAAGTCAATCTCTTTATGGGAAACATTGAAATCTCCCGTAACAACCACCGGTTTCTTCTTTCTCAAGTCACCCAAATATGCCGCAAAAGATTGATCCCATTCTGACCGGTAAGGCAGTCTAACCAGTTCATTTCCGCTATTGGGCACATAAACATTGACCATATAAAATTGTGTAAACTCAAGAGTCAACACCCTACCCTCTTGATCATGTTCCACTATACCTATACCTTTTGTCACACTTAAAGGTTGCTCTTTTGTCAAAATAGCTACTCCGCTATACCCTTTTCGTTCTGCCGAATTGGCATAAATATGATAATCTTTTACGTCAAGTAATGCCGACAGAACCTGGTCTTCTTGTGCTTTGGTCTCTTGAATGCAATAGATATCTGCTTCGCTTGCTGCCAATTCAGCTAAAAATGCCTTCCCAACAGCAGCGCGTACTCCATTTACATTCCAACTAAAAATCTTCATTTCCTCGTTTTATTATTTTGTAAATATGAGAATAATTATCCTCTTTTGTCCTTTTATCCATTTTGTTCTTACTGATAAATAATAACACAAGCAGGCTCGTTTTTACATTAACATCATTTCACCTACTTGATTTTTTAATATTAATTTAAATCAATATGTATATTAAACGTTTATTTTAGTATATTATACATATTTTTAAATATCATATTTAATTTCGAAATTAATATTCATGTCAGAACTTATAGATCAATTTGAAAATCAATACGATTTTTTCCATTATCATTTATCAATAAATTACTATTTTCACGGTCATAAAAAGCGAAAATATGGAATTTCCAAAATTAAAATATACTGCAACCGAACGTTTCTTAAAGTATGTAACGATCGATACACAATCAGATCCGAATAGTCCTACAATACCAAGTACAGAAAAGCAAAAAAATCTAGGCAAAGTCCTTGTAGCAGAACTTTTGGATCTTGGCATCAATGATGCTCACCTGGACGAATATGGGTATGTCTATGCCACGGTGCCTTCCAATGTTGAGCATGATGTCCCGGTGATATGTTTTTGTTCGCACATGGATACGAGTCCTGACTGTTCGGGAACAGATGTCAAGCCTATTGTACATCATAATTTTGATGGCAGTCGGATTATCCTCCCTTTGGATGACAAGCAGGTTATTACCATTGCTGAACATCCTGCTTTAGCGGATCAGATAGGCAATGACATTATTACCGCAAGTGGCGATACCCTCCTTGGTGCCGACAACAAAGCAGGCGTTGCAGAGATAATGGATGCTGTATATCAGATGGTCCACAACCCGACCATCCAGCATGGGACCGTGCGTATTTTATTTACTCCGGATGAAGAAATCGGTCGTGGAGTGGACAAAGTCGATATGAAGAAACTCAATGCTGCTTTTGGTTATACCATGGATGGTGAGACAGTGGGACATGTGGAGGATGAAAACTTTAACGCAAAAGCTGCAGTAATCAAAATAACCGGTGTCGCTGCTCACCCCGGATTTGCCAAAGGTAAGATGGAAAATGCCATCAAGATTCAACAATCTATCCTCCAAGCCTTACCCATCCATACTTTAAGCCCTGAGACTACGGATGGCAAGCAACCCTTTGTTCATCCGACCTCTGTCAAGGGCAACCTCGAACAAGCCGAATTAACCTTTATCCTTCGGTCTTTTACCAATGAAGAAATGGAAAGATTGGAAGATATTTTAGAAGCAATCTGCGCCAGGATCAATAAAAACTTTCCCAATTCCACCATTCAACTGACAATTACCGAACAATACCGCAACATGAAAGAAATATTGGATCAACATCCTGAAGTCGTTGAGTATGCAGTAGAAGCAGTCAAAAGAGCAGGCGTAGATCCGGTTAGAACATCTATAAGAGGCGGCACTGACGGTTCGCGACTATCCTTTATGGGCTTGCCTTGTCCCAATATTTTTGCCGGAGAACATGCCTTTCATAGTAAAGTGGAATGGGTGAGCATCCAGGATATGGAAAGAGCTGTTGATACAATACTTCACCTGGTTGAAATTTGGGCTGAGAAAAGTAAGTCAAATTAAATCCAAAGCAAACAATCGAAGCTTTTCAAACCTTTAATCGCTGAATTAGGGTTGAAATAAAATTTGGCAAATTGGGTATAACAATTGTTTTATTTATATTTATAATACGCTAATTATTAATTATTTGTCCAAAGCAGACCTTTTTTTATTCGCTTAAATATTCGAATAGTTATATAGTAAATAATCGGAGCTGTTAGGATACCTGCCAATACATCTACCGCATAATGCGCCTTGATATAAACTGTTGCCAACACCAACAAAAGTACGTTAGGGATGAAGTAAAAGACGTATTTTCTATGGTTGTTCCAAAGCCAAATGAGTATGATGATAGATATTCCGACATGGGAACTTGGAAATGCTGCTGTGGGGGCTTCTCCATTTTTCTGAATGAGTTTTATCAAGTTGCCAAATATTCCTTGGGCTGAGACTTGATTTTCCGGTGATTTAAAATAAAATTGCGGGCCCACCGCCGGAAAAAAAATAAAAATTGTATAATACATCAAAAATGCAGTAATCAGGATAAAGCCGAATTCTTCCACCTTCGACGCATCTGACCGGTAAATCAAAAATATGACAATAAGTGGCATCAGATAATAAGAAGTATAGCCCAAAAACATGAGTTCACTCCATATCGCCCCATCCATAACTTTCGAAAACTCAAGAGAAGGTTGATACCCAAACAGTATCCCGTCCCACCGTATTAATAGTGGATCCATGACGGGGTAAAACAATTGATTTAATAGTGCTGTTTCCTTGTAAAGCAATGTAAGTCCGGCATACGTTGCCACCAACACAACGACAGGTCTGGCTTTATGGGATATTCCCTGAATAATGTTCAACAAAAACAGACCAGCAAAAGTGAGCCTATTCAACCATAATTGACCCGAAAATAGCAAATCAAAGTCCCGAAAAACAATTACAATTTCCGTAATAATAAAATAAAAAAGGATACTCAACCAATAGGCCGCAAATCCATTATTTCTGTTTGATTCGTTGATATTATTAACATTCACGAAGTTCAAAAGTAGTATATTTTTATAAATTTACATCTTATACCAAATTGATTTATAAATTAGTCCAACTTTCCTAAAATCAAAATGCTCCCGAAGCTATCGGGATGTTAGTCGTTTAGGCCAATGTAATTGGACTATTACGAATATCCAATCGGTATAAAACAAAAAGCAGAAGCTGAATTTAGTTTTGAGAATCCTTTATCAAAACAATTACATCAGACAATGGGAAAGAATTTGACCTAATAAAGATATTGCTTCCAAATTGAATATAGATTACTATTTTGCAAGTACTTATCACAATTGGGAAAGAAGAGCAAATGAGAATTTGAACAAACTTCGTAAGACAATATATACCAAAGAGATATGACTTTAAAATAATCACTCAAATAGATATAAACATGTAGCAACTATACTCAATATCAGATTAAGAAAGAAATTTGATCTTATTACACCAAATCAATTATATTTACAAGCAATTCATATCAACGGACAAGTTTCATTTAATACTTGAATCCCCTATTTATTAAGATTCTTAATTTAGATTTTTAATATTACTTGGGAAAAATTTCGAAGTAATAAAAGTGAAAACACAACCAACGAACTTTTAAAAATCAACTTAATTAAAACCAAATTAAATATGAAAAATTTTTATTTTACACTAATTATTCTAATACCAAAATTTCTGATGGCGCAGATTAGTTATGATGTGCCGCTGCCATTAAAGATTGGTTCTTTTACATCCAATGGATATTTGGATGGTGTACTTGTCGAAAAGACATCAGGAGGATACTCCGTCAGCTCAATTTTAACGGCTAGATATCGAGTATCTACCAAGGTTATTTTCGATAACTATGAAGAGCAAACTATTTATTTACTCGCCAACTATAATTTTGATGATCGATTCAATTTACAAGATTCCAATTGTAAAGTCATAGATTTTCGTATTGGCGACGGCGAGCATAAGATCGCTGATAACGGTACAACTGGGTTAGCTTCGACACTAGCCACTAAAAAAGACATGATAACATTAAATCAAGCTAAGGTAACAGGGAAAGAATTAGATGCACGTATTTATCCTGCTAAAACAGGAGACTCCTTATCAAAATATACATTCAAAAATACCAAGCCAATCATCGATCCGAAAGATTACCCTAACTTGATATATGATTGTGGAATAAAATATAATATTTTTGGCAAGGTTAAAGGATTTAGACATACAGAACTAAGGCTAAAACCCGATGAAGAAAGAGAAAAAATTAGGAAATCCATCTTAGGCTGGACGACTATAAAAGAGTATAAATCTGAAGAGAAAAAAGTAAAATTTGATTACTTTCTAGATGACCCGAAGCATGATAAACTGCGTATAGCAGGATCGAATGTTCATGAATTAACAGGTGATGTCGTCGCCTGTATCGGCCATCCTGAAAAAATGAATTATCAAAAATTTAGTTTCTGGGGCTTTGATAAAGATGGCAAGGTGAGAAATTCATATTACAAGGAGTTCAGTACTCCTCAAGATTTACCTGATGTAGTATCTACAGACGATTCCCAACCATTATTTTATGAGAGAATTGAAACTGTTCAAAATTATTTTTTTCCTTATACGACAGGTGATTCTTTTACTATAGTCGAACAAGACAAGTTCGGCAAAATTATTTCTGATAAAGCTTACCCTGCAACTATAAAAGCCGGCTTATATATGAGTAGATTCATAGAAAAAGATAATAGTAAGTCTTTTTTGACCATTCATAAGAAAAAAGAAGGCGTCATGTTAAATAATTTTTTAATAAGCCCTGATGATAAGTTAAGTACAGTCAGTTTTATTTTAGATACGGTGGATCTTACCCAACCCTTTTCTAATAGATATTATGAGGGGAAAATTGTTATGAAAATGCCTACTGGAAATAAAGCCGTGCTCTATCAGCAGTATTATGAAATATCAATTACAGAAACCCCTGGTGGGGTGGCCAAAAAAATTAAAAAATATGATGGTTTTTTCATTGCATCATTCGATAAATCCAATAAGTTAGTTGATATTTTTCAGTTAAAAAGCTTAAATAAGGAAGGTGGTGAAGAGCCTTTTTCGGCTGATTATTATCAAGGTGCTGACGGGAGTCAAGTGATATTAGTTCACCGACCAAATAAAATGAAAAGCTCAAAAGGTTTAATAGACATTAAAGAATATGTATTGCTTAACATTGACCTTAATGGTAAAGTTATAAATAAGAAAAACTTAGGTCTTAAACTTTCACGTAGAGAAGACATACTTTCCCCTACTGGCTTAACTAATGTATTTAGCACAAAACCAAATTCAACTACTAATACTATAAATCTCATACATTTAACCGAACTAGAATGATTTTTGGTCTGAGGTTACTTAATGGTTTCTTTTATTAGTCCATAGATAAGTAAATCAAAAGGGCAAGTTGTGAAGCAGTTCACTATTTGCCCTTTATTATAGGAATAAGCTTTGATGGCAAATAGTCGAACCTTAAGGTCATATAAGTGCTTGAATATTTAATAAATAAACAGAAATAAGTTATGAAACTAATACAAAGTTTCGTAAATTTCTGATTAAAATCTTGCAAATTATTAAACCCCAATTGCTGTGAAAGAAAAAGTATAGCCTATTATATGAATTCAGGTTTAATATCCACCTGTTTTATAATGAATTCAATCACTTTACCAAAGATTTTTTAATTAATTTGAACCGTCACCTTTTTCATTTGTTCCATACATTAAATATGAAGATTGAAACCATAACCCATTATATTCATATTAATTAATTATAGAATGACAACATATTCAGTAGGCATGGTCGGCTTGGGCACCATGGGACGCAACCTGATGCTAAATATTGCAGATCATAAGCATAGTATCATCGGTTATGACAAAGACACTACAAAAGTCGATCAGGTGAAGGCTATTGAGGATTACTCCAACATCTCTGCAACCGATAATATCACTCAATTTGTTCAGAGCCTTGAACGACCTGCCCGCATCATCTTACTCGTTCCTGCCGGTAAAATCGTGGATTACGTCATTTCTGACCTCACACCGCTTTTATCACAGGGTGATATTATCATAGATGGTGGCAACTCCTATTTCAAGGACACAGACAGGAGATACAATGATTTAAAAACGAAAGGAATCCACTTTATGGGCATGGGCGTTTCGGGCGGTGAGAAAGGTGCACGATTTGGACCAAGTATTATGCCGTCAGGTGATTTGGTCGCTTTCAATAAGGTTGAGTCGATCCTCAATGATGCCGCTGCAAAATACAACGCCATTCCTTGTAGTAAATATATGGGCAATGGTTCTGCAGGACATTATGTCAAAATGGTACACAATGGAATAGAGTATGGTATGATGCAACTCATTGCTGAGACTTACGACATCATGCACAATGGTATGAATCTATCTAATTCGGACATTGCTGATACCTTTAATAACTGGTCACATGGCGAATTATCCGGATTTCTGATTGAGGCAACGGTCAGCATTTTGCGACAAAAAGACGATGTTACCGGCAATGATTTGTTAGATATGATTAAGGACGTAGCTCGCCAGAAAGGTACCGGTAAGTGGACAAGCCAGGATGCATTAGACTTACAAGTACCTGTTCCTACTATCGATATGTCCGTGGTAGCAAGAGACCTTAGCGCTTTTGAAGTGGAACGACAAAGCATTAGCTCTTGTGTAAATACATCTGCTCATACTGAACAGTCGGGCATGACGATAGATCAATTGGGTTCAGCTCTTCACCTCGCCTTTTTATTGACTTACAATCAAGGCTTACATCTTATCAAAATAGCGTCCGATACATATCAGTATGAAGTGCCGATGATCGATGTTATTCACAACTGGAAAGAGGGATGTATCATCCGTTCCGCCTTGCTCGCAAAATTTGAGAAAGTGTATCAAAAAGACGAGAAAAGGTCGATGATTATTACCGATGACGATATATGTAAAATGATCCAAAGTGAAATTCAAACCCTTAAACAAGTGGTGCTTTTTGGTATCCATAATAATTTCGGATCTTCCGCTTATGCGTCAGTACTAACGTATTGGAACATGATGTCATCAGCTAAAAGTCCGATGAATATTATTCAGGGATTGAGAGATCTCTTTGGTGCACATACCTTTGAAAGAATAGATAAGCCGGGTGTATTTCATCAGGAATGGAATTGAAAACGTATTAAATAAAACAAAATGAAGAGTGAAATAGCCTCTATGCCGACCATTTTCTTGATCTTTGGAGCTACAGGAGACCTGACGTATCGAAAGTTGATGCCTGCATTGTACAATTTAATTTTGGATGATATGCTGCCCGAAGAATTTTCGGTTATTGGCATTGGGCGTTCCGACCTTTCTAAAGATGACTTAATGGTTAAATTGAAGGAAGGTGCAGTAAACTTCTCAAGACGCCCTGTGGTGGATGACAAGTGGAATATGCTGTGTAAAAATTTCGGATATATCAATGGAGACTTTGCTGATCCGGCATTATACGAAAATGTCAACAAAGCAGTCGTCGGCTTTAAAACACAACATACAGAGAAGTCTAACGTCATAGTCTATCTCGCTGTTTCGCCCGTTTTTTTTGGACCAATAACTAAGAATCTTTCAGCTTACTCCTTTGTTAAAAGGCGTGACCAGACACGATTTGTATTTGAAAAGCCCTTTGGCCATGACTTGGAAAGTGCCAAATCTCTAAACGAAGAATTGATGGCTGTCCTTAGAGAAAATCAGATATATCGGATTGACCATTATCTCGGTAAAGAGACCGTACAGAATATATTGGCATTTAGATTTGCAAACTCATTTTTTGAACCTTTGTGGAACAAAAACTATATTGAATGGGTCCAGATCTCCTCGCTTGAAAAAGTCGGCTTAGAAGGTAGAGGTGGCTATTATGACAACAGTGGCGCCCTGCGGGATATGATACAAAACCACATGCTTCAACTCATGTGTATGATAGCCATGGAACCGCCCATAAGCTTCGATGCGGATGAAATCAGAAATAAAAAAGCCGATATACTGCATGCCGTAAGAAAATATTCCGAACAAGAAGTGTTTCAATATACTGCAAGAGGACAATATGGATCCGGAAAAAATGGGGATGATACGGTAGTAGCTTACCGGGAAGAGCCCAATGTCAAGCCGGATTCCAATACAGAGACCTTTGCAGCTGCCTTGTTACATATCGAAACATGGAGATGGGAAGGCGTACCTTTCTATATACGCACCGGAAAAAATCTCTCACAAAAAGCTACAACTATCGCAATTAAATTTAAACCAGCTCCTTCATATAGCTTTCCGAAAGAGGCCACCAGCAATTGGAGATCCAATTTATTGGTATTTAACATCAATCCTAAGATGGACATACACTTACAATTTCAGGCAAAAGTCCCGGGTCAATTGATGCAGTTGAGTCAGGTCAATATGGAATTTGATTTTGAGAAAGAATTGACCGCCAATACACCGGAAGCTTATGAACATTTGATCTATGACGTACTTGAGGGTGACGCTACATTGTTTATGCGATCCGATCAAGTAGATGCCGCTTGGCAAATCATTAATCCGATTTTGAATGCTTGGCAAAAAACCAAAGCATTGGAGTTTCCTAATTATGCTCCGGGCTCCAATGGTCCGGTCAAAGCAGATGAACTACTTGCAAAATATGGACATACTTGGTTGAATCCGGCTACTTAGAAAAAATTATTCTCTTCAATAAGTCCTTTATTGGCAAATAATCAACTTCATGTGAGTCTAAACCATTTATAATTGATTCGAAAATGCTATTTAGTTGCTCCTTAAGAACATATTAATGTTGATTATCATATAAATAGACATAAATAAATTATATATTTGTTATTAAGGGGCGACTATTTATGCCCCTGAAAATCATGCATTATTATTTGCCAGTTATATTTTTATGCAAAACGCCTAGAATTATCAAACATTTACTTTAAAACTGTTCATAAAACTCATACCTTAATTTAATCTTCACTTTGGTGGCTTTGTACCGATTATACTCAAAATGAATAGTATCTCCGACCATTTCATAACCGTCACTGCATGCTTTCCCCTCTTTTACTGAAGATAAGTAAGAGGGTAATCCGTTATACTTAATAGAGTCGTTCATTTCATAATTAAATATTCTACATATATTGTTGTAATGGCCACCACTTCCTAATTTCGGAACATAAAATGTATCTAATTTCTCTACTGAAGAATCGATATTTATCTCAAATACCTCATCCGGCATGACAAAAAAGTAAAAAAATAATATTAAAACCGATATTAATCCGCCAAAATACATAAATATTAATTTAAAATGTGATGCTGCTTCATTCATGCGTTTGAATAAGTTGAGTTTCTGAAGTGATACCGCCTGTGCATATACAAGAGTTATAGCCGCAAGTCAAAAAGCTTATGACATCATATTCAATGAATGGTAAGGAAAGCAAATTCATGAAATTATAAATCAAATTTATTAAAGAATTTTAGTGATAGAATTCATACTTGATATGAATAAAGACTGAATCTGCCTTATATTTATTGTAGCTGATTTTAAAAGGTGGCTCACCCCATAGTCTTCCTTCCCGACACCCTCTTCCATTTCTTTCAGGATTGAATAATACTTTTTTAATTGAATCCACGATAACGGTATCATTTGAAAATTGTGTATAAGTACAGCAAATATTTGAATAATTGGATAAATCTCTATACTTAGGGTAAAAAGAAGTGTCAATCTTTTCTATTGACGAATCAATATTTATCTCAAACACCTCATCCGGCATGACAAAAAAGTAAAAGAATAGCCCGGCTAATGAAAAAATTCCGCCTAAAGTCAAAAGTAAAAGTTTTAGATATGGTGTATCATTATTCATGAGTTTGCATAAGTTGAGTTTCTGCAGTTATACCTCCCGTTCCATAAATAGGATATTCGGTACATTTCCAAAAACACGGATCATTATAATTAATCGGAGAAAGATATCGTAGTATTCCCGTGTGCATGTACTGTTAGAGAATAATAGCTGTGAGCGTTCCTTCGGAGGCATCGGGGTTTTATTTCCCGACTTGAAGACCCCAGTAGTTATTATGCATGTCCATATCCTTTTCGTATAAAATGAATGGTTTATCCAACATTCACTTTAAAACAGTTCATAAAACTCATACCTTAATTTAATTTTTACTTTTGTAGCTTTGTACCGATCATATTCAAAACGAATAGTATCTCCGACCATTTCATATCCATCAGAACAATATTTACCTTCTTTGTTTTTTATTCTTTTTTCTTTATTTATAATTATAGTATCATTAAACTCATAATGATATATTCTACATATATTGTTGTAATGGCCGCCACTACCTAATTTCGGTAAATAAAATGTATCCAATTTTTCGACTGACGCATCAATATTTAATTCAAACACCTCATCCGGCATGACAAAAAAGTAAAAGAATAATCCAACTATTGAAAAGATTCCACCTATAGACATAATTAATATTTTTAGATATGGTGTGTTGTCATTCATGAGTTTGGATAAGTTGGGTTGAAGAAGATATTCCACCTGTACCCGTATCTTCGTATTGATCGCAAGTCCAAAAACACGGATCATTATAATTAATCGGAGAAAGATATCGTAGTACTCCGGTGTGCATATACTGTGAGAGAATAATAGCAGTGAGCGTTCCTTCGGTGGCATCGATGTTGTCTTTTCCGATTTGCAATCCCCAGTAGTTATTATGCATGTCCATATCCTTTTCGAGTTGTAAATGGGTGGGGGTTTCTGATTCTCTGGCAGTATAAAATTCGATCACTGAAGATTCATTGATAGTTTGGGCATTCAAAGCTACCCAATAGGTATGTCTGAAAGCATCCACCATTGAATTTCGTTCTTGTCTTCCGCTTACAGCATATACCTGTCTAGATTTGTCTCCTGCTTTTTTAGTGTTAATTGCGATGATCAACCCTTTTCGAGGGCTTTCCATACATAAATATTTTTCAACTGCTGTCAATTTTCTATATAGAGACCAAGGGTCATTGCCTTTATATATACTCTCTATGGTTTCAGCCCATTCCGCAGTGCCCAATTGAGGGTAGCCTTTCTGTTGATTGATTGAGTAATATTGTTCATTTCCTATCATGGTTTGCAAATGTAATCTTAATGCTTCTTTACTTTCAATGTCAATATTGTTATTCAAATAAATATTCATGGGAATAAATGCTTCATGATGTCCTATTATCCACTGATAAGCCTCTGTCTGCGCATTATTCACCGGATCGAGTGGATAATTGATTTCTTTTAGGAAGAGCAATTCTGCAAAAGCCCCTTCGAATAAATCAAGCTCCATAATGATAGAATTTCCTTGATGCCAATCTAAGTTGGCATAAATAAATGAATCTCCTGAATCACCCATTATATTCCAAAAATCTTCTACAGGCATTTTCAAATCATATAGATCTAATAATGTACGCCACAACCCAGTTATCAGTCTCTTTCCCTCCGGATTATCCGCAAAGGATGCCCTTATTTCCTGATAATAGTCCCTATCATTGGAGGTTGAGCCTTCACCTTTCGGATTATCACCATTATTATCCGGTATATAATCATCATATCCCGACCCTAGTCCGCCCGTAAAACATCCCCTTTTTTTTGTAGGAATCCAATAGTCACACAGACCACTTGTGAATGCCATACACGGCTCCCAAGTATAGACAGTTACCCAATCACATGCGATATCCCGTATCTGAATGCCATCGACTTTTAGATGACTATTCCCTTGTGACGGTTCAAAAAGATATTCTGTACCATTTTGAATAGAATAGGTTTTATATATTGAATCTAATAGCGTTGAGAACTCAATAATTCCATTAAATCCCGAACTATAATGATCTAAATTAGTCCCTTGAACCATATTCTGCGCTTGGGACATTCCTGGTGTTGGAGCAATCTTTAGAACAAACATAGAAATCTTATCATTATCATCGAGTGTAACAACGGCTCTTCTTTGGGGAATTGTACTTATATAATTCATGGTGTCATATCCTCCACCGAAGGAATATACCGAAATTGAAACGGGAGCTTCAATGATATTTGCTTCCACGACATCTACTGATTTGTTTACCGATCGATAGGATGTAGCATTATTCCAATCAATTTGATACCCATTGTCTTCTCCATTTCTGACTTCCATTCCGGTATTAGGGTTGATCCTTATAAGTTCTTCTTCAAAATACTTTTGTGCTTGTACAACTGTAAGCTTAGAGGGTGAATCAAAAATAATATTTTCCTTACTACATGAAATAAAAAAGTTAGAAAATAATGTTATCCCCACGGTAAAGCAAATAAGATGCCAATTGATGCGTTGATGCGTTGATGCGTTGATGCGTTGATGCGTTGATGCGTAGATGCGTTGATGCGTTGATGCGTTGATGCGTTGATGCGTTCATTTTACAAATTTTTATTTTGATGATAGAATTAAATATAAAACAAATATAAGGACACAACTTTAATTAACAAAATATTTATTAAATTATTTTATAAATTAATTCATAAATGGAAAACTTTATATTTTAACCCTTATTCCGCATTAGACAAATACGGAATCGATTTACGACTCGTAATCAATGGTGTACAGAAACCACTGAAACGATTCGTACATCGGGATTAACCTTCATAATCAGCACTATACGGTTTTTCAAAACCTATATTACTGAATTCAGGTTTAAAACGAATGTCCTTTATTGGCAAATAATCAGCTCCATGTGAGTCTAAACCATTTATAATTGATTCCAAAAAGCTATTTATTTATTAAAGAGCATACGCCAGATTAGGGATATTTTATATATGTATATTGCTTTTAACCAACTATTAATATATTGAATATTATTTTTATGAGAAACGTAATAAAAATTTACTCGTCAAACATAATCATATAAACGAAAATTATAATATATTTGAGTAATGTAACGTTTCTTTTGAATAAAAGAGTATGATTTTTCAGAAAAAGCAGGTGAAAAAGGAGAGATATTCACAATCTAAATTCCACCCTCAACGTTATTATAGACTGTATTGACTAAAAAAACGAGTATAAATATTAAATAACCATGGAAATTGAAGTAAAAAGTACACATGAATTCAATGACTTCGCTGCCCGCCGCATTCTTTCTATAATCGAACATAGTGTAGATCATCAAGGTCACTGTTCAGTAGCTCTTTCCGGCGGTAATACGCCACGTGAAGTTTATGAAGCCATAGTACGATTGCAAAATGATTTTGATATTAATTGGAAAAGGGTATTTTTCTTTTGGGGCGATGAAAGGTTGGTACCTTCTGACGACCTAAGTAGTAATACCAGAATGGCTTATGAAAATTTATTGGATCATCTTCCTGTCCCGGGTTTTAATATTTTCCCTTTCAGAACGGATCTTTCTGTTGAAGAGGCTGCGGCAGATATGGAAGAAAAAATAAGAAATCACTTTGATGTACTCACCATCAATGCTTTTGACTTAGTCTTATTGGGATTGGGTGAAGATGGACATACTCTTTCTTTATTTCCTCAGTCTTATGCCTTAAAAATCACAGACCAATGGGTCTATGGCTATTTTGTAGGAGAAAAGATAGGCTATCGCCTGACATTCTTACCGGTACCTATCAACAATTCTTTGAATACAATATTCTTAGTTCGGGGTGCAAAGAAGGCAGATATTATAAAGCAAGTTCTTTTTGGTAGAAAAGATATCGATCTCTATCCGGCACAAGTTATCCGGCCGACAAATGGCAAATTAGAGTGGATTGTTGATGAGGAAGCCGCAGTAAACATTAAGAAGTAATAAGCTAATTCTTGTCCTAAGATTCCGGTTGTCGGATTCCATTACATTTAAAGTATTCGAAAGGTTCTAAGCAATCATTACATTGCATCAGTGCCTTACATGCAGTAGAACCAAAGGCTGATATCAGTTTAGTATTGGACGAATGGCATTTTGGGCACAGGATGGAGGATTCACCATTGATAAGTTGCTCTATCCGTGTCGATGCATCCGGAGCCGCTATTCCATATTCTTGAATCGCATCCATGCCTTGCTGAGAGATTCGATCGGTAGTCCAATGTGGGCTATTGAGGTAGGCTACTTCTATGTCTCTAAAGCCGGCGTCGTAGCATTTTTCATAGACCATCATTCGGATAAGATCCATCGCCGGGCATCCGTTGTAAGTGGGAAGTATGCCTATATACAGCTTATTTTCTTCAACTTTAATCTTCTCCACGATACCTAAGTCAACGATTGTCAATACCGGTATCTCCGGATCGCTGATTTCTTTTAACAACTCAAGAACTTCGGCATCTGTTTTCATCTTACCATTGCAGATTTGGATATACTCTTTGCATATATTGCATTTCAGCAAGGATATACCCAAGATGTTCAGTGTGTATTCCTTTTCGCCCACCGGTTACAGTGTGCTGATCTGCTGGTATTGTTAGGTTACACGCTACCAGATGTTGTGTAATCTGTGCTTCATACGTTTCTTTAATTTCGGACGGCAAAATTCCAATACCATCTGAAGATATAGCAATATCCACATCACTTGACATGGTAAGTTCTTGGTGAAAACGCCACAACTGATTCAGTGCATTTTGCATCCGTTGATGACCTTCATCTGAACCAAGGGAGAGTCTTTTGACCCATTCGCTACTCCATTTATGATGGTATGTTGTTTCAACTTTGCATTTGTGCGCTATTTCGCTGATGGACGCGTGGTTGCTCTGTTCTAAGGCAGTATAATACATTTTTTTAAAGGCATCATATAGATATTGCCGCATAATAGTCTGTCCCCAATCTCCGTTGGGTTGTTCTGTTAGGAGAAGATTGGACATGTTACGAGCATCGCGAAGATATGCCAGATCATCTTCATTGTTGAAAGTCGTTGAGTGATCACATGCCAATTGATACCAAAGTCTTGCCTGACCCAGGATATCAAGCGTAATGTTGGTGATAGCGATGTCTTGTTCAAGTACAGGGCCATGTCCGCACCATTCTGACAGTCTTTGGCTGATGATAAGTGCATCGTCACCCAATTGGACTAAGAATCTAAAAAGTGGAGTCTGATTTTCTAACATATCAAGTTGAGATTACATGTGTTTAACTTCGTCGGGCAATTCAAAAAATGTTGGATGTCGATAGATTTTACTTTCTGCCGGCTCAAAAAACTCATCATTTTGCTGAGGGTCGGAGGCTGTAATGTAATTAGATGGGATAACCCAAATACTGTTACCTTCCATCCGGCGGGTATATACATCCCGTGCATTTTCTAATGCCATAGTCGCATTGGGTGCGTGTAAGCTGCCGACATGCTTGTGCTGCAAGCCGTTTTTACTTCTGATAAATATTTCCCAAAGTGGCCAATTGCTGCTCATGTCTATCTATTTTTTAATTTTATGATGCAATAAATGTTTTGAATAAAGTTAGCTTGATAGAATTTTTTTAAATGATATCAAAAGGTGACTAATCTGTATATTTTTCCGCATACCCGGCAGCGGCTTTTCTGACCCATTCGCCATCATTCCATGCCTTCTTCCTTGCCTCAATCCTTTCATAATTACATGGACCGTTGCCCTTGACGACTTGCCAAAATTCATCCCAATTGATTTCGCCGAAGTCATATCCTTGTTTTTCTTCATTCCACTTCAAATCAGGATCCGGTATCGTTATGCCAAGTAAATCCGCCTGCGGCTTCGTCATGTTGACAAAACGTTGCCTTAGTTCGTCGTTGCTAAACCGTTTTATTTTCCAGCGCATACTCTGTTCTGAGTGTACAGAATCTTTGTCTTCCGGGCCAAACATCATCAAAGAAGGCCACCACCACCTATTCAAGGCGTCCTGAGCCATCGCTTTTTGTTCTTCCGACCCTCTGCAAAGCGTCAACAAAATATCATATCCTTGTCTTTGATGAAAGGATTCTTCTTTGCAGATCCTTACCATGGCTCTGGCATACGGCCCATAGGATGCACGGCAAAGTGGAACCTGATTCATAATAGCTGCGCCATCCACCAGCCATCCGATAGCTCCCATATCCGCCCATGTAAGAGATGGATAGTTGAAAATACTTGAATACTTAGCTCGACCATCATGAAGCTCTTCATACAATTGGTCACGACTCACTCCGAGTGTTTCACAAGCGCTATACAGATATAAGCCATGCCCGGCCTCATCCTGAACCTTTGCCAATAATATGGCTTTTCTCTTGAGTGATGGAGCACGTGTAATCCAATTGCCCTCAGGCAACATTCCTACAATTTCTGAATGTGCATGTTGTGCTATTTGTCGAATAAGGGTCTTGCGATAATTGTCCGGCATAAAATCATTCGGCTCTATCTTCTCATCTTTTTGTATTCGACCTTCAAAATTCTGTTGTAGTGCAGCTTCAGACATAATGATATTTTTAATTTATATGTTAAACTAACAGTTGTTCGTATTAATAAGTTTCACGGAAAAGCCCTTTGCTCAGGATTTGAACGAGGTTGGCTTTTACCATTTCTATATTCTGCTCTTTATTTTCCTTAAAATAGTAATTCAGCCACTTCAGAGATGATAAAAAGTAGAACACAATGATTTCCGGATTGTAATAATACAAAACTCCTTGCTCTATGCTTTCCTTAAAAAAGTTGGATAGTTGATGTTCATAATAGGCTCGCATACTGCGAAACTCTTTTAATTCTTTGCCTTTCAAGTGTTTCCATTCTTCTTCAAAGACTTGCATATTGTCCTTATATTTCGATGCAAGGTCAATGTGCAAGTGTATGATTTGTTCGATCTTATGGTGGCAACTCAGAGGAGCGCTCAACAACGAATCCAATCCCTGAACATAATCATTGCCAATATTAAAACAGATAGTCGCTAAAATATCTTGTTTTGAATGTATGTGATTATACAGACTACTGGCTTCTATGCCCACTGCATCGGCAATAGTACGCATAGAAGCTCCTGCATACCCATTGTCTTTAAATATACGGGCTGCCACTGCGATAATCTGCTCTCTCCGGGTCAATTCTACTGACTTCATGACATCAATAGTCATAATCAACGAATAACTTCCCTGAGCGTGGATGAGACTGACAAGTAAGTATAAATCCTTCTTCCAACTCATCCTCTTCCAAAGCAAAGTTCTGATCCATCTTAACCTGACCTTCAGATAGATGGGCACGACAGGTACAACATACGCCACCTTTGCAAGAATATGGAAGATCCAACCCCTGTTTCAAACCCGCTTCCAAAATACTCATTTTATCATAGCCTAAGTTGAAAGTCGTTTCTTTACCGTCTAATCTTACAGTTACTTCGGCTGTACCTGTAAAGTCGATATGCTCTTCTTGAACGACCTCTGGCAGACTGCCTGTATGAAATAATTCAAAATGTACATGATTGATAGGGACATTAAGAGTTTTTGTCAATAGGTCTTTGATAGAAATAGTCTGTTCTTGAGGGCCACAGATAAAAAATTGAGAACCTGCAAAATTAGGGACAAAGGTTTCCAGTAAAACTTTACTCTTATCCGCTGTCATCCTTCCATAAAATAAGTCCGCATCCAGAAATTCCCTACTAAAAAGATATACAACCTGAAGTCTGTCCGTATATTTGTTTTTGATACCATCTAATTCTTCCCGAAACATCATAGACGCAATATTTCGGTTGCTATAAAACAAAGTACATACTGCGGTGTCATCCTTTTCCAACTTGTCTTTTATCATCGAGATAATCGGTGTAATGCCGCTACCGGTGGCAAAAAAAACAAATTGATTATCCGCTGCATTCTTACCTTGAATCGTGAAATTGCCTACAGGCGGCATAATGTCTAAAGTATCCCCTATCTTCAGTTGATTCAAGGCAATATTTGAAAAAATCCCGTCCTTAACTCCTCTCACACCTATACGGATAATACCTTCAGAAGGCCCTGAACAGATACTGTAAGTGCGTCTAAGTTCTTCACCATTAGAGAAAATTCGGATGGAAATATTTTGTCCGGCTAAGAAGTGAAAAGTGCTTTCAGGCAAGCCATCCATGTCAAATCCGATAATGATACTATCATCGGTCTGTCTATCTAAATAATTTACTGTAAGTGTATGAAATTGTTGTGCCACTTTTTTAAATTTTGACAAATGTACTCAATTAAAACAAACGAACATTTGTTAGTTTGTGAATATTTTAAAATTGAATAAAGCTTAGTACTTTTAAAATTTCGTAAAGTACTGATTTTGAGTGATATTTAAATTGTGTAACTTTTTCTCACATGGATCAATATAACCGGTAATATCATAAAAAATAGTCTATTTTTATGACCAATAAGAATCATTCGCAAATAATGTTAATGATTTTTAAAAAAAACAATGACAACTTGAAACTTAATACACAAAAATTATGTATTAATAATTATGCCTTTATCTGATACATAAAGATTTGTAATAAGTAATATTTGAAAATATGTTCTTCAATGGCGGGACAGAGCTACTAGTGTTTAAAGAAGTATATGCTTCCACATGGATGTCATACCATGATCTGCTTGCCCGTACTCAAGATCCATCATTGGCGGAGCGCAGGTATTACGAATCATTGCTGACCGACCAGGCTGGTGATGTAATCCGCTATATGCTCAATGATACCCTGCACAATTACCTCGACTCCTTAGCTGCCTGGTCGCTGCGGCTCAATACGCCCGCGGGCGACTGGTACGCTGCCGACGTGTACCGCAACCTGGGCTATTCCGCCACCACTACATCCATAGTCAATGCCATCGGCATCCGGTACAGCGGCATCATAGACCCCTCTGGGTACAATGAGCATAAGACCCTCTTCGGCCTCATCGGCGCCGCGCAGTCAGCCTTGCTGCCAGCCGCTTCGCTGGCCTCATATGTAGCGGGTAGCCCCGGTTATGTACGCTCACTGGCTACGGCCTTCCAGGTATCGAGAGGGGAATGCCACGACCCGTACTACTGGGTAGGTAGTGTAAGTTTTCGCTCAGCAGAAGAAGAATCGCCAACAAAACCTACACCCAAGTTGACTGTGTACCCGAACCCTACCACTGGTCTTATAACGGTCGATCTTAGTGCACCAGTATCGGGAGGAATACTTACGTTGTATGGTCCGTTGGGAGATGTTATCGTGAGCAGACCGATCAATAATAATCAAGCCTCAATTCAGCTTGACCTTTCCGGAAGGCCATCCGGTCAGTATTACGTATCTTTACATAAAGATGACGGAGAGGTTATTAAAACGTCATTTATGATCATCAAATAAAATCTGGTAGGGAACCATCACATCTCCAAGATGGTTCCCTATTTTAAATGTATATTGAATGAGAAATATATATATACTAATTTGTTTTATCTTATTATCAAGCCTTAATGCTCAAGAGAGTTATCTAAAGTATTGTAATTTTAATGCTCCTTATAGTGAAGTATATGATATTAAAATTATTAAGGATGAAATATTCGGAACAGGTTTTGGATGGGATACAACTATAATTCCTCCTAAACAATTGTTTTACATATTTAAGGCTGATATACAAGGTGACGTATTAGATTATAAATTTTATCGCAATGAAGACACCTCTATGTATGCACCTTATGCTATGGGTCCACTGTATTTTCCATGTTTATTAACATTGGATAGTTCGAACTTTGTTGTTGTATTCTTCAACCTTACGAAAGGGCTTGAGATATTTAAATTTGATACAACTTTGGAAATAATAAATAAAAACAGCGTTCCAAGTAGTCATCAAAATACAGGTATTTGTCCGATAAAGATGTTTAAATTGAATAATTATATTTATTTAGTTGGATACGAGAATTTTGCTCCAAATAAATATCAAAGTTATCTCTTTAAATATGATCTTGAATTGAAATTGATATCGAAAGTTATAGTACCAAATGTTGAACAATTAAGATCATTTGAATATAGTAGTATTCAAAATAAATTTATTTATTCTCAACGGGAAGGAGGTAAAGATCGTATTGTAGTGTCAGATACTGTGTTTAATCATATACAACAAATAGAACAAAATATTTCGATGAAAGAGGTAATTTTCACGAATATCCTTAGCACAGATAAAAATGATTATTTACTTAGTAATTCTGATGTGTTTGGAGATGATGTTACCGGCTATTCATTTTCCAAAAACATTTCATATTTTAATGAGGAATTTAATAAGACATGGACATTTCGTCTGGGAGGATTGCCGGATATGAGTTCAGCTGTTGTTAACATTATTCCTTCGTCCGATGGCGCCTATTTTGCTTATGGCCAGGTAGGAGCGAGGGTAGCTGATATTCGTAATATCTACCCATCTTTAGATTCTATAGATATCATGATGCTCAGTACGGTCAAGTTTAAAGATGACGGTAGAATATTGTGGCAGCGTTTTGACACTTTGGAAATTGGTTATTATAATGTGAGTTACGCCAAAAGCGGTGGTATGGTGGCAGCCGGTGATGGAGGGCTATATGTATCAGGAGATGTTACATGGTATGATACCATTAGGGTCGATGGAATACTTAAGAGAAGAACTGACTACAAGCACTTCCTGATGAAGATCGACTCCAACGGCTGTGTCGATGGCCTTCATTGTAATGTAGAGCCCAAAACGGAGACGGTACTGTCGGTGCAGCCTTCTTTTCCATCTGATGCAGGGAAGATGACTGTATATCCCAACCCTACTACGGGCATTGTGACGGTCGATCCGGGGATGGCAGTAACAAAAGGAATACTTACAGTGTACAATGTGTTGGGAGAAGTAGTCACCATCAGGTCGCTTGCCGGTGATGAGCAGGGTATCCAGCTCGGTCTGTCCGGTCAGCCATCCGGTCAGTATTATATCACGATACGACGAGAGGATGGGAAGATGGCCAAAGCATCCTTTATCATTCACAGATAAATGCAAAGCAATCCACCTTTTATAGAGATTATTTCCTCATTTATGTAGATTTATTTCATCTGAATGATTAATTCGCCTCCTTTTACAATATCGGTATAGCTGATAAAAGAATTTGAATATTTTTTACCATTCAGCAGCATGGATCGAATGATACAATCCGAAGTATTTTTTCGTTCAACAGTAATAGTAAAATTTTTCCCTTTCGGAAGATTAATTTGAGCGAAGTCCATCCGAGGTGAACCTATCTGAAAAACGCCATCCGCAGGGTGTACCTGATAAAAGCCGAGTGCTGACAGGATATACCATGCACTCATTTGACCGACATCTTCGTTGCCACACAAGCCATCCAATTTGTTGGTGTACATTTCGTCCATGATGCGTCTTACTAGAGCGGCCGTTTTGTCTGGTCGGCCTACGTAGTTATACAAATATGGAATGTGGTGTCCCGGTTCATTCCCATGTGCATATTGCCCTATGAGACCTGAAATATCGGGGCTGGACTCCTCACCCATATCACCATCCAAGACAAAAAGAGAGTCCAATTTTTGGATAAATTTTTCTTTACCGCCCATTAGATCTATCAATCCCGGAACATCTTGTGGCACTAACCATGTATATTGCCATGCATTGCCCTCGCAATAGTCGTTTTCACGGTGCTTTGCTTCAAATGGATTAAATGGTGAATGCCAACTCCCATCGGCCATTTTACCCCTCATAAATTGATTTTTTGGGTCAAAATACTGCGTATATAATTTACCGCGCTTAGCAAAATATTTGTAATCTTCTTCACTGCCGATATCTTTTGCCATCAGGGCTATACAATTGTCTGAAATTGCATATTCAAGCGCTTTAGCAACTGATTCATTGACAGAATCAGCAGGAATAAAAGAGAGTTTGGCGGCGTATTGGATACCGTTGGTTTGCTGCATAGCAGATTGTTTTACGGCTTCGTAAGCAAGCGGAATGTCAAATCCAGTAAATCCTTTTTTCCAGGCATCGACCACGACGGGCACAGCACTATAACCCACCATTGTATTGGTTTCATTGCCGGAAAGATGCCATACAGGCAATTTACCTTGTTCTCTATAAATCCTGAGCATAGAAGTAATAAGAGGATTGATCATATCAGGCTTTAGCAAAGTGAGCATCGGATGCTGCGCCCGATAGGTATCCCACAGTGAAAAGACCGTATAATTGGTATCGGGCTTACCTTCTCTTACTACTTGGTCACTACCTCTATACTGACCATTGACATCATCATACGTTGAAGGAAAGAAAAAACTATGGTACATCGATGTATAAAACACTGTTTTCAAATAGTCATTTGCTTGGTAATCCACAACCGACAATTCCTCATTCCACGTCTTTTCCGCACTTTTCCTATATTTTGCAAAGTCCCAATCCGGCATTTCCATTTGTAAGTTTAACAATGCATTTTGATAGCTAACCGGAGACAATGCCACTTTCACCTTGACTTCACGACTCGAATTGAGGGTTGGGAATAAAGCACATGCATATATCCTGTCATTTGATAGCGAATCTTTATAAAAGGTTGCTTCTTTATATTGCACATTCACCCGGATGGCGAAGTAAACCCTTTGATCTGTCGCCCAACCTTTTGAAAATCGATATCCTACATAAGTTGAATCGTCCAGTCTTTTTATTTCTGTTTTAGTCGGGGTATCCCAACCCACTCCAAAATTCAAATCGAGAAGGATATGTGGATCTGTAACATTTTGATCATAGCGGTATCGATGCAAGGCAACACGATTGGTCGTGGTAATTTCAGCTGTGACTTTATATCGATCCAGATAAACCTTGTAGTATCCGGGCGAGCATACTTCATTGTCATGGTCAAAATGCGAGCCATAACCATCGGACAAATCATCCTTTTTGGAAGCTCGTGTCAAAATAGTGCCATTAGCCGGTAACAAAGCAATATCACCCCAGTCGCCGATCCCTGTTCCACTCAAATGAAGGTGTGAAAAATTGAGTATTTCTTTACCGGAATGATGATATCCGCTACACCAATCCCATCCTTTTGCTATATTATTCGGTCCGGCTTGTATCATTCCAAAAGGGACATTGGCCCCTAAAAATACGTGGCCATGCGCCTCTGTACCGATAAATGGATTGACATATCTGATCAAATCATTACTTTGACTCCAGGAATAGCCAAAATTCAGGCTAATCAAGAGAAACATCAGGCTAACTTTTTTCAAATATAGCGTATCGAAGAAAGTTGGCTTATTTTTAATAATGTTGAATATTATCATAAATTCTTTTATTTTATTTTCTGCCTTAAAATTGTATTCCTGTATATTGACAATAATGTCTGTCCCATTATTGATATTCATTTACATGCAATAATAAGAAACTACCTTGAAACGAATCTAATAAAAAGAGTCTAAAGAGTATATGGCTGCGCTCTTTGGTCGCCCAAATGGCATGTATCCATTTTTTGTTGAATGAATGAGGCAAAAATGTTTTTTTAACCTAATTTCCGCATTAGACAAAGGAGAAATTCAGGGTCAACTTTTCCTAACCTCTGCATAGAAGGCGACATGGAAAGGTACCATCATCAAGAAAACTATATTGGTAATAAATATTTCTGTTTCAGTCGATTATATGGATTAAATGGTAACGTTCAAGCGTCTATATTTTCTCCCACCTTTGTACAAATATGCCATTTTTATGTATCAGTTTTATAAAATAGGTCCCTGGATTCAAATGTTTGATGGGGATGTGATTCAATTGGCTATTGATGACTTTTTGTGAATAAACTATTTTTCCAGACATACTTACTATTTCAATTGTATTTGCTTCCTGAATAAGCGACGAATTCAGGTACAATATACTGGAAGCTGGGTTGGGAAAAGCCACCATTTTTTCTGAAATGCCGAATGGCGAATGTATGCCGGATGTATATGTATGATACAAAGCATCGATTTCAATAGGAATTAAGGGGTGATTATATATCATCACTTCGTCAATTAGCCCGTTAAAATTGTAACTACTTTCATCCGGAGTCATTTGGCCTACCAAAAGTGGTATATTGGTCTGTCTTATCTTCCCTGTAAGCGTCTTAAAGCCGGTCAAAGAGCCATTGACATAGATCATGATTGACTTGCCATCATACGTAGCGGTAACAAATAAAGCTTGGTTCGGTTCGATTGGTATAGGAGAATCTATATCGGCGATTCCCGATACTGTGTTGACCGTCCATCGAAGTAAACGTTCCGGGGTAATGGAAAGCTTCCACCTATTTTGCCAACTTCCATGCGATAGGATAAAGCTTTCTTTCTCCGGTAAGGATTTGGGCTTAATCCAGCAGCTAACCGTAATGCCTTCTTGAAAATTTAGTTCGGGAGTGCTTGTCACTTTAACATTGTCATTGACACCATCAAAGGTAAGAGCATGCTTTGATGTACCCCAAATATCACTGACAAACAAAGCTCCGGATACTGATCCATCGTGATGAAAAGTGGTGCTATCCAAACCATTTCCTGAGAATGGGAGCCATACAACCATGTCGCCCGGCACTTCTTCAAAATGTTGTACGAGAATGTGTACAATAGAAATAGCGGAAAGTCCACCGGGATCGGTCACTTTGAGTTGTATTTCGTATGTCCCTTCCTCTGCCGGGGCAGTCCAAACAGTAGATTTAGCATTGGCTTGGCTGAATCCACCTTTGTCAGCAGTCCAGGAATAACTCAACGTATCTCCATTGGCATCCGATGCTAAAGCACTGAATTCAATCGTTTTGAGGGGTGATGTATATATTGATGAATGCTTCAATTCAATGATTTCAGGACGTACATTTATTTTGGAAATCACCGTGACTTGAGTGATTGCCGAGTCTATGTTGTCTGCTTCATCCCTAACAAGCAACTTGATATCAAAGATGCCCGTATTGTCAGGTGCTGTCCATGTCCCGATTGAGTCCAAGCTATTGATATTTCCACCATTTGATGACCATTCAAAGGAAAAAACCTGAGAATCTTTATCCTGAATTTTAGCATAGATTGGAATAGATGAATTTACTTCTATGGTATCAAGTTTAGGTGCCAATGCTAAGATGTTAGGTGCGTATCTGAAGGTATTGTGAGATTGTTGATAATCAATGACAATGCCATTGGCCAACAGTTTATTTTGGTCATATTCCAAAGTAGGATTGGAGGGAGTTATGGTTGCGATAAAAGCGCTTTTTGCCGGAATTGCAATTTCAATAATGCCGGATTGTCCTTCAATAGGCCACGACTCAGACAAAGGTTCATAGATACTTTTAGGTGAAGTGCCCAGATCTATGGCGACTTTCTTTTCCTGATCATAAGGATTGAAGTACAGATAGGTAGGATAAGATTTTTCCTGGAAGAAGTCTGTTTTATTGAGGTTGAGTCTAAGTATTTTATCAACATTGGTCTTCTCGACAATGGCTCCTAAGTAGCCTATACTTGAGGTGCTGTACAAACTTAGATTGGTTGCTGCCCAGCCGCCCTTGACGGCGTCGCCTGTGGAGAACGGTGATTGACCATTCCATTTCTCCCGGAGTGCTTCGTAGCCGATGATTCTCTCGGGATCGTTGGTGTCAGACCATGCTGTACCATCCTGCAAATGGGCCGGTAAAAATCCAGGATAAAATAAACGTGTTGCATTGGCAAGATTGAGCATCCACTTTCCGATAGCATTTGCAAAACGCTTGTCATATCGCACCATAGGAACCAACGCTGCCGCTTGTTGGACACCATTGAGCTGAAAGGCATAATCATTACCATTGTCATTGGCTTCGCCTACCAATCCTGAAACATCCATTCCGCCCCATTTTCCGACAATTGTCCCCCACCCTCTTAATGGACCACGGTCAAAACTCCATGTTGCAAACTTCTGAATGTCATATTCAGTACTCAATTCAGCATTAATACGTGCGGCGATATATGTGCCATAAGGAAGTTGCAACTCATAAGAGGGATTTTTAGACAACTGTTGCAGAAAGTCAAGACTCCATAAAGCCCCATTTAGATAGGACTTTTTACCGGTGTGGAGATAAGCATTGTATAAGAGCCAGGCATAAGCCCCGGCCGCTTCCGGTTCTATGACACCTTCATCTAATGGTATCATGGATTGAAAGTTCCATGCCCTATAATTCATGGAAGGTGAAGACCAAGGGCGATCACTGCCACCCATTGCTTTAACCGCTTTCAGCATTTGATCGGCAACTGCAATGAATTGATGGTCTTTGTCACCGCCAATATTGGGATAGAGATCACACAATTGGTAGAAATAAATATTAGGCATCATATCATACCACCAGTCATGGCCACTCGATGTGTTATTTCCATTGAGATATATGTTCTCATTGTTCTTTTTATTAAAAAAATCTTGACTCATCCTGACCCAATTTTTATTAAATTGATTGGATTTATCAATCCCCACTAAGGTCGCTCCAACTAAAGAAGGCAATGAATTGATGGCTTCGTTGTTGGATTGGTTATTGGAACCGACATAGGTCTGCATATTAAAAAATTCATTACTCGGATAATTATATCCCGAATTTTTGATGGATACTATTGGCCAATATTGCCCGGTTCGATTTATATCGTAAACAGTAGAGTCATATCGCATTGCTACTTCCTTCCAATCCCGCATACTGTAGGGCGAAGGTTGAAATGGCATCATCTCAATCCTATTAATTGAAATTTGCCCTGATTGACCTGAAAGTGAGGAAAAAAAACCTGAAAAAAGAAACATTACAAGAAGGAAAAGGATACGTGACATAGCGTATTTTAGTTTTTTCAAAAGTAAAATTATTGTCTTAAGAGTAGTAATACAATTATATCTAAATATGATATTATTATGTGGTCCAATTCGGGTTTAAAAAAATAAATCATTCACTTAATAATTAATAATCAACAACTTATACAATAGATGTAAAAGTAAAGGTTGCCAATAAAACGAAAATAAAGATTTATTCTCACCAAAGAATATAAAACAAAAGGTATTTGAGAAAATATATAAGAATGTCCGAAATATACAATTTTAATAATCAATCGTTGTTGTAACTTTACTTTTATTTAGTATAGAAACCTATTTTATAAAAATATTTAAAGGATTCTAATGCAATTTTAGATAGCAGTAGTTTACCTTGTATTGCCATAGAAAAATTTAATTTAAAAAAACTAACATGAAAAAAGCACTTAAACTCTTATTCTACTTATTACTATTCGTGGGGATAATTGTTGGCGTCGGATTGAGTTACATTTATTTTGGTTTACCAGATGTAGGGAATGCGCCTGAAATCAAGGTCTCCATCACACCTGATCGGGTAAAAAGAGGCAGTTACCTTGCCAATCATGTCATGCTGTGTATGGATTGTCATTCTACCCGGGACTGGACATTATTTAGTGGGCCGATGGTGTCCGGGACAGAAGGAAGAGGGGGAGAGATTTTTGATCAGGGCATGGGACTTCCGGGAAGATATGTTTCTCCAAATATCACGCCATTCCATTTAAAAGATTGGACGGATGGTGAAATATTCCGGGCTATCACTACCGGCGTCAGCAAAGACGGGCATGCTTTATTCCCAATTATGCCATATAAAGCATACCGTGAAGCCGACAGCATGGATATTGTTGCGGTCATTGCCTATTTACGTACCTTGAAGCCGATTGCAGTGAATCAAGATAAGTCGAAATCAGATTTTCCAATGAATTTCATCGTCAACTTGATGCCGGAAAAAGCGGCATTGAGGCCAATACCTGATACGAATGATATTTTAAAATACGGTAAATATATGGCTGTCATCTCGGGTTGTCAGATATGTCATACAAAGGAAGAGCAAGGAAAAGCCGTAGGACAACCTTTTGCCGGTGGCAATGAATACAAGATGCCTGATGGTTCAAAAGTGTATTCCGTAAATATCACGCCTGATAAAGAAACAGGGATTGGAAACTGGTCAAAAGAAGAATTTGTAGCACGATTTAAAGTCTATAAAAATGATAATAAGTCACCGGAAAAGGTGGGAAAAGGGGACTTTCAGACGATAATGCCTTGGACAATGTATGCCGACAAAGAAACAAAAGATTTAGAAGCTATCTATGCCTATCTACAAAGCCTTCCACCTGTCAATAACAAAGTAATCAAATATTCTCCTCCACCAGACAAATAACCAAATTATGCGTATCGTAGATAATATTTACAGTCTTATCATGGAATATCTTTCACGTATTTTAACCATTTAGGAGTTAAGGATCATTAAGGAAGTGTCAAAATATACAGGGTTTTATAATGGAATATCTTTCACGTATTTTAACCATTTAGGAGTTAAGGATCATTAAGGAAGTGTCAAAATATACAGGGTTTTATAATGGAATATCTTTCACGTATTTTAACCATTTAGGAGTTAAGGATCATTAAGGAAGTGTCATCCGGATTATTTAAAATTGAAATTGAGTCCAATCGTCAAAAATAGGTTTTCTTGCTTAAAGTTACTATTCGTAAGGTTTAAGCTGTAACCATACTGCCACTGGAGTTTTATTTTCTCCAAACCACCGCTGACAGTAAGTGCCGGTTCTAACAAGTAGTAAGAATTATTATCTTTTAAGAAGTTTGCCTGATTTATATTGTCGAATATTAAATCACCTTCAATTTTGCTGTATGAAAGATTGGCTATTCTTGCTGACAAGGCAGCCGTAAAATATTTTGACTTGTATCCAAAGTTAGGCTGAATACCTATTCTAAGCATATTGGCTGAAATATTGCCTTTGGTATTGGGATAGTCAACTGAGGTAGAAGGTAAATGATTTTCGAAGCCGCCGAATCCTATCTGGCCATACGCTTCAAAAATCCAATTGTCATGAATGGGTTGAAAATATCCTCCTCCCAATTCGACTAATTTACCGGAGCCACCATTGCCATTGTCAAGGTCTCTGGGAATAAACCATCCGGCATTGGCTTTTAGAGCAAAGTGATCGGTCAAAGCATAGGCACCGTGAAATTCGACTTGATTTCCATTACCTGCCAAAGTCAATGCCGTTTCTCCTTTTTGAGATAATAATGGTACATGCTGTGCATTGGGTGAATAGAATGTTGGACTGCAAGAGTATAAAGTTGCCAATCCAGCCAATAAAATTGTGTTAATTAAGTTTTTCATGTCAGGTTGATTTAGTTGGTTACTCGCCTATGGTAAAATGAAGTCTAATATTGATTAATCCAAATTAATTCATCTTTTTACATTAAATTTCAATTGATCCAAATGTACCTTATCAAGTCATTCATTGAAACTTGTATATCGACAAGCTAAACGCCGCCAATGCGACTAATGTCAGTGCGTAAAGATAATACATTATAATAAATAAATGAAAAGAAAACTTTTTCAGATAATCAAATATTTGAACGCTATTTTTAAAATCTGTTAAAAAAGAAGGTCGACATCTGAGAGAAGCCGACCCTTAATATAAAAACACCTTACAATAAAAATTCTTATATTTCTTTTATATCTTATTTGATTGCACAAATGTATATCTTTAAAATTACTTTGCAAATATTTTAAAATATTTTTTGTTCAAAAAAATGTTAATGACTTTTTAGTGCTATAAAACGGTTAAATATAGAGGGTTTTACACTACTTTTTTAACATTTTCCACACATTCCAAAATAAACCCAAATTTCGTATTTAAAAAATGTTGAATCTATTTATTAGTAATAATCAATTGCTTCTTCAAACCATTGTAATGACTTGTGCATCAGTAAGTCTCTCATAATCAACAATCTTCGGCTTTGGAAAATCTCAATTGCAGATTTCGGGTTTAAAAAAGAAGGGATCTTATCTGAGAGATAAAACCCCTTAATATAAAAACACCTTACAATAAAAACTTCGTAATATATCTATGTAACGAATAACTTGATTAATAGTTTACATTTTGAGATAATTTTGGGTTAAGGTCTAATTCAACTTGAGGTAAAGGGAAAACTTCATTTTTGTTTTTTTGAAAACCAACGATATGGTTTTCGGCGATTCCCCAACGTACTAAATCGAAAAATCGATGCATTTCAAATCCGAGTTCTACACTTCTTTCATGGCGAATAGCTTCTATTACTTCTAACTTGTTGTTTGATTCAACTTTAGGCAATGTAATAGATGGATCATTGGCTTGCTGGCGTGCTCGTGCTCTAACCTGCTCAAGTGGCTCAAGGGCTTCGCTCAATCTTCCTAATTCCGCAAGGGCTTCCGCTTCCCAGAGCAACACCTCAGCATACCTTATATTGGTTACATTGATATCTCCATCAGCCTTTTGAGTGGTAGTGGAGTCTGCTTGTAAGTATTTTCTCGGACTAAACTTAGTAGAAGAGTATGAATTTTTATAAATATACCCAAAGTAATCTTCGTTGTTGGATGCTACGGTAAACTTTCTCCTTGGGTCGCCATTTTCAAATTGTGCAACATATTCAGGAGTAACTTCACAGAATCCATATCCGTTTGGTATTTTTTTACTCGCCCAATACTGGTTTAGGCTATTGCCAACGCCCAATTCCAAGTTGGTATGTTGGATTTCCCATACTGATTCCACGTTATTTTGTGTGTTTTTCCTAAAATTGTCCTGATAATCGGGCATTAGGGAATAAATTCCCAGATCTTTTACTTTAGAAATATACGTCAATACCGTGTTATAATCTTTTGCATAAAGTGCTGTTTTTGCAGCTAACGCCAAAGCAGCACCCCGAGTGGCGCGCCCTTCTTGTGACGCACCGTATGATATCGGTAAGTAAACAGCAGCATAGTCACAATCCTCAAAAATCACCTTAAATATTTCAGAAACAGGGCTTTTAGCTATTTTTAAATCTTGAGGCGCTGTGACCTGTGTATATAAAGGGACATCCCCAAATACTTGAGTTAATTGGAAATAATAAAATGCTCTTAGAAAATGGGCTTCACCCAAAATCCTTTCCTTTAGCGCTGCATCCATTTCGATAGCAGGTACTCGATCCAAGACCGTATTACATTGATTGATACCTTTGTATTGGAGCTTCCAAAAGTCGTTCAATTCTTCTGTACGCGGAGTATGCGTCATAAAGTCTATTTCGGTCAACCCCGGTCTCGAACCATCACCGCCCACAACGGCTTCATCGGAGGCTAATACTCCAAATGCCCAATAGAAGTTTTTATTTGCATTGTTAAACATCAATGGTTGATATGCCGCATTGATGGCTTGTAATGCATCCTTTTCTGTTTTAAAAAAAGAACCGGCATCCAATATCCCTATGGGTTCTTTGTCCAATATCCCAGTACATGAAGTGGCTGTCAGGATGATGGCAAATACCCATATTTGACTATGTTTTATTATCTTTTCCATGTCGTGTTGAGTTAGAAGGTTAGATTGATACCAAAAATAATAGTGCGGGGCGCCGGAACAGTCCCCCAGTCTATCCCGACGGCAAAGTCAGAGCTAATACCGACACCCGATGTATCATTGTTATTGGCTTGTATTTCCGGATCCAAGCCAGGGTATCGAGTCCATGTAAATAGATTTTGTCCGGTAACATACATGCGCAAAGTGCTGATTTTATTGGACTTTATCATGTGCTTAAAATTATAACCCAGTGTAAAATTCCTCATTTTTAAATAATTGCCGGCATATAGAAATCGAGTAGATACTCTTCTGTTACCATTTCGGTCATCCAAGCTCACTTTGGGAATATCGGTATCCGTGTTGGTAGGTGACCAATAGTTCTTTACATCATCATAACTGTTAAAACCCCGACTTTGAGTCTCATAAGCAAAGTTACCGTAGAGGAAATACAAGTCATTGCCATAAACGCCCTGGAATAGCGTAGATACATCAAAATTCTTCCAATTGACGGAAATATTGCACCCGTAGGTCAATTTAGGAAACGGACTTCCAGCATGGGTGCGGTCATTTTGATCGATTTTGTTATCACCATTGATATCCCTAAACCGGATGTCGCCGGGCCGTGTATCTTTTGTTTGATAGGGGGCTTGATCTATTTCTTCTTGACTTTGGAATATTCCCATGGATTCATACAAAAAGAAAGAGCCCACAGGATATCCGACTTCTGTCTTGGTTATGGCTCCATCTGACAAACCAAATCCCCCTAAAATTGGTTCACCGCCACTTAGGCTGAGAACTTGATTTTTTAATGTAGATACATTGGCACCAATAGAATAGTTGATATCCCGATATTTGTTATTCAAGACGACGGACAATTCCAAGCCTTTGTTTTCGATGGATGCAGCGTTGACATAAGGAGGAACTTGATCTCCACCGGTCTGCGGGATAGGTACACGTACCAACACATCATTGGAAGTCTTGTTATAATAATCTATCATGACCGCCAATCGCTCATTGAACAAACTGAAATCGATGCCAAAATCGTATTGCGTACTTGATTCCCATTTGATCTTATTGTTGCCCATCTGTTGCAGTTGAGCACCGGTAACGACATTGCCTCCAAAGGAATACACATATTGACCAACACCTATCAATGAACTATATGGATAATTGCCTATCTCTTGGTTGCCTAATTTACCCCAACTTGCCCTCAACTTAAAAGTGGAGAAAAAGTCCAATGGTTGGAAAAATTTCTCATTGGAGATAATCCATGCTCCTGAAATAGCCGGGAACACTCCCCAACGGTTTTCTGATCCAAAGCGCGAAGAACCGTCTCTCCGAATCGTGGCTCCCAATACGTACTTATTGCCAAAAGAATAATTAGCTTGAGCAAAGTACGATAACAATGCCCATTCTGTCGTGATGCCGGATGCTCCAATATTTTTAATATCTTCTGTGACACTATTGTCAATATTTCTAAAAAGTGGATCTGTTCTAAAAAAATTATTGACGGACGCCCCCAAATAATTATCCTGGTTTTGAATGGCTTCCATGCCGACGACTCCGGAGATTCTATGATTGCCGTATCTCTTTTGAAAATCAGCCGTATTGGTCCATATCAGGTTTCTGCTAAATACCCTACCTTCTGTAAGTGAAGTTGGATTGTAGATGGCTTCAGACAGCCTTAGTTTAAACTTTTTCTCATTCTCAAAGGTAAAATCACCACCCAGATTGGTCTTAATGTTGATGGCGTCAAAAATCGTGGCTACCGCATAGATATTTCCAAATATCCGAGATCGCTTCACTGTCCAATCCGTAGCATCAATCAGTGCCAGAGGATTCGCATTGCCATCTCCAAAGATTGTCGGATCACCTAATTCAGTAGATGTATTGTAATATGTGCCATCTGCTTTATAAGGTTTAAATATAGGCGCAGCAATTAGAGCATATCGAATGGCACTTAATTCATTACCGGGCCCGAAGCCATCCCCTGTGCTATTTATAACTTTTCGGTCGGTATAAGCGTACGTGATATTGTTACCTACTTTAAACCAATTGTTGCCCGTCTCCCCATTAAAGCGAACTGAATATTTTTCAAATCCTTGATGTCGGAACACTCCTTCCTGATTCATGTATTCACCGGTAATTAAATATCTACTGTTGTCGCTACCTCCGCTTGCACTCAAGCTATATCTCATCAAGGGAGCTGTATGAAAAACCTTGTCTAACCAATTGATATCCGGCAATGTGTCTAAGATAGACATCGGTATTGTATCCAATTGTCTTGCCGGATCCCTCAAGGTATTGGCGTTGCGGATGGCTGCATTTCTCACAGTCAGATAATCCTTTGAGTTGAGGAGCTTGGGCAATCGATATGCTTTAGCAAAACCCACGGAGGAATTAAAGTCAAATACAGGGATTCCTGATTTACCTTTTTTAGTGGTAATGACGACGACACCGTTGGCAGCGCGTGAGCCGTATATGGCTGCCGCAGCGCCATCCTTTAAGACTTCAATTGATTCGATATCGCTTGTCGAAAACATATTGATATTGGCTTGTGTGGGCACTCCATCGACGATGTATAGCGGGTTATTATTGCCCAATGTCCCCACACCTCTGATTCTAACAGCAATGTCATCACCCGGAGCTCCTGACACCTGTGTCACCGTTACACCCGGCGCCTGCCCTTGCATAGCCTGGTCTAATCCCAGTACAACCAATTTTTCAACATCCCGCCCTTTGATTGTCGCTATAGCACTTGTAACATTCGATTTTATCTCGGATCTATATCCGGTAACCACCAATTCATCCAACATCTTTGAATCAGAAACCATGACTACATCCACTACTGCACGGTTGTTGACCCTTACTTCCTGCTTGTTATAACCCACATACGTAAAAATCAGCGTCGCATTAATATCGCACTGAAGAGTATAATGCCCATCTATATCGGTTGTTGTACCGCTTTTGTCGTTCTTGACCATAATACTGACACCAATAAGAGGTTCTTTTTCGCTTTCGGAAGTGACGGTTCCCCTAATCGTTATCTGCTGTCCACTGACACTTTGAAGCGCCAAAATTGTATAAAACAAAATGAAGACCGAGCATCCAAACCAATGAGTTTTAGCGGGTTTAGTATAAAAAGCAGCCATATAAAATATTTAAAAAATTCAATTCTGTACAATATTTGTAAAGTTAATACAATATATACATATCATTTTGATACAATTAAGTGAAAATATAATACTTTTGTGCAAACCAGATAAACTATGGAAATATGAATGGATTAAATGTATTGAGAGAAATAACACCGGTGGGGAAGGATGATGTATTTGTCATATTAGATTCACAAAGCAATGGATTTGACTATCCGATACATTGTCATCCGGAATATGAGCTTACCCTCATCATGGGGGTATCAGGAGTTCGATTAGTGGGAGATCACACAGAGAGATATACGGATTACGACTTAGTGTTATTAGGTCCATATTTGTATCACAAGTGGTCTGGAGAAGAGTATGAAAATGGTGAATTAAAGCGCTATCGGGTTATAACGATACAATTTTCATTGGATTTATTTGAAGGGACTTTATTTCAAAAGCAACAATTTTTTCGAATTAAAAAGATGTTGGATAACAGTGTCCGGGGTATTCAATTTGAGGGTGAGGACTTTTTACAAGCCATGCAAAAGATCACGCGCCTGACAAATGAACGGGGCTTTGGCAACATTTTAGAATTTTTTGAATTATTGGAATTCTTGTCCAATGCCAAATCATCCCGATATTTAGCCAGTGAAGGTTTTACCCCGGAAACATTGAAGTGGGACAGCAAAAGAATTCAGCATGCATACCATTACATTATTAAAAATTTTGCAAAGCCAAAGCTCAAGCTCGCCAATGTCGCTAAGTTGATTAATATGAGCGATTCGGCATTCAGTCATTTTTTTAAAAAATATACCAATAAAAGTTTTACCGAATTTCTTACAGACGTGCGCATCGGCCATGCCTGTAAGTCTTTGTTGAGCACGGATGAGCCCATCAGTCAAATAGCCTACAAATCAGGATTTAACAATATTGCCAACTTCAACAGATTATTTAAAAAATACAAAGATTGTACGCCATACGAATATAGACAGATGAGGCGCAATTCGAGTTTCAATGAACCTCAAGAAGAAATCACCCTGTGGAAGCAGATTCCGGAAGAGCAGAAAAAATCTCATCTTACGCAATCAGCAATTCACAGCACACGAGTGATTCACGTCTAATGCCGGCGATTTACCTTAAATCTCCTGACCAATTTATAAAAATTGATTACATTTAATGATGGTTTCAACAAATTTAGAACGCGCCAGAAAGTATTGCGTTTATCAGGAAAGGTGTCACTTTGAAGTCAGGAGTAAACTATTGGAATGGAAGATTTATGGTGAAGAATTGGAGGAAATTATGGCTGATTTGATAACTGAAAACTTTCTAAATGAGGAAAGATATGCTAAGGCTTATGTGTCCGGAAAATTTAAAATCAACCAATGGGGGCGAAAGAAAATAGCCCAAGGACTAAAGGCAAAGCAAATCTCTAATTATAGTATTCAAAAAGGTATGGAGGGAATCGATGAAACGGACTACGACAGCATGGTGGGCGCCTTAATCGAGAAGAGAAAGCGCAAAAAAAGTGGACATTCAGATGCCCAAATCATCCAATATATGCTATCTCGTGGGTTTGAATATGAATACATTCAAAAGAAATTAAAACATGAATCCTGAACAATGGGTAGAGGCGGTAGAAGGTGTGATGGAGGCGCATCGTAATGCCAAAAATGCACCGGATATTATACGTTATTTTAGAAATCAATTTGGCTCGTTTGGATTGAAAAATGAGGATAGGCGTAAACTTACAAAGCAATTTATTGTTGCTACAAAGCAGTTTTCACAGAAAGAATTGGTTGAAACAATAGAGCTGTTATGGTCTCGCTGCGAAAGAGAATTTCAACACACCGGGATGGAATTGATAGACCACCACAGAAAGAAATTTGATCGTTCAATTAAGAAAGTCCTACAATATATGATATCACACAAATCCTGGTGGGATACAGTCGATTTTATTGCTTCTCATACAGTCGGACATGCCTTTAAGACCAATCAGTTAAGGCAAGAAGATCTATACGAATGGAATGAATCTGACGATTTATGGCTTATCCGAACCAGCATTCTGGCACAATTAAAGTATAAATCCTATACCGACTGGGCATTGTTACAGGAATTAATTATTCCGCATTTAGACCACAAGGATTTTTTTATCCGAAAGGCAATAGGTTGGGCGCTTAGGGAATATAGCAAGACGGAGCCCAACCTTGTACTCGATTTTGTAGAAAATCATACCATGTCAGGCTTGTCGCAGCGTGAAGCTCTAAAAATCGTAAATGCCGGAAAAATGAAATAAGATTGTCATTAAATTATTTATTACGTTGAATTTCGCTTGATTTTACAAGATGCCATTGAGGCTATTCGTAAACGAATGAGGTATTTGTTCTAAACAACTAAATATCTAATGTAAAGCATTCCAAGTAGAATTTTGCCTACCAAATTAGTTATTATCCACTTATCTTTGACTCATGTTTTCTTCTCTCAAGAGCTTAGGTGCATTAAACAAATATTTAATTCACTACAAATATTATCTATTAGGAGGCATAGTCTTCATAGGTATATCCAATTACTTTAGGGTATTGCAACCAAAATATTTCCGTGAGGCATTGGATATGATTATCGAGACAGTACCAATGTACAACATGGTTTCAGGAAGTGACGATGCGCACATCTTGTATGGATACATTGTCAAAAACATCATGTGGTTTGGAGTATTTGTTATCCTTCAAGCACTGATCATGGGGATATTTATGTATTTCATGCGTCAGACTATTATTGTTATGTCGAGACTCATAGAATATGACATGAGAAAAGAGATGTATGCTCACGCACAATATCTTGACACCAACTTTTACAAACAAAATGCTACCGGTGACCTGATGGCGCGCTTCACAGAAGATGTAAGTCGAGTGAGACAGTATCTTGGACCATCTTTGTTGTACGGATTTAACTTAATAACACTTTTTGTATTGGTCATATATGCAATGTATGAGGTCAATCCGACATTGGCAACATATTCATTGCTACCGCTACCCTTTCTTAGCTGGAGTATTTTTAAAATAAGTGAAAAAATCAATCATCAAAGCAGCATCATTCAGACGCAATTGTCCAAATTGAGTACCTTATCGCTGGAGATATTGAGTGGCATAAGAGATGTGAAAAGCTATGCCCAGGAAGGGAGGATGCAACAATACTTCGCCGAGGAAACAGAAATATATTTGAAAAAAAATATCGACCGAACTAAGGTGGATTCAATGTTTTTCCCTATTATAGTTTTGGTTATCGGTATATCCTCCGTATTTACATTATGGATTGGCAGCAATCAAGTTATAATGGGCGATGTGACGCCCGGCAATATTGCTGAATTTTTCATTTATATCACTTTGCTTACCTGGCCGATTACCGCCTTGGGTTGGACTGCATCCCTTGTACAACAGGCAGCTGCTTCACAGAAGAGAATCAATGAATTTTTGGAAACGGATAACAGCTTTGAAAATGGAGTCGAACAATTACATTCAATCAACCATGATATCCACTTTGAAAATGTATCACTTACTTATCCTGACACCGGAATTACAGCCATAAAAGAGGTCTCTTTTACGCTTTCAAAGGGTAATAAAACGGCAATAATAGGTGAAACAGCGTCCGGCAAAAGCACCATTGCTTACCTTTTGATGCAGCTGTACCGGCCGGATCAAGGCACTATTAAGTTAGGTGATCAAAATATTGCGGACTTTTCGATAGAGTCTTGGCGTGATAAAATAGGCTATGTTCCTCAAGATTCATTTTTATTTTCCGATAGCGTCAAAAACAATATCAGCTTTGGACTTCAGGACGAAGCAAGATATGATCATATCGAGAAGTATGCGGATCACGCCTCTGTCCATGAAGATATCATGACCTTACCGAAGGATTATCATACTATGGTAGGAGAAAGAGGCGTAACACTGTCCGGTGGCCAAAAACAAAGAATTTCATTAGCCAGGTCACTGATTACACAACCCGAATTATTAATATTAGACAATAGCCTATCAGCCGTAGATACTGACACAGAACAAAGGATTTCCAATTATCTCAAAAGTATAGACAATGACCTGACCATGGTCATCATAACCCAGCGTATCAACAATATCATCCATTACGACCGTATTATAACCATGTCAGAAGGTAGAGTCATTGAAAATGGGACACACGAAGAACTATTAGCAGCAAAAGGCTATTATTACAATCTTTATCAAAAGTTAAACAAAGCAGATTAGTAATATCATAGGAAGTAAAAATATTAAGTCTGATTTACAACGGATTTCTCTAAGGGAATTGGTCAAGACCTAATTTAACTATAGATATTATACCTTTGTTTTACATTATTTTCCAATAAAACAGCACAATTTCAAATTTTCTTTAATTTTGTCCATTGATGCAATCAAACAAAGTCATTGTCGTTATCCCTGTTTACAAGGCACAGCCGGACAAAGACGAGGCTATGGCTCTTCGTCAAGCTTTAAAAATATTGAGAAGGCATCCAATATTACTGGTCTATCCCGACAAGTTACCTTTGGATGCTTATTTCAACATCGGCTTTACTCGTCAACAGACAAAGCCCTATCCACCGGACTTTTTCAAGGATATTAGCGCTTACAACAAATGGTTGTGCAGCAAGCATTTCTACACCGATTTTTCTAATTACGATTTCATTTTAATTTTCCAATCTGACGCCTGGGTTTTCCGCGATGATTTAATTGAATGGTGTGATAAGGACTATGACTACATTGGTTCGCCGTGGCTGTGGAAGCCCGAACAAGTACGCAATAAAATAAAAATTGACCTTTGGCCGCTCCTTCGAAATCAGGTAGGAAATGGTGGTGTCAGCCTTAGAAAGACATCTACTATGATGCAATACGCCGGTCTTGCCGTTTTCCTTTTTCGTCTATTGAAGAAAAACGAAGATTTTATTTGGCTTTTAGTATCTCGTCTTCCATGGGTCAAGATGAAAAAGCCTATGCCAACAGAAGCCTTACAATTCTGTGTCGAGATGAATCCGGATAAAGCATTGGATTTACTAAACAATAAACTTCCTTTTTCTACACACGCTTATATACGCTACGGACGGGAGTTTTGGAAAAAACACATACCTATTTAGTTCAACCCGAATTCATATTAAAGGTACAATAGTTTCTTTAAGAAATATATTGCTAACTGTTTGTTGTTTTGAAATTCAAATAGTCACGAATCAATATATTTTCAAATACTTGATAATCAATTTGTTGCGATTTAGTTAGATGTAATTCAGCAGTAAAGGTTTTGAAAAACCGTATAGTGCTGATTATGAGGATAATCCTGATGTACGAATCGTTTCAATGGTTTCATTAAACTATTGATTACGAGTCGTAAATCGATTCCGCATTGGCTAATGCGAAATGTGGGATAAATGAGGAAATAATCTTTATAAAAGGTGGATTGCTTTGCATTTATCTGTGAATGATAAAGGATGCTTTGGCCATCTTCCCATCCTCTCGTCGTATCGTGATATAATACTGACCGGATGGCTGACCGGACAGATCGAGCTGAACACCCTTCTCATCACCGGTAAGCGACCTGATGGCAACTACTTCTCCCAATAACTATGTTTTCGTTGCGTCCGAAGGACGGACAATGAAAACGGTGTTGAACGAAACCGGTCTTCGATCTATGGGGATTTCATCTCAGTTGAGAAGGTGGCTATAAGGCGATTGGAAGTAAGTTTTAAAAAGGCAGCATTGTTTTATAATACGTTGCTTGTTTATAAGTAGTTTTCTAGCCTTAATGGCACATACCTTCCCCTACCCATAGTGTCATACCATAGAAGTTTGGGGTGATGCCGATAAATACATCGCTGGCGGACCTCTGCTTCCAAAGACATCTATCGTTATCAAAGTGCCTGTCTTGCAATAGAGGCATCTGCGATGCTTAATGATTGGCGTAGCTGAGTATTTCTTGACATTTAGCACTTGTTGTAGTTGTTGCAGCTTCCCTCGTTTCCAACTGCTGCTGAGGATGCCATAGTGTCGGATTCGGACAAATCTCTGGGGAAGGATGTGTAAAGTAAACCTCCTTATAAACTCTACATTGGACAAGGTCATCAGCTTTGATTTACCACCGTCTTTGTAGTCTTTGTATTTAAATATAA
>JAGPCT010000030.1 GCA_018057925.1 Saprospiraceae bacterium
ACAGTCATACTTCCGTTTCGAATGAGCAATGTAAAATTGAAAGGAATAAATTATTTAATCAAAAAAAGTTATCCACATTTAAATTACTGATTAGAAAAAGTTGTCAACTAAAATCATGAAACTTCAAGCACACTAAAAACCTTTGTAGAAACTAAGAAATATGAAAAATATAATGAGCTACACTTTTTAATTATTGATAGAAAAAAAGATTTCAACTACGATGAAAACAAATTAAAAGAACACGGTGTAAAAATTAAATTTCACGACTGCACAACAATTTTACAAGAGCTTATAAACAACTTTAATTCGGCATCGAGAATAAGACCCGTTTGGGAGTTTGTAGTTTCGGAACTTGCCTCTGAAAAAGCAAAAAAGGGAACATCAGAAATTACGGTAGTAACACCAGCAAGCAAGAATTCATTTATACCGAATCCAGAATTTCATCTTGTTGACCAAATTTTAGAATATTTAAATCTCTTTAAAGGATTTAGTTTTATACACCCAAGAACAATTTCCAGACTTCCGATTTTTAACAGTAAAGAAAGTTTTCACGATTCATATTCGCACTTCTGCCTCAAAACAAGCAATAAAGCTATTCACGAACTTTTGCAAAAAGTAAAAATTGAAAACACAGTTGTTACAATTAGCGATGAATCGTTAAAACCGTATGAAGAAAAATTAAAAGAAATTTTCCTCATTCTCAACAACTGTTCAATTCAATGTATTTGTTACAGAGAAAAATACACAGAAATTGAATACCATGAAATCAAAGTCAAAAATTACGATAGTAACTGTAATTGCTTGTCTTGTAAATTTCACAAGTTTAGCATAAAAACGCTTATTACAGACCTAAAGGGTAAAGCAATTGCACATTCGGAAAATCTTGACGAAGCATTAGCCGAAGGCTATTATTTGTGTAAACTGGGTGAACACGTAAAGGGTTGGCAAATATTCAATAGTGTTGCTGAAAAAAGTAGAAATCAAAATAATTCTGCCATTCATTTTTTGACGCTCTACAACATAAAACAAATTCGTAACTTTATTGATTCCCCTTGGTGGGAAAGCGAAAACAAGCAAATACTTCCGAAAATAGATGACATTGACTTACACAATATAGTCAATGAATTTTTAATTCCTATTGAATTAAGAGACGAATTAATTAAAGTAAAGGAAGAACGCTATTTACATTGGAGTCGTGAAATTATTGATGAACAATTTGAAAGTATTTTAAGCACAAATAAACTCTATGCAAATGGTGGGTCAAGTTGGGGGACAAATGCAATCAACTTGTTGTTGGAAGAACTTCGTATTCTATATGCTTTTTATTCAGCTAATCATATTGTTACAGATGATTTCTATACTTTCAGACAAACAATAACAAAAGGAATTGAAGGTGTTTTAATCAGTTTTACTACTGACAGAAGTTATGAATACAAATTTAAGGAATTTGACAGTTTCCTTTTATCATGTATGTTCTTCTTTGTTGAAGAAAAGAAGTTGGAAAATCTTTTCAATGAGTATAAAATTCAACATATTCCGATTATTGAAGGCGAAAAGCAAGATTTTATTAGCATAGTCACAAATTTCTTTACATTTCAATATACGACAGGCATTTGGAATAGCATAAATTTTAATGCTGATATTTTAAAACAAGATTACTTTTCATCTTATCGCCAGTCGCTTCGTTTTATTTTCAATAAGATAATGCTGTTACTTTCAAAAGCAGAACTATCAGATGAAGAATTAAAACCGATAACAGAACCGTTTGTAAATTATTTACGAGTTGCAGAGGACTTTAATCACAATAATTGGTCTTATGCTATTAAGTTTTTTAAAGCAAAGATTCAGATTTTTTCATCGAAGCAAATCAAAACTATTATTGAACTGACATTTGAGGATAGGCACCACAATTCGGGTAATGATGTTCTAGAATCAATTAGTGATATAGCATTTAAGAAGGCTAATTTTGTTTTGACTGAAGATGACAAAGCCTTTTTTGAAAAGATGTTCATCAGTGTTACAACAGCTTGTAAAAAATGTAAGAGAGTTCACGACACACAACAAATATTTGCTGCGTGGAATATTGCTAGTCAAATAGGTAAACAAGTAATTAAACAAAAAGCCGTTGAATATATAGAAAACAAATTTGATGCTGACTTCTATATGAACGCAGTATTTAAAGGCGTTTTCACTAAAGATGATAACCAAGACTTTTTAAAAAGTTTCATTGATAGTGTGGTTGATAGTTGTTCACCTTACGACATTAAACAAGATAACGGAAAATGGAAATTTCAGAATTTTACAGGTTTCAATTTCATTAATTGCCTTGCTTACTTAAATGTGGACTTTAAACAAGAAAGCATTCAAAAAATTTCAAAAAAATCAGACTACTATAATTGGTTAATCAATTATGAAACTTTCGACTATACAAATTTTGACCTAAAATGGCTAACTGAGTTGTTTGTTCCGTATCACATCATAGAAAAGCTACAACATATAGAACCGCTAAAAGAAAAAGTAATAAAAGAGTTAAAAGACAACTATGAAACTAAACTTGCAGAATTTTACACTAAAAACTTAATCAAGTGATGCCTGAATTTCCCCCTCCAAACTCAGCCACCTCTCCCGGATCAAAGGTCTCCACACAAGGAACAAAAAACCGAAAGGTCACGAGTCGTACACCGTTTCTCTATTTGCCTAATGCGGAATCAGGATTAAAAATAAGGACTTGTAAATCCAAGGCCTTTCATGCCCACCTGTACCTCAGGAGCATTCATCAATAAGTCGTGGAGAAGTCCACTTCTATGATTTTCTATCATGATGAGGATGGGTCCCTGATCTATCGCTAATGTAGATGTAGCAAACCATGCCTTGTGTAAAGAAAAACCATCGTAAAATCCCATCGGCCCCCACAGGCGATCACCCAACTTGTAATAAAAATAACGCAAAGCCTCCATACTCTCCGCATAAGTATATCCAATAGAAGAAATTGCCGCCGTAGGTGTGATGACGCTGACATCATTGTCGGGGCTGCTCGCTGTATAACCACTATATATATCTCCTGCCGTAAGTCCCCAGCACTGGGCACTATAGCCGTAATAGTTCTTTGGATTGGCTATGCAATATGCTCGATTGATCAGCGTATGTGCTTCAACTTGTTGTCCGTAGTCAGCATATTGGTCTTTCAGTCCTATCGGATCAATGCCCAGAAAGGTATAATGTTCAAAAAACAAAGGGCCGCCACTGCCTCTACCCAAAGGAAGATTTATTCCATACGATATTTTATTGTTGACAATGGAACCATTACCAGCCCACCCTTTATGATATACAGCAGGCGATATGGCATGTGTCGGACTGGAAGCAGCCAAAATATAGGTTATCAGACATTCATTCCAGCCATTGATCGGTAGATTGACTGCCCAGCCATGCGTTGGACTCCAATGCCAATACAGCACTTCTTTTCCTCCTTGGGTAAACCAATCCCATTCAACTTCCTCCCAAATCTTATTGATATCGGCTCTCAGCTTTGATTCTACCGGGTCTGCACGGTTGAAATATTGTCGAACCGTAAGCAATCCCGCTATTAAAAAAGATGTTTCCACAAGGTCTGCGCCATCATCTTTACTACTAAATGGTATCGTCTTTCCCGTTGCACCATTGAGCCAATGTGGAAAAGCACCATGGAATCTCTCTGCTTTGTTTAAAAGAAAGTCAACCATGACAATCATGCGTGTCAAGCCTTCTTCCCGCGTGATGTATCCTCTTTCGATACCGATGGGAATAGTCATCACGCCAAATCCACTCCCTCCGCTTGTTACCAAGTCACCGGAAGTGTTACGCTCCCTTGACAAACCACTTACAGGATGACCAAAGTCCCAAAAATATCGGAATGTCCTACGCTGAACACTGTCCAACAAGGCTTCATCGGATATTCTTTCCAACTTATCCATCGTATCAAGAACCGTATAAAACTCATAATAGACCGCCTTTTCCAAAGATTGGTTATTCACATCTTTCAAATCACTATTGACTTCGACAAAATATTTAGTCAGATAAGACAACTTCTCCTTAGGGTTGAGGATAACTGTTGAGTCCTCTACCGAGACATCATACTCTCCGGAATATCCATTAATACGGATTCCCGGTAAAATGGAAGAAGCTGAGATCGGATTAGAAAACTGTATTTTGATCTTCGGCTGCAGACTTATATCGCGCGGTGCAAGCTGCGGATTGTTGTCAATTGTCACAGACTTCAAGGTAAAGTCCTTTATTATCGACTCTTCTTTGTCACAAGCTAAAAAGCTCAACACCACAAATATTAGAAAATATTTATACACTATCGTTATGCTATTATATTTATTTCAACAATATTAGATATTTATTATAAAATAAATAATTATATTTTACTCAAAAAAGATTTATTCCGGTATTTGATATTCAAAGCCAAGTTTAGCCAATCCGTTTTGGATATCTTTATTTTTCATAAATAATTTCCACAACAATCCCGTTCGATAGTTTTCTATCATAACGATAATCGGGCCTTGGTCAATGGCGAGATGAGATTTGCTGACACAGCCGGTAGAGGGGGAAAAGGAGTCAACAAATCCATACTTAGTCCACAATTTGTCCCCCATTTTATCATAAAAATACCTCAATGCCTGCATAGAATATTCCGGTGTGTATGGCATAGACGACAGAGCCGCTGTCGGGGATATGGTACCATTGTCATTTTCAGGAGAATGGGCACTATATCCGAAACAATCATCGCTCGCTGACAACCCCCAGCAATCAGCACCATATCCATTAAATTTTTTAGGATTATCAATGCAATACGCCCTATTGATAAGGGTATGATTGCGATTTTGTTCCCAATAATCAGCATACCGATCTTTCAAACCTTTCGGATTAAGGCCTAAGAAGGAGTAATGGGCAAAAAACAAAGGACCTCCATAATCAAATCCCAATGGTAAGATTATCCCGTAAAATTGTCTTCCATTTTTAAAGAAGTTGCTCATAGCCCAGCCCTTGTGATATACGGATGGATCGATAGGATAAGTCGGCGAGGCTGCCCCTAATACGTATGCGAGAAGGCATTCGTTATATCCACGTATTTCAAAGTCCATAGACCATCCATTATTGGGGCTCCAGTGCCAGTACAATACTTCTCTTCCGCCACGAGTGTACCAGTCCCATTCTGCTTCACGCCAAGTGAGATTAGCTTTGTGCCGAAGCTCCCTTTCCTTTGGTGTATCACCGTCAAAATACTCAACGACACAGAGAAGTCCCTGAAACATAAATGCAGATTCGACAATATCTCCTCCATCATCCTTGCGTGAAAAGGGTTTTGTCCGCCCCGACTCTGCGTACCACCAGTGCGGAAACATACCATGAAAGCTATCCGCATTTTTGCGAAGGTAATTTACTATTTTAAGAAGCCGCTCAACTCCTTGTTCACGTGTTATCCACTTTCGCTCTACTGCAACAATGATAGCCATGATGCCAAATCCACTGCCACCGCTGGTGATGACTTCATGTCCGTAACCGGTATTGGTATTGCTCCTTTCACGAGCCAGACCGGATGTGGGATCAGCAAAATCCCAAAAATACCGGAATGTTACTCTTTGTACTTCTTCCAACAGTTGTGCATCACTTAGCCCTTTTTTTACCGGCTCCGGCTCAGACCCATAAAATCCTTGAGCGGAAAGGAATACCCCCAAAAACATGAAAGGCATAAATAGAATTGTTTTACGTAACATCTCTCTAATTTTAATGCCAAGGTATTGAAATTGAACGAGAAATTCTGAATTCAAAGGATTATAATACGTTTTAGCATCAAAATAAATATCACAACCCATTTACCCGAATTCAGCAGTAAAGGTTTTGAAAAACCGCATTATGCTGATTACGAGTCGTAAATCGATTCCGCATTTGTATAATGCTGAATTACATCTAACTAAACCATAACAAATTGATTATCATATATTTGGATATATACAGATTCGTGACTATTTGAATTTCAACACAACAAAAAGTTAGCAATATATTTCTTAAAGAAACTATTGTACCTTTAATAAGAATTTGGGTTTATTGCTTTTTCTTGTGTTCAAAAAGCCAAGGCAATAAGTTCTTATCCGCAAAAGCTCGATCCCATGCATTATGATTGGCATCGGGATATTCGGTATATCTTGGAAAACCGCCTTTGAATATGATTTCCTGCATCATATTGCGGCTGTACTTTGGCGGCACTACGTCATCTAATGCACCATGAAACGCCCATATTGGTACCTTTTCAGCAAAAGAAGGGACAAACGCCAAGTCTCCACCTCCACATATCGGTATTGCCGCTGCAAACCATTCCGGATGACGACTTATGGCTTCATACACGCCCATTCCTCCCATCGAAAGACCCATGATATATATGCGCTCCGGATCCACGGTAGGCATCTTTAAATAATATTGTATCAACTCAAATACCCCCTTTAATGCTGTAGTAGGCGCACCTCTATAATCAAATCGGAATGGATCGTCCTTGTCGGATCGGTCTATATCGACCTTGGCCCAATAGTCATCGACCGGGCATTGTGGAAAAACTACGTAGGCAGGGAATTTACGCCGATTTCTTCTTTTCTCAAACAACTTAGAACCATGTACCAACTGTTTTTGGTTATCCACTCCCCTTTCTCCCGCTCCATGAAAAAATATAACCAACGGATATTTTTTGGAAGCTTTAATCCGCCTTGGCTCCAACATCTTATATTGTATTATACTTCCGTCTTTTCTAACTAATTCCCCGGCAGCAAAATGCTTTTGCCCCCAAAGTGTCACATCGCTCCCGACAAAAACGCAAACTATCAGGATAAAATAAGAAAAAAACTTTGTCTTGACTCGCTTTGATTTCATTTTATTTTTCTTTGATATATTGTCTTAAAATGCTTACTCTCTTATATTTTGATAAAAATATTTGACAAACTTACACGAAATATTACTTTTCCAACATCTTTTCAATTTTTTCAGGCAAATGAATCTTTGGCTACTTAAAAAGGTGATCTTTTGGGGATACGATTTGACATGCTTTTAAATCCAAATTCCCTTTAAAGGCTCAATGGTCTCTTTAAAAAGAATGTTGGATTATAAAATTAGAGACATTTTTACAATTCTTAAATTTTTTCCAAAATCGTCATCAATATCAACGGCAGTCCTGCCTTTTTTATGAAGAACTCTAATATATGAATAAATAATATGTTTTAAAACCTTTGGAATAAGTTTTCTATTTCAATATCTTTGTAACTTATGTGCATACTGATATAAATATTATAGTTTGGTCAGCTGTTTATACGGTCTGTATATAAAAAAATAACCGCTATACTATGTTTTCAAAAGTTATCGTTCAGGGTCGACTGGACTTTGGGAATGCCAATACTTATGACAAAGCCTTTAAGCTGTATGTTCAGCGAATGGAGGTGTATTATAAAAATGAGGTCATTTTCAATAAGCCGGAAGAATGCTTTGATGAAGAAAAAATGATATTCTTCGTCAAGCGTTTCAACAATTTAGTTTCAGATAAATATTGGCGAAACACGGTACACATTTTGAAAAATTTAGCAGAATATTCTCTCACAGGAAGAATTCAAATGTGGATGATGGTGGATGGCAAAATCATACGTCAAGAGCACATCAAGCCTTCTAACGACAAAAGTATTGTGTCGGCTTTCAACAAAGCCAACGACATAGTAAATAGTAACGGTGACCTCGAAAAAGCCAAAACCATTTTGGATAATGTCATCGGGAAATTTTCAGAACACGCCATGGCACACGCTTTATATGGTCGTATAGCCGCTCGCCAAGGCGACTTCAAGTTGGCAACTAAAAAATTTGACCTGGCTATTCAAATAGATCCTTTTCTTAGTGAAGCCTATCTATGGAAAGGAAAGATGCTGGTACGCCAGGAGAAATATGCCGAAGCCATTCCCGTATTGGAGAATGTTACCGACTATTCTATCGCCCATCAAAACATTCATTGGGTAGGACGAAGATTGAAGGGCAAATGTTATTTTCACCTTGGCAACTTTGAGAAAGCTATCTTTGAATGGAAATTATTTGCCAAAAAACCCTTTGATTCTGATAATTCTAACCACTTCTGGAAGAGAATGGTCACCTTTAGCCTCGGCAAAGCATATCTCCAAACCAATCAAAAAGCCGAAGCCATCCTCTCATTTAATCATGCCCTTGAGCTGGATCCACTCTTCGATACCGTGCCGGAAGATGAAATCAGAAAGTTTAAAGAACTCGCCGGTGAAGGTGGCCACAACGGGAAAGCTCGAGCCAAAAACAAAAACACTTCAAGTGTAAAAGTTACAGCTTAATTTTCTTTATTGCTGCATCGCTTTATTGATCCGGTCGCAATTCCATATTGCGCCAATATATAGGTCGCCATAATCCAAAGCCCCGCATTGGGCAATTTGTCCACAAACTTATTGACCGCCAATATGGTATCAGATATTACAAAAAACCATGCGCCTATTGCCACCAACCAATATCCCCATCCGTAGGATTTTATCGACCTCATCCATGCAAATATTGCCATAACAGCAATAATCAACGAATAGAGCGCCACGGGAACCTTTAATACTCCAAGACCCGGGTAAAGTACAATATAAAAAAGTAATCCATGTGTAATAAAATAAGCCACCGCCAATGAAATCACCCAGATTGGTCGTTTACCTCCTGGCTTGATGTCTTCCCTAAAAGCGGTAATATACGCTATGTGTCCAATTAGAAATGCAACTAAACCTACCAGAAAAAAGTTGGATTTAATACCTACACCCATCAATGCGACATCACCTACCCAAGACCAAATCAAACCCGCAAGAATTTTTTTATCAAAAGAAGATTTTAGCCTCGTTCGACTAAAATAATGGTAGATTAAAACTCCTACGATCATCGGCTTTGTCAACCTTTCAACCCATATTAAATCTTGTTGTATCGCAAGCAAATGGAGCAATGCCACTGCCCAAAATACAATGTTGAATATCTTATTATTCACCAGATGCTATTTTGTTTATGATCAATAAAAACCAAATAAAGGATATTAAATGGATTGCAGCAAAAACTCCTTTCCAGAACAAGGGACATGTCGTCCAAAAAAGTAAAAGTAGTCCCCACGATAGTATCAAACGTCCCAACTCAAAAAGCCGTAACCACCGGCTACGCTCAAAAAATGCACCACAACTGACCAAAGTCAGGATTACAAAAAAGGTCAGTGATACATTCTGAAAAAACTCAATCTTACTAGACATAAAGAGTTGAACCGATCCTAAAGCTAAGGCGATAATAAACTGAAAGAAGCTATATGCCATGAGTGAATCGCTGCACTTTTCATCGTACTTGTGATAAGTCGCCTCATCTATTTCAGGCGGAAGCAAAGCGCCTCCGGCGTATTCCGGTTGCCAGCCAGGCTGTTTGATAAAAACAAGTAACGTATCTTTCAACCCCTTCATTCTTTTAGCCAACAGTATTAACTCAAACCAGTATTGGAAATTAGCCCATACAGGATTCCAACTTGCCAATGGTTTGGTGATGCCATAGTAAACACGTTCTTCCTCCTTCTGAAATGTGCCAAAAAGCCGATCCCATATTATCAAAGTTCCACCGTGATTTTTATCGATGTACTTCGGATTTGAACCATGGTGAACCCGATGATGGGATGGCGTATTTATAATATATTCTAACCATCCCAATTGACCTATCATCTTGGTATGAATCCAAAACTGATACAATGTATTAAATGCCACTAATGTCAAAAACAACATTGGATCAAACCCAATAATGGCAAGGGGAAGGTAAAAAATCCAACTAAACCAACTTTGAAACCACGACTGACGTAAGGCCACCGTGTAATTATACTCTTCGGATTGATGATGCACTACATGTGCAGCCCATAAAGCGTTGACCTGATGGCTCATACGATGAAACCAATAGTAGAGAAAATCAACTCCTAAAAATAAAATCACCCAAATGAAAATATTGGTGGGTATATCAAAAATACGGGCATGTTCATACAAATAAGTATAACCAAAAAACAAAATGGTCTTCATAAATATTCCTATCAACTGTTGACCTATTCCTTGACTCAAATTGGAAATAGAATCATTAAGACGGTAATATTGCACCTTTTTAACATAGGAATACACCAACTCTATTCCTATTAAAATAAAAAATATGGGTATCGATAATGCAATATAATCAACCTTCATGTTGTAATATTTGGTTCAAATGTACTAAAATGAAAAGATCTCACAAACTAAAGACTCGCATCGTGTGTATTACATATTTCCCTCTAATTTTTTTTATTCCACTCAAAATCTGACTCTTTAATTGATATTTAAACTCTTTGGAAGGAATAACTTCATTATTTGGTTCTCCCGCTTTAGGGGAGATAGAGAGGAAAAATAATGAAGTCATTAGGGAAATTTGTTATACACACACTCGCATCAGCAAATGACCTGGTGTTTTATTGGATATTTTTCGACTAATATCGATTTGAGTTTTAATACCGATTGGTCTATTATATTTTTACCATTCTTAAAACTTAATCCCTAATTCAGCAGTAAGAGCATATAGAAATCTGTATTGCTGAATTACGGTTCAAGTTATTTTGTTGTATGAAACAGTCCATAAAAGTTAAATTTAATATAAAAATTATTCATCTTTGCACTTTTATCCTTAGAATATGCTTATAATCTTAGGACTAAATGTAACACGCTTAAATGTTAAAAAGATGATGAACAATCTTTTTTCTATCTTTTTTATTTTATTGTTTTCTTTCAATTGTACTGAAAATATGGCATCAGTGCAAGTGGATTCAAGTGGACCAAAAGTATTTGTTCTGGGCGACGATGAAGAATGGGTCACACAATTGACAAAAAAGCACCCTGCGCTTATGATTACGGTATTTGACAACAATATGGACAATGCCTATAGTAAATGGGTAGAAGTCCTTGCTGATATGGAAGATTATGCCAATAGAATCAACTATGATATCCGTGGTGTAAAGCTTTGGCTAAATATCTATTGGAATAAAAACGGTGTCATCGAAAATATTGGATTCTACCTAAAACCCAATAGTCGCAATGTAAAGCCAGAAGACCTTATGGCATTTTTTACGAGCTATTTGAAAAATCAAAAAATTAGAATTCCGTATCATTTGGCGTATTATCACAATGGCAGCGCAACTTTTCCTACCAACTATGCCTATTTGAAAGGTAAATAAGTTAAAAGCATATATAGCCTCTATTTTAACCCAAATTCCCTTTAAAGGTAAAATATTGACTTTAAGCGGAATTACATCTAACTAAACCACAACAGGTTGAATATCAGTATTATGGAAATTGATTATTTCCTAACTATTTTGAATGCAACAGGCTAAAAGTTAGCTTCATATTTCTTAAAGAAACTATTGTACCTTTAATATGAATTCGGGTTTAACCTGATTACGATTGATGCGGTAGGCTGATTTTGAAAATGGTGCCTACACCGGCTTCACTGAAGACTTCTATCTTGGCATGCAGTAGTGTAATAAGGTTGTTTAAGATAATACTTCCATGGCCTCCATTGGTGGATGAGCTCTGACCTTCGATAAATTGCTTTAATTTATCTTGTTGGAATCCGGGACCATTGTCAGAAATATAAATACATACACCGCCCATTTCAACTGTTCCGGTAATTCGGATTTTACCTTTTTTTGTGATTTTATTGGAATTGTCAACAATGTTCCTGACTATTGTTGACAGTATTTGTCGGTCAGACAGGACGACAATATAGCAAGGCTCTACCGTGATTTTATTGCCATTGATGACGACAATGTCTTTATATAGATGCTTAATTTCCAAAAACAAATCCATCAAATCAAACATCTCCTTGTTCACTTTGAAGTTGGAATGTTGACTGGCAGCCCAGGTAAAAAACTGTTCCGTAAATTCATTTAATGCCGCCGTAGAGGTCTTCAAGGCCGCCACCCTTTGTTCTAAGATGTTGATGGGCATCTTGTTGTAGTTTTTATCCAATTGCTGTGCCATCAATTGAACAAAGCGTATGGGTGACCTCAAGTCATGCAACACCATCGTGGTAACTTGATCTTTGAGCTTATTACTTTCTTTAAGCTTTTGTTCCGACATTTCGAGCTTAGTGATGGTCAATTGGAGAGCCCGGGTTTGTTCTTCAATCTTTAGTTTTAGATTCTGATTGTATCTTCTCAATAGCCTCGTTCTGAGCCATACAATGAAGTATGTGATTAAGATGGTAAAAATGATGAGCAAGTCATAAAACCACAGTGAGTTGTGAAAAGGGGGAATAACCTTTAAATTGATTTTTAAATCTTCCTGGACATTTTGATTAGATTCAAAAAAGTGACTAACAACAATTTCGTATTCGCCATGCGGAATATGGCTGAGGATTATTTCGCCATTATCCGGAACCTTTTGCCACTCATTATTTAATCCGATAATTTTATATTGTAATTTTAGGTTGTTTTTATTGCCATAAAAGGGTGTCGTCACATCCATCTTGATATCCGAATATTGTTGTAACAAGACAAGAGTGTTGTTTTTAAAATAGTTGTTTTTGTTGTTATTGAAAGCAAGCTCTGATAGAAATATTTTACTTCCCGGGAGTGTTTGGATCAACTGGTGTGGATTGAATCGTACTAAGCCCATAATACTCGGCATTGACAAAGAACCATCCCTTAGCCATACATAGGCCGGCGTACATCCTCCATTGAATTCATTGGTTGCAAGTCCATCCTCCATCGAATAAAGCATGTACCGCACAGGACGGCTTTTATCTTTGGCATAATCCAACAAGTCTTGAATAGAAACCTTGAAAAGCCCATTATTAGAAGGAAGTAAAAAATTTCCCATTCCATCATCAATAAAGGCATGCACCTTTTTGAGGCCATCAAAGGGGGTAATTGGAAACTGTATTACATTATCTTTATCAACTAAATAGATACCTTTATTGTATGTTGTTACCCAAATTCTCCCCTCTTTATCCTGATAAATGTAGCGGATATACCGTGAGGCTAAAATATGTCGGGTCAGCCTGTCCGTTGACCTATCATACATAAACAATCCATTCTCGGTGCCGATGATGAAATTACTGGAACTTGTTTGGAGAGCTGTTGTAATTTGATTGTTTTTTATTCCATTCAGTCCAGATTGAAATATTATTGCATCATTCAGGAGTTGGTAAAATGAATTTTCAGTAAAAACATTGATAATTTCAGGACGATTTAATTCAGCTGAAATATATACCGTATTAGATGAAAAGCGTTGAATAATCTTTGGGATATTCGAAGAAATATTAAATTTATATAGAAGGTTTTCGTCACCATAATAGATGTTTTGTTTATTATCTAAAAATGAGCTGATGCTCATCTGACCTGCGTTTCTGAGAGTATCAATAGTTCCATTTGGTCGATAGATATATTTTTGACAGATAATACTCTGGTCTGGAAGTAAGAGTTGACTGTAAAATCCACGTCTTACAATTTCATCATTTATATTGTAATAATGAAAAAGGTTAGGCATGATGATATACAATCCACTTACCGCAGAACCGACATAATACTTTTGTTGGTCTTTATGATAATATACGATGTCAATTGCATTGGCATTGAGTCCGGAAGTGATGAGTGAGGAGATGATACCTTTTGAGGGATCAATGGTCAACTTGTACAGAGAATTACCACAATAAAGATATCCGGCGTCATTTCCCTTGACGAGGGTAAACTTTCCTGCTTTAAAAGATTTGTTTGTTGTAATAGGTCCGGAAACAGTGGAAAATCTTGGTATAAGGCGACCTTTATAGTGTACTTGAAACTTTGTCGAACCACGATTAGATAGCACTTGATAGTCTCCGATCATGATACTTTGAAGGTCATAAAAATTCTTTTCTGAATGGCTTATTGCTTCAAATTGTCCATTTTGAAGGTAAAATAGGGTGCTCCCCATCTTGAGGTAAACTTCACTTAAGTGATTGGTGCTAATGTTGACTCCTTTATTGTCCGGATATTTTTCCTGAAGGGAATCAATAGTCTTACGCAGTGAATAAAAATTATACGGATACTTACGATTAAAAGATTCTAGTTGCGATTGGGTATTCCATACCAAGGGCTTAGATGCGATACTTGGGGAGCGGGTGTCAATATGGACTAATTGAAATTTATCATTGATAAAGAAAATTTCCTTGTCAGGAGTCTGGATAAGTCTTCTGAAACGAATGGAGGTTAGACCTTGGATGTTACTATTGTCAAATATTTTAAAATTAACGCCATCAAAGCGGATTAAGCCCATCTCACAAGAGAGCCAACAAAATCCGTTTTTATCAAAGGCTATACCTGTAATACTATTTTGTGGAAGACCATTGGTAGTGTTGTAGTTTATTATACCAAAATAATCCCTTTGTCCGACTATTACAACCGGAATTAGAAACATTAATAGCACAATACACATTCTGATGATTCTCATCATTCATTAAATCGCCTCAAGTTACGACCTTAGAATCATATATTGGATATAAATGCTATAATTTTGTAGTAAAATATCTACAATTAAAATTTTGTAAGAGATATTATCTTCGCACCAGAAACATTTAAAATGCGGTCTTTATACTTTTCACACACTTTTTAAAGACGTAATAAAAAAATATCGAAAGGTATTTGAGATTTATTAAAATCGTTCCTTTTCCCATATTTAGGAACGATTTTTTATTTTAGTGAAAATCACTTTTTGTAATTTCTTAAGTCTCGCCCCCATTGCAATTTATCTCTCATTGTCTTCATGAAGGTTATTTTAGGCAGCCTTACCAAGCTAATAGTATGATTGGCTTTGACGACTTTTATGATACATGTCTTGGTTATTACTTCATAGCGACTATCCAAGGTGCATAAGAAGTTTTCCGCTCTCCCCTCTATCGTAAATTCAAGCTCCGAACAGTCCGGCACAATCAGTGGCCTTACACTTAAGTTGTGGGGTGCTATGGGTGTTATGATAAAGTTTTCAGCTGTCGGCATCAAGATGGGACCTCCGCAACTTAGACTATATCCTGTACTGCCGGTAGGCGTCGAAATGATAAGCCCATCCGCCCAATATGAGTTGAGAAACTCACCATTCAGGCTAGCGTGAATAACAATCATTGATGAATGATCCCGTTTAATAATGGTCATATCATTGAGTGCAAAAGGGTAACTCATAAATTGACCTTCATTGGATGTGAAATGTAACAATGAACGGCGCTCTATGGTATAATCCCGATTAAAAAGCTTGTGTACCGTTTGATCAATATATTTCTTTTCTATACTTGCCAAAAAACCCAACCGCCCCAGATTGATCCCAACTATGGGAATATTACTAGCCCCAATCAACATAGATGCTTCTAATAATGTACCGTCACCACCCAATGAAAAAAGAAAGTCTATATCCGTTGTGTTTTCAAAATCCAACTCCTCGACTACCTTTATCTCAGAAGGCAAAGCCAACCATCTTGTCGTAGCAGAATAAGCCTGGTGTAGCATCGTTATTCTAACTCCTAAATACAGGCACTTGGAGACCAATTCTTGAACAAAAATCGCCTGATCGGCTTCAATAATTTTTGCAAATACTACTACATGCTTCATAACCCTGCATCAAAATGTACAAAAAAACCAATTTTACCCAAATTATTTCGGGACACCTCAAGCCTCAATAGCTTGTTATAATAAAACACAATATCCAATCCAAGGCCATATCCATGGATCATCTGGTTGCTTAGTGGATTACCCGTTCCATAGAACCGATCATCGACCTTCGCCACATCAAACCCTCCCGATAAGTATAGATCTATCGGCAATTGTTGGTATGCTTTCAAGATAATGTTCTTATCCCAATCGACATTCATTCCAAAGATATGAAATCTTAAATTTAACTTTGATAAAAAATAGTCTTGTCCATCGACAACATTATTTTCAAACCCTCTCACATACAGGTTGTCATACCCTAATGCTTTGTTGAAATAATATGGAATCTTGTTTCTATTGATATTGTACCTTCCATAGACGTGTTCTTCTACACTAAGTTTTTCAGTCAATTTCCTAAATCCTGAAAAGCGAATTCCTATATCTGACTTATTGATCACACTTTTGCCAAGCCCTATCTGGTCAACATAAACTTCTGCAACCCATCCTTTCATCGCATAAGGTATTATATCCCGCATGTCATAGCGAAATGAATATTTAACTTCTAAAAATCGAAGTTTAGCATGCCCATTGAAATAATCGGGATTGAAATTCTCTGTGATACTGTCATGTGCAGCAAAGTCATATCCGTTGATTTCCAGGAGATGTTTACTATATATCCCCGGACGATACAAAGCCCTTAAGCCGCCCTTGAAACGTTGTAGCAGGCTATGTTCCAAATTTCGTTTGAATACCAAATAGTTATTTGTCGTAACGACAGGAACCTCTTTGTTGGCTGCAAAAAATGCCGTTGCCCCTAAACCCAGTGTGTTATTCCTATTGAGATACGGAAAGTCATAATCAATGGAGATCTTTTTTGTAAACCCGGCTTGACCGTAGAGGATAAGCCGATCTCCATTTCCGGTTAAGTTGAGGTGCTGGAAATAACCTCCGTACGAAAGGGTTTTGAAGGAACGTTTGTAGTTGTTCCACCATTTATTAAAGTCATTGTCCAAAAACTCAAGCAGCGGCAGTGGATAGATATAAAGGCCTTCCTTACAGGTTATACTTACGCCTGATGTTCGGGACTCAAGATTGAAATCAACCATTCTAAAGGCAGCAGTGACAACAAGATTGGTATTAAGGATACGCTTTTCATTGGTGCTGAACCTATGGAGTATTTCTTTCATATCGATGGAGTCGCCAACCTTAAAGTCCAGTTCTCGCAATAAAATATACGGTTTAGTCTTGTTTAAACCAGTGACAGCAATATCAGTAATTTGAATTTTTTGTCCGAAAGAAACAAAAGGTATGAAAAGAAATATCAACCAACTCCATTGAAATATATGGGATAGGAAGACCGAAAAACCGATGAAAGTGCGGCCAATCAAGGTCATCAGCGCATCTTTGGGCGACGTTGCTTAGTTCCGCCCCGTTGTGCCATAGCCATGCGGTTTTGCATGCCCATCTGACCGGACTTACCTAAGGCTTGTTTAAATTGTTTGATTTGGTCTTTAATCATCGACTCAGTGACGTTGAGTTCGTCCGCCTTTTGCACAAGGGTTGTTGCTTGACGGAAGTTGTTTTTCATTGCAGCGAGGTTGGCCTGCTGAAGTAAAATCATTGCTTTTTCGTTGTCTGAGGTATATTTGGACTTTTCGCTTTCTTTAAAAGATTCGCTGGCGGCGGAATAATCTTTGTCTTGCATTGCAAAGGAACCTTTTAACATGTAATAAGCAGAACGACCGGGACCGAAAAGTAACTTTGGAAAAAAGGTAAGTCCAAGTCGAGCCTTTGCCCCTTTAATATCCTGCTTTTGCATCAAAAGGCTTGCGGATTGAACAGTTCCAATCATCAAATATCCTACCAATAAAATTAATGCCACCAAATAAAGTGGAAATGCATACCAGAAACCATAAAAAATTGTCAAAACAATACCGATGATGATAGATCCTACGATTAAGGCAAAACGCAAATATATATTGATGGTAAACATATCCTTAAATTTTGTGCAAAAGTAATAAAAAGTATCGATTTTCTCTACCCAAATTCCTTATTATACAAATTGCGTTGCATTCTACAGATATCGAATTGCGACAATTATTTAGGGGTTGTGCCTAATGGTCGCTGACGACTCCAACTTCCGATATATGCGATACCCCAATGGTCAGGGCTAGCATTTTCAAAGTCCAACTTATATCTTTCCGGAATTTCCTCTAAGAACGAGCCCACTTCATACTCGGGAAAGATTTCGCGATAGGTAAGCATTGATTCAAAAGAAATACGGCGGTATATGTGGGAGCGTGTAATATTTTCAATCGTATCGAGTCCAGAGGCGCCAAGTAGCTCAACAACACTGTCCACGGTACTTTTATGGAAGTTGGCGACCCTGGTCTTTTTGTCTTCAACGACCAAACCGATGGTCAACTTGGGGTCTTGTGTCGCCACACCTGTCGGACAGCGGTTGGTATTGCACAATAATGCCTGAATACAGCCTACAGCCATCATCATTGCACGAGCAGAATAACACGCATCAGCTCCGAGAGCCATCGCACGGATGATGTGAAATCCGGTTGTTATTTTACCGGAGGCAAGTATCTTAATATGTCGTCTGATGTTCAACCCTGTTAACATGTTATGGATAAATGCCAGCCCATCTAACAAAGGTGCGCCAACATAGTTGGAAAACTCCTGTGGTGCGGCGCCGGTGCCTCCCTCTGCTCCATCAATAGTAATAAAATCGGGATATATATCTTCTTCAATCATGGCTTTGCAGATACCGATAAATTCGCTCTTGTGCCCGATACACAACTTGAATCCAATGGGTTTGCCATCTGAAAGGTCTCTTAGATGTTTTATAAATAGAACAAGGCCTCTTGGTGTGTCAAAGGCTTTGTGATAGGGCGGACTAGCAACGAGTGTATGCGGCTCTATACCTCTGATATGGGCGATCTCCGGTGTGTTTTTTGAAGCCGGCAAAATACCGCCATGCCCCGGCTTAGCGCCCTGAGACAGCTTAATTTCAACCATCTTCACCTGCGGAGTTGCCACTTTAATTTTAAATAATTCAGAACTAAAATTACCATCTTCTGTACGACATCCAAAATATCCTGTACCTATCTGCCAGATGATGTCTCCACCATGTTTTAGGTGATGAGGCGTCAATCCACCCTCACCGGTATTGTGTGCAAAGCCTCCTATCTTAGCTCCTGCATTCATTGCCTCAACGGCATTGGCACTAAGCGAACCATAACTCATTGCCGAAATATTGTAGATGCTGGCGGAATAAGGCTGTTTACAATCTTTGTTGCCAACAACAATTCTCGGATTATGATTCAGCGTAGAGAAGTCCTTGGGTGAAATAGAATGACAGAGCCATTCGTAGCCCTCTGTATATACATCGAGTTGTGTACCAAAAGGCATCGTATCATTGTCCTTTTTTGCTCGTTGATATATCGTATTGCGGTCGATCCGGTTAATAGGGCGACCATCGATGTCACTTTCTATGAAATACTGGTATATCTTAGGTCTTAGTTCTTCCATAACATATCTCAGACGTCCTGCTACCGGGAAAATCCGCATAAGAGCATGTTTTTTCTGAAACATGTCATAGTAGCCTAAACCTGAAATGGCCAAGACTATTCCCAACAATACGTACCAGTTGGGATTTAAAAACATTGAAAGTCCAAGTACTATTAAAATAGTTACCGTGGATATAAGGACAAATTTTTCTCTCATGATTTATATCAAAAAATAGAAAGTAATAATGCGAAAATAATAATGATTTGTTGCTAAAAATAATTTATTTGTTTTTAACAGACAAAATTTTTAATTGCTTCAGACCGCCGGGAAGCTTCCATTCTACGATATGCCCTTCGCCAAAGCCAATAAGAGCAACGCCAAGTGGTGAGAAAACCGAGATTTTTTGTTGCGTCGTATCGGCATCCTCCGGCAAAGTAATGGTGATATTCCATAACTTTTGATTGGCTTCATCCCGGATCTCTACTCCCGAATTAAGGCGAATGATGCTGGATTCCAACTTGTCGTCCGGAACAACTTTCGCTCTTTCCAGCTCAATGCCGAGCTGACTCACTTCTTTGGTCTTTAATTGAACCGGAAAATTTAAGATCATTGTCTTGAGCAACTTATACTCAGTATCACAAATTATTGGTATCATATCTTTGATTTTTAAATTTAAATTTTGGAAGTCAATACAGGTTACGTATGTACTGATTTTGAATAATTAAATAAATGTTAAATTGTTAAAACGAAGCCTTTTCCCTCCGTTTTAACGACTAAAATGAACGGAGGGCAGGAAACTTGAAGGCCTTCAATTGTGTATTCGTCCATACCGATGTCCCGATAGAGCCTATTATTTCACTATGTTTAAAATAAAAATACACTTAAAGAAAATATAATTTTAATTAATAATTACAAAGATAATAAACATTGTGCATCTTAGATAGTTTGATTCATATACTTAATTATATTTTAGCAATCACAACACGGGAAGCGGGCTTATTTTTAATTATTTTATTCCTAATTCTTGTTGTACCTTTGCGCCTCGAAAATTGAAAAATTAATATGGATTTATCTTTTTTAAAAAAATTGGGAATCAACGACTTAAATTCCGGAACGACTACCGGGTTATCGTGGCAAGATTCTCCTGAATTGATTGAAAGTTATTCACCCGTTGACGGCAAATTAATCGGAAAAGTGAGCGTCACATCCGAAGAGGCATACAATAAGGTAATTGAAAAGGCAGAAGAAGCGTTTATTCAATGGAGAAATATCCCGGCACCCAAGCGTGGTGATATAGTCCGACAGTATGGCGATGTTTTAAGAGCCAATAAAGATGCTTTAGGTCGCTTGGTTTCTTACGAAATGGGAAAAAGCTTACAAGAAGGCTGGGGAGAAGTCCAGGAGATGATAGATATATGCGACTTTGCTGTGGGTCTTTCAAGACAGTTATATGGACTAACCATGCATAGTGAACGCCCCGGCCACAGGATGTATGAGCAATGGCATCCACTGGGTATTGTAGGTATTATCAGTGCATTCAACTTTCCGGTAGCGGTATGGTCTTGGAACTCCATGATAGCGTTGGTATGCGGAGATGTGTGTGTATGGAAGTCCTCTGAAAAGGTTCCCCTTAGCGCAGTTGCGTGCCATTTATTACTCATAGAAGTGCTTAAAAACAACAATGTCCCTGAGGGTGTATTGTCCTTAGTCACCGGAGATTATAAGGTGGGCGAGTATATGACAAAAGATTCCAGAGTCGCATTGGTATCAGCAACCGGAAGTGTACGTATGGGAAAAATAGTTGGAGCAACTGTAGCTTCGCGACTTGGTAAGTCTTTATTGGAATTGGGAGGCAATAATGCCATCATCGTTACGCCCGATGCAGATATGAATATTGTCCTGACAGGAGCCGTATTTGGAGCTGTGGGAACAGCAGGTCAAAGATGTACTACGACAAGGCGACTCATCATCCATGAAAGTTTGTACGAGGTGGTAAAAGAGAAGTTGAAAAAGGCTTATGGTCAACTTGTGATAGGCAATCCGCTTGACGCCGGCGTACATGTGGGTCCACTGATCGATAAGGATGCAGTAGAACAATATTCATTTGCCCAAGAAAAGATAATTGAAGAAGGCGGTAGTTTCGTCGTTGAAGGTGGAGTGTTGAGTGGGCCGGGATATGAGAGCGGGTGTTATGTCAAGCCTTGTATAGCTGAAGTGGAGAACCATTATCAGATTGTCCAACACGAGACTTTTGCCCCTATCCTTTACCTCATAAAGTATAAAGAGCTCAGCGAAGCAATAGCGCTCCAAAATGGTGTTCCACAAGGACTTTCTTCGGCAATCATGACGACCAATCTCAGAGAAGCGGAAACTTTTCTTTCTGCCAATGGTTCTGATTGTGGCATAGCAAATGTTAATATCGGAACAAGTGGAGCTGAAATAGGCGGCGCATTTGGCGGCGAAAAAGAAACCGGAGGTGGCCGAGAAAGTGGCTCTGATAGCTGGAAAGCTTATATGAGAAGGCAGACTAATACAATTAATTATAGCACACAATTACCTTTGGCTCAAGGCATTAAGTTTGACTTATGATAAATGACGACTTCGAGTGTTGAGAATAAAATGCTGAACACCCGAAGTTTTTTGAACCAAAAAATGATGATCCAAATACCATAGATTCAATGAGATAAGACCTTTTTTTATGCCAAAAAAACCGTATAATAATTGGTCTTTTTAATATTATAAAAAATTATTATAAAATAAGAATAATAATCATTAGTTTTGTGGCATAATTCCATGATATTACCATCCGATAGAAATATCGGACTATTTAAACGCGATGTTCAAATATCCGCTAGGTCTCTTAATGGAATATTGATGATAAGATATTTGCTGACTGTTTTTTGTGCTTTTTTGTTAAGTAACTCTGTTTACAGCCAACAGGTCTTTTGTGCTAAAATACCCGGTTATACCGGATATGCTATCCCCAACGAGTCTGGAATTAAGTTTGATGAAATTATGGGCTGTACTGAATGGTCCAATGAAGACATAACCCTACAATACAATGTACGGATTGAGTCCAAGGGGGACATGAGTATTCGCTTGATGCTATCCAATGACGGTCCATCGCCTGCTTTCCTTAGCTTGAAGTTTGGAGATAAAGTTAGAGAGTTAAAAGTACCACCTACCGGGGGAAACACAAAATATACAATCGTAGATGCAGGTGTCTTTACTGCCGATTATCCCGGATTTTATTCTATTTGGATTAAACCGGTATCTAAGACAGGAACATATTACCCCGGTATCATGAATGTGCAATTATGTACGCCATTTGCCGATAAGATTACCTTCCCTACTGTCCCGGAAAGAAATGCTTCAACAGTCAATTTGACGTATTTGCCGATGGCCAATGAGAAGATACAAAGCATGTATGTTAGTACAAATGTCCCTAACAGCTATGATTATCAGGGCACACGAGTGTCGGCCATAAGTAATGAAGTATATAGAGTAGGTATGGCAAATGAAGTCTCCGGACGATATATCTATATGTCTTGGAAAAATATAGCTGGATATAGCAAACCCAACTTTAAGTTTTCACAATTTAAAAACTTTCAAATTGATTCCAGTAATGAAAAGATTACTCGGTTGGTTATTCCATATAATTGGTCACCTGACCAACCCTTGTCTTTCTCGTTAATTCAAACCAAGGATAGCTGTACTCAAGAATACAATTTGGAAGCCCGTATCTATAATGAAAGGAAAAAACGATGGCATACAATCTGTATTGTAAATGGTGGCAATACCCATCAGCTCGTCAAAAATTGGTATAGTGCCATCATCAATTCCGATCCCAACACCGGCAACGTTGAGCACAAAGCTCTTTTTTCAAATCCTATTGCAATTTCTTCTGATGGACGTAAAGTTAAACTTTCACAGGCTCGTTTCGGACATGATTTGAAGGGGAAAACAGAAAGGTGTGATTATGGAGCAGGCATTGAAAACGATTCTTTTTGGTTAAGTACCGGCGGTTTTTCTTTCCCTCAAGCTACTTATGGCAGAATTTATGAAATTAAAAGCCGTACAGACTCTCATTTAGACGACAAGATGTTTGCCAGCTACGATTTAACTAAATAAATTGGCACTTTTTGTCAAATCTACCAAACACCTTTTCATTGGCAATTATATTATTTGAATATTTTTGCAAATCCTATTCAACTGAATCCAATTAAATCTGCAAAAGATATCCGTGATTATTTCTTTAATTTTTTTTAAAATCACATTCCACTTAGGGCTATTGCGAAATTTGTGATAAATATTCTATACGTTAATGTGACCGTCCTTATTTTATCCGTCTTAATAGCGAACATAATATTTCAAAGGAAATATGGCTGTTCCCTCATATTTAACGATTATCATTCAGAATTGTCAAAAGTCAATTCAACCCCAATTCAGCAGTAAAGGTTTTGAAAAACCTTATAGTGCTGATTATGAGGGTTAATCCCGATGTACGAACGTTTCAATAGTTTACAGAAACCATTGATTAGGAGTCGTAAATCGATTCCGCATTTGCGTAATGCGGAATTTGGGTTCAATTAGGCATATAGCCAACAATGCTAAGTACACACACACTTAGAGATGGGTAACTCCGAAAAGGGTTGCCCTATTTTTTTTCCAGATTGAGCATCTGTCTTATGCTCAAAGAAAATTATACCGATTGGATATTCGTAATAGTCCAATTACATTGGCCTAAACGACTATCTCATCGGCATTATACCAAAATATGTTGGACTAATTTATAAATCAATTTGGTATTATATATAAAATGCGATAGCTTTTTCTTTAACCTGAACTTGTAAAGGAGTATATCCAACAAACTCGCCATCCATATCCACCGGTATCTTGTTTTCTTTTGAATTGATCTTAATGTTTTCTACCTGTTGATAAATAATGCCACCGATACGAAGGTGTTTACATTTTTGTGCATCTCTGATATTTCGAATATATTCCCATTTTGAAACATCACCAATTACAACGACATCTAGTTTGCCATCTGTAATATTGGCGTCAGGAGCAATACCGATGCCGCTTCCAAAGTATTTTCCATTGGCTACTGTCAATAACATTGTTCTTCCTTGATATTGAAGGTTAGAACTCGAAGCAGAAAACCATTTGTTTTTATAAGAAAATAAACTACTTATTATCGCCTTTTGATAGGTTAAGAAAGGAGTTAAAAACCGGGATGAATCCTTTAACCGACAAGATACATATCCACCAAGTCCAACATCTACAACATTGATGAAATAACGACGACTTTCTTGTTGCTTCTCAGAGATAAATGTAGCCAAACCGACATCAATAAGCTGAGTTCGGTCTTTATCAATGGATTGTTTTAATCCTACTATAGTGTTAGGTGAATTAGTGGACCTTATAAAGTCGTTGCCGGTGCCAATAGGAATTACACCCAACCTGAGTTGCTCCTTTTCTTCTATTGTCCAAGATGAAGTTGCGTCTAAGATGCCATTGAGTGTTTCATTTAAGCTTCCATCGCCACCTGCGCTGATAATCTGTCGATAGCCGTTATAAATTGCTTGAAACGCTAATTCACGTGCATGACCGGCATATTGTGTATATTCTAAGTGTATATTTTCCCGATTATAGTGCTTTAATATTTCGTCTGCTAAATGCTTCGCCTGGCGAGCCTTTTGATTGATTATAAAAAACACTTTGTGCACTTGTTCAATATTTTCTGATATACCAGCTGATTACAACAATGGAGGTTTTCCCATACCCAAAGAACGCTGCTTATGAGCGTAGTCCTCATGAACGTAACGTTTTTCAATACAGCATTTTCTTATGCTGATTTAGGTCAAGCCCGATGTACGAATCGTTTCAATGGTTTCTGTAAACCATTGATTACGAGTCGTAAATCGATTCCGCATTTGCGTAATGCAGAATTACATCTAACTAAATCACAACAAGTTGAATATCAAATACTTGGAAATATATTGATTCGTGACTATTTGAATATCAACACAACAAAAAGTTAGCTTCATATTTCTTAAAGAAACTATTGTACCTTTAATAAGAATTTGGGTTAAAAATACTAATAATTGGGAGTTATGTTATACACTAAACCCAATTTCAGTGCCGGCATTGACGGGTATTGCCCCTTAACGCGTTTAAATGCATTCATAAAATCAACTTGAGTCTCAAAAGATAGGTGCTTGGCAGGCATCACACGTATTACAATCGATGGAGTAATGTCCCAAAACCTCCTCGCATTGATATAATCAATTCTTTGAAATACGTATTCATCCCCCGAAAATGTAGCATACTTTAACTCCTCAATAATGTACTCCCTAATCATATCCTTATTGTATATAGAATAATTAATATTCAAGCCAAATCCAAATTTCACCCTGGGCCAACTAAATCCAAAGTGAGTAGTATTTCCCATCGAATATCGCATTACCCTATAATTCAAATCTTTAGGATGCCAAGAATAACTCTGATTATCAGGATTCTTTACGAGCTCTACGCCCGCAATATCCACCGATTCTATCCCACCCATGACGTGTATCGCCGTGCTGATATACTTGTGCCCGCTATAGTGGATCACTCCAATTCCCAATCTTGCTAAACCTCCTCGGGCAAACTCGTTGTAAAAATAGTTGTACCGCTTGGCATTTCCCAGAGGAGAGTGATTGGTATAATAGAGTACACTCTCGCTGAGAAAAATCTTATTACTAATCTTGTGGTCAACATTAATTGAAAACTGATTAATGCTGGAGTTTTTGTCTTCATCGACAGCTCCCGAATATAAATCGACCTCAGCAGAGATATCCATACAACGCACAGAATCAGACAAGAGCGTCAAATGTGTTATATTCTGCGTCTGACGATTAGCCGGATAATTTTTTTTACCTACATAATCAACTAACGTGATACCACAACTTTGTAAAACAACGCACGATAACACCATAAAATAAAATAGATGACTTTTCATAATTCATAGATTTGATGATTAATAATTTATGTTTCAAAGTTACTAATAAAAATTGAAAATGGAAAATGGAAAATGGAAAATTTTTCATTCTCAATTTCTCCATTCTCCATTAAAACAGTATAAAACTTGGGAGATAAAACTTGAGATTCCCAATTGTTACAGATACTGACTTATATTTACAGTTCAAAATTTACTGCATTTGTTTGTTCATAATATCAACCAATGGCTTGCCTCCTTTGACTATCATCTCCGGTTAGATAGCAATGGCTATGATCAGGATACTTACCATAAGCACGAATCATTAATTGGTTGTGGTGTTATAGATTTTTTTCAAATAAAGAGCATACATAATACTTTTCACACTGATCTCAAAAACTTTTTAGAAAGAAATAAAGGCCGGTACATAATGGGGCATATCAGCTTTGAAGCCAAGGATATATTCGAACATTCTTCGACCACTCTTCCAACATACATCGACACGCCACTCATCACTTTTTTTGTTCCCAAACATGTTATAAGTGTGCAGGATGAGAAGATCAATATCCTTTCATCTATCCTTTCTGATGACGAAGTCCTGAATGAAATAGCAAATTCCAAAGCATTTCCAAAACATCCATATATAGAAGGGCATGGCGGCTTTGCCATAACAAAGGATACCTATATCCGGGATGTAAAACAGTTAATTCAGCATATTCAACGAGGTGATATATACGAAATCAACTATTGTCAACCTTACCACATTCAAGGAATCAACTTGGACCCATATCTTTTTTATGACAAAATGAGAAATGTGTCAAAGCCTCCATTTGGTGCCCTTTACCGTATCGGCCAACAGTTTCTCTGTTGTGCCAGCCCTGAACGGTTTGTTGCTCGACGTAATACAAAGCTGATTACTCAACCCATCAAAGGAACCAATAGAAGATTAGCCGATGCAGGAGCCAACAAACAACAGCAACATCTATTGCGGGATAGTCAGAAGGAACGTTCCGAAAACGTGATGATTGTTGACCTCATGCGCAATGACCTCGCCAAGATATGTCTTCCCGGCTCCGTACTTGTTGATGAATTATTTGGCGTATATGCCTTCCGTCATGTAAACCAAATGATTTCGACCATTTCAGGCAAAACAGAAAAACCCATCAATATAGTAACAGCTATGGATGCACTGTTTCCGATGGGTTCCATGACGGGGGCGCCCAAGGTTAGTGCATTACAACTTATTGACCGGTATGAATCCTTTACACGTGGCTTATACTCGGGAACTGTGGGTTATATCGACCCTTCCGGAGATTGGGACTTTAACGTGGTTATCCGTTCACTTGTTTATGATATGACAACACAAAGAGCATCCATCTCAGCCGGAGGAGCTATTACGGCTTTGTCTGATCCGGTAGGTGAATATGAAGAAAGTATCCTTAAAATGGAAAGTATTCTCACCTTACTTCAGGAAATGAGTTAAACAAGATGTAGTCCCCATTGATTATTATCTTTTCTACTTAGCAATAGATGAAAATCACGATTTGTATTTCACTTTCAAATAACAAGCGTGTATTTTTGCGCTCTTTATTATCAAGAAGGTGATGGTGCGACCTAAATTTCATTTTTCGATATATTTAGCAATCTTGAGTATTGCCGGATTTCTTGCAACGGATATGTATTTGCCTGCATTTGATATCATGCATATCGATATGGCGACAACAAGAGCCAATGTAGGCGCAAGTCTAAGTATTTTTTTAGGTGGCTTTGCTATAGGGCAGATATTATGGGGCAGTATAGCCGACCGCTATGGCAAGCCGGAAGCACTGATGATGGGGCTTTCTATATTTACGATTGCCTCTTTCATGCTTTTTTATATCCAAGACATTCAATACTTTTTGGCATGGAGATTAGCACAAGCATTGGGTATTTGCTCGGCTGCTGTATGTTGGCAAGCATTGGTTATCGACCGCTATCCGGAAGGGGAGACCAATAAGATATTTGCGTCCATCATGCCACTCGTAGCATTGTCTCCGGCACTCGCCCCTTTGTTTGGCGTCGCCATTCTGAAATATTGGGGTTGGAGATATATATTTGTAGTTTTGGCAGCTATTGGCATCGCTTTAATAGTATATACTTTTCCACTTTTAGGACAAAACAAAAAGGAAAGTAATTCCAAATCGGAAATATCTTACTTAACTTTTTTTAAATCACGGTTATTCATCGGAAACGTGATGATATATGGGTTTTGTTCGGCAGGATTTTTCGCTTGGCTTACAGGGGCGCCATTTTTTCTAAAAAATCTCGGATACAATGAAAGTGATATCGGACTGAGTTTTGTCCCTCAGACGATAGCATTTATAGTGGGCGGATACGGTTATCGACTCATAGCCGGCAAGGTCGATGGCCTAAAGCTTATTCCAATTCTATTGTTGATATACGCTGTCAGTATGTTGACAATATTGTATATGGGTTTGTTTACAACACCAACACTCTCCATGCTACTCATTCCCTTCAGCACCATGGCATTTTCCAATGGAGCCTGTTATCCCATTGTCGTTGCTGATGCCTTACAACCCTTTGCCCACCAATCCGGCAAAGCCTCCTCTCTTCAAAATACGCTTCAATTGGGAATTAGCTTTTTGGCTAGCATATTGGTTGCCTTTTTCTCACACCACGCACTCATTGCCACATGTATCGTCATGGCTTCGACCGTAGTCTTTGCTGTATGGGGCTATTATCTAACGATATCATATCGGAGAATATCCTCTGCATCGGTCTAAGATTGAGTATTTGTAATGAGTATGTAAAATTTTGTATAACTATCGTTTTTAGGTTTTAAACATTTAGTTATTCAAATACTTATAAATTTGCATGTATTAAAGCGAAATACTATCTTTGCATATTGTTGTGTAAAACAACTACATTACAATTTACAAATATTTATATATGAATCAAAAATTCAGCTTCATATTTGTTTTCTTATGGCTTACTTTGACCTCTTACGGCCAAATGACCGATAATGGCATTACCAAATACGGCAATGAATGGCAGGTTGAAGGGCAAGATTATTATAAAATCCGAATTGGCGCCGATGGATTCTTTAAAGTTGACTTCCAGACGCTTCAAAGTAGTGGGTTTCAAGGAAACATCCAAGGCAATGAACTACAATTGTTTAAAAATGGAGTTGAAGTGCCCATATTCGTTACCAACAATAATATCTGGGGCTCCGGTGATTACCTTACTTTCCATGGATATTACAACAAATCCGAAATAGATCGATATTCCTTTCAAAATGGAACTGATGACATAGTCAATCCAAAGGCAAGCCTTTATTCCGATTCATCAACTTACTTTTTAACCATGTCGCCCGGCAAAAATGGTCTTAGGGTAAACACTCTCACCAATGACCTCACCAATGTGCCCAGCCCTGAACCTTATATCATCCGTATTTCCGAATTGGACTTTAAAGAAATCCTCAATACCAAAACTGAATATTCCGGCTTGCATCCATATATACTTTCCGGATTTTATGCGGGCAAAGGCATGGTTTCGTCGGCTGACAATCAAACATATAACCTGCCATGTCCGGGCCTGCTGGCTGACAGTAAACTGCCTATATTCAGGTATCGTGGCGTGACGAATGCCGGAAATGTGGGCTTAGGGCTTGGACATGACCTTAAGTTTAGTCTAAAAGGTCAGGATATGTTCAATGCATCATCCTCATCTCCCCGTGTCATCTATGTCAACTTCTCATACTCAGATATCAATCGTGTCATCTCTGCTGACAACAACCAATATTCATTAACAAGCGGTCATTCCCTAGACAAGATTAAAACAGGATATGTTGCCATAGAATACCCGGCAAGTACAGATATTGACGCTGAAAAAACATTGCGGTTTTACCTTGAAGGTCGTGCCGGAGACAGATATTTAGCTCTTACTTATAGTGGCAATGCTCCACAATCGCCCTATTTGACGGATTCTACCGGTATCTGGCGTATTCCGGGCGTTGTCGAAGGCAATACTATCCGCTTTAAAATACGTGAAACCTTGCAAACGACACAATTGATATATCGCCCTTCCGATCTGGCAGTGTCTATTCAGGCTATGCATAAAGTAAAGATTAAGACTTTTGACAATTTTGCGCACGATTACATCATTCTTTCACATAGTCTTTTGCTTAATAGTGACAATGGAATTTCGGCGGTAGAGCAATATGCCGCCTATAGAAGGTCAGCCAGTGGGGGCAATTATGACGTCGCTGTCGTCGATATCAATGATCTATATAACTCATTTGGGTATGGGTTGGATTATAATCCGATGGCGGTGAAAAACTTTGCCAATTACTTAGGGTTGACCGGTAAATCGCGCTTCCTTTTTATCATCGGGAGAGGTAGGGATTATAAGGAAATCAGAACTCCTGAACAGCTCGCCACGGCAATAAGTAGAGGATATGGCGTACCATCTTTTGGCGACTACGGCTCAGACAACCTTTTGGTGTCAAAGTCTTTTCATGCACTTGAAATGAATGTCGCTGTAGGCCGACTTCCGGCAGTTACTCAAGAAGAAGTGCTGGTCTATCTGAACAAAATTAAGCTCAGCGACGCAGCATACAATGCAATAGGGGACAATCCTTCCAGACAATGGCTTAAGACTATTGTTCAGGTCAATGGCGGAAACATCGGAAAACCGGATCAATTCGCCATAGCCAATGCCCAAAAAGAAACTGAAAACATCATAAAAGCATCCAAAATAGCCGGTATTGTTGAAACATTTATCAAAGGTAGCAATGAAACCATAGGCAAAGCCTCAGATGACTTTTTCAAATTAGTCAATCAGGGAGTATCTGTTGTGGATTATTTTGGCCATGGAGCACTCAGTTCTCTTGAATATCCTATTGACCTTCCATCAAAATACGACAATAATCCAAGGCTACCCATCTTGATTATCAAGGGATGCAAGACCGGTAATTGTCAAAGAGATGGCGCATCCTACCCAGCAAAGTTATTGTATGACGAAAGCTATAAAAACGCTGGATTCCGTGCCGTTGTCGGCAGTATCGCCGATAGCGACCTTCACGGCTTAAGCTCATTGGCAACACAATTCTATACCCTTTGGGGCAGCTCCCTTTACGGTAAAACATTTGGAGAGCTATTTCAGGCAACATTCAATTCGCCCAACCTCAAAACCTCTCAGGAAGGCATCCAACAGCTGTATATCGGAGATCCCGCACTTTATACACCTGCATTTCCCGGACCTGATTTCATTGTAAAATCAGAAGATGTTGAAACAATCCCTAAATTGATATCCTCTTTAGACCATAAATTTACCGTTCGATTTAATATTAAAAACTTAGGCACATCAACTCCTGACACCCTATTCTACCGTATCATCTATGAAAATGGAAATAAAAAAGTCGTTTCCTCACAGTCCTCATACATCATTAACCCTAAGAGTGAAAATGAAGTGTATGCGGAATTCGATTTAGACAAATCCTCTACTTCAGGCGAAAACTCTATTTATATTACACTTGATCCGGACAATAAAATATCTGAATCACCCGCACCAGCGGCAGAGCTCAACAATGAATATACCAATAGTTCAGGCAGCAAAGGATTCAAATTTTTTATTCAATCCTCTTTGCTACAGCAGGTCTATCCATATCGTTATGCTATTTTTGATACCAATGCTATTACTCTTTCGGGTTACAGCCAGTCCCTGAAAGCTAAAGAACAAACAATCCATTGGGCCATAGATACTACAGCCTCCTTCAATTCTCCCCTGTTGCGCACTCATACAGACTTATATCCTATCGGTCATATTGAGTGGACACCGGGTTTGACACTTCATGACAATATCGTGTACTATTGGAGAATATCACGAGACAGTATATCTCCTGAAGAACCCGCCTTGGAGTCTATTTCCAGCTTTACCTATTTACCGGGAAAAAAAGGCTTTTCCCAGTCACATAATGATCAATACCGAGAAGACAATGTCCAAAATGCCGTCATTCAAGGCGGAGGGAACAATATCCAGTTTGGAACCCGTACTATGATCTTCTCCTATACCAATGGAATTATATCAGAGCACCCGGATGACGTAGGTCTTATACGAGAAGGAGTCACCTTGAGGAGCGGCAAAATAAAAAATGAATTCGCATCATATCCCAATGGAATTTTGGCTTTATTTTGGTATCGACAGGATTCAATGTTGGTAGCTATTCCACCCAATACAACTCCATACGGCTCTCTATCCGCCGCTACAACACGCAGTTATTTGGCTTTTGACCCTTTAAATGTGGCGAGTAGGAAAGCTCTTATCAACTTCATAGAGAATGTAGCAGCCGATGGGGATATCCTCACGATTGCAACTTTTCAAAACGCCAAAGATAGCGATTTGGGCGTGACACAATGGCAAGCTGATTCGATAGATACCGGTGGAAAAAACATCTTCAATGTATTCGAAAAATATGGTGCACACAAGGTCAGGTCGCTTTTGGTCGGAGAACAAAGGCCCTATACCATAGCTTTTACTAAGAAGAATGGAGTTATCAATGAAGAAGTGGCCTTAGATGATGAAGTCATTGTTAACTCAGTAACCACTTTATGCCACAGCGATTATAATTATATTGAGCAAACCTTTGGTCCTGCACATCGATGGGATTTTTTCGAATTGCTGCCCAGGGACTCTGTTGGAAGAAAAGATACGCTAATCGTTGAATTGACGGCTATCCACAAAGACAACCCAAATGAAAATTATATTTTTAAATCCATCACAACACTCAATCCAGGCTTATTGTCTATCGGATTGTCCGCATTGGATGCTTCCTCATTTCCATATATCAAAGTAAAGATTAAATCAAGCGAGCTATTTTCGTATGTCGGAAAAATGGATGGATTTGACTATTTCAGGTTAACAGGGATGGAGTTACCGGAAGCAACGCTGCTACACAACACAGCCAATAGCATCAGAGATACAATCAATCAGGGAGAGCCTATTGCATTTTCAATAGAATCAAAAAATATCGGATCACTCGACATGGATAGCCTATTGGTCAACTTTTCAATCCGCAACCAAGCGACAGGTGGGGAAGTTGAATCCAAGCGGTATGGCCCACTTAAAATATCTTCCTTAGATACATTCTCAATCGATTTTAATACCAAATCATTACAGGGCGATTATTTGTTTCTATGCGAAATGAATCCCAATGAAGATCAGCCGGAAGCATATCATGGCAACAACAGTTATCTTAAAAGAATATTTATCCAGGGTGACGTAGAAAATCCGTTGGTTGATGTGACATTTGACGGACAAAGAATCATCAACGGTGATATCGTATCTTCTAAACCATTGATAAAAATAAGTATTCGGGACGAAAACAAGCTTTTCCCGCTGGACGACCCATCCCTTTTCAATTTGTATTTGGTCAATAGCTTTGGAAATGATACGTTGATACCTGCACTTTCAGCCGATTTAAAATTCACACCGGCCGACCCCACACAACTATCTAAGAAGAATGAAGCTATTATCGAATATACACCCAATTTTCTGACATATCCTCCGGGATATAATGAAGATGGTCAATATAGTATCCGTATAACTGCAAAGGACAAAGCAGGCAACCAGTCCGGCAAGTATGATTACGAGAAGAGTTTTCGTATCATAAATAAAAAATCTATTTCTGATGTATTCAACTATCCTAATCCATTCAGTAATGCAACACGCTTTGTATTCACTCTGACCGACTACGAGCAGCCGACATATTACAGTATTCAAATAATGACCGTAAGTGGTAAGATGGTGCGTGAAATAACCCAAGACCAATTGGGCCCTTTAAAAATAGGGAAACATCTGACTGACTATGTATGGGACGGAACAGATGAATTTGGAGATAAACTCGCCAATGGCGTGTATTTGTATAGATTTATTGTAAAAGACCAGAATCAGAAGGATTACGAACATTTCACAGAAACCAATACTACCAAACAGTATTTCGATGGAGAATGGGGTAAATTGGTAATTATTAGGTAAGCTTTTTCATAGTAAAGAATGCCTGTCATAGTATTTCTAATAACAATAATTCGGATCGTAACAACACCATGCCGCCATTAATTGAAAACTTGTCAAAAAAGATATACAGGCTTATGTTCATGTGTGTATGTGAATTTAGCCTGTATATCAGAAAGGTGTTTTTATCCCAAATTCCGCATTTGTCTAATGCGGAATCGATGCTTGACTTGTAATCAATGGTTTACAGAAACCATCGAACCATTCGTACATCGGGGTTACCCTCATAATCAGCACTATACGCTTTTTACAAAACCTTTACTGCTTACTTCGGGTTTAAAAAGGGTGGTCTTATTGCTTTGCTTTGTATCAAATTTCCAACCTATATGAAATCGTTCGTTACGAATTCTTTGAATTACCTAACAAGTGATATATCTCCTTTTAGTAAAACACTTCTGCCGTCACATCCATTGACTTCCGCCATCCATACATAAGTTCCCGGAGTCATGCCTTGACCTCTAAAGTCCCCTGCCCAACCAAATCCGACATCATTAGGGTCAATCCTATTTTGTTCACACATTAGAGCTCCCCAGCGGTCAAAGACACGAAATGTATGTATCAAAGTTACATGTTGATCAAAGTATAACTTAAACACATCATTATTACCATCCTGATTGGGTGAAAAGACATTTGGTGCAAAGAATGGGATACGATTATCTATCCTTATATGCTTCATTGCTTCCTTTTCACAGCCGGTTTTACTCTTAATGAGAACTGTATAAATAGAAGATTGTGTTTCTTTAAAATCTTCTTGCAGACTTTGATGCCCTTCAAGCAAAGTAGATCCGGCATACCATTCAATTTTCTCGACATCCAAAGGATTCAAATCTGTATTCACTTGCAATACAAAGGACTGCTCACAATTGAAAACTGAATCCCCTTCCAATCGAATAGTAAAAGGTGCCGGATTGTCAATTACAAATTCTCTTTCCTGCCAACACCCTTTACTTTCGACTATTTTAACTGAGTAATTTCCTGCCGGCAGATCCGTAAAGACGCCTATTTGGTTTATTTCACTCTTCGTTCCACTCAACTCAAATGAGTAAGGAGAATTTCCACCTTCAATATGGTTAATTACAATCTTACCCCTATTATCATCATGGCATATATTATCAAATGCCTCACCGACTACGTCGCTAATATTGGCCTGTCCCACTCTCACTTCAATGGTATCCACAACCGAACATCCATTGGTATCATCCGTAATCTGTAAGATATATGTTCCGGCTACATCAATGTTTTGATTAAACGAAGTAGGAACAGAAATCGGTTGACCATTGATTGTAGTCCAAAAAGCAGACAACTTCGTTCCGCTTATTGTTGGTTTTATTTCGGCGATCGGATTATTACAATCCAATTCATAAATCGGGTCTAATTGAAGTTTTGGTACAGCCAATATTTTTACTTCAACAGTAGAAGTGTCAGAGCCACATAATTCACCGCCTGAAACGACATAAGACAACCGATAAATACCGGACTTTATGCCTTTAATGTTTAATATACCTTTAGAATTAAGATTTTCAATTGGTAGATCATTGGAAGACCATTTTCCATTAGCATCCTCCCCTTCCAATAATTCTGATAAATCAACAACTAAATTCTCATTTTCACATTCGATCAACTCTCCCTTCGGACTCCCTGCAAATGCGCCTTTTGCTACTTTTACAATCTCTTCTGAACTAATGGGACAGCCTGGATATATAGAATCCATTTTGTAAGAAATGGTATATTCACCCGGCATGAGATCCAATGGTCTAAACATTCCATCATATAATGCAATCGTATCTGTAACATTAGGTCCTGCTATCAAATTCCATTGTCCTGATGGATTGTTAAAGCAGTGTAATTTATTTAGATCAAAAGCTTCATGATTTGAATTACACAATGATTCAGCGGGTGCATCCGTACATATTATCGGGCAACATTGTCGGATATAAACAAATACAGTATCACTTGCATTAGGGCATGGCAAGATGGCATTGTTAGTCGTAGCAACAAATCGATAAATTCCTTCTGTCATCCCGGCAAAGTCTTTTTGGTTCCATGACCCCGGAGGCTCTATCATATCGATCGAATTCCATGACAAAAAAGTCGCATCACCTTGCATCACTAAGCTTTCAAAATCTATTGTAGAATTTTTTACATCATCAGATGAATTGCAAGTGGAGATAGAATCCTTTAAATCTATAATAGGAAGTGTATTAACGGTTGCTTTAACCGGATTACTTATATCGTCAGTACATCCCACTCCATCTATGCCTACTACAACACGATAATACAAAGTTGTACCGTGAGGAATGACAGGATGAATTGTTGTGCTCATTCCGTCGAAAACATCATTCCATGGGCCGTTTACAAAGTTACTTACCTGCCATTGATAGGATAGAAAAGTTTGTGATCCAGCTCCTTGACAACTTAATGTAACTAAATCGCCTTGGCATACTGCAACATCATCCGGTTGGACAGTAAAATATGGTTGTGGCAACACCGTTACCTTGGCAATAAGACTTGTATCATTGCAACCGCTACCAGACTGGATAACAACTTTAAAGTATTGATCACCCATTAATGAAGTCATGACTTTAATTGAATCCTTGTTGATGTCAATATTTGAAAAAATGCCATTGGGGGAATTGCTTACACTCCATTGATAGTCAATTGGACTACTTCCCTGCACATGAATACCTATATACAAATCAGCATCTTTGCAGGCTAATGTTTGAGGTGGAAGATCTGCTAAAATTGTAGGAGCAGACAACCTGGTCACCATAACAATATCAAAACAACCGGCTATATCTTCTAATCTGAAAAAGTAATCACCCGGAACCGTCATACCTTGAACTTGCCCGGTAATAGGATCCACTGTGGCGTTTGATGGATTTCCGGATTCTGCTTTCCAGACTTTACCATCTTCTGCCCTCGGTAATGTAGCCCCCGTTATGTCACATGCTGTTATATCTCTACCGGCATTCACATCACTAACACGGACTGAATCTACAACGAATCCTTCCAATGAACATCCACCATTGGTAATGGAATAACTAAATTCATATACGCCATTGAAAACCGGTCCAAACTCTGCATTCTGACTATGGTTATTTGGATAAAACACACCTTGACCTGCAGCAGTTGGACCACTTATGTATGTCCATGTATTGGTATATCCCAAAGGAATATCGCCACCTTTAAGAAATATAGCATCCTTGGTACAAAATGTATCATTCACCAAAACAGGCCAATTGGGAATTGGAGAATTTATAACAGTAAGATTAGCATCGGAGGCCTGACAACCTTTAGAGGTTATTTTATAATTGAATACGTAAGTTCCTGTACCTCCTATTAAATTTATTGTCAAAGGGTTTTCAGAAAGTTGAAATTTAGGAAGCGTTTCAACCTCAGCACCTGAAACCTTAGTCCATTGTCCTATACCGGCTTCACCCGGATAAACACCGGTAAGATTGACCATTTTTGCATTGCATAATGTTATCGTATCCTCTGCAAATTGTACTTTTGGAACATAAGTAAGAATAACATCATCAAAGGAAGGAAATTCATTACAAAGACCTTCGGAATAGATTGTCCACCTTAGTCGTGCAGCACCTGGTGACATTTGTACTATTGCATTAGCATCCGTAATTTTTGTACCATTGATAAAGGCCACTTCGGCACTTGGTACATTTGGTTTGAAATCCTCAACAGTCCATACCCCTATAGTTCCCGGTACAGAATTAGCTTTCAATTGAAATATACCCTCATCATTGCCGCACAAAGCTATATCACTTCCAGCTGAAGCTTCAGGTGTTGCACCGCCTACCTTAATGTGAACATCTTTGAAACCGGAACACGCATCATTATTGACTATCCATCGATAAACATAATAGCCCTCGTTTACCTGCGTAACCATGGTATTGGCAGAAGTTGGCATCTGTGGCTGGCTACCAGTACCGCTTACCCATACCCATTGTCCACCTTGTGCAGGAGTTGCATTGAGAAAAATAGTCGTCGGAAGAACTTGGTTACATAGGCTAATTATTTCTGAAGCCACTTCTGCTTTGTTCCCTACCGTGATGGTGACAGTATCTCTGGTATTCATGCAGGGTGTCTTTGTTACTGTCCAAACAAATCGATAGGTACCTGAAGTAAGACCTTCAATAGTGGTGATATTATTACTTGCATTTACTATCGTACAACCTACGGGATTATCAGGAAATGCACTCCACTGTCCTGTAGCTTCCTTGGGAAAAATCTCTGATGCTCTCAAAGTTGTTGTTGTTACTCCGGAAGCAATACATTGATCATTTCCCGCGAAAGCAGGTGAAGGACCTTCAGTGTCGCTTGTTGTGATCGTCACATCATCACTCTTGGAACCACAATTATTCCACAAAGTAAACCTTAATGTATAGGTTGTATTGGCCTGAAGATTGTGCAATATAGACTGTGGATTATGAATATCAGAAAAAACGGGTGTTATACCCATCGGGCTTTGATTTTCTATTGTCCATGTACCCAGTGCTCCATAAGGGACCTGAGCAGGAGTAGCATCCAGAACAATTGAACTACCGTAACATATAGTAATATCATTGCCGGCATCCGGTTGTAAAGGAGCACTCACGGTAGTCCCGACTTTGACAGTATCATATTTGCTTCCACAACTTGTGCCACCAAGACTATAATATACAAAAATGTATTCTGCATCCATACTCATCTCTTGGATATCAAGTAGCCTAGTATTAATACCTGACAATTTAGGATTGACAGCAGTCGTCGGAGACTTACTTACCAACCTCCACTCACAGGCAGCAACATCATTCCCTACAAGCCGAGTAGTTGTACCGCATATATATTGATCTGTTCCGGCATTGGCTTCAGCAGGTGGCTGAGACACGTCTAATATTAGTGTCGCAAAGCCTTCCCCACAAGGGCTTTCATTCTGCCCAAAAATGATTGGAATTTGAAAAATATAGGTTCCGGATGGAGACCTTTTATCAATATTGAGATAGTATTCAAACCAGTGTTCTGAAAAATTACCACACATATCACCTACAGCTTCAAATTTTTCTCCACCAGAAGGGGCTGACACCGGCTTATACTTTCCTTCCTTCAAAATATACTTCGTACTGGCCTCTGAAATAGGTATCACTGAACTTGGTACTACAAAATGAAGAAATTGATTACTCCATATAATTCCTTCATTGTTTCCCCGACAACCTAAATTATACCTGGAATAATTAGGATCTTCACAATTATTGGACATATAGTAGGTAAATTGCTGACCTGAAGATTCTATTTCGATGACGACCTTATACTTGGAAGTACAGCCTGCATCATTGGTAATTTGATATTCAATCACATAGATTCCAACAGAAAATCCGGTTAACATTATTGCATTATCACTGATATGAATCATTCGAGGATAGGATTCAGGACTTCCAGACCAAAAGTCACACAACAAATCATTGAGCTGCCATGAAGACACTTCCATTTCGGCTTTATTAGGCAATGATCCTTCAAGTATGATGGTATCCGGCGCATCACAAAAGAAAAGTGTAGCGACGCCCACATAGCCTGCCTCGGCAGTATATTTTACATTTTTATATCTCTTTTCCAAATTAGGGCAAACCGCTTTAGTGACGCCTTTGGAAGATTCCGGAGAGGTAAATGTCAATGTTTTTACCTGGTCAAAACAACTATTTGTTAAGGTATATTGGATAGTATATATCGTGTTTGGTATAAGATCCTTAAAAGTTACACTTTGCGATGTCTCATTTGCAAATGAAGCACCACCACCATCTACAGGACTCACCCATGACCAAGTACCAACACCCTTTCCTTGACATGAAGCAGTGACCGACACAGGCACTCCACATCCACCACGCATAACTAACTTCAACTTAGGTACAACTTCATCAATATGGATAATCTTTGTATCAGAACTGGAACAACCTTTTCCATTCGTCATCGTATAAGTCAATATGATATCTCCTCCCTGAGGACCGCAATTCATAAAGGATGAAGTGTCTGTCTTAAATACATTATCTTCAACATAGCCAAAGCCCATATTAATTGTCCAATAAGCTATGTATCCGGATGGCGGGGTATTAAATCCAATCAATGGAATTCCAACTGTACCGTCATAACATCCATAGGTCTGATCAGGACCCGCATCAGCATTGGCTCCCGGAAGGATTTCATGTGTAACCTCTTGTGATGCCGTACCTTGGTCGCAATTAACAGATATTCTAAAGGTGTATAGTCCTGCAACAGTCGCTTTTGCAATAGTCCTGGCATGGTTAACTTTATCTATCTCAACACTTCCAGGCCCACTAACAAGAGACCATTCAATTGTCTGGCCAACTTCCAAAGAACCCGATACACCTCCATCCAGCTCAATATATTCTCCCATACACCACTTGCCACCGATTCCCGCATTTACGGAGCAACTTTGTGCCATACTGTTATAAACAAAAGTTGAAATTAGCAAAAATGTCAGGTAAATGTTTTTCATACTGCTACGATTAAAAGATGTAGCAAATGAATATATAATGAAAAGAGTATTAAGCCCTATACGGCAATCTCTGTTCTTTACTGATATTCCATTGCAAGGAATAGATATAGAAGAGTATCCTTTATAAATTGAAGAAAGAATATCATCATATAAATTTGATTTCCGAATGGTTTCTTTTTCAAAAGGTGATTCATTTCTTTCCGGCATTATTCTATCCAAAAAGAAAGTATTTATCTGCTTAATGTGATGTCTGAAAATCATTGTAGTAAGGTTTTTATGTAAGTAATAGTCGGATTGCTTTGCTTTTCAATTTGCTTTCTTTGCTTTAGAAAATTCATCAAAATGCATTTTATCCAAAAAGAAAATTGTTGGTGTTTAAATCAAATCTGTAAAGAATGCATCGTATATAAATACATCCACCGTATTGTCTGTTTTTCCAGTTATAAACAGTAGGGCATTTTCTAACTAATATAGATTATGTAAAGAATCTATTGTAATTGTAAGATATTTGGCTTGTATGTCAAATGGCCTATTCTTTTTTTACACTTGAGGCTAATCGAAATCCATAGATATTGAAACGGGTCACTAATAGGTTGAAAAATCGATATGAAGTCGTACAATAAGAAGATGCCCCATACCAGTCTCCACCTCTAAATAATCGGTAAAGACCCGAACCATTATCCATGTCTCCACATTCCTTATAAAAAAATTTCTGTCCGCCCAAGATATCCCAGCACCATTCCCAAACATTGCCGCTCATGTCATATAGACCTAATTCATTGGGTTTCAAAAGGCCTACTTGTTTCGTTCCATACACAGTGTTATTACCTTCATTCCAAGCGACCTCATTGATATTGTTGCTTCCGGAATAAGTATAACCTTTTGATTTTTCACCACCGGAAGCAGCATATTGCCATTCAGATTCAAGGGGCAACCTATAGCCATCCGATTCTGAATCTTCAAAGGAAGTAAAAGGTTTCCCAGTTCCTTTTCCAACATAATCATTTTTGTCAATGGTTTGAGTAAAGTCTCTATCCTTATAATAACGAGGGCGACGACCGGTCATTGAACTCAACTCATTACAAAATACGATGCAGCTATACCAGTCAACACTTTCAACCGGCTTTCTGGGATCTTTGTAATAAGAAGGATTATCTCCCATCACTTCTTGCCATAATTGTTGAGATACCTCATATTTACTTATCTCAAAATTATCAAGTGTAACATTTTTGCCAACTCCACCGTGGTTCATTATCATTGGAGTATTCCCTTTAACATGCACCATTTCTACATCGAGATTGGCAAGGGAAGTTTGTTCATAAGAAATAACACACATCAATAGCAAAGTGCTTGTAATGATGATGCTTTTGTAATGTTTAGTAAGGTTTAACATGGTGTTTTTATTTGGTGTTTTTAATAAGATTTCAAGATATCTCTCTCAGAAAATATCCAAATCCGTGATTTAAATTATTTTACATAGTATTTATGAGTATTTTATTATTCGTTATCTTTCTGAAAGGTTTTGCTTCATAATATTGTTTGGTGTGGCTATCGGATTGTGTCTTTTTATCATAGTGTGTGCTTGTCAAAATTGTACAATAAATCAAACTATACATTTTTAAGAAATCAATAGAAAGATTCATATTATAATCGTTTAGAAGTTGATTATCAAAAGGGGAGTGATTTAAAGAATCCTTTTATTGTAGATGTTTTTTTTCTTAAAATATTAACATCATTTTTTATTTAAGACAAATTTAGGTCATATATCAACATACAACAATCTAACTTTTGTTAGTTTTTGTCAAATATCTTCTATTATATTTCTATTTATTCCGATTTTTATTAAAATCAATGCATTGTCTTTAATAAAATTCGGGTTGAGCGATGTCAGTGGAAAATCCAATATAAAAAATGTCAGACTTATGGGAATGAATGATATAAATGAAGTACATAAAATATTTTTGGGTGTATGAAAATTAAAAAAAAGGATTGCAAATCCATGCAACCCTTTCTAAATGCTCCCCCTGTCCCGACTTATCGGGGCGACCCTCTGATTAATCCCGAAGTATCGGGACTCTAACCAGCTGAGCTAAGGAGCCATACAGAGGGATGTTGTCGTAGATGATAGATTTAAGAATTGTGACATTCTTGATTTTCTTCATCT
>JAGPCT010000006.1:0-75502 GCA_018057925.1 Saprospiraceae bacterium
ATTATATATAGATTCAACAAAAAACGCAAAATAAAATATTGAAATAAAACAATAAAAAAAGTTTTAACATTTCTAATATCTAAAATATTTATACCTTTACTCCGACTAGTTATTATGTTAAAAATTTTAATTTCAATGCAGAAACATTTACTTGTAATTCTTTTCTTCCTTTTGAGCTCATTTGCCTTGCAAGCACAAGACATTCATTTTTCGCAGTTCTATGCATCACCGTTAAACCTTAATCCGGCGATGACAGGTGTCATGAACTGTACCGATCGACTCACTATGTCTTATAGAAACCAATGGGCAAGTGTATTAAAGAGCAATGCTTTTAACACTTTCACAGCATCTTATGACAGAAAAAACACGGTGGGTCGTTATGATTATTGGGGCTTCGGCTTCAATTTTTGGGGTGACAGAGCAGGTGAATTAAGCTTTGCTACTATCTCGCCACAGATTTCTGGCAGCTACAGCAAGAGATTGGGCGGTAGCAGAAAATCAGCACATTATCTATCCTTCGGTGTAATGGGTGGCGCATCCAACAGAAGTATTGACTTCCTTAGAGCTAAGTGGGGTCTTCAAGCAAAAGACGGTACATGGATTGCCAATGCACCTTCTCAGGAAAATGAAGCCACCTTCAATAACTCATTCTGGTTTGGTGAATTAGGTGCCGGTTTATTATGGTTCTCTGTCTTTGACGAAGAATCCAGTTTTTATATGGGTGGTGCTTATAGTCATATCACACGACCTAACCAATCATTCCTAAACGAAGGCATTGACGTTCCCTTATACAGTAAGATAACCCTGCATGCAGGTGGTGACCTTGCTGTAACCGACCAGATTAGCTTAGTTCCGGGAATCGTAACTTTCTTTCAAGGTCCTTCTTTTCAGGTTAATGGAGGAACTTCCCTACGTCTATGGTTGGACAAAAGTCGCTGGACTCGTCAAGCTATCCAGTTTGGCCTGTGGGCTCGTATATCTAATCACTGGCAGAAAGCCCTTGAAACAGATGCGATTATCTTATCTACCAGATTGGATTACAACCAATTCACGATCGGATTTAGTTATGACTTGAACGTATCGTCTTTGACTCCGGCAAGTAACTACAACGGAGCAGTTGAATTTTCATTGGGTTATCTAATCTGTGGACCTGAAAGAAGAGGCGTATATTGTCCTACTTTCTAATCAAGGTTAAAAACGGCGTGTACTCAAGTCACCCGTGTAACTAATAAGAAAATATGTTTAATTCAAAACAAAACGAAAAGCCAAGAGATGGTTTTTCTATTAATAGTCTGAGTGAAGGCTCGTCTGTTACCGGTAATCTTATTGCTGTATCAGACCTCCGAATTGATGGTACTGTAAATGGCAATATTGAGTGCAGTGAAAGAGTAATCATTGGTGAAACGGGTAAAGTAGAAGGTGATATCAAGTCCAAATCCGCCATCATCCAAGGGAAACTTAATGGAAGCTTAATGGTATCCGACAGCCTCGAAGTCCATTCCAAAGCATCGATACATGGCGATATTACAACTTCAAGACTTATTGTAGAAAATGGAGCTATTTTCAATGTTCAATGTAACATGATCGCCGGAAGCGTACATCCAACAGACAAAAAATCAAAATAAATTCATTGTCTTCCTCAAAGTTACCTGATCGGAAAAATTCAATGACCTATCTCCGTTATACAGGGATGGGATTCCAATTAATTGGTGTTATACTTGTAAGTTGCTATCTTGGCAACTACATTGATAATAGATGGAATCAAGGCAATCCGCGATACTGGACAGCGGGTTTAATGCTCATTCTTACACTTGGATACCTTTATAAAATCATACGCGACCTGACTAAAAATAACAACTAACTCCATGCCTACTAAGAAGTTTATCATAAAATTGTTGATCTATGCTACCCTTGCTTTGGTAGTGCATTTTAGTTGTATATATTTTTTGGAATTGACTCAATTTGCTACATTCTCCCTGATATCCATCGTCTTTTTTATTGTATTGAGTATTATGTTTTACATCTGGGGGGATATTGCTTCACGTAGCAGAAATATTTATCTCTTTAGTAATATCATTATTGTCACCCTAATAACCAAGATGATATTAAGCGCTGTCTTAGTTATGGGATATTATTACAAAGAACAACCTCCCACCAATTTTTTCATTCTTCCTTTTTTTGCACACTACACAATTTTCACCTTATTTATTCTTGATTTTATGACCAAGCAAGCCAAGCATAAGATAGATGTAAGTTAAACTAACGACCGTTAGTATTTGGTTGCCCAATATTTTTGTATTAAACCCGTATTTACTTTCCGTTTCAATAAATATACAAAAACACGCAGAATCCATTCTCTCGAAAGCACAATAGATTCTTAAGAGTTAACATATTATAAAAACATTTATAAATAAAAACTGAATCTGATGAACTGTATTTTTTCTAAATTCGCAGCTGTATGAGACTCTCACGATTAGAAGTTAAAGGTTTTAAAAGCTTTGCCAATGAGACCGTAATTCATTTTAACGAGAATGTTACCGGCATTGTTGGGCCGAATGGCAGTGGCAAATCAAATATTGTTGATGCCATACGCTGGGTATTAGGAGAACAAAAGAGTACGGAATTGAGATTGGACAAAATGTCAAGTGTCATTTTCAACGGTACTAAAATAAAGAAGCCGGCGGGAATGGCTCAGGTTTCCCTCATTTTTGAAAATAGTAAAAATATCCTTCCTGTTGATTTCAATGAAGTAAAGGTCACCCGGATTTTATACCAATCAGGTGAAAGTGAATACCGACTCAACAACGTCACTTGCCGCCTGAAAGATATAAACAACCTATTCACCGATACCGGTGTAGGTAGCAATACTTATGCGATTATAGGGTTTGGCATGGTAGAAGACTTGCTCAATAATAAAGACAATTATCGGCGTATGATGATTGAGCAAGCAGCCGGCATATCCATATTTAAGGCACGTAAAAAGGAAACTTTAGCCAAATTACAAATCACCATGGATGATCTCACCAGAGTCGATGACCTCCTCGCTGAGATTGAATCCAATATGAATTCTCTTAAAAAGCAAGCGAGACGGGCAGAAAAGTTTCTCGAATTAAAAAATAAACACAAAGACAATGCATGGATAATATTTCATGCGCAACAAATAAAGGTCAGAAACCTCATCCTATCTTTTGATGAAAAACTCCAGGAAGGAAAACTTGCCGCTGAGTTGAAAGAAATGGAAATCCACAAAGCAGAATCCGACCTGGAGATAAATAAAAATGAATTGCTAAAAAAAGAAATATCGCTATCAGAGTTTCAAAAAAAGGCAAATCACATTCTGGATGAGCAAAAGTCGCTCGAAAAGAAGCTGGAAATGACTATTCAGCGTATATCATTTGTCAAGAGCAAGGCACAACAAGCCCTGGACGATATAGAAAGGCTAAAATCCAACCTTAGTGAGATAAGCGATCAACGTGCTTCTATTAACAATAGGATTCCTGATATCGAAACGACAATGGCTTCGTTACTTGAAAATCAAGCTGTACAACAATCTATTTTTGATACGATTAAAGCCGAAATAAATAATATTGAGTCTAATACCAAGCCCATGTTGGAACAGTATGATGCTCAAAACGCCAAATTGTTTGCGCTGGAAAAAGAAAATGCCATTGCCCAAGCTCAATTGACAGCGATGCAAGGCGACATCGGAAGGTTCAAAAATCAGGCAACAGCCTTGATTGAACAACACAAAACCATTCTTACCCAACAAGATGAATACCAGATTAAATCCAATCAATATGAGCAACAAATTGCTGTTTTAAAATCAGAAATTGATGCTCACAACCTTCAATTACAAGAGGTAAAATCTAATAGAGAACAAGTTTTTCAAAACAAAAAAGATTTAGAAAGGCAAATCGACCAATCCACCCATGAAATAAAATTACTTAAATCCCTCATCGACAATCAAGAAGGATTTCCGGAGGCTGTCAAACACCTCACTTCACAACAAAAAAGTAAGGAACTAAACTTAGTCGCCGACCTAATCAATTGTGATGAAAAATATAGAACATCCTTAGAAAACTACCTACAACCATATTTAGCGCATATTGTCGTCCAGGACTATCCCGAAGCCCTTCATTACATAGACCAACTTTCTTCAAGCCAGAAAGGAAAAGCCGGCTTTATCATTCTGGATGCTTATCAGGAAAAAATGGATTCACCCATAGCAATTGATGATGCCATTCCTCTTTCAGCCATCATAGAATGCCATCCAATGTACAAAAAGCTCTTTGACAAGCTATTGCACAAAGCGTACATAGTCGATGATTTAAATGAATACCACATACAATTGTTGAAAAACAATCAAGATTTCAGCTTTGTCTCAGCGGATGGAAGCATTATTGCATCTTTAGGATTAACATCGGGTGGCTCAATAGGGCTCATAGAAGGAAATATCTTAGGAAGAAAATTAAGATTAGAAACGTTGGAGAAAAATCTTATTCAGCTCAAACATACGGACAGCAATTGCTACATCCAACTTGCAGAACTGGATGATACCATCAAACTACTTCATTCTATCAATAAAACGCCTCAGTTAGAAACCCTTGTAAAGCAAAATCAACAGACTAAGGACAGTCTAATCCAATTTAAAGTCAAATCTGAACATTTTCAACTTCAATTGGAAAAACTTACTTTAGATGAAGCCAATCTTAAACAAAAAATAGACCATTTCTATGCGACCATACAAAACAATGTACAACCCATAGCAGAAATTAAATCTGAATTGGAATCACTCAACACCATTGTTAACAACAATAAAGAAGCTCTGAAGTCGAAGGCTACCACGCTCAATGAAGCCACTCAGCAAATGAATAATATCAAATTGGATATTATTCGGCTGGAAGGGCAGAAAACCGGTTTATTGCGAGAACTAAACCTGCTCGACAAACAAGCAGACTCTTTCATCGAACAGGAAAAACTACTGCAGGCAACTCAAAGCATGAGCCTTCTTGAAATTGCAGCTCTCGAAAGTCAATTTGGAGAAACCGAAAATGCAATTATTACCGTTGCAGATCAATTTAAAAAATCCCAATCAGAATTAACTGAAGTAGAAAGGTTATACTTCTCCGAGAAAAAGAATATCAATGAAATCGAACAATCTATCAAATTACTCCAAAAAAATCTAACCAACATTCAGACCATTACCAATGAGTGGAAAGACAAATGGAATGCATCTAACTATGAATTAAAACGAATAGAAGATAACTTTGAAATAGAATTTGGCGCTATAGACCAATCCGTAATGACAATACCTGAGATTCCGGAAGAATTGGGTATCACTGAACTGGAACAGCAAAATATCAAAATAAAAAATGCCATCCTCCAATTCGGTGAAATTAATCCTTTGGCGATGGAGGCTTTTCAAGAAATAAAATCTCGTTTTGAAACCATCGTCACTCAAAAAAATGACATATTGGATTCAAAAGACAAGCTCACTCAAACGTTGAATGAATTGGAAAATTCATCTACATCCAAATATCTCGCTGCATTCGAAAAAGTCAGAGATAACTTCAAAATGGTCTTTAGAAGTCTCTTTACAGATGATGATGACTGCGACCTTATCATTACCAATCCAGGGAATCCACTCGACTCGGATATCGGTATTATAGCAAAGCCCAAAGGTAAGCGACCTCAAAGCCTCAGCCAATTGTCAGGTGGTGAAAAAACTCTTACCGCCATTGCCTTTCTATTTGCTTTATATCTTCTTAAGCCTGCGCCATTCTGCATCTTCGACGAATTAGACGCCCCACTTGATGATACCAACGTTGAAAAGTTAAATAAAATTATCCGAAAATTCTCCAATGAATCACAGTTTATTATCATCACCCACAACAAGTCAACCATGGCGGCAGTTGACGTCATGTACGGCGTTTATATGGAACATCAAGGGATAAGCGGTCTTAGTAAGGTTGACTTTAGGTCGTTTGAACACAATTTAGTTTTAGAAAAAATATAGCTTTCTATCTTATAACCGAAATTGAATAAAAAACTTTAAGTTTGCAAGGTTAACATCAACAAAATTCCATGGAACAGCTCATTAATACATTAAAATCCGAAATAATCGAAGCCCTCAATCTACCGGATATGGTTCCGGAAGATATAGATACCAATGCACCACTTTTCGGTACCGGACTTGGCTTAGACAGTATTGATTCCTTGGAATTGATGGTTCTTTTAGAAAGAAACTACGGTATTCGTATTGAAGACCCGCGTGAAGGTCGTCGCATCCTTGAAAGTGTCAAATCCATGGCTGAATATATTGAATCACACAGAGAACAACTTTAAATGTATGACGAAAACAAGGAGGTTTGGATAACCGGAATGGGTATCGTTTCAGCCCTTGGCACTAATCCCAATGCATGTTTCACCCAATTACATTCCGCTATAAGTCCATTACGCCCTCTCCTCCTACATGAATCAATCCATTCAGAACATTATATCGGTGGCGCTGTACCCTTATCGGATACGGAAATAAGACAATCCACTAATACACACCATCATGCATATAACAGAACTACACTATTAGCACTTATAGCTTCACAGCAAGCGCTGGATAGTGCCGGTATTGAAGATTCTACACGCGATATTATCAGTGTCAATGCCACAACAGTAGGTGGCATGCCCTTGACAGAAAAATATTTCGATGCTATTATTACCGGAAAGTATCAGGTCAATACCGATTTTATAAACGAAATGGATTGTGGTTCTTTAAGTAGAGTTATCAGGAGGCAACACAACCTGAACCGGATGCACTTCATGATTAGTACAGCATGCTCTTCGGGAAGCAATGCTATAATGTTTGGTGCAAGGCTTATCCAAGCAGGTAAGTCAAGTATTGTCTTAGCAGGTGGCAGCGACTCCATCAGCAAATTTGTATTAAACGGTTTTCTCTCTTTGAAAAATGTTGACAAAAATATGTGCCGACCATTTGACAGGGATCGATTTGGGTTAAATTTAGGAGAAGGCTCTGCTTACTTGGTACTAGAAGAAAAAACACACGCACAGAAACGCTATAAAACTCCATTGGCCATCCTGTCAGGTTATGGCAACATCAATGAGAACTTCCACATCACGGGATCTTCTCCAGATGGTCAGGGAGCAATGAATGCAATGAATTTAGCAATACAAAAAGCAGCTTTATGCCCGGAACAAATCGACTTTATACATACACATGGCACAAGCACGCTGGACAATGATTTGGCTGAATCTATAGCCATCAAATCCATATTTGGTTCATCTATACGCTTCGGATCAAGTAAATCATACACGGGCCACACACTTGCTGCTTCCGGTTGCATTTCATCCGTCCTGACCATAGGCATGATGCAAAAGGGATTTATATTTCCCACATTGGGCTTTTTAAACCCCATCGAAGAAACCGGAATGAAACCTGTGTCAAAAGTGCAAGAAAATGTACACCTAAAGCATTGTCTCGTCAATTCGTTTGGTTTTGGTGGAAACAATACTTCCCTCATCTTCTCAAAGCCGGACTAATGTATATATCCAAATTCAACTATATATTGCCGGAATTACGGGCAGAGAAAGGCTATCTGAACATGAACAAAATAACCGTCCAGGAGCATTTGGAGAAAAATGAAATACGTAGATTTGATAGATTAATAGTCAATGCCATGGGATGCGCTCTAAACATAGCTTTTGGAGAAAGCAATCTCGCCGGGATAATAACAGGTACAGGCAGAGGATGTATTTCAAAGTTAGAACAATTTCTGGCAGATATGAATACCTATTCTGAAAGTGCCCTTAATCCTTCTGTCTTTATCCAATCCACCAACAATATAATTGGTGGATTAATAGCTCAAAAACTAAAACTAACTACTTACAATACAACCTTTGTCAATCAGGGTTTAACCGTGTTAAATGTACTTACCGATGTAGAAATGAAGACACTGGAGGATTCGAACAAAAAAATATTATTTGGATTTTTCGACGAAAACACCCATTTTAACCAATTAATCCATAGTCAATCAAGCTTCCTCCAATCTCAAGATGGCAATCCAATAATCTATGGAGAGGGAATCAGCTTTTTCATCGCATCTCAAAGCCCCAAAAATGCCATAGCCAAAATCGAATCTTTTGAATATTTTCCAACCAACCAGTATATCAGTGCGCCATTTGAAGTTGGCGTATATTTAGATATCAACAATATAGAACATCCTTGTGTGTTTTATGTCGGCTATAATAATGAATATGAAAAAGAAAGATATTATCTCAATATTGTTCGGTTTGCGACAAAAATGAATATTCCGCTTATTGCATATAAAGAAAGAACCGGAGATTTTGACACATCTGCAGGAGTTGCAATAGCTTTGGCATTGGAACAAATGACTCAAGAGAATCTTAAAAATATTTATATATTTAACCATTACAAAAAACAATCTCCAATGGCAATAAAACTCGTTAAATCATAATGTTGCAACAAAAATTCTATACTCTTTTTGAACTGAACACGCACATCAAAAGAGTTATGGCGCTCAATTTTGAAAGTGAATTGTGGGTTAAAGCTGAAATTCTTAGTGCAAAATTAAAAAACGGCCATCTACATGTCGAATTAGTTCAAAAAGATTTAGATTCCAATGATATAATCGCACAAATCAGGGCAACGGTATGGTCAACGGACTTTGCCAGAATCAGGAAAAAAAATCCGGATTTGGACAGCTATTTTACTGCCGGATTTGAAACCATGTGTTATGCGATCCCAATATTTCATGAAAAGTATGGACTTTCGTTAAAAATAACAGACATTAATACCGCATATACCATAGGAGCGATTGAGCTACGGAAAGAGGCACTATTCAAGCAAATACGAGATGAAGGTTTAGACCAAATCAATACAAAGCTTCCCCTACCCCTCACATTTCAACGATTGGCAATTATTTCATCAGAATCTGCAGCCGGATATGCCGACTTTACAAAGCATCTTAAAGAAAATGGCTTACGGCTTCGCTTTCAAACTACACTCTTTGACAGCATCATGCAAGGAAACAATATGGAATCGTCTATTTCTGACTCTTTACATTCAATTGAACAACAAAAAGATTTATTTGATGCCGTAATCATCATCCGTGGCGGAGGGAGCAAGGTAGATCTCGCCACTTTTGACTCATATACCCTGGCCTACAAGATTGCGCACTTTCCATTACCGGTAATCACAGGAATCGGTCACGAAATAGACTTTAGTGCAATGGACTTGACTGCCGCCATCTCAGTAAAAACGCCTACTGCCGTCGCTGAATTTTTGATAAAACAGAATTCCGATTTTTTGTATCAAATTATGGAAATTCACCGCAATACGTTGATTTCAGCTAAACAAAGACTTATTAATTTTGGATTTATTTTAAAACAACAATTTTCCAATATAAACTTTTCGTCAATTAATCTAATTCAAAAACATCGGTTTGAGGTGGAGCATTCTATCGGCCAAATAAAGGTTAAAGTCAACTCTAAGATACATCAGTCTCGATTCCAAATAAATTTGTTGTTTCAAAAAATTGAACTCGCTAATCCACTTGCAATTCTCGCAAAAGGCTACACCCTTGTGTTTCAAAAAAATAAAAAAATAACCACCCGCAAAGATTTCAATGAAGAGGAAGAAACCACTATTTATTGGGATGATGGCAAAGCTATAGGAACTTTTAAATATAATATCAATGGCAAAACTAAAAAATAATAAACTGTCAGACCTCTTAGAGGAACTCAAGTCAATCCAAGCAAAAATTGACAACGATTCCACTGCGATTGACGAAATTCAAGACCTCATCAAAAGAGCAGGAGAAATTAAGTCCACCTGTGAAACGATCCTGATTGATCTTGAATCGTTTATTCAATCCAATCTCGACAAGGAAAATTAACCATAAGTTAATATACAATATTATTGCCCAAGGCTTATTCTGATTACTTTTGTGCCAAAATATTCTGTTTGTAAGGAAGCATAAAGTGCAAAACAACAAAGTATTATTTTAATAATTTGGCTGTTTCAGGAAATGAATAAAGGAGCTTATCAAATATGGTTACAAAAATTTTAGTCGTTGATGACGAAGAGGATATTCGGGAAATTCTTCGGTATAACTTAACCATGGAGGGATTCACTGTAGAATGTGCTCAAAATGGTAAACAATGTCTCCAACTTATGCAGACTTATACACCCGACTTGGTCATCCTTGATATCATGATGCCTGAAATAAATGGAATAGAAGTATGCCGGCAAATTAAAAGAAATCCTTCTTATTCGGATACCAAGATTGTTTTTTTGACAGCTCGAAGCGAAGATTTAACTCAAATTCAAGCATTAGACAATGGTGGAGACGATTTTATAGCCAAACCGGTCAAACCAATCGTTTTGATTAGTAAAATTAAAGCTATATTAAGACGTTCGAAGGTCGGCAATGAGTCACTATCTTCATCAATATCTGTCTTTGGTGATTTAATCATCGATGGAGAAAAGCATTTGGTCACAAAAGATGGTAAAGCAATTGATTTAGCTAAAAAAGAATTTCAGTTATTAGGTTTATTGGTAAGCAGACCGGGAAAAGTTTTTACCAGAGAAGAGATTCTGCGCCAGATATGGGGTCATGATGTACTTGTTGGAAACAGAACCATTGATGTTCATGTCCGTAAAATCAGAGAAAAAGTCGGAGAAGAATGCATTCGTACTATTAAAGGAATCGGTTATAAGTTTGAGATTTGAAGTTATTAGGTTTCAATAAATACAAAAATCTTACGCCGCGTCATATTTCTATTATGTGCGCCGGCACAAGTTCCTTATTTCTACTGCTTTGTCTGGTTATTCTCCAAAATTTAGGATTAATTGCTTTCCCAATTCCTTATTTGTTTATTATACCTATACTATTATTTATAATCATTTATTTTTTATGTGTATTTTTAATAGACAAGTTCATTTATAGACGCATCAAATTAATTTACAAAATAATACACCACAACAAAGTAAGTCTAAGTAAAGACAAAGTGACAATGCCCCGCTTTCATACTGATTTAATGGATACTGTTGAAATTAGTGTGACTAAATGGGTAGAAAACCAACAGGCAACAATCGAACGACTGCGTTCTTTAGAAGAATACCGTCGTAACTTTTTAGGTGATGTTTCTCACGAACTCAAAACGCCAATTTTCAATATTCAAGGTTATCTCTATACCCTTATTGATGGGGCAAAAGACAATCCGGAGTTAATCGACAAATATTTAGATCGTGCTGCCAAAAATACTGACCGCCTGCAAAAAGTCGTCGAGGATTTAGAATCAATTTCAAAGTTAGAATTGGGCAATCTCGTCCTAAATGAGTACAAATTTGACATCCAAAAACTCACAGAAACTGTCTTTGAAGAACAAGAGTTGCTGGCAGCTGAACACAATATTAAACTTTCCTTTAAAGATGGAGCATCAGCAGGCTATCAAGTTGTAGCAGACAAACATTATATCCACATCGTATTGGGAAATCTGATTTCTAATTCCATTAAATATGGCATTGACAATGGGTTCACCAAGGTCGCATTCTATGATATGGATGATTATATACTTATTGAAGTAGCTGATAATGGCATCGGGATTGACAAACACGATTTAGTCCATATCTTTGATCGCTTTTACCGGGTTGATAAGTCGAGAAGTAGAAAAGTAGGTGGTTCGGGATTAGGATTATCTATTGTTAAGCACATAATAGAAGCGCATAACCAAACTGTAAGTGTAAGATCAACTATCAATAAAGGTAGTACATTTAGCTTTACACTAAAAAAGTTTAAGAAATAGCTAATTGCACTGTGCAAAAAAATTAACACCCAAGTACGCAACTACCAGCCATGCTATACCTTTCAATAAGAAAAAAAGAAACAATCCTTTTCCGGCAGTCTTTGCGTATTCTTTTTTAAAAAACTTCAACTTCTAATTATTTTTTCAAAATTACGAACAACTTTCGAAAACCCATGTAAAATACTCGCTATTAACATCCTTTTTCTCTATTATGATGGCTGGCAAATCATACGAATGTTCCTTTTGAATTGATTTTACAATGGCTTGACAATTTGCCTCAATGGTCTTAATACTTAAAATCCACTCCTGGGCGACTTCCAACTCATTTTTCCATCGAAAAATAGAATTACAAGGCGAGTAATTACAACATGCAGCCAACCTGTTGTTTACAAGCTCTTTGGCGATCTTAATAGTTTCGGCTTCCGTTCCACAATATGTTTTAATAACAACTATTTGCTTGTTATTCATCTTTTCCAACTTCTTATACCGGCTCAACAGGTTCTACATCCATCTTTATTTTATTGTCATCTGGCAATATCCTAATTAACTTATCGAAGATTTCATTGTGATCCGGATACCTCCAAAATGGAATCAAATCTATTCCTTGAATTAAAACATTTTGATCCTTAATCTTTCCAGCTGCCAACAACATAAAATACTTGACATTGTCAGCAGTAAAAGATGTGATGAAACCACTCGATGGCGTCTGATCGATCAACACACGTATTGGCTTATAATCAAAGTCATTAATTTTTTGAAGTTGACTTATCTGGTTAAAAAGGATATTTTCGATATTGCCCTTTGCCATATAAGCCCATGAAAGGGAAAAGGAGCCACACTCGATCTCATAACTGGATACTTTTTCACAGCCCTTTGGTACGCTAATTTTAGTACCTATAAACTCAACAGTTTGCCCATAGGTACAATTGGTAACAGTTAGACCTATTATCACCACAAGACATTGTAATACAAGTGTTTTCATCTATTATTAATTCGTATTAATGAATCTGCAATTTTACGGTTATTTGTCAGACGCGGAACTTTATTTTGACCACCTAACTTCCCATTTTCACGCATATAGGTAATAAAAGTGCCTTTCTTAAGTGAAACAATCTTCAATGGTTGTAAAATCTTTCCTACAATCAAATCTTTATAATAAATATTGCGCTTAACGAGGCCGTTATCAATCTTTTTACCCAACTCGGCAATATCGACCGGCTCTTTATCAAACTCAATCAACCATTCATGGAATGGGAGCTGGCCATTGCCGGGATTTACTTGAGGCGCCACCGTAAATTCAGCGATTTTGGCATTAGAATCTTCAAGGGCTTCTTTTAGGCTATCTTCCACTTCTTTTGCAATAACGTGTTCACCGAATGCTGAAATATAATGCGTTACCCTACCGGTAAATATTATCTTGAATGGGTTTAATGAGGTAAATGTTACAACATCTCCTATATTATAACCCCACAAGCCGGCATTATTATTGACAATAAGAGCATAAGGAACGCCCAGCTTGACACCTTCAAGTGGTAATCGAATCGGACATTCTTTGTGAATCTCCTCCAGTTCAACAAATTCAAAATATATTCCGCTTCGAGTGTTTAACAACAAAGAAGCATCACCTTGCTCATCTTGGAATGCGAAGAAACCTTCTGATGCCGGATATGTCTCAACCGAAGCAACCGATGTCCCAAATAAGTTTTCCAAAGTATTTCGATATGGCTCATAGTTTACGCCTCCATATACAAACATACTAAAATGAGGAAACAGATCGATTATCGTCCTCTTACCACTCACTTCCAACAATTTCTCCAAATACATCTGAACCCAAGGTGGAATTCCGGAAATCAGCCTCATATCCAGCCCAATTGTTTCTTCTACAATACGCTCTACTTTCCGCTCCCAATCGTCTATACAGTTGGTTTCATAGGATGGCACCTGGCTTTTTTTCAACCAATTGGGCACTTCGTGATTGACTATGCCCGATAGCCTGCCTGTTGGCACTATAGAGGAGGTATCTAATTCAGGTGAGCCGCTCAAAAATATCAACTTGCCATCAAAAAATTCTGCTTTTCCTGATTTTGCAGCATAATTGAGCAAGGCATTTCGTGCCGAACCAAAGTGATTGGGCATACTTTCTTTGGTAAGAGGAATATATTTAACACCTGATGTCGTACCGGAAGTTTTGGCAAAATATTTAGGCAATCCCGGCCATAGGACATTTTTTTCTCCTCCTTTAATTCTGTCGATATAGGATTTAATCTGTTCATAATCCACCATAGGTACAGCCTTAGAAAATGTTTCAGAGCTATGAATTGTCTTAAATCCATAGTCTTTACCATAGGCTGTGTGTTGACCTTTTTGAACTAAATGGTTACGGATGAGGCTTTGATCTTCAATAGCAGTAAATTTCCATTTATCTATCCTACGAGATACCATGCTTGCTATGGGGAATATCAACCTCGACCGTAATTTCATACTAAAACGGAGCTTTGTATATTTCGAATTAGTTAATTCTCAAGTCTTCAACGTGATATCCGGGAAACTTAGTTTTATTGAACGTAAAGGCTCCCGAATTAATCGTTTTTGAAAAACTCGTTTTTGAAATGGTCAAGGTATGCCTGCTCCCATCTTTGTTGAACAATTCCATCTTAACCAATTCTCCGGAAACTTTGCCCAGCGAAATTCGAGCTTTTGAAAATTCAGTCTTGCGGTTGACTGGCTTAATTTCTATGACATCCATTTGTTTACCGCTGTTTGGATCATCCGTAACAATTCTGGAAATATATGATTTAGGGTTGTAGTTATTCATAAACTCGACCGGATTGACGATTCCTTGATTTGAATCCTTCGAATAGTCATTAATCTGGACTTCTTTTTGCTTTTTATTGATAAACCAAATCGACTTTCCATCATTGATTATTCCCATTTCCTTTAAATCCAAATTAAATTTATTCCCCGATTGAATCATAGTACCTTTTTCTAAGCGCGTCGATTGTCCCGGAAACTCCATTTTAAGCGAGAAAGTAGAAGTGATTTGTTGATTGGCTGCAGTATATTTGGATTTAATTTTATTCAGTGCCGAAATAGCCTTGGCATCTGAGTCTTTGGTCGAAACATACGTTTTCTGCGAAGTCAACCAAGCTGGTATAATTAGCAAGAAAAATATAGATAAATAATATTTTGACATATAAATAGTTTCAAGTTTCCGTGTGAATATAGTTGGCAAAGATACCATTTTTAACGGCTTCTTCCTTATTAACACTATTTATTGGTCAAATATTTTGATAGATTAATCAAACTTTTGTTAAAATTAATCCGAGTCAATTGAGCAAACAACATTTAATACCGAATTGACTTATAATATTAACCATTTAATGGAAAAGAAATATCAGTCTATTTAAAAGTATCAGCGGTATTATGATACAATAATTTGATATCCTGCTGAATGATGGTAAATAATATTAGCTGGGGTGGCTTAATCAAACAGTTATGTTACACAATAGCCCACATATAGAAAAAAGTATTAAAATTCCAATTTCATGATAAAAAAATCACATTTTTGATTTAGTCTATCACAATAAATTTTCCGACTTCATTCTGTTTATTACCTGAAAGTTGATAAAAATATGTTCCACTATTATTTAATTCATCTTTACCGAGCGAGAATGATTCTTCACCTAAAAAAGATTTCCATGCTTTTTGATAAACCAAATTACCATTGGATTGAAAGATTGATAAAGTCAGATCTTGTGGCGTATTTGTTGAAATTAAAATATTGGTTCTATCCCCAAAAACAGTAGGATTCAAAGTCATCCTTTTCAGGGCCTTCCCTTGGAAACGTAATACAGGAAGAGTATTTAATCCTAAACAATCAATCATCAGATTATCTTGATTTTCATCTAAAGAAATCATTTGTGCATATCGTGGCCCTAATTCAGCACTTTTAAAAGAGAAAATGGCATCCTTACCTATTTCTTTCAACTTATCAGCGGTCAAAAGCAATTTTACAGATTTACCGTTATCAATAAAAGCATAGTCTAAGGCATCAAGTGCAGGATGAATATGAGTGATCTGAAGAGTAGGGTCCAAATTGAGGGTTGCTTGAATTCCTTCAACATTGAAATTAGGAAGATATACATCAAACCTTCGAATACCGTCTTGTACAGAATACTCAATATTAAAATCCGAAGTTCCACTTCTCTGCGCAATATGCTGTTTAAAGGCAACAACTCTTCCACTAACATCTCCCATCTTCACAACAGTAAATTCATTGCAAAAATTATTGGCTGCTGAAGAAGTAACGATTTCATTGGCAAGGTACCAATTATTGACAAACAAAGGAAAAGTAGCATCGATAAATTTCCATGATTTTCCGGATGAAAAGGCATCTGTCTTTCCCAGAATCAACTTACGTATTTCAACAATATCAGAAACCGAAATTTTACCATCGTTATTCACATCAGCAGCAATCAAGCTAATAGGGTCAGTCAATATCTTTTTTTTGGTTATTTGGTTCATTACAGATATGATATCACCTACATTTACACCTGCCAGAAAATCAGAATTGTTAGTTAATTGATATTGATATGCTTCTTCTTCCGGAGCAGAAAAACTGAAAGTAAAGCCTTGTTCTAAAACTACATCCTGTTTCTTATTAGAATGAATAACTTTGACCGTCTTATTGGTATAAAAATGATTGCCGATTAATTTTCCATGATGCGTATTGTCGCCCAAAGTTGAAATCGAAGAAGTTTTACTTTGAGCAAAAACCGTTGTACTAAAAAAACTTAAAATCAATCCACTTATTAATACGATTTGTGTTAAAATTTTCATGCTAAATTATTATTTATGGAGGATAGTTAATAATTCTTATTTAAAAAACTTGGTCACTCTAAAGTTCTAAAACAGCTCTTGTGCCGTCTTAGAACTTAGAATGAGCACTAAAATCAAACGAGTATATCTTTATTACGGAAATAATGGATCTTTCGTTGCCTGATCTAAATAAAAATTTATTATATATTTATTAAATATAACTATAAATAGTTGTCTTTCTATTATTTAAGGTCCATTTTCTATTAAAAAAAAAGATTATATTAATTGAGAAAGTAGAATCTCCCTTTCGAAAACATCAACGATATAGATTGACTTCTTCCTCCATATTCTGCATACATCGCCCATAATATGTCTTTATTAAAAAACGAGGAAGTATCTACTGTGCTTATTTCTATCCATTTACGATCATTATCTACAATGTAAAATTGTTCTTGATTGACCATCATTCGCACATCCACCAGCTGGACAACAAACTCATTTAAAAGAGGGTCATTGTTGAAAGCCTTGGCAATCCAACCATTCATCATAGTTATACTGTTGAAATCCAATTCTAATTTAACCGGTGGAAACGTATTAGAAAAATTATTGGTTTCCAAAATTCGTCCAGGTATTAATCCGGGATAAAATCTTGCAACAAATTCGGCGACTTTACCAATTTTATATCCCGGAGGAAGGGGTTGATTACCAAAGCTGTAGTCTATCGTATAAACCCAAAATCTGGAATTGAATCCATGGAACCATGTTTTGCGAGCAACCAAACTATCTTCACGGCTAATGTTGACATACCTCACGGTCCATTTATCGATAAAACCCGGTTGATTAAGTATTTTTTCCTTAGGTATTATGCCTCCACAGTACTGCCATACATTTAGCTTACTCATCAAGGATAATTTGTTAAAATTTTGAAGTAAATGAGCCAAATTACCCAAATTGGTAAGTTCAAATCGGATCAGTGAAAGGGAGTCCGAGTCTAGTTGTAACTTTGCAAGTGATTTAACCTTTCTTGAAGCGGACGGAATTTGAGTATCTACCAATCGAGTTGAAAGTTCGTTTAAATTTTCTTCCGCCAAGACATTGCCTGTCAGCAATCCATTACTAAGTACTAATTGTAGAAAAGAGCGAATGATAGATGCTCCTTCTTGCATTTTTTCTAAACGCTTGGGATTAAAAAGAAAGTCTTTCCAGTCAGCTTCCGAGAATCCCGGGATAAGCATCACAATACCGGTATTTCTGTTTCTTCCAAACTAAGGATTCCGAGTTTGAGCATAGCTTTTTCGGAGGCTATTTGCTCAGCATTCTTCTTATTAAAGTCATCGGCTTCGGCAATATTTTCGCCACCTACCACAACAGCTATTTTAAAGCGATCTCGTTTGTCGGTTTTATACTTTGATATTACTTCATAATTGATGTCTTTACCATTTTTTTGACACCATTCAAGCAGTCTGCTTTTAAAGTTGTCATCTAAGATCTCAAGTTTATGGATATCTAAGTATTTTCGTAAAATATTTATTACGATAAATTTTCTGGTAAAAGCATACCCATTTTCCATATAGATTGCTCCTATGAGTGCTTCGACAGCATTGCCGAGCATGGACTTGCTAATGTGCGTTTTGTTCATGATAGTCATGATCTCGTCAATACCCATCTTGATACCTATGGCATCTAAAGTCTTACGTTTAACGATTTTGGAGCGCATTTTGGTAAGGAAGCCTTCATCGCCATTGGGATATTTTTTATAGAGGTATTCAGCGACTATGCCGTTGAGCATTGCATCGCCGAGAAACTCCAATCTTTCATTATGTTGACGATGACCGTTGACCTGAACCGAATTAGACTTATGCATAAATGCCTGAATATACAGATTGAGATGTGCCGGAGTGTATCCGAGCATAGCAGTCAGTTTCTTCGTAAAATCCTTGTTCTTAGAAAAAAATAGATTTATTATTTTAAATATTCCTTTCACAACTATAATTTACATAATGTACTTTTTTAAAATAATACAAGCATTGTGTCCGCCAAAGCCAAATGTATTACTCATTACAAAGTCTATTTTCCTATATTGTGCTGCGTTAAAGGTAAGGTTTAATTTTGAATCGATATCAGGATCATCCGTAAAATGATTGATTGTAGGTGGTACATACTGATCACGGAGTGCCAAGACACTTGCGATACCTTCAATAGCACCGGCTCCTCCCAATAGGTGACCTGTCATTGACTTCGTTGAGGAAATATTCAACTTATAGGCATGATCACCAAAAATATATTTAATTGCTGTTGTCTCTGCTATATCACCGAGTGGTGTAGAAGTCCCATGAACATTGATATAGTCGATTACTTCCGGAGTCAGACCGGCATCAGCCAAAGCCATACGCATTACGTTCTTAGCGCCAAGACCTTCCGGATGAGGCGCTGTAATATGGTGTGCATCGGCTGTTGCGCCACAACCCATCACCTCTGCATAAATCTTTGCTCCACGTGCTTTAGCATGCTCATATTCTTCGAAAATAAGGCAACCGCCGCCTTCACCCAATACAAACCCATCTCTTTCAAGATCAAAAGGTCTGGAAGCTGTCAAATAATCGTCATTCCTTTCACTTAGAGCCTTAGTCGCACTAAATCCACCCATTCCGGTAGCTGTAATAGCCGCTTCTGAACCACCAGTAATGATGGCATCAGCTTTGCCCAAGCGAATATAATCGAAGGCATTCATCATCGCATGTGTTGCAGAGGCACACGCTGAAACCGTGCAGTAGTTAATACCTCTAAATCCATGCTTAATACTAATATATCCCGGAGCAATATCTGATATCATCTTTGGTATCATAAATGGATTGAATCGGGGAATGCCATTGCCGGTAGCAAAAGTCTCAATCTCAGCTTCTAATGAACGTAATCCACCTATTCCTGAACCCCATATCACTCCTATCCTATCTAAATCTAACGTACTTTCCAATAATTTACTATCAGCGAGGGCTTCATCAGAGCAAACCATTGCAAATTGAGTAAAAAGATCCATTCTCCTTACTTCTTTTCGGTCGATAAAGTCTTCCGGATTAAAATTTTTAACCTCACAAGCAAATTTTGTTTTGAAATTGCTTGCATCAAACCTTGTAATAGGTCCGGCACCACTCTGCCCCTTCTTCAACCCTTCGTTATATTCTTCCAAATTATTTCCAATAGGTGTAATTGCACCAAGTCCGGTAATAACAACTCTCTTCATAGGCTTTAATTAGTCATTAAAAAAGGCATTATCGATTCTTTTTGATCACACAATGCCTATTATTCCAACTGCAAATATAAAAACAATAATGACAAATTATGCACCTCACCCTTGAGACTGGCCGCCTTTATCCTTATATGGTTTAATTATAAATAACGATTGATTGTACCCTAATTCATATTAATTGCAAAAATCTTGTCTTTAAGAAATATTCCGCTTACTTGAGGCTTCAATAAACACATAATTGTTATGAATGATTAGTTTCTCATTATATTGATATTCAAATTGTTGTAAACCAATTAGTGTCAATTCATCCATTGAGGTATAAAAAAATCCGTAAAGTGTTGATAGGGATTACGAGTCGTCAACCGATTTTGCATTCGTCTAATACCGATTGTATATTCGTAATAGTCCAATTGCATTGGCCTAAACGACTATATCTTCGGCATTTTGATTTTAAAGAAATCCCGACTTTTCGGGAATACCAAAATATGTTGGACTAATTTATAAATCAAATTGGTATAATGTACAATTTGAGATAAAAAGAGGCTATTCAAATTTACTTGAATAGCCTCTCAATAAACATTGTTACAAAAAGCAATGTATTCTCTGGTAATTATCTACCAGCTAAACCAACGTTGTACAATGCTTTGATTTCTGTATCAGTAATGCTCTTATTGAACAGACGGATATCATCTATCTGAGCTGTAGCTTTTGCTGCCCATGTCGGTGCATCCGGTGCAGAAGCAAATCCAAGGTCTTTAGTAGCAAAGCTACCCACAATAGCCTGGCATGGAGTTCTCATAACCATAGCAGTAGTATTCTCGCCTCGATCACTGTAACCGCCAATATTTACGCCATTTGCAAATATTTCAAGCTTATGTGTTGCTGCTGTAAATCTAACTACGATATTAGCCCATTTTCCTGCACCAAGGAAGTAGCTACCACCTTTATCGCTAAACACAGCTAAGTTATCCTGACCGTTGATATTTACTCCATCGTCTTTCAAAGAAGCATAGTTGGTTTTGATTTCAAGGGTATCAGAGTTAGCGGCGTGGCGACTTGCTTCAGCACCAACAGAAAAATTACCCCAAAAATCAGTATTTGCTGATGCAAACAAACCAAAATATTGTTGGAATTTACCCACATTCTTAGCATTCAACCACATAGAAATGGTATAATCACCAAATCCATTTTTTTGGCTGATAGCATCAATAGCAGGATAAACCAATGCTGCTTCAGACAAAGAAATAGCCTGACCTATTTGTCCGGTAACATACGCAACAGTACCGACTGTTTTGTTAGCAGTGGTATTGGAAACACCTTCTTTATCATTGCCATCAAAAGTCCAATGCGCTTTCAAGTTAGTAGCTGCAATTTCGTTAGAATTGTTGTAACCGTCAATTTTAGGAAGTTCCGGCTCATCTTTTTTACAAGATGTGAATGAAATTGCAAAAACAGCCAATGCAAGCAAGGCTACATTTTTAAAATTTTTAATAATCATTGTTGTAAACTTTAATAATTTGATTTAATTAATAATAAAAATATTGATCTTATAATAAAATATCATTTAATCCAAATTCCTCTTAAAGGCAAAATGTTGTCTTTAAGAGGAATTCGGGATTAATATCCCGGATTTTGTGTCAGCTTGCCTCCGCTGAGAGCTATTTGCAATGCCGGTATTGGAAGCAGCTCATTTTTTCCTTCTGTAAATGCCGGCTTGAGTGGCTTCATAACCTGAGCTGCTCGTCCTGTGCGCACCAAATCAAACCATCTTTCATGTTCCATAGCAAGCTCCACCCTTCTTTCATGATAAACAGCCAATCTCATATCTTGTTGTGAAGACGCTGTTGTTTCTCCCAAATGTGCCCTTGAACGAATCAAATTCACATAAAAAGCAGCATCTCCGGTATTTCCTAATTCGTTGGCTGCCTCAGCCGCCATTAATAAAACGTCGCCATATCTCAAAATATGCAGATTTTTTTGTTTACTGCCTCTATTTCCAAGATATGATTCGACTTCTTTATTCTCAGAATGGTATGCTTTATAGTTGTATCTAGCGTTTTCAATACTATCCTGACTAGGAATCCTGTATCCATCAAACAAAATTGTTCCTTTATGTGTACCACTATTATCTATAAAAATGATGGTGGCATCTTTTCGAACATCACCCGGTTCATATTCAGCTACCAAGTTGGTCGTTGGATTATTAAAACCATAGCCCAAATCACGCCACCCACCTTTACCGCCTACTCTTGGTCCCTGCCATACACAATATCCTTCTACCCCAAAGTCCGAGTTATTAAATTGTCCTGTTTTTACTTCAAACATCGCTTCGGTACTGTTATCACCCACTTGACGCCAAATATTTTCATAATTATCCAACAACCTATATTCATTTGAAAGGATTATATCTTGGCATAAATCATAAGCATCTTGCCATTTTTTGGTGGTCAATTGAACTCTTGCCAACATTCCTTGTGCCGTACCTTTATTAATTCTTCCTACTTGAGATTGACTTCTTACTTTTAGATTCTGAATCGCGAAATTAAGGTCTTCACGGATTAGATCATAGATCTCGTCAACGCTGGCTCTGGTTTGATATACCGGATCGGTATTGGCTTCTTGAGCATTGACCGGCACTTTGAGAACTTTAGGCACTCCGCCAAAGTAACGTACGAGGTTGAAATAAAAGTAAGCTCTCAAAAACCTAACTTCACCCTGATACTGAGCTTTTAAATCATCGGCTATAGGAGAGGCTTCCAGTGCTTTCAAAGCTTGATTGGCCTTCGCTATGGCATTGTAATTCCCATTCCAAAGTGCTTCCACAAAGTTATTGGTAGCAGTATGTTCAAAATTATCAATTGCCTTAATATTGGGTTGGTCTCCGGGCGTACTGCCTTTATCTGCATCGTCAGTCATTATAATCGTGGCGGTTACAAAGCTTATTCCATGGATATCGCCTATCCCACCAAATGCACTACCGGCAAGCAATGAATTGTAAACCCCTGTTACTAACTTTTCTGCAATCGCAGGATCAGAATCAGGTGTGGCTTTGCCTTGGACCGGAACATCTAAGAAATCCTTACCGCAGCTCACTGCTATTGTTGAAAATAAAGAAATGATAACTATATATTTAATTGATTTATATACTCTTGTCATGGCTTGTCATTTTTTCTTTAGAATGTAAAATTAATTCCGGCGCCTATTGTCCTTGAGGTAGGATATGCATTTTTTTCAATCCCTGCCTTGGTCGGATCATCTGGCAGCTCAGCAGTAAAGCCACTATATTGTTTAAACGTAAAAACATTCTGACCCGTTAGGAAAACACGTGCATTTTGAAATATTTTTTTTCCGCCTATCATAGCAGGCAGATTATAAGAAATTGTAATGTTATTAATCCGAATATAGTCTCCGTTTTCTACAAAATAAGTTGAAGCCGGTAAATTACCTGCATTGGCTCCCGGCTCGTCATTGATTCCACTACCTCGTGTCCAGCGTGTATAAGCCATATCCTTTTCGATATTATCTGTGGCCAACTGACGGAATGCCTTTTTTCCATTATATACCTTATTGCCCGATACTCCTGTCAGATCAACATTAAAATCAAATCTTCCATAAGAAAGTCCAATATTAAATCCATAGTAAAAATCAGGTTGGTAAGAGCCTACAAAGACTCGGTCTTTATCATCAATGACGCCATCACTGTTGGTATCTTGATATTTAAATGTCCCTGCAGAGGCAGAAGGTTGAATTGGCTTACCATCTTTGTTTGTATAAGCAAGGACATCTTCGTCGGTCTGGAACACACCCAATACTTGATATACATAAAAAGCGCCAACTTCCTGATCATTATCCGTCTTGGTCGTATATTGCTGAGCTGCGCCAATACCTCCATCCAGGATAGGTTGTCCACCATTGAGACCAATGACTTTATTATTGTTGAAAGTAATGTTTCCGCCAAAGTTATAGGATATTTTTTCCGAAACCTTGGTTCGCCAATTGAGCATCATTTCAAGACCTGTATTCTGAATAGAAGCGGCATTGGTAAGTACTAATCCATCGGCATCACCGATAACTGAAGGGACTTTAACATTGATGAGGAGGTCACGGGCTTTCTTATTATAATAACCTATTTCACCCGTTAATCGATTTTTCAATAATCCAAATTCCAATGCGACATCCAATTCCTCTGTTGTCTCCCATTTAAGATTAGGATCTTTTACCTGTGTTATTGCACTGCCCGGTACTGCTATTCCTCCGCCAAAAGGATAATTTTGATTCGGCTCAACGGTATTTAAAAATGCATCGGTAGGAACCCTATCGTTTCCTACCTGTCCCCAGCTTGCTCTCAACTTCAAGATATCCACCAACATCAAATCAGACATAAATGACTCATTGCTTATTACCCAGCCAGCGCCAAATGATGGAAAAAAGCTCCATCTATTATCAGGAGCCAACCTTGAACTACCGTCATATCGCATTGTTCCTGTAAAGAGATACTTATCTGCAAAATTATAATTCAAACGAGCCAAATATGCATTTCGTGCCCATTTATCGCCACCTCCATCGTTGGTTGAAGTATTGGCATCACCGACTCCGATATACCATAAATCTTTGTTGGCCGGCACATCTTTTCTAAAAGCTTTAATATAATTAGATGAGAATTGCTCGGCAGTGGTACCAGCTAAAAATGTAACGGTATGCTGGTCAAATTTCTTAAATAATGTAACCGTGTTGTCCCACACCCAGCTAAAATACCCGGATTTATCTACACTCAAGTTTGAATTTGGATTACGCTGATTACCTCCTGCATTTAAAAAGGTTGTTTCATCATTTTCAAATTCGTAATTATAGACATTGCCGGTGAAACTATTGAGTTCTCCACCAATGCTACTCCTAAAAGTAAGCCAAGGCAATGGTTTAATATTGATATATCCAACCGATTGAATTCTATTTCTCTTTTCTCGATTATAGTTATTTTCAATATCTAAAATGGGATTACCGACATTCTGATAAACGGATGTATTGCCATATCTATCCCCTTCTTTAGATTTAATAATCGGCGCCGCACGATAGGCATTGTTATACGCTGTACCCAGGTTTGCTATTTTATTATCGCCATTGGAAAAAGAGGCTATTATTCCCGCATCGACATATTTATTGATATCCCAAGTTAAATTAGATCTAAGGTTAAATCTTTTAAACTTGTTATCTATGACAATTCCCTCATCTTCCAAATAGCCACCACTAATGTAGTAAGTTGATTTATCTGTACCTCCTGATAATGACAAGTTGTGACTCTGATACCAAGCATTCCGTAATATCTGGCTATACCAATCGGTCGAAAAGCCCGGATTAACAACTGTATTAGAGGTTGCTTGCGTGACATAATTAGCGTATTCTTCACTATTAGCCATGGTAACAAGATTAGCAGCATTTTTAAAGCCAACTGTAGTATTATAGTTGATACTCATGGCACCGCTTTTTCCTTTACGTGTTGTTATAATGATTACTCCATTAGCTCCTCGAGCTCCATATATTGCAGTTGCAGAGGCATCTTTCAGAATATCCATACTGACAATGTCGTTGGTATTGATGTTGCTGATATTGTCGGTAAGTACTCCATCTACGACATATAGTGTCGCTGTCCCCGCAATCGCAGAGCCTATACCCCTAACTCTCACGACCGGACTACTTCCCGGTTCACCGCTGCTGATAACCTGAACACCGGCTGCTTTTCCTTGAAGGGCTTGAGTTGCTGTGAGAACCGGTTGTCTGGCCAAATCCTCACCTTTTACGCTGGTAGTAGAGCCGGTTACATCCACTTTACGCTGAACGCCATATCCAACTACGACAACTTCAGAGAGTATATTGGATTTTTCCTGTAACTGGATTTTTAAAGAAGTCTGATTACCAACTAATAGTGATAGAGTCTCATAACCAAGGTAGGAAACAGACAAAGCTATTTCATCCGGCTTTAGTTGAACGGTAAAATTACCATCTATATCTGTAGTTGTGCCGCTTCCTGAAGGACTATAAGCCGTCAAATCAGAACCTGATCCTTTCAGGACAATCACACTTGCGCCAATTATTGGTTGTAGATCCTTTGAATCCATGACACTACCGGTAACGGTTTTCTGGGCTTGCAGAGAAATCATCAGGGTGCAAAAACAAACAATTAGTACAATTTTCTTCACATCTTGAGGTTTTAACGTATAAATAATTTTGTTTGAATTACAGCAAATTTGAAAGTTCAATTTTTAAAACTTCGATATAACCACATTTTGGAAAAACCATAGTAATAAAATATTGAATCGCAAATAAACTTTATCTTTAATTTCTTATCAAAAATACAATATATATTAGTTAAACGACTATTTTTTAATATTTTTTAATTGCGGCTTGAAGTTGTAATACAAAATATAAGTTACATCTGTATTAATCTTACAAATTATTTGTTAATGAATATTTACATTGATAAATATTTATTTTGTCGTTGTATATTAGTAAAATCAAATTAAAAATAATAAAAGTTTGACACAAATTTTGAGTATATTAATACAAAACAAATCCACCAATTCAGCATGGATTATATTGATAGGTCTGGTTACGTTAAACTCCAGTTGTTTGACTGTCAATTTCTTTAAAATGCGGGAGAGTAACAAAGAATTCAACAAAGGATTAAGTCAGAATCAAAAGGTAAAATTTGAAAAATATAGGATACGTCGAAATAAAATTAGATATTGTCATAACGGATCGGATTCCTTGCCGGTTGTTTTATTTATCCATGGTGCGCCGGCATCTATATCTTTCTGGAAACCTTTTTTTCAAGATAGCGCCTTGACATCTATTGCAGAATTAGTTGCGGTAGATAGACCCGGATATGGGTATTCCAGTTTTGGTAAACTATATCTATCATATTATACCCAAGCTGCCTTAATATCGCCAATTATAAAGAAATATGGAAAAAACAGGAAATTAATTTTGGTCGGTTCCAGTTATGGAGGACCTTTATGTGCACTTTTGGCAGCGCAGTATCCTGAATATGTTTCCGGTTTACTCTTGGTATCGTCATCTATTGCTCCGGGAGAAGAAAACATATGGAAGATTACGAGATTGATAGATTCCCCGATTGGAGAGCTATTTCCACGTGTTTTGCAAGTAGCAACAGCCGAAAAGGTTCACCACAAAAGGATGTTGGAAGAAATTTCCGGTGAATGGGCTAAGATTAGATGTCCCATCATCATGCTTCATGGCTCGCAGGATGATTTAATCTTCCCGACCAATGCAAGTTTTGTATATAATAAATTTAAGAAAGCACCACGGAAAATAACCATTATGGGTGGTTTGAAGCACAATATTGTAGTAACGCGACCCGATATAATAGTTGAGAAGATTCTAAAATTGTTGGATGGTAGAAGGGAGGAAAGAAATTGAGGTCAGTAGCTTTATCTTTTTTTTAATATTCGTAAAAGATACCTTTATTCTCTTCAAACCATCTAAAATCTATATCCCACACTCAACGTTAACCCAAATCGCACATGATGCGTATATGGTCTTTCTTTTAAAGGGTTATTATTATAATACGTTATACTCACTGGTCGATTTTTCCCTATTTCCATCCGAGTTAGATCATATTCCACCCTACTCCCTATTCTAAGAGAAATTACATCAAAAAATTCTTTTGAAATCTCTACTCCCCCTACAACACCTACTGTAAAATCTCTGAATGCTTTTTTTTGAATATATCTTAATATTTTTGTTGTATCTGAAAAGTAACCTGTATATTCTTGGTAAGATTTATATTTTTCACGTTTTATATAATTAATTACAGAATCTCGATCAAAATAAAATCCAATTTTCTGATTAGTCCCAGGCTTATAAATATCTACCATAGGATGCTGAAAATATTCAAGCGAATATTTCATTAAATAAGAAAGTTGCGGACCCAAATAAAGCCCAATTTTTACCCCACTGTCATATACTATCTCTTGTTTAAACCTTATTATGATTGGCATCTTTATAATTTCATAAGTATTAATTACATCATCTCCAAAATAATATTCTTTATTGACTGAATCTAATTGCCTCCAACTAGAAGAATATTTATATTTTTGTACTTGAGTAGAATAAGTTAACTCGGCATTTAAGTCTATATTATCAGACAACTTATAGCCTAACCATACTCCAAGCGCCTTACCATTAAATTTTCCCGGCTTTATAGGGTATTGGTCCGACATATATTGTGACTCCCCCTTATTATACGCCCAATAAAGAAAGGGTTGATACGTCATTCCTACTGTCCATACTCTATGGTCGCGCTGTCCGGTTACCTTGGACTGTATCATCATCAGAATGATAATAATTGATATTAATTTAAAAGGCTTCATAATGCTAATTCTTTATTATAGGGGTAGTATAGTATGTTTGATCGGATGTGATGGTTAAAATATATATCCCTTTATTAAAAATCTTACTTACGTCTAATGTTACTTGATTGCAATCCATAATTTTTCGGTCATACACACTGTTCCCATTCAAGTCTCTGATTTTTATCATTCCCGTAAAATTAGGAGGTAAGTTTATTTGGAGATAATCTGTAAATGGATTCGGATAAATAGTAAAATTCTCATTTCGAGAGGTAATAGAACTTATATTGGCTAAAGTATTTGTTATTGCATCCTCTTCCAATTTCATCGATGTACCCTGCAGCGATGAAGCTATGATACTCTTTTGATTCCCTACAACAAGGTACTGTGATGGTGGACATGGAGCAGGTGGGTAAAGAAGAAATGTGGTACATGACATTGTATCTGAACAAAGATTGACATAGCATACTTTTATTCTCTTGGGTCTTTGACCATGTATCGGATCATCTTCAAAGCTTACTATTCTGGGTGTTATGGTGGTAATTCCATTGGTATATGGGTTGTTTGCTTGGAAGCTAACGATATAAGGGCCATGGCAGTCTGAGGCTTCCGGAGAAATTGTTGCATAAATTGTTCCCGAGGGCACTGGTGGAACTCCACTTGAATATATGGTATAATTGTGTTGATCCGAAACCTTGCAGCCGCCTTCAAAGGAGTATTCAACTGATATTTGACCGGTGGCGCTATCCGGAACAAATTGGTTAGGAATTACCGTAATACACTCCGTACTGTCACCTCTAATTATTGATAAATTGTTTGGTATTTTCCATGCGATGCCTGTCACACCGCATAAGTTAACAAAATCTTTGATGCAAAATGTTTTTTCTTCACCTTTACAGATAAAATCATCTCCTAAGATAATCACCTCCGGTTCTACCCTATTAATAATTTGTGCCGTCGTTCTGGTATATGCCGCAATCGCATTAGAACGTGAGGCAACACAAGTGACACTAATATTGCCGGTGGCATTGGGAGCTATTACTATCTGGTTAGTTCCTTGACCTGATTGTATAACAGAGTTACTCACAGTCCAGTTGAATACATTGGCATCTTGTGCTCCGGTAGCAACACAAAGAAATGGCTGAGTGCAACACTTTTGGAAGGCAGTAGGTGATATGTTGGGATCGAATACTCTACGATAACTTATGTATTTTGTTGCAAAACAAGTAGTATTTTCTATTTCGCCGTTAGAATTTTTATAATTATAAAAAACAGTTACTTCAATAATATCAGAAGTCGCCTCATTAAACAAATCTCCCAACTGAATCGGAATAGTACATGTATTGGTACTCGTCGGGTTCAATTTAAAAGGATGGTTTTCACTCAAGGATTTGATATACCCTTTAATATTGCTTTGACCCTGTCCTCCAGTGCCTAAATTCGGAATAGACCACTGAAAATGAGTTGCCACCTGTTGCAATTTTGTATTAGTTGAAGGAGTAAAAGTAACGGTAAAATTAGCAGGAATTCCCACTTCGAGTTCATTTGGTCCTGAAATAATTGCTGACTGGCTATACAAGTGTACACTTGCAAAATTGAAAAATAGAAATATTAAAATTGGAAATTGGAAATTGGAAATTGGAAATTGGAAATTGGAAATTGGAAATTGGAAATTGGAAATTGGAAATTGGAAATTGGAAATTGGAAATTGGAAATTGGAAATTGGAAATTGGAAATCAAGCGTTTCATAGGTAAGTAATTAAATGATTGAAATAATATACCACAAATATATTTAATTTTTTTTATATTTCCAAATATTGTTTTAAGTTTTTTAGAATAAAAGTTCTTTAAAATAATAGATTAGCATTCATTTCGTTTCATTAGAAACCGGACATTGACTAATATTTAAAATGTTTTAAAATGCTTACTTAATTTAATTTGTTCAGCCACATTAAAAATAAAAAAAGCCCCAACTACATGTAGTCGAGGCTTCCTTATGTTCAAGGATTAATCCTTATTTATGCTTTAACTGTACCTTTCGCTTTTTCAATGACATCAGCTGCAATGTTAGCTGGAGCCTGTGCAAAGTGTGAAAATTCCATGGATGAAGATGCTCTACCGGAAGTGATGGTACGCAACTGTGTTACATAACCAAACATTTCACTAAGCGGAACTTCGGCTTTGACTACCACGGCATTAAACTTAACATCCTGACCTTTTACAAGACCTCGACGTCGGTTCAGGTCACCAATAACAGATCCTGTATATTCATCCGGAGTCGTTACTTCCAATTTCATGATAGGTTCAAGTAAAACCGGAGCAGCTTTTTTGGCAGCTTCTTTAAATCCTTCTTTAGCAGCCAATTCGAATGCTATTGGTTTGGAGTCCACTGAGTGCATAGAGCCATCATGAACGCGTACCTTCATGCTATCGATATTATATCCGGCCAAGACACCATTGCTCATCATCTGAGTAAAACCATCAGAAATTGGCTTCATATAGTTTTTATCAATAGCTCCACCTACGATACCCCATTCAAACTGCAATTTAACTTTGCCATTTTTGAAATCTTCGCTATCGAGGAATTCCTGATCTGCAGGACCTAGTTCAAATTCCACGTCAGCGAAGAGACCCGATCCACCGGTTTGTTTTTTCAACTTCTCGCGGTGATTAACGGTCTTCGTAAGAGCTTCCTTATAATTAACCTGTGGTGCACCTTGGTTGACTTCAACTTTAAATTCACGTCTTAGACGATCTACGATAATCTCAAGGTGAAGTTCTCCCATTCCTGAGATAACCGTTTGAGCTGTTTCGTCATTATAGGTAGCCTTAAAAGTTGGATCTTCCTCAGATAACTTAGCCAAAGCCATACCCAATTTCTCAAGGTCTTTCTGTGTCTTAGGCTCAATCGCCAAACCGATTACCGGCTCAGGGAAAGTCATTGATTCTAAGATAATTGGCTTAGATTCATCACACAAGGTGTCTCCAGTCTTAATATCTTTAAAACCAACTGCAGCAGCGATATCACCGGCTTCAACCTTTTCTATCGGGTTTTGCTTGTTAGCATGCATCTGATAAATTCTGGAAATCCTTTCTTTGTTTCCTGAACGGGTATTCAATACATAAGAACCGGCATCTAATTTACCGGAATAAACCCTCATAAAAGCAAGTCTTCCAACAAATGGGTCTGTAGCTATTTTAAAAGCCAGGGCAGAAAAAGGCTCATCAACAGAAGGTTTTCTGAAGATAGGCTCATCAGTGCGTGGATCTGTACCTTCAACAGCTTCGATATCTGTTGGAGCAGGTAAGAATGCACATACAGCGTTCAACATAGCCTGAACACCCTTATTCTTAAAGGATGAACCACACATCATTGGAACAATCTTCATGTCAATGACGGCTGCACGTATAGCAGCGCGGATTTCATCTGCTGAAATGGAGTTAGGATCATCAAAGAATTTCTCCATGATAGTGTCATCGTATTCTGCTACAGACTCTAAAAGGTGTTCACGCTCTGCAGCAACAATATCAACCAAGTCATCAGGAATAGGCACTACATTGTATGTCATACCATGGTCATGTTCATTCCATACGATAGCTTCATTGGTTATAAGGTCAACAACACCTTTAAAGTGTTCTTCAGCACCTATTGGAACTTGTAAGGCTACTGCATTACCGCCCAACATATCTCTTACTTGCTTCACAACATTGAAGAAGTCTGCACCTTGGCGGTCCATCTTATTCACGAAGCCTAAACGAGGCACTTTGTATCTGTCAGCCTGGCGCCATACGGTTTCGGACTGTGGTTCAACGCCGTCAACGGCACTAAACAAAGCAACTACGCCATCTAAAATACGTAGAGAACGCTCTACCTCAACGGTAAAGTCAACGTGACCGGGAGTATCTATCAGGTTGATGGAATAATCCTGACCTTTCCACTCCCAATGAGTTTTGGTAGCGGCAGAAGTAATGGTGATTCCACGTTCCTGTTCTTGTTCCATCCAGTCCATAGTAGCAGCACCATCGTGCACTTCACCTATTTTGTGACTGATACCGGTATAAAAAAGAATACGTTCGGAAGTAGTTGTTTTACCTGCATCGATGTGAGCAGCAATTCCGATATTCCTTGTCAATTCAAGTTTGGAAGACATTTATAATATTGTTTATATAATTCTGATAAAAATTAAGCTTTGAAGTGAGCGAATGCCCTGTTGGCTTCAGCCATTCTGTGCGTATCTTCTTTACGCTTTACTGCGGCGCCTTCGCCTTTACTTGCTGCTATAATTTCAGCAGAAAGCTTATCGGCCATACCTTTGCCACTTCTCTTACGAGCGAAAGTTATCAACCATTTCATCCCTATGGAGATCTTTCTGTTGGCTGGCAATTCAGTAGGAATCTGGAAAGTTGCTCCTCCGATTCTACGTGATCTAACTTCGACCTGAGGCATAGCGTTGTTTAATGCTTTTTTCCAGGCTTCATGCTCGTCTTCACCGAGCTTTTCTTTTACGATGTCCATTGCATCATAAAAAATTTGAAAGGCGGTACTCTTCTTCCCTTCATACATTAAATGATTGACAAATTTTGTTACCATGGTATCATTGTACCTTGGGTCACCAGCAATCAATCTAACTTTTGGTTTCCTTTTTCTCATCTTTTAAAGCGGTTGCTTTTTTAGTTTAATTAAATTATTTCTTTGGGCGTTTTGTACCGTAGTGTGAACGGCTTTTCTTTCTGTTGTTTACACCGGCAGTATCCAGTGCACCTCTCACGATAGTATAACGTACACCAGGAAGATCTTTAACCCTACCCCCTGCAATCAACACAATAGAGTGTTCCTGCAAGTTGTGGCCTTCTCCCGGGATGTAAGCGATGACCTCGATCTGGTTGGTAAGTCTTACCTTAGCCACTTTTCTAAGTGCTGAGTTAGGCTTCTTAGGCGTAGTCGTATATACTCTTGTACATACTCCTCTTTTCTGAGGACTTGATTCAAGTGCTCTTGATTTGCTCGTATATTCTACGGCCTTCCTGCCCTTTCTTACCAATTGATTAATAGTAGGCATACATTTTTGTTTAAAAATTAATATTATTAAAAATATGGAAAATATCGGTCAAATCTGCTTGTACTCTTGGTTTTAAACACTTTTAACCCCCCTTTTCCAAAATAGGATGCAAAGTTATGACTATATTTATTACTGTACAAGTCTTTGAACAAAAATATTTTATATCTTTTTAATTATTTCTGCTAAAATTTGGTCATCACACATAAGTTCCAATACCTCAATTTTATTTTTTAAATTGTAATCCCCCCTTTTTCTTCCTCTTATTTTTCTGATTCACAACAATTCAAACTGATAATTTTTCTCATAATTAATCCAACTTGGGCTCACCTTTCAAGTAAAATACCAGGTCTATACAATTTATTATTCTATCTCACTTCATTAGAACGATATTATCAGAATCTATTCCGCGACATTCTAAATAGGCGTCTAAGCTCTCCTTTGACACCACCTCCAATTCACCTTTTTCTTTCAGTATATTCACATGATAACCAAGAGATAGAAGCAATTCCACGGCCTTCTTATGGGCATCATTACCACGTGAAGCAGAAAGATATTCCATTATAATAATCGGAGCATTGTGTTCAAAATACTGCATTCCTCCTTTTATCACCTTATTTTCAGCACCTTCTACATCCATTTTTATTATATCCGGATTAAAGGAGATTGTAGATACAAGGTCATCTATCGTCACTGCTTCTACTATGATTCTTTCAGGCTTATACTTTTTGATCCAATCTTTACCGTCAAACTGACTGATATCTATTGTATTATACTCAGAATAATATGCAGGGAATTCATAAAATTGTAATTGTCCGTTTTGGTCCGATAACGCCGAATTGCTTACTTGTGTATTCGGGCGCTTTGAAGTGTTTATCTGCAGTATTTTAAATGTGTTAGCTCCGGGCTCAAACGAATGTACACGGCCATTCGGTCCAACCAACTTTGTTGCCAACAGAGTAAAATATCCAAAATGCGCACCTATATCAGCAAATTCACTTCCGGGCTTCACTTGTTTGAGCAAAAAATAAGCTAAATTTATCTCTGAAGGATGAGACTTGCCTCCGGTAAAATATATATCACTTCCGGCAGGTAAGGCAACCTTCATTTCAACTCCAAAGAAAGTCTTTGCTTGTACAAGCTTTTGTTCCTTTGAAAATGGATAAATTATTTTATTAAAAAATTGGCCTGTAATGTATCTCAAAGGCGAATGAATAAAACGGTTCCAAGCTGTAGCACGAGCAATTCGGGCGACATTCTCCAAGGATTCAGACAACCCATGTTTTTTCTCCTTCATCAAACCAACTGCTGCAATAGGTTGGATAGATTTGTTTTTTCAGATACCATTCCTGTCAATGCCGAAATTGAAACCCTTTCCTGATGCAAGCTATCGCGGTCGCGTATTGTCACTGTGCCATCTTCCAAGGACTGAAAGTCAACCGTTATGCAAAATGGAGTCCCAATTGCATCTTGCCTTCTATACCGGCGGCCGATTGCATCCTTGTCGTCATATTGACACTTAAACTTCCAATGCAAATCATTATATATGGTGCGAGCCAGAGAAGTCAATTCATCCTTATTTTTTACCAGCGGCAACACCGCACACTTTACAGGAGCCAAAGCCGGATGTATTTTAAATACTGTCCTGGTAGATTCTTCACCCTTGGCATCCGGTACATTCTCTTCTATCAAATTATTACTCAACATAGCCAAAAACATCCGATCTGCGCCAATTGACGTCTCCACGACATAAGGAATATAAGACTCGTTGCGATCCTGATCAAAGTATGTCAACTTCTTACCGGACAATTCCTGATGACTCTTGAGATCGAAGTCTGTTCTGGAATGAATCCCTTCGAGTTCTTTAAAGCCAAACGGAAATTCAAATTGAATATCAGTTGCTGCGTTAGCGTAATGGGCAAGGTTGTCGTGATCCTTAAACCGCAACTTGGAAGGGTGGGTGCCTAATGCAAGATGCCACTTCAAACGAGCTTCTTTCCATTTCTCAAACCATTCCAATTCAGTTCCGGGCGCTATAAAAAACTGCATCTCCATTTGCTCGAACTCACGCATACGGAAGATAAACTGTCGTGCTACGATCTCATTCCGAAATGCTTTGCCTATCTGGGCTATACCGAAGGGTATTTTCTGTCTGGTTGTTTTCTGAACATTCAGGAAGTTTACAAAGATGCCTTGTGCTGTTTCTGGTCGAAGATACAGTTTTTCTTCTTGCCCTGAGATATTCCCCAGCTGAGTAGAAAACATGAGATTAAACTGCCGCACTTCTGTCCAGTTGCGTGATCCGGACTCAGGGTCGGCTATCTCCAAATCAGCGATAATTTTACCCAATTCTCCCATATCTCCAGCGGACATAGCATCTGCGAGTCGGCGACTAATTGTATCAATTTCTTTTTGATATTCCAACACTCGACCATTGGTTGACCTAAACATATCTGCATCAAAAGATTCGCCAAATCTTTTTGCTGCCTTATCCACCTCTTTTTGAATCTTATCGGCCACTTTGTCCAAATAATTTTCAATTAGTACGTCGGCTCTAAAACGCTTCTTACTGTCTTTATTATCCAGCATCGGATCATTAAAAGCATCCACGTGACCACTTGCTTTCCATATAAGTGGGTGCATAAATATTCCACTGTCAATACCTACAATATTATCATGTAACATTGTCATTGATTGCCACCAATACTGCTTCAAGTTATTTTTAAGTTCGACACCTAAGGGACCGTAATCATAGACAGCACTTAAACCATCATAAATTTCACTGGAAGGATAAATAAAACCGTATTCTTTAGCGTATGAAACAATGCGTTTAAAGTCATCCTGTTGCTGGGCCATAATATATTAAGGTTAAATGATTTTTTAAATAAGCCGCAAATGTAAGGATAAATTTCATGAATTGTCGCCACTGGCAAAAAATCAAAATAATCCCAAATTCCGCATTAGACAAATACGGAATCGATGTACGACTCGTAATCAATGGTTTACAGAAACCATTGAAACGATTCGTACATCGGGATTAACCCTCATAATCAGCACTATACGGTTTTTCAAAACCTTTACTGCTGAATTCGGGATAATATTTGGCTTTATCCAGTAATCAATGCCACCATAATCAGATAATTTCAATAATGAGCATCTAATACCGAAAGGATATTTGCAATAGACCATTTGCATTCTGATTAACGTTAGATCTGGATATTGATTATCAATCAGTTGTAAATTTTCGTTGGCGAAAAAACTCAACTGTTTTTCATGGTAGGGGGGAATGTGCATAACCTTGCGTGACATTGTGGTAAAAAGTTTGGACACAGAGTATCACAGAGTTGTTTTCACTGTGTAACCCTGTGTATAACACTGTGCAACCCTGTGACCTAAAAAGGAGGACACAGAGTCTCACAGAGTAGTTTTCACTGTGTAACACTGTGTAAGACACTGTGCAACCCTGTGACCTAAAAATGGAGAACACAGAGTCTCACAGAGTAGTTTCACTGTGTAACTTTGTGTAAGACACTGTGTAACCCTGTGACATAAAAAAGGAGAACCAAGAGTATCACAGAGTTGATTCACTGTGTAACCCTGTGTAAAACACTGTGTAACCCTGTGACCTAAAAAAGGAGGACACAGAGGCCTCACAGAGCTATTTCACTGTGTAACACTGTGTAAGACATTGTGCAACCCTGTGACCTAAAAATGGAGAACACAGAGTCTCACAGTGTAGTTTTCACTGTGTAACACTGTATAAGACATTGTGCAACCCTGTGACCTAAAAATGGAGAACACAGGACATCTTACATATAACTGATATATATAGAAGTATTATCTATACTTACCGGATAAGAAGATAGTGGTTTTTTTGCGGGACCTTTTGTCACATTGCCCTTTAAATCAAACTTACTTCCATGACAAGGGCAAGACAACCGGCTTTCTTCCGGATGAACGGTGCAGCCACGGTGGGTGCACTTCAAGTGCAGAGCCAGAAAGCTATCCCCTTCTTTATGAACGAAGATAGGATGTTCGTCAGTCGGATGCTTGACGACAACGAAATCTTTTCCGGATGGCCAATTAGCCTTCAATATACGGACTCTATTCCCTTCCGGTGAACTATCCAAAAAAGCTATGGCAGGCGCTTTACAGCCGGCAGACATAAGCACTTCACCAGCCACCACACCAGCGATACTCCACAATCCAACTTTTTCTATAAATTCTCTTCTATCCATTTGATTGAAATTAAGTTTGTAGCTAAAAAAGACTCCAATACAAGTTGTTTGACTTTATCACTCCAAAAATAAGGATTTCTATGGAATTAACATGCTCAATGCATTGAAAATTATTCTACTCATATCCTGAAACACTTCCTATAAATATTAAATTTGAAAATATAATTTATTACTTAACTTAAAATCTATATTTTATATTTTAAACACCTTCCTATTCTGACTATTATATCGTTGAATGTTTGACATTTATACATATAAATTAGTGCTATTCTTGAAAAGCAAATTGACACATTTACAATACCATCAATTTGGCAATTGAATTTCCTATACGCAAAACATAGCTTCCTGAAGGCACATTATTTAAATGCAAATGACTTAAACCTTTAGTTAATTTTCCCGATTGAATTATCTTGCCATAGTAATCTTCAATATAATAAGCTCCTCCTTCTGAAACAACAGATATTTCATTATACAAAACAGGATTGGGAAAAACTTTCAACTCTTCATTTGTACCAATTATATTATTACTAAGGGCTTCACAGGTTTCTTCTATATCTACAAATCGCCATTTTTTTTGTTTTGTCAAATAAGCTATCTCATTCTTAACAATATCTTTCGGAATATACAACCCATATACTCCCACCTCAATATTCTCATTAATTATTTTATTCTGAGCCCAACCTTGTATTGTAAGTCCAATATTTTTACAATCCATCGGACAAATATCAAAAATACCACTTGCATAAATCATACTCCTTATATCCCATGTACCTAAATTCTGATTAAATTTACGGGCAAATGAAAACATAGATTGCATATCTTTTCCCTTTGATGTATTCCACTTTCCTATATCTTGATTGAACGCCTCAGATTTAGAGAACATAAATGTAAAATATTCAACTTGGCTTACATCCCATCTTCCAATATCCTGATTAAAAGCATTGGATTGTCTAAACATCAAAGACATATCTTTAACCTTTCCGGTATTCCAATTACCAATATCTTGATTAAAAGAATAAGTCCCTTCGAACATCCCCTTCATATTTTTTACATTACTCACATCCCAACTTCCGATATATTGGTTAAAATATGGCGAATGTTTAAACATATAAGACATATCTATAACATTGCTTACATTCCATTTATCCAATGGACTATTATATACTTGATTGAAAGCAAACATCTCGGACATATAAACAACATTACTTACATCCCAATTATTTATGTTGCGGTTAAATGAGCTGCCAAAAAACATTTCATTCATATTGGTCACTTTGCTTACATTCCAATTCCCAATATCATGATTAAAAGAACTGCCAGCAAACATATTGTTCATTAAGGTAACCTGACTTACATCCCATCCTCCAATATCCTGATTAAATGGTGTTCCAGCAAACATATTGCCCATATCGGTTACCTTACTTACATCCCAGCGTCCTAAATCATAATTAAATTTTGTCCCTATAAACATACCAGCCGTGGATTTCACATTACTCACATTCCAATTTCCGATATCTTGATTAAAAGGGGTTGATCCAAACATCCCTGTCATATCAATCACATTTCCAACATCCCATTTTCCTATGTCTTGGTTAAACTTTGAAAGACTAAACATATTATTCATTGTAACTACCTTTGACACATTCCAATTACCGATATCTTGATTAAATAGAGATGAAGAAAACATTTTTGTCATGTTCGTTACATTTCCTACATCCCACTTCCCAATATCTTGGTTAAAAGCTGTAAAATTGAACATATATCCCATATTAATAACCCGACTTACATTCCAGTCTCCTAAAGGTTGATTAAAAACATCAGAGCCATAAAACATATGAGTCATGTATTCCACATTTGCTACATTCCACTTGTTTAAGGGTTGATTAAATTTTCCTGCATTAAAAAACATCTCAGTCATATTTTTCACCTGTCCTACATTCCAATCATTAATATTTTGATTAAATTCTTTGCATTGATAAAACATCTGTACCATGTTTTTGACTTTTTCAGGATTCCATTTCCCAATATTGCCATTAAACTTACTGCAATAAAAAAACGTACCTCGCATACTCTCTACCTTACTAACATCCCAATCCCAATTCGCTTCTATCCCGGTCAGCTTAAAACATTGACTAAACATTCCGTCCAAGTTAGTCACCCTACTCAAATCAGGAACATCCTTAGCTACAACCTCCAGCTCACTACATATTTCAAATCCAAAATCCAAACGCTCCCAGGCTATATCTCCCCACTGTAATACTTCTTTCAAATTATCCTTACTCAAATTAAAGCGAACAAAAAGGAGTGACGGGAATTTTCCACTTATCCATACTTTATACTCTTGTTCCGGTTGAAGATTATTTATGGTCAAGCCACCTTTCACGCCTCTTATTGTACCGCTATCACTGGCATTCATTGTATTTTCCCAATGCACATCATAATCAAAAATATAATTACCCCGGATTGTATCCGCAGGCATCATTATCTTTCCTTTATCCGTCGCCAACCATTTTGTAATAAAGGGTCGTTGACTCTGACCATAACCTAATCCACCAAATACGCCTATCGCCAAAACTGTAAATAGACATTTGAATGTATTCCTTTTCATTTGTTTTATAATTTTTACTCTAATTTACTTTATAGTCATTTTGCCTGAGCGAATAAATTTACTTATTTATTTAAAACAACTACAATATCATGACTCTTATTCTTTTTTCAAGTTTAGGATTAAAACCATTTCTTCTCTCCTTACAAAAAGTATTGTTTATTTTTTCATCAAACAACCCTTATCGATTTAATCAACTTTAATAAACTTTGCAACTTGTTGATTATCCACTTTTATAAAATATATGCCAGGTCTCCACGACCGAACAACGATACCCTTATATAAATCTCGCAATTTGCCGGAATAAACTTCTTTACCTATATTATTTAATATCTTTAATGATACGTTATCAAGATAATTTACCATACTTTCAGTACGAATAATATCAGAGGTCGGGTTGGGGTACAATATAAACTCTTTATTTTGACTACTCTTTGTCTTAGTAATACAAGGTGAACCCGGAAGGGGGCCCATGTTGTAATCAATCAAAGTTGGAACAAAATGAGAAGGATGTACTTCCATACGATAATAGTCCTGTTTCCAACCCACGCTTGGTCCATGTCTATCAGGAAATGCTATCCTATGAATATATCTCAAAGAATAAAAACTCCATACGTATAAATGACCATCATTACCACTGAAGATAGTGCTAAAATAACCTTTATAAAAGAAGGGATACTCAGTCACTTGTGCCGTATCAAATGTTGCTATCGGTATCCAGTCATCATCAAATGCATTACTTTCCAAATCAAATTGAAATATATCAAACTTAGATGTCAAATAGAAAAAACGTCCGCCCGGTGCAAATGCGCTAAATACAATCCCCATGTTGCCCGGACTTAAAAGCGGGAAAGAGCCCTCTTTATAAGGACTCAAATCTCCGGTACATCGGTCAAAATTGAGGATAATAAAATCTTTCAATCCAGAGCATACATATCCAATTTTCTGACCATCCGGACTAACACTTATAGTACCTTCACTGTGATTGAACCAACCTTCAATTTTTGAAAGAACGGGGTCATGAAGCTCTCCATCATACAATATAGAATACCAGCGATTGCTCCTTAATTCCGGAGCGAGTATCCACCAGTCCTTCCCATTCGCATGTCGCACAGCATTCAATGCCAAAGGCACTAAATTATGTTCTAATACCGGTTTGTAACTCTTTTCCACAACAGCAGGAGTGCCTCCGGGTCCGCCACTTAAATCGATGGTAGCAGTATATAAATGCACTGAATCGGTTATATTAATACTTAGACATCGATAGTAAACCAACAAAATCGAATGCGGGTCACCTCTGTCCAAGAAAAAGGCACCTTGTGTTCCTCTATATTCTCTTACTACCTCTTCTCCGTTACTCCACTTCTCTTTTAAACAAAATTTCCATACAGGATGATTCACTCCTTTGGTATCCGAAAAGTCTCCATTAAAGATAGGCTGCATAGTTCCGGCATCCAATAAAGCGCATCCTTGCCATACCAATATAGGCTTACCACTACTATCACTGTATGTGCTGGTTTGAGAAAAATCAATATCATAATTTGATTTTATTTTCTTTGAAAAGTAAAGCCCTGTATCCCTGCGATCGACAAATCCAAAATTATATTGCATCGAGTCATACGAATTTCCTCCGCCATAATACCCACATATAAAATTACGGCTGATGTACTCTTGTCCTTTAATAGACAATGGGCAAATAAACAATAATATAATAAATCTAACTATAACTTTCTTCATTTGATTAAGGATTTATAAAGACTTTAATGGGCTCATAGCCACCTTCTATGTGTAAATAATAAAAACCTGTTGCCAAATGAGACCAATTAAATCTGTTATGACCGTTTCGGATTTTTCCGGAATTAACATTTCGTCCACTCACATCATAAAGTTGATATTTTGCCTCTGATTCATCAAAATCAAGTCTGAACACGTTATTATCAATCGGTATTAGACTAATGTTTTTACGCTCGTGGCCTACTTGGTTAGAATGGACTATTTCTTGAGGCTCATTGTGACTACAATGTTGACCTATTTCACTTAAATATAATCTATATTTATCGTCAGCTAAGAAATGATGCGCCTTTCTTACTGCCGGCCCGTATATGACCTCATCTAATCCGGACAACTCCTCCGCCCACGCATTAATCTCAACCATTTCAGCATCTTTAAGCCTACTTTCAGCCTTTAACAAAATATAATTATTATATGTATCTTCTATTAAATCATCAAAATGAAGGTATTGATTTTCTACAATAAAGTTCTTTATATTGATTTCTCTGTTTGCAATTATTTCTTCCAATATATTCAAATAATCAATATTGAGATCGTTTATTTCATTCATTATCCCTGAAATAATCAATGAGTCTTCTAATGTAGGGCGTTTGTCTGTATATTGCCTCATGATTTCTTCTATTTGAGATTTTTTATTATTTATTTGAAGTTTTAGGTCTTTTATTTGCTCTACGATAGACAAATCATCATTTAGATAATTATTTAAAAGTCTTTCTTGCTCCACTAATTTCGGAATACCCGTACTTTGTATCTGACTCATAAAATATTCTTCATCATCATTCATTGGGTTTCTTTCTGATATCATATCATACCACATATATTTGGACTCCCATCTTAAATCTTCATACGCAATCAAAAATATTTGAGGCACAGGATCTGATTCACACTGATTTCGCTCATTGTCTAGACTCGGTTGAAACCATCCTAGGGGTGAATGTGATGTCCAAAAACATGAGTCAATAACATTAATATAAAATTGTGAATTTCCAAAATTAGCAGAGTCTGCTTCATTCTTTGCGCCTAAAATAAAGTTTGTAGTCCAACAATTTTCTTTCAACTTTTGAATTCCAATTTCAGGATTGATTAAATTCACCTTATCCAATAAAAGTCCAATATCGCTCTTATCAAAGTATGTTTTAGCCAAAGAAATTTCGTTTATATACATAGCATGAAAATTCTGATGAACTGCTTGATTTAGAAAATTATTACAAAAATCTACCAAATGATTCCCTTGACAATGAATATTATCATTGCTATGAGCCCAGTTGAAAGTATCTGACATTATTTTTATATTTTTATTATCAAATAAGCCCATCTGCCAATGAAAATTAACACCAAGTGTATCCCCATTCAGACTTGGACCATACACATTATGATCAATTACCAATCCCTTACCATAATGGTTTGCCAAGTATAATGAAGATCCATTTACAATAGAATTCTGAAATTTATTATTGTAAATCGTTCCCAAAGGTGCATTAGTGCTTCCGGCACCTAAGAAATTCATAAAAACTTGGTTAGAAGGTATTGAAACCGCATTTAGACCTAAAAAGGAATCAAATATATTACTGCCTATATCATAATATTTAATTACTCCATTGACATGAATCCCTTCAAATGGCTTTATATTAGGGTTAAAGGAATTTGTACTATTCTGTTCTAAATCAAATGTATCCTTTAAACAAATGAAACTATCAAAACCCTGATAGGCGTCACAATAGATACTGCTAGTTGCACATGATTTAAATTGTACACCTTCCACATGAACATCATTTGTACCATAACTTTTAGCATATATTCCGTATTCCAAGTTTTCAAAAGTGATTGTGGGATATGGATCGCCTATTAAATTGGATACCTTTAACTCAGAGTTATAAGTAGTTATTCCTGCACCTTCCACAGGTGCATAAGAATATGGATATGAAGCCGGAATATCATAAAAATTATAAAAACGAGCGCCATGAATTACTGTTCGTGCTCTATCCAAATACACTCCACTTATATAAAGATTGTAAAATTCATTCGGATCAACATTGGAAAAAATGTCATTAAACCAATTTCCAATATTATATTGTATCATGCTACTAAAACCTGTCCCTCCAACGATTTTAATACCATAAGCAGGAACTTTTTGAAAAGGCACGTTCTTTTTAAAAGAAATTGGAGATCCATGAAACTTATTTCCAAAATTCACATCATTCACAAAAGTAGAACTTCCTTGAATCAATATTCCAATATGATTATTATAAAAATCATTTTCATAAATAGATGTTACTAAATTAGACTTATTGTCAATATTAACTCCATTTATTGCATTTTCAATAGTTGAATAACTTATACTCAAAAAAACATTGTTTTCAATCACCTCAATACCAAACCACTTGTCATTACAGCTGTACATATTACAATCAAAGAATAGAACATAATTCTGAGAAGTAATCTTTATGCGTTTGTTAGGTGCAACTTTAAATAAGCAATCTGTAAAATATACTGAAGTATCAATAATTAAATCTTCATCCAAAACAAATGATTTACTATTAACTCCTCCCCCAACCATTAAACTCGTCAAAGTTGTTGGTGTTGTAATATGGTAATCAGGATTTTGTAAATTACAATCTTTCGCCGGCCCTTGGGCTATTCCGTCACTTCCAGATATCAAAAAGAAAACCAACAACATCATTTTCCCATAAAAAGAAAATAATGACTTAGTGCGATAGTGCGATAGTGCGATAGTGCGATAGTGCGATAGTGCGATAGTGGTTCATAATAAAAACTTTTATATTTATAATAACGACAAATATAAATACATTATTTCATTATACCAAATTTTTATATTATTATTATTTTACCAATTGGCCATTTAGCCAAATTATTCATATTTTTTATTCTGCGACCTAATCCATTTCGTACAATCCACCATAAATCCAAATAATTTACACATAACACTTAATCTTTTCACAATTCATCCCTTTCAATCCTCATCGACTTACCCAGACCCTTTTCAAATTATCATTGTTTATTCCCAACTTTCCTTACCTTTGCGTGCCATAAATCAGATTCTATATGATATTCTCAATGACCGGTTTTGGCACGTCGAAAAGAGCGTTTAGAGACAAAATACTTACCATTGAAATCAAATCAGTCAATTCTAAAACCATTGATATCCGTATTCGGTCTCCTTTTAATTTAAGAGAAAAGGAACATTTACTACGCAAAGAAGTTGCCGAAACAGCTGTCAGGGGAAAATTGGATGTCACACTGGAACTTAGTTCAACCAATAGCGTCCCCGTCGGCCTCATCAACGAAGACCTTTTAAAGAGCTATATCGGCTCTATCAAACCTATAGCAGAAGAAACGGGCTTAGACACCTCAGGCATCATTTCGAGCCTCTTGCGTATCCCCGAAATATTATCAAGCGGCAACAATGAAATCGATGAATCCGACTGGACGATTATTTCAGCTACCTTAGATGATGCTTTAGACCGCTTTCAAAAGTTCAAAAGTGAAGAAGGTACCGCCATAACCAAAGATCTGGTCAATAGCGTTTCTGTCATTGAAGAATGTATGGATAAGATCAGCCAATATGAAGATGAACGAATCGATCGCATCAGAGAGCGCATCAACGGGAGTTTAGAAGACTTTTTGCCTGCTGAAAGTATTGACAAAAACAGATTTGAACAAGAATTGATATATTTCATTGAAAAGATAGACTTTTCGGAAGAAAAAAGCCGCTTGACTCAGCATTGCAAATACTTCAAAGAAGTCATCGCTATTGATGAAAACAGCAAAGGTCGTACGCTCAATTTTATTAGCCAAGAAATGGGACGCGAAATAAATACACTGGGCGCTAAGTCCTATCACAGCGATATACAACGACTAATTGTCGTCATGAAGGATGAATTAGAAAAAATTAAGGAACAAACTGCTAATATCGTTTAAGTATGGAATTTGAAGGGAAACTGATCGTTGTGACAGCTCCATCAGGTGCCGGAAAAACAACTATTGTCAAGCATTTGTTACAAAAATTTGACTTCATAGATTTCTCCGTTTCTGCCACCACAAGGGAGAAAAGAGCACACGAAATCGAAGGAAAGGATTATTTTTTTATTAAAACGGAAAAATTTAAACAACTCATTGAGGACAACGCCTTTGCAGAGTATGAAATGGTGTATCAAGACCAATATTATGGCACCTTGATGTCCGAGATCGACAGGATATGGAATAGTGGCAAACACATCATCTTCGATATAGACGTGCAGGGCGCTTTGACTCTCAAACGAAAGTTTAAAGAACGCTGTCTGACGATTTTTATCAAGCCTCCCAGCAAAGAACTCCTCATAAAAAGACTAATCCAACGAAAAACAGAAAGTCCTGAGGCTTTAAAAAAGAGAATAGATAAAGCATCACATGAGTTGAGCTTCGAGTCATTATTTGATTACGTCTTGGTCAATGACCTATTGGAAATATCCTGCAAAGAAGCAGAATTAGTTACGCAAAGATTCCTAAATCAATGAGTTCAATTATTTTTCGCTCGCAGGTTTTGTGGGCACAGATAGACGCCAATATGCACTTGCGCCATTCTGCATACGCCGACCTCGGTGCGCAGGCCCGTCTCATGGCGATGGAGAAAATTGGTTTTACGTCAGAAACCATGAGGCAATATAAAATAGGCCCTATCTTGTTTCGCGAAGAATTAATCTATCGACGTGAGATCAGACCCAATGAAATCATCAGTGTCACTTCTCCCTTGAGTAACTGTCGTAGAGATGGAAGCCGATGGTCTATCAAGCATGAGATTATAAAAGAAGATGGCGAAGTAGCCGCTATCATTCACGCTGACGGCGCATGGATTGACCAAATCAAACGAAAATTAACGCCTTTGCCTAATGAGCTGATGGAAAAAATGATTCTTATGGAAAAAACTGAAGATTTTCATTGGGATGAAGTTCAAGATAGCTAAGTCTTATTAAGTAAAAATGTGTAAACCCGAATATATTTTTTACCAGCCTTTTCGTTGTATTCAAAACATTGTATCCATTGACTTCTTTACGATTTTTATTAATTATAGTGGGGCTTACAAGTTCAATTCTGTCATTCGGACAACAGCCTATTGCTGCGAATAATGCCCCTAAAACAGCCTCATTTATTGCTGTTCCACTGAGCATCTCATTTGTTGAAATGGAAAAAATGCTGAATGCAACCGTTGCAGGACTAATATATCAAGACGATTCATATACGGACAACGATCAGGATGAGTTTAAAATTAAAGTTTGGAAAAAATCCAACATCTCCATTAAACCCAACACTTCCAATCAATTAAAAATTGCCGTTCCGCTTAAAGTTTGGGCAGAAAAAGGTGTCGGCGCTCTTGGTTATGTTTCTTATCAAAGCACAGAATTTGAACTCATCCTCAACTTTAAGACAGTCTTTGCTATCAGACCGGATTGGACTATCAAGACTGTTACGACACCTGATGGATACACCTGGCTTACTAAACCTGTTTTAAAATACAAATATGTCGATATCCCTATCACACCAATTGTCGCCAACATACTTGACAAGCAGCATGCCACTTTTGCCAAGCAAATCGACGAACAAGTAACATCCGCACTTGACATGAAGCCCTATGCATTGCAAGTTTGGAATATTTTGAACACACCCATTCAAGTTTCGGAGGAATACGAATCCTGGCTTAAAATTCAGCCTTCAAGCATACAGATGACTCCCCTAAAAACCAACAAATCCGGCATATCCGGCATAATCAATATCCTCGTTAACTCCCAAACAACCATCGGTGTAAAGCCACAGATACCTCCACCGGCTACCCAAGTGCCCAATTTATCCTTAGTCAACCAAATTCCGGATGCTTTTTCAGTTGAAACAGCTGCGGCAATTTCGTATGATTATGCCACTCTATTGGCAAATAAACAATTTCAATTTCAAAAGTTAGAATTTTTAAACGGTAAAAAATCAGTTACCATCGAAGAGATTACAGTAGGAAAAGATGCTGATAAGCTGATTCTCAATACACGATTATCTGGTAATATCAAAGGCTCTGTCATCATAGAAGGTATCCCTTTCTACGATAGCCTAACAAAGAAACTTGCACTGAAAGATGTCAGCTTTCAACTCAAATCAAAAAATTTATTCCAAAAATCAGCGGCATGGCTCTTCAATGGGAAGATTGAAAAAATGATAGAAAAAGATTATGGCATTCCTATGAATGAAATGATTGAAGCGGCCAAATCCTCTCTCCTCACCACACTCAACTCCAGCCCCCATACCGGCGTTTGGATGAATGGAATTGTTACTTCCCTCACGCCCACTGTCGTCAAGTTACAAGATGACGGAATGATCGTGATGATCCTCACCACCGGCAAAGCTTCCATCATCCTTTCCAGTTTTTGATGAAATCAATTTCAGGCAGGATTAATCCCGAATTCTTATTAAAGGTACAATAGTTTCTTTAAGAAATATATTGCTAACTGTTTGTTGTGTTGAAATTCAAATAGCCACGAATCAATATAATTCCAAATATTAGATAATCAACTTGTTGCGATTTGGCTTGATGAAATTTAGCCTTTTACAATTATTGTAATTATTCAGCTACATTGTTTGTAAAAATTTTTCATACTTTTTTGGACGAGGTGAATCCAACCCCATTATTTATCAATATAAGCCCGAAGGGTTGTCATTATTATAGAATAGATTCAATAGTAGAAAGAGGAACCCAGAATGGGTGAAATGATTATTCCATCTATTCGTTCCAGTTTTTTTGTGCTGATACATTTTTTCTTGGATTGTAATAATGTCATCCCTTCGGGATTTTGAAAATATTATTCTATATTTTCTATAAAAATATCATCCCTTCGGGATTATGTTGTCCCGAATGTTCATCCTTGTTCAACCCAAATTCTACTTAAAGGCAAAATATTGTCTTTAAGAAATATATTGCTAACTTTTCGTTGTGTTGAAATTCAAATAGTCTCGAATTAGTATAATTCCAAATGCTTGATATTCATCTTGTTACGATTCGGTTAGATGTAATTCAGCAGTAAAGGTTTTGAAAAACAGCCTAATGCGGAATGCGGGTTCAACCAAACTTCCTAACATTGGTTGTCACACCTTCATCAAGAGCCAGATTAACCTTGGCATTCGTCTTATAACGCCCTCTCGTAAAATCAGGTATCTTTACCGATGCAGAACTATTTTTTATTGCCTTTTCACTCAAAAGTCCGACTACAGTCCATGAAGCGGCATCATACACATCCATATCCATAGGAAGCCCATTGCGCAAGCAGTCTATGAGTCTCCAGTCCATCACAAAGTCCATTCCACCATGTCCGCCAACTTCTTTTGCGATATTGCCTATATGTTGAATCAGTGGTGGCGTATATTTGCTATATAATCCTTCCAACTCTGTTTTATCTACCCATTTGTGTCCAAAAGCTATGCGTTCCGGCCCAGGCCACTTTTGAGCTATTCCCTTCGTTCCACTAACTAAATGTATTCGTGAATAGGGTCTTGGTGAAGTAACATCGTGTTGAATCATGATGGTCTTCCCTTTTTCTGTTTTGATGATGGATGTATTCATATTGCCCCTAAAGTGGCTATTTTCGTATGGCTTGAACATAGGGGATTTACCGGCTTCTTCTTTTTCTCGTTCCTGCATCATAAAATCACCCGTACTTACGGATACCATAAAGTCCATTTTATCCCCTCGATTGATATCCAAACATTGAGCTACCGGGCCCAAACCATGCGTAGGATATAGGTTTCCGTTGCGTGTAGCATTCTCTTTTAGTCGCCAAAGGTCGGCATAATAGTCTTTTGAAAAATTGAGGTCCATCAAATCGTGGATATATGCGCCTTCGGTATGAACAATCTCACCAAAGAGACCCTGGCGAGTCATATTGAGTGTCAACATCTCAAAAAAGTCATAACAGCAGTTTTCCAAAATAACACAGTGTTTACGTGTCGCTTCAGACACATTGACCATATCCCAACATTCCTTGAGAGTAGTGGCTACCGGCACTTCGACAGCAACATGCTTGCCTGCCTTCATCGAATAAATAGACATAGGAGCATGCCAATGCCATGGTGTGCATATATATACAAGATCCAAATCCATATCTGCCATACCTTTCCAGGATTCTTCACCACCGCTGAAGGTTTTCGGTTCCGGAAGCTTTTTATCCGTAATGGCTTTTTTGCATTTATCTACGCGATCCGAATATTTGTCACATAGAGCGACAATGTCCAATCCATCGATATAACACAAGCGTCTCACTGCTTCCTCTCCCCGATTACCCAGACCTACAATCCCTACTCTAACTCTGTCAATTTTAGGGGCCCGATATCCGGACATATTAAAATCAGCCGCCGAATAATCCGATTCTATTGTATCTTCTGATATCCAATTTTCTCCGAAAACAGGCAAATTAAGCCCCATCACTCCCATTCCTATTGAAAGCTTTCTTATCAGATTACGTCTCGTTAATTTCATTTTATTTATATTTTAATCAATAATCATTTTTTATCTTCCTCTCCTTTTAAAAATTGGCCAAATTTAGTCAGCTCTTCCCGATGTATTTCCAACCAATAAACACTTTCCTTCCATTGTGATTGTGCAATATAGTTACAAAAAACTTCTCCATAGACATCTTTGAAAATATCGGTATAAAAAGGAATTAAATAACCACGCCATACGTCATCTTCATCATAAATCATTAATTCTGCTGACACTCTAACTATTTCTTTCAACTGATTCTCAAATACACCAATATCCATCGTAATTCCACTGTGCAAATTAATTTGAACCAAACTATCTAAAACATGGTTAACTGCCACATAATTACTATCAATAGCAACCTTTGATACATCATTAACAGGTTGATACATCGGTGCTGAAGTCAATATTTGGTTGATGATATGGAAGGCTGACTTCGATTGTTCACCATTCGGTTCTAAAAGCAAAAACTGACATGCAGCTAATAGCGATTTTATTGGATTGGTGCTTTGATTCAATTTTGCAAGCAACAAATAAGAATTTGCATGGGTTGGTTTAATCTGGATGGCATTCAGAAAGCATATCTCCGCATCATTTGCTTTATTTTGATTGATAAAATTGACGCCAAGGTTAAAAAACAATTTGTAATCTCCCCCTGTAATCGAAATACCATCTATCAGCGTATTGGTTGATTCCTCCACCTTCCCTTGTCTCAATAATGCCGCAGCCTTTACGCCGTATGCATCAGCATTATTAATGTCTTGCCTGACAATTATGGAGTCAGCTAGCCGAATCACCCCATCCCAATCATTTAACTGAAAGCGGCTCAGGGCAATTTCATATAAAATAGTGGTCGATGAAGGCCATATTGCTCTTGCTCTTTCAAGGACAGTAAGAGATTCCTCATATTTTCCCACATCATACAATGCTGCACCTTGCTTGACCAATGCACTTGGATCTTCTTGAGCCTTCATTGTCATAAATGAAGAACAAATTATAATAAAAACTAATAACAATTTCACTCGGCGCATAAATGAAATGGAAAGTTAAGCCATTATCATTAGAAACGATAGTTTTTTTTGTAAATTATTTAGAAATAGAAAAATCGCACTTGTTCATTACATAGAATGTTTCTATGAGCACTCTATTCGTATCGCAGACTTTCTACAGGATCAAGTCGAGACGCTTTCATTGCAGGATAGATACCGGATATTAATCCTACAATGACACAAGTAACGATTCCTAAAATAATCCAGCCCCATGGTATAATAAACCCTCCCTTTAAAATCAGGGCTATCGAGTTGCCGGCTAAGATGCCAAAGAAGATACCAAGCAATCCGCCTATCTGGCAAATAACGATAGCTTCCACCAAAAACTGAACCAATATATTATTCCTTGTTGCACCCAACGCCTTACGAATCCCAATCTCCCGAGTCCTTTCCGTTACAGACACTAACATAATATTCATCAAACCAATAGCTGCACCAAGCAGGGTAATTAAACCTATTCCTATTGTAGCAATACGAAGCGTAGATGAATTGTCTTCAAGGATCTTCATAATAGCGTCAGCCTGTTGCACCTCAAAATCATTATCAACACCGGCTTTCAAACGACGTATATTTCTAAATAAACCGGTCGTATAGTCTATAGCATCATCAAGATTCATCTTTACCGGTGTGCTGATTCCTATTGAATAACTTTGATCCTGAAATCCATACAACTTTTTCTGTGTTAAAAGAGGTATCTCTATCTGCTTATCCAAATTAGATGTCATTGAACTTCCTTGTTCCTCCATGACGCCGACGATGCGAAACTTTTTACCTCCGATGGAAATATCCCGGTCGATAGCGGATTGTGGCCTATTGCTAAACAATCGTTTGACGATATCATTTCCTATGATACATACATTGACTCCATGCTGATATTCTGTTGAAGAAAATGGGCGGCCTGCCTTAATATTTAGGGCATTGACATCCAAATAATGTTCATTTATCCCCAAAATACTTATTTCAGGATTGGTGGATTTATCCCCATATATCACTTTCTCTGAGCTTGATGCGGTGGCAAAGACTGCTATTTTCGTGGGCAACTTATTCTTTTCGACAAGCATCATCGCTTGTTCAAAAGAAATTGGCGGCCCTGGTATCCTGCGTTTCCCATCAGGATGCCCTCTAAAGCCAACATTCTTTTGAATAATGGAAAAACTATTTGCACCCAATCCCGAAAAATTGTTGGTCATAGAACTTAATATCGAATCTATTGCAGTCAAAATACCCACCAATGCCATAACTCCAAATGCTATGATGAGCATCGTCAGCATCGATCGAAGCAGATTGGACCTTACATTGCCTATCGCAAGCTTGATATTTTCTAAAACGTTCAAATTATACTATTGAAGTTATATAAAGTTGACGTTAAAGATACGGATTCTATAATTTTAGACATAAAGCTTTTGCCAAACGTATCCATTTATTCGACAAAATCATTCAGAATGTCAGTTAATGATAAAGTCCTTACATTCCACCCAAATTGTTAAAACCATGTATTTGATTCGTTAATTTTTTTTTAAAATAAATGATTTTTCAACAATCACAATACTAAAGTACCTTAAAACAAAGGCTTTTGATGTATATTTGCGCGATTAAACAAATGCATCAAAATTGCATTATATCATTTTATTCTAAATTCTTATCAAGATCAAATATTTCTAAATAATATAATGAGAAAAGTTAGCCTTTTTTGGATTTTTTTACTTTCAGTAATTTCATTCTCAGCTCACAGCCAAATTTACGATCCGGTAAAATGGTCTTCCACGTACAAACAAGTCAGTGACGACGAATATGAAATCACCTGGACAGCTAAAATAGAAAATGGATGGTCTATTTATAGTCAATACATCGATCCCAATGTTGGCCCCAACCCGACCCAAGTTGTGTTTGATAATCCTAAATCTATCAAACTTATTGGTAAAAACAAAGAAGGCGGTCACATTAAAACAATGTATGATGAAATCTGGGACGCAAAAATCACCAAGTTTACTGAAACAGCCATCCTTAAGCAAAGAATAAAGGTCTTAGACGATTCAAAGCCTATTTCAGGATATGTCAATTTCCAAACGTGTGACGCCACTAAGTGCCTCCCCCCAATGGACTATGACTTTTCCTTTAATTTAAAAAATAAAAAGAAATCAGATCAACCTACGACAAATGCATTAGAAGATAAAGATAACAACCCCACCGCTGTCGCTCCGACCTCAGATGATGTCCAACTCACTCCACCCACATCTAATGCCACCACTGATATCATTCAGCCGGTGAAATGGACAGCAACCATTCAGTCTGACGCCACCGGCAAAGCAATCATTGCTTTTCAAGCTGCCATAGATAAAGGATGGAAAATATATTCGAAAGATATCAAAGGCGATGGCCCCATTCCGACTTCATTTTCCTTAGACAAATCCTCAAAAGGCTTAATCACCGGGATTACCGAAAAATCTACGGGTTCCAAGACAACATTTGATCCTTATTTCAAAATTAATGTCACGACGCTTTCCAATACTGCTGCGTTCAATGTCACCATTGACGGCACAGAAAAAGATCAACCTCTAACCGGATCTATCGACTTTATGGCATGTGACGATGCGAAGTGCGCCCCATTTCAGGCTTTCTGGCGCACTGATGCCGCAAAACAAAATGTAGAAATAAGCTTCAACCCATTTACTGAGGAAGGAAGTCAAACACTAACAAGTACAGAGGCAAGTCTTTTTCCGATTTCAAATATCGACTTGGACAATCCAATATCTCAATGCTCCGTAAGTGAAGAGGCTAATATCAAGCAAAGCAGCTTTCTTTCCATCTTTATATTGGGCTTTTTAGGCGGTCTAATCGCATTGCTGACGCCTTGTGTATTTCCTATGATACCATTGACCGTAAGCTTCTTCACAAAGAGTAGCAAAGATAAAAAGAAAGGGATGACCAATGCTTTTATGTATGGATTCTTTATCTTTTTAATATACCTATTGTTGAGTTTGCCTTTTCATTTATTAGATAGTATAAATCCAAATATTCTCAATGACATATCGACCAATGCATGGCTTAACGTAGCTTTCTTTGTTATATTCATGGTATTTGCATTCTCGTTTTTTGGGTATTATGAAATTACGCTTCCAAGTAGTCTTTCAAATAAGGTATCTTCAGCAGAGGGAGTAGGTGGACTTATCGGAATATTCTTTATGGCGCTGACACTCGCATTAGTTTCATTTTCATGTACCGGACCTATCCTCGGCTCATTACTGGCTGGAACTTTAAGTTCTGATGGAGGGGCATGGAATCTAACGATGGGTATGGCAGGATTTGGTATCGCTCTGGCTTTGCCATTTGCTCTTTTTGCAGCCTTCCCGGGATGGATGAACTCAATACCTAAATCAGGTGGATGGCTCAATACCGTTAAAGTTGTTTTAGGCTTTATCGAGGTGGCGCTCGCATTCAAATTCCTTTCCAATGCAGATTTAGTTAAACATTGGGGATTGCTCAAAATTGAACCATTCCTACTCATCTGGATTGCTGTTGCTGTTGGGCTATTTGCATATCTGATGGGATGGATTCGCTTTCCACATGATAGCAAGCTCAAGAAATTAAGCCCTGTGAGAGGCATACTTGCCCTTGCATCTCTAGCATTTGCGATATACCTTGCTATGGGCTTTATGTACAACAAAGAAACAAAAACCTTTACTTCTCTATCTTTGCTTAGCGGACTAGCCCCTCCTGTCGGTTATAGCATCTTATATCCAAAAGATTGTCCAAACAACCTTAACTGCTTTCATGATTTACAAGAAGGTCTGGCCTATGCCAAGTCACGTAACCTCCCTATTTTCCTTGATTTTACAGGTTATGCTTGTGTCAATTGTAGAAAGATGGAAGAACACGTATGGCCTAAAGACAAAGTCAATAACCTGCTTACCAAAGAATATGTCGTAATTTCTCTTTATGTGGATGACAAGACACCACTTCCTGAAAATGAACAAGTCACATTGACATACAAAACAGGAGGAAAGAAAAGATTAAGGACAGTAGGTGACAAATGGCAGTTTTTTCAAACGGACAATTTCAACAACAACAGTCAACCCTGGTATGCTCTAATAACACATACTGGTCAGCTATTGAACACTCCGGTCGGTTATACACCGGACGTAAATCAATATGTCAACTTCCTTCAATGCGGCTTAGATGCTTATAAAAGCTCTGAAGGCAAAGGAGATATAGGAATACGCTAAGTCTTGACGATAAAATATGGTCGAACTGTCGGATTAAATGGTTTGTAAAATTCAGCAACAGATTTTATTTCTGAGCCTGCAAAGTCAATGATGAATGGCTTACCGGCATATTTCTGGATGGTATTATCAATTAATCGAGTCGGTCCGGAATAGTGTTTATATAGGGTATTGTTGAAAGACAATGCCTTGATAACTCGACTTTTCGTTACGATATTTATATATCCGGTATAAATAACCGAATCAGAAGCCTTTAAAGCCAATAGTTTTATGAGACCCATATCATAGCATGTCTGTACAAAGGCTCGGATATATTGTTGTGTCATTTTCTCATTAGCTCCATACAACTTATATGTGTGCTCCATATAAAGATCCAATATTTCTTCCAATATCAGGTCGTCAGACTGTAGCCACTGATCATCATACTCCTTGTTTAACCTCCTTCTTAAGGCTTTGTGATAACCTTGTTGAATTTCCTGATAGCTTCGATTGACATCTAGAATAATATTGGTTTTTGCCAAGCTGTAAGGGGCAACAAATGAGGAATTGTTTTCTTGGAAGGCAAATATACCCCGTATGCTATTTTTTTTGATGATGCGAAAAACTTCTTCAACTTCAATCGCATCAGGAATTCTGCCAAATATACCAAGCTGTTGAAGTAAATAAGGCTGATAAAACTGCCTAAATCCCAGTAACTTCCTGTTATATGGCAAAGGCATGACCCACTGATAATCCTCTGATACTATCCCCATCCACTGTTTATCCGTACACACATCTAATATTTGCGAAAATCCATACGGTAGCCCCGATGGGCATTGTGCAATAACACTATCCCACAACTTTACGTCTATCTCATCCCTCTTTAATAAGTGCATGTATTGTATCTCATATCAATTGCCTGCATATCAATGCGAGTAAGAATCACTACCCTCTTTTTGTAAAATCAGGTATCGCAAAGGTAAAAAAACAAGAATAGCTCAACGACAATATTATTTTTTTACAATCCAAAAGAGCCCATCTCGGATGGTGAGCAAAATCTTTTCTACTTCAGGACTCTGACTAACTTTGTGATTAAACTGATGGATAGCTCGACTACGGTCATCCATATCTTCTTCAAGCACTTTTCCCTTCCACAGCACGTTATCTGCCAGTATTACACCTCCGGAAGGCATTAAAGGCAAGCAAATATCAAAGAGAACGGAATATTCTTTCTTCGCCCCATCGATAAACACAAGCTCAGGACGAATCCCTAATTCGGGAATAACTTGCTTCGCATCCCCAAAATAAGTTGTAATAGATTCTGACCATGGACTTTTCTTTATAAACATATCGTGGGTCTTCTTCAATCGTTCATCCACATCTATGGTATGAACCATCCCACCCGGACTTAAACCTTCTGCAAGACAGAGTGCTGAATACCCCGTATAAGTTCCTATTTCTATAATATTTTTAGGCTTCACCATCTTACTTATCATTGACAATAAGCGTCCTTGATATGCACCGGATAACATATTAGGGCTATGATGGTGTTGATGAGTATATGTATCTAATTCTTGCAGATAGATCGGCACTTCACCCCCGACATCAAGACAATATTGTTCCACTTTTTTAGAAAACAAATCCATCCTTGTTTCTTTTTATAACATCTTCCTTAAACTCGAATTCAGCAGTAAAGGTTTTGAAAAACCGTATATTGCTGATTACGAGTCGTAAATCGATTCCGCATTTTTCTAAAGCGGAATGTGGTTTAAATAACGTACTCCTTTTCAGTGTCTGGCAACTGTTTCGACGAATTATCCATTTTCGGAGTTTTATATTCAAAGCCAAATTAACGTTTTATAACTTGACTATTTTCTCAACATATTGTCTTCCATTATACTGAATAATAATGGGATATACTCCCGCCGGAAGATGCTCCAATGACAAGATAATCGTTTTATATCCGCTTTCTTCTTGAACTAAATATTTAATCCGTTCTGCTTTGCCGAAGCTATTCAAAAGTGAGATATCCAGAGGAGCATTAAACTTAAAGTTGGTTCTTATGCTGATTATGTCTTGTGCCGGATTGGGGTAAATCTTCACCGGCATTTGTTCATTTTCGAATACAGCAGAATTGCAGTCTATTACTTTAATGAAGATACTATCATAGCCATAGCATCCAGGCCATGGATTAAATGTATATTTCATCTTGTGAACACCCACACCGGCGACCACCGGATAAAAAGTATTTCCGGAAATTCCGTCACCTGTCCAATATCCTTCCTCCGGAATAGCTTCCAACGGATATGGCGGGCCTTGAAGACAAAGAGTTGGAGGCGCTGACAATATCACTGCTCCGGGAGGATTATTAACACGGATTGTGCCTACATCAAAACCATTGCATCCTTCTGCATCCTCATACGAATATGTAATAAAAAAAGTGCCTATATTACTTATGGATGGATAAAATACAGAATCCACCATTCCAGTACCAAAAAATGAACCACCTTCGGGTGTACCGTGGAATACCAATGGCGCTCCATTTAGACAATACTCTTCCGGAATATCCAAGATATTTACATCAATTGCGGTGCTTTTTCTAACCCTATAGGCAGTATCTGTAACGGCACTGCATGTCTCAGAAACAAATTGAACCGTGTAATTTCCAGGTTCAGTGGCATGTAGTGTATCAATAGCAATTCCATCTATCGGATCACCATCTTTATACCATGTATAGATACCATTTGGAAAATATTGGGTAGAAAGAACAACCTCTTCAATCTTACAGCCTACTTCTGGCCCGTCACTTACAATATTTAAGGCTGGCGCACATAATACAAATGTATCAAGACGATAGATCCTTCCATTATCTCTGGCGACATATATATTTTTCTCTTGGTCATAACCAAATGCAACAAACTTTCCAAAGCCAGGATTGGCAAGCTCTATGGTCGAAAAAGATAAATCAGCATTCCTCTTTGTTCCCCAAAATTGTCCGGAACAATAATCCGCAGAATAATAATATCCATATAGTGAACTATTGGGATCTTTAATATCAATTACGCCTCCTGTAATACTGCAGTGACCTGCATCATGGTCAAAGACGACGACCGGAAACTCATAGCTAAGCGCATCCTCACACCCGGCTAAATTATAAGACTCAAATCCCTCATAACATCGCCATCCATAGTTTTTGCCTCCATTGCCAGCAGCTTCAAAGTCTATTTCCTCCCATTTATTTTGACCTACATCAGCTATCCACATATTCCCATTGCGCTCGTCAAATTTAAATCTCCATGGATTGCGCAATCCCAATGACCAAATCTCCGGGCTATAATCCGGATTCCCTACAAAAGGATTATCTGTTGGAACCTTATATCCCGGATTCTGACTAACGTCTAAGCGCAACATCTTCCCCAATAGGCTCTTTTTATTCTGACTATTATTTTGAGGATCTCCGCCACTGCCGCCATCTCCCATACCAATATATAGGTAGCCATCAGGTCCAAATTCGATATTGCCACCGTTGTGATTGGCATACGGTTGCTTTATCGTCAATAATTTCTCCTCTGTCGCTTCAATTGCTTTATTTGAATCCTGAGAAATCCGAAATCTTGAAATGATGGTCCTTGCATCGGAATCACCGGTATAATTTACGTAAAAAACACCACTATGCTTATAGTCCGGCGGGAAAGCCAATCCGAGCAATCCCCTTTCACCACCGCTCGTAACTCGATCTGTAATTTCCAAAAATGCTGAATCTCTGATAGTGCCATCCGGATACCCAATTTTTATGACGCCGGCCTTTTCCACAATAAAAATCCGATTGTCGTTACAACTCTGCAATGATACAGGTGAAGATAGCCCTGAAAACACCTGTTCTAAAACAATTCGCGGAAAAGGTTCTTGGGCATTGGCTACTTGGATACACATTGTACATATTAATATCCAAAGTATTTTAGAATTAAATACCATGTTTTGAGATTTTTGCGAATAAAATTAATTAAATTCTCAAAAACTAAGGAAATAAATGTAACTATTGGATAAATTTCTTGTTTATTTGAGGCTAACTTACATTTCATCCGAACTTAATAGAGTATAAATGCATAATCAGGAAGATATCTCCAGCCAACTGTCAATTAAGCTGAATTCCAAAAGACCCTTCATTATTGCAGGACCATGCAGTGCCGAAACCGAAGAACAATGTGTGAATACAGCTTTGCAGTTGAATCAATTGGGCAAAGTCGATGTATTACGTGCAGGTATCTGGAAGCCAAGGACAAGACCCGGATCATTTGAAGGTGTAGGCTCCATAGGTCTCTCTTGGTTAAAAAGGGCTAAGGCATTGACCGGTCTGCCCATCGCAGTGGAAGTAGCCAATAAATATCAGGTACAGGAAGCACTCAAACATGATGTAGATATAATATGGATCGGTGCTCGCAGCACAACAAACCCATTTAGTGTCCAGGAAATAGCCGATGAAGTAAAAGGTGTTGATATCCCGGTATTTATTAAAAATCCTATCAACGCCGACCTCGAACTATGGATAGGCGCTGTCGAACGAATCCAAAAAGCAGGCATAAAAACCATCGGTCTCATCCACCGTGGCTTTTCTACGTATGGTAATAGCGAATACCGCAATGCTCCCCTTTGGCATCTCGCTATAGAAATGAAAGGTCACTACCCTAACTTACTTTTCCTCAATGACCCTTCCCATATATGCGGAAAAAAAAGGCTTTTACAAGATGTCGCTCAGACAGCCATCAACTTAGCCTATGACGGTATCATGATAGAAAGCCACATTGACCCCGAGCATGCATGGAGCGATGCTGCTCAACAGATTACACCCAGTGATTTGAATATGCTCCTTGATTCAATACAATGGTCATCAACCAATGGAAATTCAATTGAAGACCCTTCCCTTATTCATTTGAGGCATAGGATTGACCAGATGGATGATGAACTCATCCTCCTTTTGAGCAAAAGAATGGAAATTTCGGATGAAATAGGAAATTTTAAAAAAGAACATCATCTCACTATCCTCCAAATGAAAAGGTGGAATGATATCATGAATCGATTAAGTCAACATGGCACCAAACTTAATCTTAGTCCTGAATTCATCGAACGCTACTTCAACGCCATCCACATGGAAAGTATTAGAAGGCAAAATGATGTTATTCGTAAGAAATAGAAAATCACCCTCCAATTTATTGTTGAACTAACCTTAATTTTAATTACATTCTCTATATTTTAAAAAAAAACTTAATTCTACTTGACATTTTAAAATCCGATTCTTATCTTTGATTATTAATTCAATACAAATGTCATATAATTTTAATAAGTTACTTCTCCTAATCCTTTTTTGCTCATTGACTTCCCATATTTTTGGACAGTTTGATAATAGCCATTACAAACTTACCCGTGTTGATTTGAAAAACACTTCAATCGAAGCTATTGCACGCTTAGGACTTGAGGCAGATCATGGATTTTACGCTCCGGGGAGATTTTGGATGAATTACCTCAATGAAGAAGAAACAAATTTATTAAAAGAGCATCATATTGATTATACCCACGTAGAAACAGACTTTCTCAAGACATTAGAAAGAAACAATTACAGTTGTGAAAAGACGATTGACCAAATCACAGATCCGAAGCGCTTCCGTCTTGGAACCATGGCAGGCTACTATACCTATGAAGACATGAATGCTATCCTCGATACGATGCGCATGTTATATCCTCATTTAATTAGTCAAAGATTCGATATTGACACTTTCAAAACATTTGAAGGTCGCCCCATCCAATGGCTTAGAATCTCTAATAACCCGGATCAGACACAGGCAAAGCCACGAGTACTCTATACGGCGTTACACCATGCACGTGAACCGATGAGCCTATCCCAGCTAATCTATTATATCTGGTATTTACTGGAGCATTACGACAGCGACTCTGAAATAAAAAACCTCATTGACAATACAGAGTTATACTTTATTCCATGTATCAATCCCGACGGATATGTGTACAATGCCACCAATAAGCCCGAAGGTGGTGGGATGTGGCGGAAAAATAGAAAACTTGACCAATCAGGCTTTTATGGAGTTGACCTTAATAGAAACTACGGATGGAAATGGGGATTTGATGACACCGGGTCAAGTCCAGACCCCTTAAGTCAAGTCTATCGGGGCAGAACACCCTTCTCTGAACCGGAAACACAGGCCGTTGCAGCTTTAACAGATCAATTCAAGTTTAGCCTAGCCCTCAACAACCATACATTTGGCAACTATGTCATTTACCCTTGGAATTACACATCAGAACCTTGCCCGGATGACGCCGTATTCAAAAGTATTGCAAGCACTTATGCCGGCCAAAACAGCTTTGCTATAGGCAATACAATCCAAACGGTAGGCTATCTGTCAAATGGAGGATCCGACGACTGGATATATGCGCATGATCCGGAGCACAAAACATTTTCACTTACCCCGGAGATAGGACTTACGTCAGAAGGATTTTGGCCGGCAGCCGCCAATATTAGGCATCTTTGCAAAACTACTCTAAAGGGGAATATCGTCTTTGCCGAAATGGCGCACCGTTATTTCGAAGTAGAATTTCTCGATCCGCTGTATTTATTGAAAGGAAAATCTAATCCATTCCAAATTTCAGTCAATAGAATCGGCGTAGAACAAGGTCCGGTAACAGTTAAGTTTAAGGTAGTTAGTGACAATGCAATCATTAACCATTCTTCATTTGATCTAAATCTAAACATCCCGGAATCTGCCTTAAAAGAATTGATCATCACTCCCAATATTTTGACTGTCAATAATGATCTGGTGTTGCTTGAGATTACAAAAATAATGAACAATTTGACTTTGATTGATACGATTCAATTCACTATTAAGTCAGATATTAGGCTTACCACCAATACATGTGACGATTTGTCGGACTTTATCCTGGATGGTATTGACTGGGGTATTGATTTTTCAGAATATCATAGTGCGCCTAGCTCTATTGGTGACTCTCCCAATCAGAAATACCATGAAAACCAAAATTCTGGAGTTGTACTCGAGGAACCCTTTCAGATACCCGTTGAAGAGAAAACATTATTAACTTATTGGTTGAAATGGGACATTGAAGGCAACTTCGATTATGCCCAAGTGTATGCTATCACGGACGATGGGGAATTTCCTCTTTGCGGCAAATTTACCCGTCCCGGCACCGTTTTTCAAAAAGAAGGTCAACCGATATACGATGGCAACAGTATTGTGTGGCTAAAGGAAGAGGTGGACATGACTCAATTTGCAGGTCAGGAAATATTCATTGGCATTAGATTGGTTTCGGATGACTTAGAAAATAGGAATGGTATTAATATTGATGATATTGAACTTATTACTTATCAGGACCACAATAATTCGAGTAAAACTACTTCACCACAATTTGCCAAAATCTATCCTAACCCTACAGAAGGCGAACTTCATATCGCCATCGATGCTGAAAAAACAACGGTTGGTGATTTGATAATTAAAGATTGCCTGGGTAGAAAAGTCAAAGAATTGACCGAATGCGATCTTTCAAATCTTATATTAGACGTTGGCGCTTACCATTCCGGTCTATATTTTATTGAAATCACATTACCCAACCAATTGAAAATGGTCAAAAAGTGGATCAAATTATAAAATTCATCTAAACCATTACTTTAAAATCGATGTTTGAACTAATATGGCTGGATTTAAACATATTTTAGGCAAGATATTTATATTACCTATCCGGTTTTATCAATTGGCAATAAGTCCATTATTGGGAGCGAATAAGTGCCGGTATCAACCTACATGTTCACATTATGCTATTGAAGCGATTGAAAAATGGGGTATTTTGCAAGGAACATGGATGGCTATAAAACGAATATTAAGTTGTCACCCATGGGGAGGGCATGGATATGACCCAGTCCCTTTGCCGCCGGATAAAAATTCGAAATAATGGTTATTTTTCGAATTGCAGGCTATTAATTTTACGACCTACTTGATTACCCAGTTGTAAACCAGCATCCACATCTTGTTGAGAGCAAACGCCTATTTGAATTCTGGAATAGCCACATTCGTCTGCAACATCCTCAAAGCGATAAAAAGTCCTTGGTTCACCTTTAAATTCTGTTCGACCTTCATGGCATCTATCAGTAAACTTGTATTGATCCCCAAAAATGGCAGTCAATACAGTAGCCGCTGCCGCTCCAAAAGTCGCATGTTCTGAGGGGTAGGCAGGAGTTGCCGGAGAGTGATATGTATCTTCAAGGCCGGGTTTCATCATAGTATTCCAATCAGATTCAATATTAGCCCTGATATAATCTACAGGACGTTCGACATTATATTTAAATTTATTATTCCAACATCCCACAGCTGCATCAGACAAAGCCAATGAAACTTTAGCATATAATGTAGCAGCTTCCGCAAGACTTAAATTTTCCTGTATAATTATCTGAGTTGCTATAGCATCCCATCTACCTGCCGGGGTAAATGTCAAAGGAGAAAAGTCGTCGCTCCAAAATTGAGCAATCCAATATCCTTCATTATCCGGATTAGCCTTGATATAATTTACTTTCTTTCGGATATAATTCATCTGTTTGTACATAAAAGATGATGCATCCGTGTCATAACTCATTGGCTCAGAAATAGAAAAATCTTCCTTACTTGATGCAAAAGTGCGCACCCCTGCCCAATCGGGCAAGACAGCAGGTGAAAAATCGGGTAAGGTAGGTTGCCAATTGCCCAAGCCCGCAGGAGGTGTATATGAAGCATTATTGATATTGAGATATGCTTTATCGCCAACAGTGTCTTCTTTCGACCAGTTGTAAAAGAATTCGCCCATTTGTCGTCCAAATTCCGTTGACCGGATGATAATTTCCTGACTTGCAGATTCTGAATATTTCAATAACAGTCGATTATATGTTGCTGTCACTTCTGCTTGTTGACTCACCGGTGCAGTAGGATAAAATTTTTGAACGCAATATTTATAGCAACTATTCATAACTATTGGCCACATATAAGACTTTTCGGCATCGATTGTCGGCAAAGTAAGTCCAAGGTAATTACCTGCTATTGAATTATATCGGTCACTCATGCCCGGTACAATTGATTCGTATGCTGCCAGATTGATGTAAGCCATGGAACGGGCTGCAATGGGAGATTTATAATTTGCAGTATAACGTTCAAGATTATTAAGAACTGAATTCCAAGAAGTTGCGACATCATAATCAAGCTGTGTCCCATTGACAAATAATGGATTCTCAATGTTATCCGGGTTAGAAACAGTACATTTCGTACTTATCCCAATGAAGGCAAAGAGTAATAAAAATTTGCTTGAAATAAGTAAAATCTTGTGCATGCAACATAATCAAATTGGTGAAACAATAGTAAATCGGTGCAAAGATACTTCATTTTTATATTTTTTTAATATATATGACAATGATATGAACCCAAATTGCGCATTAGACAATTGCGGAATCGATTTACGACTCGTAATCAATGGTTTACAGAAATCATTGAAACGATTCGTACATAGGTATTAACCCTCATAATCAGCACTATACGGTTTTTCAAAACCTTTACTGCTGAATGTGGGTTTTATATAAATTTGATATGGCAGGGCAGATAAAAATATCACCAGACAGAAGAATTATTATATCTTTGCTTTCATTCGTTTATTCATTTCCTTAAATCTGACCTTTATGCAATTGTTTACCCATAGAACACTTGTCCTCTTTCTGATAATAGGAACAATCCTTTGCTTAACTTCTTGGGTGGAAGATCCACCTAATTACCATACCGGTGCACCGGGCGAATTAACATGTGCTTCATGTCATACACCTCCCTCAGCCAATGCCTCAACAGGTTTAATAGAAATATTGGGATTGCCTGATACGCTCAGCCCAAATACTGATTACCGAATAAAGGTTAGAATCACTAAAACATTCGGAGATGCCTCTCAGGCTGGCTTTCAAATGACACTCATCAATGAACGAAAAGAAAAAATAGGTACTTTTTCCAATCCATCGAACAATAGTGCAGTAACGATCCAACCTTATAGAGATTACTTCGAACACCGTCCTGCCGCCACTTTCCAGCAAGATAGCGTGGTCGAATGGGAAGTGACGTGGACAAGTCCTAATGAAGATGAAGCTTTCAGTCAAACACTTCACCTTTATGCAAGTGGATTGTTAGGCAATGCCGATAGTAGCTATACAGGAGATGTAAGCTTAAACACTTTTGAATCCGTTCGTTATATATCAAATTATACCAGACTAAGTGGCAATATTTCTTCATCGAATGTCACCTGTAGTGGCAATCACGACGGCACAGCCACTGCTCAATATAACGGCGGTAGGCCTCCCTACAAATACAGTTGGAATACTGGTGATTCAACTCAAACAGTTACCAATCTTGCTGCCGGAACATATAGCTTGACAATAACAGATTCTGCCATTGATACCCTTGAAGATATAGTTACAATTACACAACCTTTTCCGGTCTTTGGCAAAATCATTAAAACAGACATTCCTTGCAATACTTCAATTGCAGCGGAGGCAATAGTATTGCCGACTACCGGTATTGCACCATTTACTTATTTATGGTCCAATGGAGCGACAACAGACACTACTTCGTTTACGCATTCCGGGCTTATCTCAGTGGTAATTACAGATTCCACTGGATGCCAATATACTGCGGTTAGTTCTATCATCAAAAAGGGCGAATTTTCTGCTAATATTAGCGATATTTCGAATGTCAAATGCCATGGAGACTCCACTGGGTCAGCGACCGTTACAACTACCATACCATTCCCTACCTCATTCACTTGGTCTAATGGTGCATCCACCCCAACAGCTACTAATCTAAGCGCAGGCATATATAGCGTTACTGTTACGGATGTAGATGGCTGCGAAGCGAGGGCAACAGGAGAGGTCAGGCAACCCACACCTATTGAAATCAAAAGCAATCAAATCAATCAACCTAGCTGTATAGGCAGCTTTAACGGTCTTATTTCGGTCTTTGCCGATGGTGGAGTCCCACCCTATTCCTTCTTATGGCAGGATGGTTCGACGCTCAAGACAATAACTGGACTTGTTGCCGGCAACTACAACATTACAGTTACGGATGCGTTCGGATGTACTTCTGATAAGACTTTTACACTTAACGAACCGGAATTATTCACTGCCGTCATAGATCACCTAAACGAAAGTGGGGAAAATGCAAATAACGGAAAAGCATTGATCCTCCCTTCAGGTGGTGCTCCCCCTTACACTTTTACATGGTCAGACGGCGTCAATACACGTGACAGAGACCAGATGAAACCGGGTTATTACAATGTAACCATTACCGATATAAAAGGGTGTTCTCTCCTTAAAGATGTGTATATCGCACCTTATAATTGCGACATCGTAATTCAGGATGTAATCCTCCATCACGTGGATTGTAATGGATCTGCCACAGGATTTGTTTCACCCTTAGTCCAAGGGGGCATCCCACCGTTATCTTATTTGTGGTCTGATGGCAGTGGTGCTTCGGAATTGCGCAATGTTAAGTCTGGATATTATACACTTACCATTAAAGATAGCCTTGGATGTACAACCAATGGTTTCTTCAAAATCAATCAGCCACCACCATTTAAGCGCACCATGACCGTCACTGACGCCTCAAGTGCGGAAATCCCGGATGGCAAAGTAAAATTTGTTTTTTCAGGAGGTACTCCACCCTATCAATTGGTCTTGGACGCAGGAGACACAATTACGTCTTACACAGGAATTATTACGTTGGACGATCAAGCAAATGGACTTCACAACTACATCACGACAGATGCCCACGGTTGTGTCATTAGCGAATTATTCGTCATAAACCTTATTGGGTGTGCCTTAAGCCCTACTAATGTAGTAATCCAAGATGTAAAATGCTATGGAGGGTCAGATGCCGCAATCTGCATAAAAATCAAAAATGCAACCGGTCCTTATGAATTATTCTGGGATGATGAATCTTCCGAATTATGCCGATTTGACCTTACAGCGGGTCAATATAATTTACATGTATCGGACTCATTAGGTTGCCAAAGCCTAGACACTTTTACTATACGCCAACCCAGTATAATCAGGCAAATAGATATCATAACAGTCCTACCTGAAAAAAATCAAAACAACGGCTCCATCAGCGTAATAAACACAGGCGGTATCCCTGATTATATCTACAGTTGGTACAAAGATGGCATTAAGATCAGTGGCAGCACATCCCTTATTTCCGGACTTTCTGCCGGAAGTTATTCTTATACTTTGAAAGATGCTAATGATTGTTTATATACCTCAGATAGCATTTTGCTTGAAAACAATACCAGTTCCACTTATCGAAGTATAAAGGGTTTAAAACTATATCCAAACCCTACCAATGCTTTACTTCACATTGAATGGAATACTAATATCCATGGAAAAGGTACCATATACAACGCTTTGGGACAAGTTGTCAGGTCAGAAATAGCGGTAGAAGGCAATTCTGTAAATCTTGAATTAACTGAATTACCAAATGGTGTTTATCATATTATCATAACTACCGATTCAGGACAATATGGGTCAAAATTCATTAAAATTGAATAGACTCAAGGCTTAATACGCTTATTTTTTATATCTTCCAGAATTCAGCAATTGTCGTTTTCCTTAACGCAGAGTGCTGATAATTGTAAAGCGATTCTACATTTTTATTATGCAGAATTTGTATTAGAACACAGTTTGAGATGTTGTTACAAAACAGCAACAACATCTCATGCATACGATAGTTCCCTAATCAGTGTATTTTTACTACTCTTATATATTCAAAGGTCTTTTGGCTGAAGCATCCAATGCTGCTTCCTTAAATGCCTCTGTATAAGTTGGATGAGCATGAGAAATGATTCCGATATCTTCCGCCGATGCGCGATATTCCATAGCAACAACGGCTTCTGCGATTAAATCCGCCGCACGTGGACCAATCATGTGAACACCCAAAATTTCATCGGTTGCCTTATCGGCCAAAACTTTTACAAAACCGGCTTCATCTCCACTTGCTTTAGCCCGTCCTAATGCTTTAAATGGGAATTTCCCTGTTTTATATTCAATGCCTCTTTCTTTCAACTGAGCTTCTGTTTCACCTACACTTGCCACCTCCGGCCATGTATAAACGACTCCCGGAATTAAATTATAATTGATATGTGGCTTTTGTCCGGCAATCATTTCAGCGACAAAAACACCTTCTTCCTCAGCCTTATGCGCAAGCATTGCACCTTTAACTACATCTCCAATGGCAAAAATATTGGGAATATTGGTTCGAAGGTAATCTCCTACTTCGATGCGCCCTTTTGCATCTACAATCACTCCGGCTGCTTCCGGATGCAATCCATCCGTAAATGGTCTTCTTCCTATCGCAACCAAACAATAGTCTGCTTCGGCTTTCTTTACTTCCTCACTTCCATTCTGTTTGTATTCAACGACGACCTTAGATTTAGTGGCTTTGACAGAGGTAACCGCATGATTAAGATGAAAGGTAAATCCTTCTTTTTTCAGAACCTTCTGCAATTCCTTACCACAATCTACGTCCATCGTTCCAATAATTTTATCAGAAAACTCAATCACTTCGATTTTACTGCCTAGTCGTGCATAAACTGAACCAAGTTCCAAACCGATTACACCTGCCCCTATGACGACCATGCTCTTGGGGATCTCACCAAGAGTCAGGGCTTCAGTCGAGGTGATGACTCTTTTTTTATCATAATTAAATGCTTCCGGAGTAATGGGTTTTGAGCCGGTTGCGATAACGAAGTATTTACTTTCAAGAATAGCTTCGCCATCTTCTTTCTGCACTTTAATATGAGTAGAATCTACAAAAGAACCCAAACCATAATGAACATCAATCTTGTTCTTAGACATAAGATAGGAAACTCCTTTACTTACCGTTTCAACGACATTGCGTTTTCTATCAAACATAACCTTTGGATCCATCTCTACTTTTCCGGCAGAAATACCGTGTTGAGACATCTGATGCACCACGTTATAGTAGTGTTCAGATGAATCGAGGAGAGCCTTTGATGGGATACATCCCACATTGAGGCATGTCCCACCTAAGGATTTATACTTCTCAACAATTGCGGTTTTAAGTCCCAACTGTGCACAACGTATTGCGCAGATATAACCTCCGGGTCCCGAACCTATTACTACAACATCATACGACATATTACAATTTTTTACTTATTTATGAATTATTATCCGATGGATTATTTGGAATGTTATTTCTATTGTTTGGATTCCGTTGATTTTGAAATTTCCGATTACCTTGGTTATTGCGCTTTGGTTGTCCCGGCTGACCTTCCTTACCAGTCTGATTGTTTTTTGGTATATTCTGATCAGAAGAATTCCCGGAGTCACTTATTTCGCGGCGGTTATTACGATCATTAGAGCGACCTTCCCTCTTAATATCGGGCTTTCTGTTGCTTTGGCCTTTAGGATTCCTATTGCCCGATTGTTGACCTCTACCTTGTTGATTATCTTTATTTTGTTGAGTAGAATTAGATGAAGTTCGATTACCTTCACCAGCCTCTTTTTTATCATTAAAAGTCGAATCGGAAGAGTGCTTAGGGTTACGGTTACTTTCGGGACGATTTTTATTGTTTTTCTTCTTTTTCCTTCTTTTCTCATCAGGGAGTTCTATGTGGCCTGTTAAATCTTCCGACTTTATGACATCTAATTCTTCAATAGATTCAGTTTTAGTGGCTACAATATCTTCCGGTAATCTACCTTGAGCTATTTCCTCTTTAATACGAAATACATCATTGACTGTCAATGTAATAAATGCTTCTCTACCTCTTTCATCCTTTTTTATATAAAACATCAACTTTTTAAAAATGTCCGTTTTTATAAGCTTTAGTTGACCATTAGCGTACCTTAAAATATCAACATTGGTAGGAAAACCTTCCAAAGCTTCCATATAAACATCTAATTCGTAATTGAGGCAACATTTCAGACGACCGCACTGACCGGACAACTTAGCCTGATTGATAGCGAGGTTTTGATATCTTGCTGCTCCTGTTGTCACTGATTTGAAGTCGGTCAACCAGGTAGAGCAACACAATTCTCTTCCGCATGATCCCAATCCCCCAATACGGGATGATTCTTGGCGAGACCCAATTTGACGCATCTCTATTTTAACCCTGAATTCTTTGGCGTAATGACGTATCAACTCTCTAAAATCGACCCTTCCATGGGCTGTGTAATAGAATGTAGCTTTTTTCATATCTGCACGATAATCCACATCGCCTATCTTCATATCGATGCCTAAGGTAGCAGCAATAGCACGAGATTTCACCAAAGCTCCTTTATTCATACCAATAGCCTGATCCAAACGATCTATATCATTGCTATTGGCCACTCTCATAACCTGTCGAAGTGCGGAATTTGGGTCAACAGACTTTTTCTTCATCTGAATCGGCACTAAGGCTCCCTTGAGAGAAACTCGTCCAATATCATAACCACCATCTGACTCCACAACAACATCATCTCCTGTTTCTGCTTGCAGGATATCTACTAATCTATAAAAAGCTTTGTGCGCTCCATTCCGAAAACTGACCTCAACCAACTTATCTTCGTTGGGATCGTGCAACTCCATAGTTGAGAGCCAGTCAAATGTATTTAATTTATTACACCCTCCAGTACCGCAACCGCCATTGGATCTACATCCTTTGGGCTTGCCACTATCGGTGCTGCAACCATTGCAACCCATTTTAAAATCATTTATATAAAATCACGCTACAAATCGCTTACCGTTAAATAATCGGTGAATATGTCCCGATGTATATATCATCTGCATCTTTGTATTGCAATTTCTTTCGGTTAAATAAATCTCTTCATCCAATATTTTCACCAGCTTTTCAATGCTTTCAAAGCTCAACAAAGGACAAAGACGGGCGGCTGTCTCAAGCATCCCCTCCGGTAGCCTGATATTGTCCGAACCATAATTGTATTTTATTTTCAACATTTCATTGGCAAAATGAATGCCAAATTTAAGAATATATTTTTTAACTTCCTTATTATAAGTTGCAAAGTGTTCCACCCATTTAATTATTTCACCATGCTGATAGCGATAACATAGGCGCAGCCACTCCACAAATTCATCATTCTTTGCTAAATTACCTTCATTAAATAAAGACAAGGCCTCAGACATATTGCCATCAGCCATAAATGCAGCCATACGAGCTTCAGATGCCGTCTTTTTAAAATAATCAACCAATACTTTATGCACTTCTTCTGTGCTCATAGGATCGACTTTAAACAGCTGACATCTTGAAAGAATGGTATTTAAAATTTTTTCTTGATCCTCCGCAACCAAAATAATGTATGTATCCTCCGGCGGCTCTTCTAATATTTTTAAAAGTCGATTGCTTTCCTTTCCAAGATATTCCGGCATCCATATCAACATTACCTTTTGTTTAGCCTCATAAGGCCTCATGCCAAGCTTTCGTACAATCTGACTACACTCATAAGCTGTGATATTAGGCATCTTGTTATCTTCACTCTGCTGGCTTGACCAATCAAATACATTCATATATGGATTCGATACAAACAGTGCCTTCCATTCCGATAAATAATCTTCAGATTGAGAATCAGAGTCCCCCTTCTTGATAAATGGAAAAGAAAACAAAATATCCGGATGCGTAAAATGCAATGTTCGTTTACATGCATTACAACGCTCACAACAGGTGCCATCTTCATTATTATCGCACATCAACATCCTTGCTGTAGCATAAGCAAGATGAAGCTTCTCATTTCCTTCAGCACCCAAAAATAAAGATGTATGCGGAAATTGCTTTCCTGAGATAAGTGTAACTATCTCCTTTTTTAAAGAATCTAATCCCTGAATATCATCCAATTGAAACATAAATCTCCTCCATCAGCCCCAAAGATACAGAATAATAACGAGGTAAACACATTTTTCAATTACTTGGGCACATTAACCCTTCCCTTTATAACAACTCAGTTTCATATTTGGGATTTTATCTTTTTTCTCTGAATAAATTATTTTTAAACTCAATGGTCCCTTCAATATAGTCCATTTAAAGACTTTCAAACAAATTATTTTTCAGAATTTAAAGTTCTGATCAACAAACTTAATCCAGATACTCAATAATTTTTGTCTCAAAATACAATAAACAATTTTTAAGATTATGCCAAAATGATCAAAATTCTGACAAATTGTCGGAAATCACTCGGTAGGAATGTTTGTTGTAACACGTAACATGAAATAAATTTAAACAAATGGAACAAATGGAAAAAGGGCAAATTACAGTCAGTACAGAGAATATTTTCCCTATCATCAAACAATTTTTATATTCAGAACAAGAAATATTTTTAAGAGAATTAATCTCAAATGCTGTAGATGCCACGTCTAAGCTAAAGACACTTTCATCAAGAGGGACAGCAAAAGGCGAACTTGGCAATCTAACCATTGAAATCATCGCAGACAAAGATGCAAAGACTCTTACTATCCGCGATAAAGGAATTGGACTCACAGCTGAAGAAACAAAAAAGTATCTAAATCAAGTCGCTTTTTCAAGTGCACAAGAGTTTTTGGATAAATACAAAGAAGATGCAAATATTATCGGCCATTTTGGGCTTGGATTCTATTCTGCTTTCATGGTTGCCGACAAAGTAGAAGTAGATACGCTGTCATACCAAGAGGGCGCACAACCCGTAATTTGGACTTGTAGTGGAGACACGTCCTTTGAACTTCATCCATCAGCCAAAACAAGTAGAGGCACAGACATCATCCTTCATCTTAATGAGGACGCACTCCAATATCTTGAGGATTCTAAGCTTAGTGAATTGTTGGAAAAGTACTGCAAATTCTTGCCTATCCCAATCCAGTTGGGGATGAAGAAAAAGACTATTTCCGAAGGTGAAGGAGAGGAAAAAAAGGAAAAAGAGATAGAAGTCGCTAATATCATCAACAATACTCACCCTCTTTGGAAGAAATCTCCATCAGATTTGAAAGATGAGGACTATATCGCTTTTTACAATGAGCTTTATCCTTATAGCCGGCCACCTTTATTCTGGATCCACCTTAATATCGACTATCCATTCAACCTGACCGGTGTATTGTATTTCCCTAAGATAGAAAGCAACTTCGACATTCAGAAAAACAAGATCCACCTTTATTCCAATCAAGTCTTTGTGACAGACGATGTAAAGGAAATTGTTCCCGAATTTCTTATGTTACTACATGGTGTCATAGATTCTCCGGACATACCGCTTAACGTATCCAGATCTTACCTTCAAGCTGACCATAACGTTAGAAAAATCACCGGATACATTACAAAGAAAGTTGCAGAAAAACTCAACGATTTATTCAAGCAAGATAGAGCTGCTTATGAATCAAAATGGTCTGACATAGGCACTTTTATCAAATATGGTTACCTGTCTGATGAAAAATTTGAAGAAAAGATTTTACCCTGTATTCTCGTAAAAAATACTGAAAATCAATATTTTACACTTGAAGAGTACAAGGAGAAAATCAAAGACAATCAAACAGATAAAGATGGTAAAATAGTCATCCTTTACAGCAATATACTCAATGACCACCACTCTTATATACAAGCAGCCAAAGCAAAAGGCTATGATATCATCGAATTAGACCAAGTCATTGACAATCATTTTATTCAACATCTGGAATACAAACGAAATGAATTTACTTTCAAACGTATTGATTCAGATGTAGCCGATTTACTTATCGCAAAAGATGAAGTAATTCCTGAAATATTGACAGAATCTGAAGTAAAATCTGTTGAAGAGCTTTACAAAAAAGTCCTTCAGGATTCTATGAATAAAGTTGAAATCAAGCCACTTTCTTCTGATGAAAATCCCATTGTTATAGTCAAGCCTGAATTTATGAGGAGAATGACTGAAATGCAGATGCTACAAGGCAATGGTATGGGCAAACTTCCGGAAATGTACACAGTTGTCGTCAATAGCAACCATCCTTTAATAAGCAATAAACTATTGAAGTTGGAAGACGAAGTTGAAAAAGAAAAATTAGCAAAATACTTATATGACTTGGCAAGACTAAGCCAACAAATGCTTACAGGAGCTGAATTAACTGCTTTCATTCACAACAACTTGGAACAGTTAAAATAGACCGAACTTGTTGGGCAACTAACGAATAGATAAAAGCCGGAGATGCGTATTTCCGGCTTTTTATTTTTTCCCAAAAGGTTCAAGATTCGACACCTATGTTCTGGATAGATACACTTCACAGAAAAAAGGTATTTCTGAATGAAATATAAGTTATAATACCGAAAGAATCTCCGTAATAGTCCTGCTTAAAGATGGCAGAACCTATATGTTCTTAAAACAAAACGATAAATATTAATCTTTTAATTCTTCTCTAATCGATTTAGAGAAAGCTATCCTTTCATCAAAATATTCTTTCAAGTCGGGGTATTCCTCATACGCCGCTTTTTCGTCGCTTACTAAAAGCGTAAGCGCACGCATCCTCCTTTTATGGCCTAGGTCTCTTCTTAGAGCATCCCTGCGGCTGTCATCCAAAAAAGAAGCACCAACTGCTGATTCAAATTCTTTATCATCCATGTAATGCAAAACCCTAAGCCCTTTAAAATAGTTCCTTTTTCTAAAATATCTTTGCTTGAATCCATTTTTTATATGAATTGTAAAGTAAAATAAACCAATCTTTTTACTTCTTTACAATAATATGTACTGAAACAACAATGAAATGCTGATTAATC
>JAGPCT010000006.1:75602-136449 GCA_018057925.1 Saprospiraceae bacterium
CAAGATGAACCACCTCGGCAATCATCTTATTTTGGATATTCAACAAAGAAAAGCCTAATAAAGCTCCCATCGGAACTACCGATATAAGTGCGTGATCTAAACGAATATTGGATTGAAATAAAAAAGTTGTTAAAGACTTCAAAATCAGCAGCGTATCCGGTTACGACGAACTGGAAGATATATTCGGGGACAACTTCGAATACGAGATAATAGACTCCACTTATTCTAATTATAAATGCTACTTAATACTCGAACAAATGGGCTAAACATACTTTGCTACAATAGCCCTCGCTTCTTTAGAAAATTTTATTTTACTGTCAAAATATTCTTTCAAATCGGGGTATTTCTCATACGCCGCTTTTTCGTCACTTTCTAAAAGCGTAAGCGCTTCCATTTTTCTTTTATAATCAGGATCCTTTCTTAAAGCATCCCTGCGACTGTCATCCAAAAAGGAAGCGCCAACTGCTGATTCAAATTCTTTATCATCCATGTAATGCAAAACCCTAAACCCTTTAAATTAGTTCCCTTTATCTAAAATATCTTTGCTTGAATCCATTTTTATATGAATTGTAAAGTAAAATAAACCAATCTTTTTACTTCTTTACAATAATATGTACTGAAACAATAAAGAAATGCTGATTAATCCAAGATGAACCACCTCGGCAATCATCTTATTTTGGATATTCAACAAAGAAAAGCCTAATAAAGCTCCCATCGGAACTACCGATATAAGTGCGTGATCTAAACGAATATTGGATTGAAATAAAAAAGTCACCAATGGAAATATCATAAACCACAACAAAACATCCACCATACGCATCGCATGAGCGTTGTTCTTTCGACCGTAATTGCTATAATTAAAAATAACAAATAAAAATAGAAAAAATAACACACCCACTTTGATAAACAACACGTTATTAATATTAGCTGCCCAATCTATCCAACTAATATTGTTTGAAAATGACAGTAAAAAATCATTCAAATGCCCTATCCAAAAAAAATATGTTCCCCCAAGAAAAATGGGTATGAAAAACCCTATAAGATATTGAATACGCTCAATAAAACGGAAAGAACGAACTATCAAAAATCCAACAAAGCCACATACTAAAAACACAAAATAGCTAATGTCAAATAACATCGCAATTCCGATAAATATACCTGTATTAAATATCTCTCCACTCTTGCCAGTCTTTTTATAAGATGTTGAAATGTTCCAAAGTGCCATGACCAAAAAGGTATTGGCCATCATAGCAGGCGATAAATAATTAAAGTCCGGTATTAGGGTTTGTAACAAAATAAAAAGCAGGCCGGGAAACAATGAACTTTCTTTCGTTATTCTATTGCTATTCATCATCGAGTTGATAATAATAGCCTGAAAAAATATCAAAATAGTCCCGACAATGTGTGCTGTGATAGAAGTATAGCCTATTGTATTATAAACCAAATCGCTGAATGGGCTTCTTGCTAGCGGTGTCCAGTTGGTTTCGCTAATAAATGCCGGTATCCGTAACAACAATACGTAAATACACAATAGAACATATCCAATGGGGCGGTCCTTTCGAAATAATTCTAACACTATTGGCTTATTTTAATTCGGTAAAGGTAATTTATTCTATGATATTGATATTATATTTTGCCAATTCTGTGTGTATAACATATTTCCCTTTCATTTTTTATTCCACTCAACATCTGACTCTTTAATTGTTATCTAAACTCTTTGGAAGGAATGACTTCATTATTTGGTTCCCGCTTCAGGGGAGATAGAGGGGTAAAATAATGAAGTCATTAAGGAAATTTGTTATACACACGCCAATTCTATTCATTGATAATATCTCCGGCTCACATTAATTCCCCCAACAATAGTTTTTTAAAAAAACATTGATTACGAGTCGTAAAATGATTCTGCAATTACCTAATGTTGAATTTAAGTTTAAAAGGAATTAAGGCTCAAAATTCACGTCGATATTAATTGAAACTCATCATCAAATTCACCCTTAAAGCCGGATTGTTTCTCCAAGCTCCGGCAAAACAATATTCCTGAAGCCATCTACCTCCAAATGAGTTTTAAATGCATTCATTGCATCCGGATCGCCATGTACTAAGAATATTTTACGAGTGCTATACTTTTGATTTTGCAAGAAGGTTGTCATCTCATTCCGATCTCCATGAGCCGAAAAAGAATCCATCACTTCGACCTCTGCATGAATCAGCTTAGTCTGACCATGCAGTGTAATATACTCTGCACCATCTCTGATCAGCCTGCCCGGAGTCCCCAGTGCGCAATAACCTACGATAAGAATAGTAGTGCTTCGCTTATCACAGTTGTTGATGATATGGTGTTGGACACGCCCTGCATTAGCCATCCCGGAAGCACTGATGATAACACAAGGCTCATCACTGTCATTGAGTCGCTTAGAATCCTCTACATTTTTAATATAGGTGAGCCCATTGAACCCAAAGGGATTTTCATCCGTACGAAGATATTTGGTTATCTCATCATCATAGCATTCTGTATGAGCCAAATAAATAGAAGTCGCATTGACTGCCAGAGGACTATCCACATAAACCTTTATCTTCGGCAACCTCCCCTCTGTCGCCATGTGATCCATCATATAGATTATTTCTTGTGTTCGACCTACCGAAAATGCAGGAATAATAAGCTTTCCACGTTTTTCTACACAAGTATGATAAATGATTTTCTCTAATCTATCTTTATCTTGTGGCGCTTTCTCGTGTATCCTATCCCCATACGTGGATTCGGAAATTAATATTTCAGCAGGATCCATTGACTGAGGATCTCGTAAAATCGGCCTCTCCGGACGACCTATATCGCCTGAAAATGCCAGTGTAGTAACTTTTCCATTCTCAGTAATTCTGAGATTGATAGAAGCCGAACCAAGAATATGACCAGCATCCGTGTATTTTACTTCAACATCATCGTGGATCTTAAACCATTTATTATAGCCGTAAGAAACCATCATAGCCAGCACAGGTGGAACATCCTCCTGAACATACAAAGGGTCGGTTATCCGACTATGATACTTTATTCCTTTTTTGAGCCATTTGCGATTAGAATATTCGGCTTCGCGCTCTTGTATCATCGCTGAGTCGGCTAATAAAATACTGGCAAGAGAGCGCGTGGCATGTGTGCAAAATATACTTCCTGAATAGCCATCTTTGACCAACTTAGGCAAGCGCCCTATATGGTCAATATGAGCATGAGAAAGTACAACACAGTCAATACTGGAAGGTGGACGAATCCATGTCTCATTAAATTTCTTCATATCATCATCATGACCCTGATATAAGCCACAATCCATCATAAAAGTAAATCCATTGTCTAACTCAATTACATGGCAACTTCCCGTAACTTCTTTATCTGCTCCACAAAACTGTATTTTCATGCTTTTTTATAGCAAGTTAAACTTAATTTATGAAACTTCGGAAGTTCTGCTTTAAAAAACATTGAATAACCCGAATATTTAACGACTTATTATCATTTCCACCCGAATAATAATTACTTTGAAGAATATTAAAGTAATTTAGTCGAAAAAGTCGAAACTTGTCGGAGGAATGTGTGTTTTTCATTGTTAGGAATAAAAAATGCTTCATGATAGGTCAATTCAAAAAATGGCTTGGTATAGATTGTCTGAAATTAGAAATAGTTACTGCCGATATTTATGACAAAGACAGCAGTTACATTGATGCAGAATTGATATTATATTCCAAATGTGATATTGAAATTGAAAATATAGAAATCGTAATTGTCGAAAAATATATTCGTGGTCGCCTGAAAGACAAAAAAACAGACCATTATACTATTGGAAAATTAAATATTGGAAATAAAATCGAAATGACTACGAATAAAGTCCTTACCATTCCTATCAAAGTTCCAATTAAACAACTTTATTCTTCTATGGATAAATTTGGCATGAAAAACGCTATTACAAAAGGAATATCAACAATGTCCAAGATAATTAAAGGTGTCAAGTCCGCATACAAAATGGAGGTAGAAGTCAAAATAAAAAATTCACGAGTTAAGGTCTTTAAATCCGTTCAATTGACAGTATCTTAAATTGAAACACTTTCAAAGATAAAAATTCTGTTATACAGACAAATAAGCTACGGTTAAAAACAATATTAGAAGTATGGAATAAATCAAAATAAAATATCCACTACCTGATGACAGAAAACTCCGACAAAACTTAAAAAACAGAACGATTTAAATTCCTTAAAATCAGAATTTTAAAGTAAAGTTATACCGATAAAGATAAATAACTAATATTGCAAATGCAAAAAGAATTGCAAAAAAGTATAGAAAACAATATCCTTTTTTACCTTCATTTTCAATTTTGTCCATATTGATGTTGTCTCTTGTTTTATTTTAATTCACAAAAGAAATCATTTTATAGCATTGAACCAAATAATTCACCTATTTTTTTGTGTGATCATCTTTTTCAAGGCGAATTCATAAAATTGGTAAAAATACTGGCTTTTAAAAAACATATAGCTAACTGTAGGGCCATTTAGATAAAATAATTTCAAAACCAAAAATTACACACTATTGATATTCTACAACTTATATTTACATTAGATGTAATGTAGCAATAGAAAATTTTGAATCTATATATGACTCGTACATCGGGATTTTTCTAATTATCAGCACTCTTTGGCTTTAGACGAGCTCAATTGTTGAATTAGAATCAAAAAAACAAGCAGTCCGGGAAGAACTGCCTGATAAATCGGTTTATGAGGATTAGGTGTATTTGATTTCACCCAATCATACAAGTAACTTTCGCAACTTGGTGATGTAAAGATAAACTAAAAATACTTTTCCACTTAAAAAGTTACTAACATTTGTTAATAACACTTACAACCCGTTGATTCACAATATACATTATTAACCAAAAAATGTGAATAACTTTTAATTCCATGAGTAATACATTTTCGAAACAAGCTATTTGACCCGTCATACTTTTAAAAGCAGAGCATCGTCATTAAAGATAATTTGGGTAAAAAAAATAACTTCCTCTTTTCCAAATTTGATTATCCCATACTATCTATAACAATTGAATAAGCATACAGGTAATCTAATCCTACATCCAATCTACACGTGGTTATGACAAAAGCGCAATTCATATATCAATATATTTCAGCATTACCCTGATACTTAATCAATTTCTTTTCAGCATCATTCAACTTTTTATTGATTGCCTTCATCTCTTTAGGAGTCACCACTCCATCAGCTTTCGATACTTGAATCTCATCTTTGATCTTTTTTTGCAGCTCCATCAATTTAGAATACTCCAGTTCCGTCAATTTCTTTGCCTTATATGCTGATTTGATGCGCTTTTCTTGACTGGATTGTATTTCCTCCTTACTTTGTGCTGTGCAATATCCAATAACCAAAAATAAAAATAGCACTGTTAGTATTTTTTTCATCATCACTTTTTAACAAGATGTTATCAATCAAGTAAAGTTACGTTTTTTTTTGGGATAAATTCTATTTTGTATTGTAAAATCCAATTAGGCCTTTATAGCTAAATATACTTTTGTAAATTTGTCAAATCCTGTTCATTTCAAATCCTCCTTTGAAATAATTTAATTGACTCATTTATATAGTTTATTCTTATGGATTCCGTTTTCATTAAAAAATATGCACATCTCCTCTTAAATTATTGTATGGAATTGAGTGCAGGTCAAAAACTCTTGGTCAGCACGACTACCTTAGCCTTACCTTTGGTCTCAGAGCTATTCATCCAATGCCAAAAAATGGGCGTCATTATGGAAACCATCTTGGAATGGGAAGGCAAAAGTGCTGATTTTAATGAAGTGGGGAATGAAGCACAAGCGTCTTATATCAACCCATTGTACAAGGAAGCTATGGACACCTTTGAAGGATATTTGGTTATCCGTGCGCCCTTTGAAGAGTCCAGATCTATTGGCTCCAACACTTCATTGCATTCGATAAGGGCCAAAGCCAATGAGTTCTGGCATAAGAAATACTTCCAGCGCACTGCTACGAGAGACCTCAAGCGCAACCTGTGTCAATATCCTACAGAAGCAGGAGCAAAGCTCGCCGACATGACACTTGATGAATATACTCATTTTATCGTCAATGCTTGCTACCTCAATACCGACGACCCGGGCGCACAATGGTTAAACGTTCGCAAGCAACAACAAGATGCCACCGACATACTCAATAGCTGCACCGACTTCAGATACCTAAGTCCCAACTTAGATATCCGCTTTAATACAAAAGGCAGAAAATGGGTCAACAGCGATGGGCAAACCAATATGCCTTCGGGAGAAATATACACAAGTCCGGTTGAAGATAGTGTCAACGGCCACATCCTCTTTACACTCCCATCTATGTACCAAGGTCACCTATTGCATAATGTCAGGTTGGTGGTTGAGAATGGATGGATCACTTCTTGGTCTTGTGACAATGAAAAAGAGATTTTGGACAAAGTCTTTGAAATACCCGGAAGTCGAAGATTTGGAGAAGCCGCCATTGGTACAAATTATCGAATTGACCGCCTAACCAAGAATATTTTATATGATGAAAAAATAGGAGGCACAATACACATGGCAGTCGGGCAATCCTACCTCCAAGCTGGTGGAAAAAATGAAAGCTCCCTTCACTGGGATATGATTTCTGATATGACCATTGGCGGACAAATATATGCGGATGGTAAACTTATTTATGAAAATGGGAAATTCCTGTAGGTCAATTCCGAATAATTACCTTTCAAGGCCTAATTTCTCTATACATTTACCCCGTTGAATTTTCCCCGAATCCGTCATTTCAAAATGTTCCAGGTAATAAATTTCACGAGGCTTTTCATACTTGTCCAATTGATTGGCAATTGAATTTAAAAGAATAGATTCTCTAACAGGTTCTAAAGGCATCCCCTCTACTATCAAGCAAAGTCGTTGTCCCAACACTACATCCTTTATTCCGACAACGAAGTATCTACCCGACATCAATTTCGCTATCTTTGGCTCGATTATCTCAGGTAGCAATTTTATGCCTCCACTATTAATCACGTTGTCAACTCTACCCAAATACTTCATCCGATATCGCCCATCTAATTCAACCAAATCATTGGTCACAACATTCTCAGATAAGTAAGGTACGTGAACAATCAAGCAACCCCGACTATCCAATTCAAACCACACTCCGGGCAAAGCCTGATAATACGGAGACTTAGAACTTCCATTTACTCTCCTTACCGCAATATGGCTAATGGTCTCAGTCATTCCATATCCATGATAGATCTCTGCTTTCAGTGATTCCATATTTACTTCTTGCTGTCCCGACATACTGCTACCGCCCAACAAAATCTTTTTAACCAAGTGTGTGTCTCGACATTGAAAAAGCTGCATCGGAAGTAAGGGGGCAAAATCTATCTCTTGTTCTCTGTTCAACTTTTCCAATGGTGCACTTCCCGGCTCAATACACACCAAATTTAGACCACTATAGATGGCTCGCACTATCATCATCTTACCAGCTATATAATCAACCGGTAAACATAGAAGCCCATTTTGTCCTGCCTTAAAATCAAAATATAAAGCCGTAGCCCTCGCACTTTCTAAAAGCTGACTCTTGCGAAGAAGTATAGATTTAGGCTTTCCTGTAGATCCACTAGTTTTGACTTCAATTGTCGGTTGATCATTCATCCATTCAGCGACAAAGGAGCCGATTTTTTGAATATTTATATCATGGTGACGTGAGCAATAGTCAACAATTTGTTGGTCTTGCAACGCAATTCCATTGATACTGAGCCGAATCACATCCTGTTCGTTCATAGTATCTGACTTAGATCCCAATATTTATCAGGATGAAAATGCAATCCTTTTGTATCGACCGAATAAGGTGCGGGAATATTATTGGTAAATAGCATTCCAGTACCCAACCCTTGCGGGTAAAGACAATGTTTGGTCATTGTATATTGGGCAATAGCATTTAAGCCGATATTGCTTTCTAAAGCGGATGTAATGACCCATTCTCCACCTTGACTTTCTACCGCCTTCATCCATTCGTCAGACGAGGCAAAGCCTCCGATAAGAGCGGGCTTCAGGATTAACATCTGAGGCTTCACTGTATTCATCAATGCAGCTTTTTGAGATGGCTCAATTAAACCTATCAAGTCTTCATCCAGCGCCACTTTGAATGGGGCTTTTTCCACTATAGCAGCCATTTCCTGCCACTGTCCGGCTTTGATGGGTTGTTCTATATAATGAATTTCATATCGAGCCAACTGATTCAACTTATCAAGGGCATCATGAACGGGAAAAGCCCCATTGGCATCCAGTCTAATCTCAACTTCATCGCGACTAAACTCCCTTCTAATGTACCGAATCAATTCCAATTCTGCCTTGAAGTCAATAGCACCGACTTTTAGCTTTATTGAGGAATATCCTGCTTTCAACTTATCCAGTATTTGTCGCATCATTTCATCATGCGACCCCATCCATATCAATGCATTAGTGGGGATGGTAAAGCCTTTATCGCTTATAACTTCAGGATAAAGAATTCTATTGCACCCACCATTCAAGTCTTTTAACAAAGTTTCAACTCCAAAATAAATAGAAGGCCATTCATCCAGCGCTGACAAAACACCTTCTCTTTCTTCAGGTAGTCGTTTACAGACTTGTTTTAACTTTTCTTCATATCCAGACCTATCATCATACGACAAGCCATGGAATAGATTGCATTCACCAATTGCAACTTTGCCATTGACTTCTAAGAATATAAAGTACGTTATTTTATCTTTTAATACACCGCGAGAGGTGCCCCCGGGCGTCCTAAAATGAAGTATATATTTCGAATAATAACATCGCATCAATATCAGAAGAAGATGGGACTATAGTAAATAAGTAATCTCCGTTTTTCCATATTACTTCTTGGTAAACATAGAGAATAAAAGAGCTCCCATTATTCCTCCATAAGCGCTGCTATTCAGAGGTTTCGACGTAATGGCACAATGACCATCGGCACAACCGACAAAATACCAATAAAAAAATCCGCCAAGGATGCCCAGCAGAGCGCCAATGATTACCAATCTATTGTTCTTAAAAAAACTACCCATATCATTAAAATATTTTTCTTATGGAACCAACTCCCTACTTAGCCGTTAGACACTAATCATTTCACAAGAATGGCTATTCATTATTTAAGACAAAACAAATATTTTTCTCTTAAAAATGGACAACTACTTTACTTCTTCATACGAAATATCATCATTTGTTGGCGCTTTAAATCTACTATTGCGAGGAGCACATGCTGTATTGCAACATCCAACATTGAATAATGGCATCAATGTAAAAATACCTCCAACTAAAATGAACAAAAACTCACCACTACGGATACCTTCCACCAAAATAATTCCCCCTAATATCAGACGAAGAATTCGGCTAAAATTCCAATTCGATAAAATCTGCATATTTAATTATCCAATATATTTAAGAAATAGAAATACTCACGATATCTATCAACTATTAAATGAAATTCCAGAGAATTTGTTTATCACTCTGCCGTTTTGGGACTTTCTTTGACCTTACACGTACTAATTCCAAACATCCAGTAAATAGGGCAAAATGAAATGTAGGATGTCAGGGCAAATATCAAAGCAAAAGTCACTAAAAGTAGGGAAAGACCACCGGTAATGGTATGCGTCAGATAAAGCACTAATACCACTGCAGCAAAAAGTGTTCGAATAAATTTGTCAGTTGTACCCATATTTTTTTTCATATCGTTCTATTTAAAGGTTTGATTGTATTAATTTTACAAAAGAAATAACTTTAATTTTGTTCTATGGGTAAAGTTATTAAAAATAAATAACAATTTAAAATTTTCTTCTAATTAAGTCATTCATCTATCCACACAATCCCTGTTTTGTTATAGTAAAACCTCGAATGACGAATAGGGTTGAAAAATAAGATTTATTATACTTGGCTTTACCGCTGATTTCTAAAAATAAGCTTTTACACTTGCTCTTCCGGTATGCACTGCATCCGCACCTTCCGACTTTCTACCGTCATAACCGAAATTTAGTTGGACATTATTTTTTAAAGTCAAGTCATAATTGATCGACCACAAGTAATTGCGCCCATTTTTCAAACCTTCCAGCATTGCAAATTCCACAGCAGAATTTCTAATTCCATCGTATTTTATAAGAGACATGGTCGCTGCGATCCTCAAACTCGATTTTGCATCCCTATTAAAGTCAAATTTCATCCCCAGATCATTGGATTTAGAACGTTCAAAATGAGGGGCAATTCGATTTTGTTGTAGTAGATATCGATAACTGACAGAAAGGCGATAATCTCCATCAATAATCCATAAAAACTCAGGCTTTATCTCTCCTATACGGATGGAAAAATTATTCAATTTAAAGGCAGCCGATTCAGAATCACTATATTTGTATGCTCTATTCAGATTTAGCATAAGCATAAAGGGAATGCCGATATTGTACCTTCCCATAAATCCAAACACATCATTCCTACGTCTTTCATAACCCGTAACAAGTATATTGCGGGCGTTATTTGTATTGACCGTCCATTGGAGCTCAAATATCGGATCACCTCTTTTAAAGAAAAATGTATGTCTAAAATTTTGGTTGAAAGTAACCAATGAGGAATCGGGAACATCTGAATAAAACGGATTCCAAAAACCTTTAGCTGTATTTTCTTTTATCTTACGCTCAAATCGAAAACTTGACTGGGAAGAAATTTTGTTCAAAAAAACTTGAAATGAATTTTTCCCACCACTTTTACCTTGCCACCTGAGGCTCTGATTGAATGAAGTATTCAGCGTGGGGACAAATTGATTAGAAAGAATATTGATGCGCGTAAAATTACGCATTTCAGGAAATCCTTCTGTCGTAAACTCATTGACTTGTTGTATCGAATCCCCATTAAAGTCAATCCAAACATACTGGCCAGTACCGGGCTGGACGGCTATATAATTGAATTCCGTTTTCTGTTCTCTTCCGGAACTAACTTCAAACAATGTATTGCCTGTCAATCGATTTTTTATAGTAGAAAAGATATAATCCATCTGTCCAAGGTAAGTATTTTTGGCTGTCAACTTTAGGGAGCTATTCTGTCGATCTATTTCAAATGTCCTGATTGTGGTCGTTATGTTAAGTGCTGATTGCCCTTTGCCCTTAATCCCTATTTTCGCTCCATAATCAGTGGCATGATTTACGAGCTGAAAGTCAGTCGTATAGGGCATATAATCATTGCGTCGCTGAATATAAAGTTCAGAAATAAAGTTCTTTGAAAACTCATTTTTGGCAGCCAGTTTTATCACTTGAAATGCATAAGATGTTGCCAACAATGTATCGACAGCTAAGCTTTCTCTCTGGTTTAATTCTGCTTGATAAGTAGCCATTAGCGTAAGCCCACCCATACGTGGAATTGCCTGTGAAACAATAAAATTAGGTCTAAAAAATGTAGCCTTCTCTATGGAATTTTGGGTATTAAGATTACTTATTTCAGCCTTAAAACCCGTTTTTTTTGTTTGAAAGTCCAATAAAGTTTCATGTTTTAAAGCTTTGAAATTGTCCGGTTGAAATAATCCTGACAACGAATAGTTAAATTTAAATTTAGATCCTATCCGTTGATTCAAAAACATCTTAACATACTGCTGTGACTTATTCTGCAGTCCGGACAGATTCCAATCCCGATTAAACTCCTGACTTCTATATGGCGTAATGGGCTTAAAGCGAAAATCGACCTTCTCATAAATACCACCAATATCGGCCTTCCATTTTCTTTTTTTTGAAAAAACCATATTTCTTTTAATTGCATTCAAGTACAAGCCGAGTCCATAATTATCTCCATCATCCCGAATAGAAAAAAGGTTATTGTCCGCTCCTGAGACAGCAGCTTCAACCGTTATTACCGTATTGGAATCCGGAGTAAATCCAGCTCCCGCTGTAAACATTTGTTTGCGGATGGGTGCGGCAAGGCTGGTCAAAGGCTGATATTGCCCCAAAGGCCTACCATTGGCATCTTCACCAACAAATCGATATATTCTACCATTAATGCCTTCATTTGACCTGATGTAATGACCATTACCCTGACCAACATCTTTGAAGTCTGCAACATACCGCTTACTACCTTCACGCCAAGGGAAAGACAGAAATGCAAACTGTTTCAGATTAATTACAGTATCTTTCAAGCTATAAGAAACAATATAACTCGTATTGGATGGCTCAATCTCACGAATTGAATTAACCAACTTACTTGAAATACTATCTCCTGACTCAGCCAACACAACCTTATCTTCTTCACTCAACTCCCTTCCTCTTGTTGAATTCTTCCCATCCTGCTCATTGAAAGCATTTACCTGAAAATCCCATTTCGGAAGTTTATAGTGGACATTGAGATTGGCAAATGAGCGCAAATACTGTTGGTTGGAATACTCATACTCAACAACAATACGTGAATCTTTGGTAACAATTACTGAAGGCATAAAGGTTAGTTCTCCACTATTATAATCGATAATGTAATCCCTATCAAAGCCTCTTGTTCGGATTATTCCATCGATATACACACGTTCAGTTCCCGCCAATATCACGACAAATGTTTCTCCTTCTGCCCCCGGCAAGCGATATGGACCCTGATTACCTTCTGTAACATTTAGTGTATATCGATTGAATTTCCCTTTAGTTATTGCTAAGCCGCCTGAAGTCGTTAATTTTCCCTTTTTTAAAGTGGATGTATTGGTAGCTTGTACTCCTTGAAGTTTTTTAAAATAGTTCAAAAAATAACCGGGTGGTTTTTGGATTTCAAAATCACCAACAGTCAAACTATTGTTTTTATTGGACAAGACAATGTACACCTTGTCAAACTCTTGAAGTTGTTGCGAATTTCCTTCCGGTTGGATTGGGATAGAATTATCTGATAATGCACCAGCAATTTTGATATCATCACCCAACTCACCGGTCAATTGTAGATTAAATGCGCTGTTGAGTGTCAGGCTCTGTGTATTACCCAACGATACACCTCTTGTGAATGCACCTCTATAGTTGATAGTATTGGGACTTGAAATAAGCGGTGACGAGCTCATACTCAACATACGTTCAGACAATGTAGGATCCCACTTTTCCATAATAATCGAAGTATCTAATAACCTATATGGACTTCCCGCCAATCCGGAAAAAATCCGATACGAAAGTTTTACCTTCCTATTTGCTAAACTATCAGGCAAAGGCTTGAGCTGAACTATTTCCTTCTGACCTATCCCAAAGTAAGAATTCAACACAATCGAATTATTGTCAAAAGCTGTAAAAACAACTGTTTCCGGCACCGGCAATTCCAACAGTTGTTGCGGAAGACTATCCGGATAAAAAACAAAACTTCGACTACTCTGTAAGGGTGCCATCACTTGCGCCTCTGCATCAATATACATCCCACCCATCAGCCAAATGCATAAGGGAATTAAAATGAACTTATTAGGCAACGAAAACAACAAATAAATCTAATTTAACTAAAGCCCTAAAATAACGAATATTTATACACTCTAGGTATTTACCACCATATGCACTTATCCATGAAGATCTTTCAGATAGAATCCGATCCTTTATCTATTGACAAGCCTATACCTTGGCACTCGCTTGAATATGTTGATCGGCAAATAATCCTGATCTGTACTTAAAATAAGCTTGTTGCCCTATCATAGCCGCATTATCGGTACAATAGGAAATTTTAGGAATGTAAATATTCCATCCATCCGTATCCCGCTTGTCTGCCATCGCTTTTCTCAATGCACTATTGGCTGCAACGCCCCCGGCTAGGGCGACTTCTCGAATATCATACTGATCGACTGCTTTGCTAAGCTTATTCATCAGGATACTCACAATACGTTGTTGTACCGAAGCACACAAATCATGTATGTTTTGTTGAATAAATTGAGGATTCTTATCCATTTCTTTCTTCAGAAAATACAGAATAGCTGTTTTTAATCCACTAAAACTAAAATCGAGATTCGGTATATTGGGTTCAGTAAACGTAAATATTGCCTGTCCTTGTTGAGCCATCCTATCCATAATAGGTCCGGAAGGATAATCAAGTCCCAATATTTTTCCGGTCTTATCAAAAGCTTCACCTGCAGCATCATCTATTGTTGAACCAATTATCTCAACATTTAAATAATCCCTTACAATGCTAATCTGTGTATGACCACCGCTGACAGTCAAACACAAAAAAGGGAAACTAGGCTTGGGGTCGTCAATAAAATTAGCCATAATATGTGCATCCATGTGATTGACATCAATAATGGGCAGATCCATTGCCAATGAAACCGACTTTGCAAAGGAAACACCTACATGCAATGAACCCAACAATCCCGGAGCACGCGTGATAGCAACAGCGTTGACTTCTCTAAGACTTATTTGAGCATCATCAAGAGCTTTACGTACGACGGGCATTATCAAGCGCAAATGTTCTCGAGACGCCACTTCAGGCACTACACCGCCCCATAAGGCGTGCTTGTCTTGTGAAGAAACCACATTGGACAACACCTTCCCATCACTGATAATTGCCGCAGAAGTATCATCACACGAGCTCTCAATAGCTAAAATATTAATAGACATTTCAAAAAATTAATCTGCAAATTTACAAGAATGTATTATAGTAAAAGAAATTGTATTAATATTGTGTCGCATCAATGTCATAAACATAGGAAAGTGCCACAGCTCATAACGGAATATAAAAATCAGAACTCAGGTATCATCAATACCTATGACTGCGACCTACTTATATTGAATGAAAACAAGTATCTGACTTATTGTATCATCAATAAAGATCAGCAATATGAAATTTTAAGAGAATATAAAATGTCTCCTGACGAGCATTTTAATGACTTTCATACCAAGGTTCTGGAATATGATGAATACCTACGTAATGGCTTCAAATCCGTTAAAATAAGCATTTCCAATAAAAGACTGGTTTTAGTGCCGGGAGCTGTGTTCCGACGTGAACAAAGTGTTCATTATCTTGAAAACAGCGCACCTATATGGTCAACTGATGAAGTCAAGGTGGATTATTTGGAAAAACAGGATATCCGGTTGATATATGCATTTAGAACATCCGTTTATCAGATGTACAAAGGATTGTACCCCAACAGCACTATGGAAAATGCTCTTAGCAGTTACATTACACACGTGGATCGTATTGTAAGCAGCATGGATCCGGGGTATAAAGTATATGTAAATGCTCTATACGACACTTTGTATATTGTCGTTTTCCGCAATGAACAATTGGCTTATGCCAATGTATATGAGTTTACAACAGCTGAAGATTTTCTATATTATATCATGTTGATATACAAAGAATTTCAATTGGATCAGGAAAAAACTCCTACCTTCATATCGGGAAAGATGGATTCCCATTCAAAGCTCCATGATTTGATAAGCCGTTATATTCGCAATCTTCACTTTTTACAGCAAAACACCTCCGGAGAAGTTGGTATTGAAGGCTTACCGGAACACATTTATTTTGATTTATTTTCTCTGAGAGCATGAGAATTATTTCAGGAAGATTCGGCGGAAGGAGATTTTATCCTCCGGCTGACAAATGGCCTACTCGACCCACCACAGATATTGCCAAAGAAGGCCTCTTTAATGTCCTGAATAACCTTTTAGACTGGGAAAGCGTCAAGATGCTGGATTTATTTGGAGGAACCGGCAATCATTGCTATGAATTTATCTCTCGAGGTTGTATGGATGCCACCTATGTTGATAAATTTATGGGATGTATCCGATTTGTACATGAATTAAGACAAAAATTAAACCTCGAAAAAGAGCTTACTATTGTAAAATCCGATGTGTTTAAATATATAAACGCATGCAATCAACAATATGATTACATCTTTGCCGGTCCGCCATATCCGCTACCCAATATACCTGAAATTCCAGATCTTATATTTGAAAAAAAACTACTCAAACCAGACAGCTTATTTGTTATGGAAACCAATCAGGAACACGATTTTCATGCTCATCCCCATTTTATTCAGTTAAAAAAATATGGAACAACCTATTTTTGGTTTTTTAAATCGTGATAAACCACGGTTTCAGCATTAGAAAAGGCGAAACCGATAAACAATTGGCACCTCGTATTTTCCTCATTATCAAATCATTCGGCTTGGGAAAATCTTGATTACTGAATTCAGAATCAAGCATTGAAATCAAATCCAAGCATACTCAGCTTATCTTCCATAGTCCTAAAGAATCCAAGTCGGACTAAGTCGTTATTTTGAGTCAATCGGGTACAACCTGATTGCATGTTCTCCAACCATTCGGAAGTCCTTAAACCCAACTTGGGATCCATAGTAATGATGTAGTTTGGATTATCAAAGGCACAAAAAGTAATGATTCTATCCGGAGAATGTACAGAAACAATATTGTTAGTAAAGTAAATATCATTACGATAAATAGTTATTGGGGCTGACTGCTTTTTCAAATCAGGATGAAATTTCCTTCCGGATGCCGCCATTACCCGCATGCTGCCTATAAGCTTATGGATATCATAAGCTAAATCTTTGATTGTTTTCATCGTATCAAAATACTCCATTTCTCTGAAGTAATGAATTTGTCGAATTGTATTATCAAACAACTGATCTGTCCAATATTCAGTCGATTTCAACTCACTGAAACGCAATAAGGTGTCCTCCATCAGAAGTACCACTTCCGGCGTCATAACAGCATCATAATCAAACTTGGCATCCTGAAACCCGGGTGTCTGCCAAATTGTTTTTGACCAACAAAAAAGTTTAAAAGCAAATATCCTTGGATAATACATATAATAAAAGAGAGGAACTTCATAACTCGTGTACTTAATTTCCGCATCTTTCTGTGACTCAAATAAGCGAATAAAATTGTTGATTGAGTGGACATAAGAAATAGCATCTGTGATGTGTCTGTCAAAAACAGGATAATTCCATACAATATCGCTATTGCCTGTCTGCCCTTTAAAATAAAGTACAGGTTGTATAAGCGGATGCTCAATCAACCGATTCATATGGTCATAAGAAATAGATACCTCTTTGGATAAATACTTATAGGCAGTAGGCTTAGATACCTGCAAGACAGTCTGAACAATTTGTAATAATTCAGGCTTTGGAAAATGGTTGTTTAATAATTCGATTATTTCTGATTGCGTCCGGGTAGCCATTTCACCTCATTTTTATTGCTTTGTAGATAAACAAATATAAAATAAAGTTCCAATTTAAATTAACCTTTTTACAAATTATTTTTTTTCATTAAAATTCTAGGAAAAATGATTTATACAACTGATTATGTAGCAATTACAAACATTTTTTATGTTATATACAAAAAAACATTATCGATTTATTTATTACAATAATTAATATATGTATAAAAAACTGATTAATCGCGTCTCTTTTACCCGACTTGTAAAGAATTGTATAATGCACTTTTTGGGGATTAAAACCATGTAAGCGACCTTTGAATTATCAAAAAAGCAGAAACGGGCCCTATGAAAGTCCAACTTCAATCAACCACCATTTTAAACAAAGTTGAAAATGTCATTCACCAACAACTTTGATCAATCATTTTTACACCCATAACACCTTCCTTAATCAGGAAGCAATGTACTTACCGGGATGAATTCTCACTCACATCTAATAGAATTCATCCCGGTTAAACCCAAAGTCATATTACAGCCAAAAATATTGCCTTAAAGCAACATGATGCTATCTTTAGGTTTAGATAGAGAATACCGGATTGGATATTCGGAATAGTCCATTTATGCCTATTGAATATTCACTTTCCAACCAACATACAAACTTTACCGGATTTGCCAATTTATGGGTTCAATACCATGACTTTCAAGATAATTATTCGTTTGAGAAAAGGGTTTGTGCCCAAAAAAAGCCCCTCTGGCTAATGGAGAGGGATGGGCTGCTGAAATAACCAAATGTTTACTCGAATCAATAAGTGCAGCCTTACTCTTTGCATAATTTCCCCACAATAAAAATACAATTCCTTCTTTTTTATGTGAAATAATGCGAATAACTTCATCCGTAAATTCATGCCATCCAAGGCTTTGATGCGACCCGGGCTTATTTTTCCGGACAGTAAGCATACTATTTAGTAGCAAAACACCCTGTTCTGCCCATGATGACAGATCCCCATGTGATGGTGGATCAAAGCCCAAATCATCTTTAAGTTCTTTGAAAATGTTTTTTAAGGATGGGGGAACTCTAATACTCTTTGGAACAGAAAAACTTAGCCCCATCGCCTCACCGACATTATGATAAGGGTCTTGTCCCAAAATAACCACTTTCAGTGTATCCGGTGGAGTAAGTTCAAAGGCTTTAAAAATCATACTCCCAGGAGGATAAATAGTTTCGCCGGATGCAATCTCTTTCTTGATTTCCGAAACCAAATTATTAAAATATGGCTTTTCAAATTCCTCATTTAAAATAGCCTTCCATTCAGACTGTATTTTTACATCCATTAGATATTTTTATTTAAAACCAAAAAGTCATAACTAAAAACTTATCAAACCCAAATTCAGCAACAAAGGTTTTGAAAACCTGTATAGTGCTGATTATGAGAATAATCCTGATTAATGATTCATTTATCGACTCAGCATTTATTAATGTTGAATAAAGGTAAAGTCACTTTTCGAAATTATATCTTTTTATCTACACTTTATTGCAAAAACCCATGAAACGAAATTAATACCGATATGACTTTTAGACCAATTGTATAAAAAAAATTATAGGTCTATTTAAACGTATCATCGCTTTACGCTTGCATAAAAATAATAAAGATTAGTCTATTCTATTCTTACTATTCGTATAACATATTATATATTAACATTTTTTCATTCCGTTGGTATTCACTATTTTCTCAAATTATATGGGTACAACACTATCAAAATCTTGAAAATCTTATATCAAATAAACCAAAACTTTATTACCTTTGCTCCAATAAAATACTAATCCTTTACCTTAATTCCTGCTTTTATCTAACCATAAAAGTTTGAAAAGCATAATTATGTACGATATTATCCTATCTTTTCTAACTGCATTTCTCCTTACCTATTTTGCCATTCCCTCTATTATCAATATTGCATTGGTCAAGAAGTTAGTGGATATGCCGGACGAAAGGCGTTCACATGAAAAAGCAACACCCTCTTTAGGTGGCATTGGAATTTTTGCTGGATTTATATTTTCGGTTATTCTATGGACGCCTTTTAATGTTTTTGGAGACTTGCAATACGTATTGTGTGCCTTAGTAATTATCTTTTTGATAGGAGCAAAAGATGACATTCTACCCATGTCACCTTTTAAAAAAATTGCCGGAGAAATTTTCGCATCAATAATATTGGTATTCAAGGCTAATGTCATGATAACATCTCTATTTGGGATTTTTGGAATATATGAATTACATCCATTTATAGCTGCTATTTTTTCAATTTTTACCATCTTGGTCATCATCAATGCATTCAATTTAATAGATGGGATCAATGGGCTGAGTGCAGGGATAGGGACACTTATAACCATTGTCCTGGGTATCTGGTTTATATTAATGGATCATATTGAATTGAGCATTCTAGCCTTTGCCCTTGCAGGATCCCTTATAGCTTTGTTAAAATACAATCTCACACCGGCAAAAATATTTATGGGAGATACTGGTTCACTCATCATAGGAATGATATGCGCTGTGCTTACTTTTAAGTTTATTGAATTCAATCAACTCGAACCGAATTCTATATATGCTTTTCAATCTGCACCGGCAGTCGCTATTGGTTTACTTTTGTTCCCTTTGTATGATACTTTGAGAGTCTTTATTTTGCGAATAGCAAATAAGAAATCTCCTTTTTACCCGGATAGACGGCACATCCATCACATGCTTATTGACTTTGGTTTCACTCATATGCAGGCGACATCTATTTTAATTGGTTTTAGCATGTTCGTCTTATATCTTGTATATAAATTACAAAACATCGGATCTCTTAACTTGATAATTGTACTTCTTGTATTATCGTTTGCAGGAAGCTTTACCTTAAGAACCATGTTGAATAAAAAACGAAAAAATACTTCGATAAATTCATCCAAAGAAAAGGCAACAGCAACAACTTTTTAAATTTTCGATTAATTTTTCATTAAATATACATTTAAATAAATCAATTAATAACAATGCAATTAATTGATAACCTTTATTATATACATTATCAATAATTATAAATTAACTTTATTCTTCAATTTAACTCTTAATTATTGTAAAAAGTACACTAATTTTGTATTCTCAAACAAATTTATTTAGTTACCATCATGCCAAATCGTACTTTTCAAAACACAAAGATTGTTGCTACTCTTGGTCCAGCAAGTGATTCTTATGAAACCATGCTTGAAATGGTAAGGGCCGGGGTTGACGTTTTTAGAATTAATATGTCTCATGGTTCGCATGAAGTAGCTGCCCGCCAAATTGAAACAATAACCAAGTTAAATAAAGATTACAAAATCAATATAGGAATCCTTGCTGATTTACAAGGACCAAAACTAAGAGTCGGTCAAATCGAAAACAATTCTCTTGAATTACAACCAGGCGACATACTTACATTTGTCAATGAAAAGTGTGTAGGCAATTCCGAGAAAATATATATGTCTTATCAACAATTTGCCGCTGATGTCGAAGTAGGAGAAAAGGTTTTGGTAGATGATGGCAAAGTTGGGTTGGAAGTAGTTGAGACGAATAATATTGATTGTGTAAAATTAAAGGTTTTATTTGGCAAAGAGCTTTCATCCAACAAAGGTGTCAACTTGCCGGATACACATGTTTCTTTACCGGCATTAACCACCAAGGACATAGAAGACTTTGATTTTTTAATGACACAACCAGTCAATTGGATAGCACTTTCATTTGTACGTAGCCCGAAAGAAATCAAAGATCTCAAAGAAAGAATTAAGCGATTTCAGCATCAAGCTTGTGTTATTGCCAAAATAGAAAAACCACAGGCTGTTGAAAAAATCGAAAAAATTGTCAAAGCTTCTGATGGTATCATGATAGCAAGAGGAGACCTTGGTGTTGAAATGCCTATAGAAAAGCTTCCCGGTATTCAAAAAAGAATTATCGCATTATGTGTACAATATGGCAAACCGGTCATCGTAGCAACACAAATGATGGACAGCATGATTACCAACCCATCTCCTACCAGAGCTGAGGTAACTGACGTCGCCAATGCTGTATTAGAAGGAACAGACGCCGTAATGTTAAGCGGTGAAACAAGTGTGGGGGCTTATCCTGTGGAGACCGTCCGCGCTATGAACCGCATCATCGCTGAGGCGGAAAAAAATTATCCCAAAAATCATATTCGACCCTATCCATCGCCAAAATCAGACACATTTATGTCTGATGTTGTTTGCTTCAATGCCGCTAAAACAGCTGAAGAATTAGGAGCATCTGCCATCATTGGGATGACTGCTCAAGGTTACACCGGATTTAAAATATCTTCTTACAGAAGTCCAGCCGAAATATTTATTTTCTCAGATAGAAAGGAAATAGCAGGAATGCTCAACTTAGTCTGGGGTGTCAGATGTTTTTTCTATGATGGATTTAATACCACAGACGAAACAATCACTGAAGTTTTACATATTTTAAAGTCAAAAAACAGAATAAAATCCGGTCAGACTGTTGTGTTTGTTGGCTCAATGCCTTTAAAAACCAGGGGAATGACAAATATGATGAAAGTGGCATTGGTAGAATAAAGAATCATCTCTTCTATTTGCCTTTTAAACTTGTAACAATTTAGTTATTTATTTACTTCCTCCATTCATAGGGGATAAATCCTTGTATTTATTTATTGTGCACGATGTACTTGCCATAAACATTGAATTTTTATTGCAAAAACACGTATATTCGCCCTGTTCAACTAATATTTTTCAATGCAAGTTAAAATAATCAACAAATCACGCAATCCCTTACCGCGATATGAAACTTCCGGAAGTGCAGGCATGGATCTTCGTGCGAATATTGACATCTCCATTGAATTACAGCCGTTGGAACGTATTTTGATTCCTACCGGTTTATTTTTTGAATTATTGCCCGGCACAGAAGCACAGATTAGACCCCGCAGTGGCCTTTCCATTAAAAAAGGATTGACGGTCATCAATGCTCCCGGTACAATCGACAGTGATTATAGAGGAGAAATTAAAGTCCCTATGATCAATTTAAGTAATGAATTGCAGACTATCGATCCCAGTGAACGCATCGCTCAGGTTGTATTTGCCCGCCATGAAACAGTAAGTTTATTAGAAGTTGATGACATTAGTCCAACAGAACGAGGTGCTGGCGGATTTGGCTCTACCGGAGGTAAATAAGCATCGAGATCTCTATCACTTGTAGTACTTTATGACCAAATAAATCATAAAAGAACCAAGCTAAGAGCAACCTTTGCTTTAAAAATACGTTATTAATCAAAATAATTTTTCTAAGGTGAAATATATACAGATCTTTGGTTTTATTTGCATCTTCCATCTCGTCGGATCTGCACAGATTGAAACTATTTCTACCAAGGACACGACAACTTACAGTGAGCAAGAAGTCAAAGGTGAAGAACGTTTGATTAATGCAATATCTCTGAGACTTACAGGAAAATCAAAAGATGCCATTCCCATACTAAAAGGATTGATTAAGGAAAACAAATCTGAGTCTGTTTATTATTATGAGTTGGCAAGAGCTTTATTTGTGGAAAAAGATTACGACAATGCACAATTAAATGCTAAAAAAGCTACCATTCTCGACAAAGAGAACCTTTTTTATCCAATATTTGAAGCCCAAATCTACGAAACCCAGAAAAACCCTTTGATGGCTTCTGAAATTTATGAACAAATTATTGCTAATCACCCCCGTGTAGAAGAATATTATATCAAACTATCCAGGCTTTACAGCGATGCAGGTATGCCGGATAAATCCATTGAAACTATAGATCGAATGATGTCCCAATTTGGGGAAAGTGAAGAAAACTTATTTCGGAAATTTCAGATTCAACTAAACGCCGAAAAAACGGAAGATGCCCTTTCTACATTACGTCATCTTGTAAACATTGCACCTGACAACTTATTTTACAAAGAAAGATTGGCAGGAGCATACCAATATATGGGCAGAAAAAATGATGCTTTGAATTTATATAAAGAAATCCTTGCTATTGACCCAAATAATGCGAGGGCCAATGTCGCAATGACTGAATTGAACTCTCCTCAAAGCCCTGAAGGTCTAAAACTTACTTCAATCATCGGATTAGTTTCAAGTAATAATGTTTCTATAGATCAAAAAGTCAATGAAATTATACCATTTTTGGATAAATACATTCAATTGGGAGATACCAGCCTAATCACTCCATTAGATAAAATATCCGAAATCCTCGTCTCTACCCATCCGAACGAAGCTAAAGCATGGGCGCTATCAGGCGACATCCGCCTCCATTTAGGTGATTATCCGCAAGCTCTCCAGGCTTATAATCATTCAATTGAGCTGAACAAAACAGTGTATTCTATTTATGATCAGAAGTTATTGTTACTCAATTATCTAAAGAAATATGACGAAATGAAAATCTTCGCCAACCAGACATTGGATATTTTTCCCAACAAATTAAATGTTTATATCAACTTGGCATATGCCCAAATTAAAACTGACGAAATTTCTAATGCTTTAAGTACTCTTCAAAATGCTGAACTAATGGCGTCTGATTCACAGCCGCAAGCAGCCATTATTGCCGTGCTTTTCACAATCGCCCATTCTATTGCAAAAAACAAAGAAGAATCGGAAAAATATCTTTTAAAGGCTGAATCTTTGAGTACAAACAATACAGACCTAAAATCGCAAGTAGCTGGACTTTTGACAGAATTTGGAATAAAGCTCTCTTTCGCCAGAAAAATCATGGATCAGGTTGTCATTTACCGTCCAAATGATCCTTTTGTCAATGCTACAGTAGCCACCATTGAGTTTAAAGATAAAAATTATACCTCAGCCCTTAAATGGGTAGAAGAAGCCATCAAGGATAATGGTCTCAGATATCCATCCATAGCCGAATTGGCGGGAGATGTATTTTTTATGAGTAAAAATGCTGTCAAAGCACTGGAATATTGGAATCTCGCCAAAGAAATGGGTGTCCAAGATTCAACTCTTGATAAAAAGATAGCTACCAAATCATATCTCCAATAAAACAAATAATATGAGCAAACAATCTTATATAGTTGATGGTGTCAGAACACCAATTGGAAATATTGGTGGAGCCTTGGCTCCTGTCCGCACAGATGATTTGTTAACAATTGCCTTGAAGGGCTTGATCAAGAAGAATCCCGACTTGGATTTATCTGCCATTGATGATGTCATTATAGGCTGTGCTAACCAGGCAGGCGAAGACAATCGAAATGTAGCAAGAATGAGCCTTCTCATGGCAGGCCTACCCTTTTCAGTTCCCGGTGAGACGGTAAATAGACTTTGTGCCTCTGGGATGTCATCTGTAATACACGCCCATAGAGCCATTCAAACCAGTGATGGAGATTTGTTTATTTCAGGAGGTGTGGAAAATATGTCGCGTGGCCCATGGGTCATCGGCAAAGCAAGTACCGCCTTTGGTAGAGATTCAAAAATGTATGATTCCTCTTTTGGATGGAGGTTTATTAATCCGGCACTTCAATCTGTGTATGGAACTGAAGGAATGGGAGAAACAGCTGAAAACTTAGCTAAAAAGTACCAAATAAGCCGTATTAGACAAGATCAATTTGCTTTTAACTCACAATCTAAAGTTGCGGCTGCATACAAAGCCAATTTCTTCAATGATGAAATTATTCCCGTTGAAGTCATTAAATCCAAGCATGAACGCTATATCCTTGACAAAGACGAGTTCCCACGCGAGAACACAACAATCGAAGTATTAAGTACACTTCGACCAGCATTCAAGAAAGAAGGTAGCGTCACCGCCGGCAACAGCTCAGGCTTAAACGATGGTGCAGCAGCCCTCCTAATTGCTTCCGAACAAGCTATTGTCACACACAGCTTACAACCCTTGGCTAGGATAGTCTCCTCTGCTGTTGCCGGTGTCGAACCACGCATTATGGGCATCGGTCCAGTACCGGCCAGTCAAAAGGCATTGTATAAAGCAGGTTTAACATTAGCCGACATGGATCATATTGAAATCAATGAGGCCTTCGCAGCTCAGGTTCTTGCTTGTACGGATGCTTTACAATTGGATGCTGAAGACCCTCGGATCAATCCACAAGGAGGCGCCATTTCTCTAGGTCATCCACTTGGTATGTCAGGATGTAGAATAATCCACAGCGCCGCACTTCAACTTAAACGAAATAAAGGAAGATACGCTTTGGTTACGATGTGTATTGGCGTAGGACAAGGTTATGCCACCATCATAGAAAGAGTGTAGGAGAAAGTCCACCCTTATATGTTGCAAAAATATTTTCTACTTTTCACCTTCTATTGGGTCAGGGTACGCCACTCTTATATGATTCATATTCAATAACATAGCTTTGAATACCCGAATACATGTCTGAACATCTTCAAAAGTAATTTCAGACCTATCCAACTGACCACCCTCTATCTTAGCATGAATCAACTTATCAACCATATCATTTATCTCTTCTTCTGTCGGATTAACCAAACTCCTTACAGCAGCCTCAACCGTATCAGCAAGCATAACAATAACCTGCTCTTTGGTCCGTGGCCTTGGTCCGGGATAAGTAAATACTTTTTCATCAACTGCATGCTCAGCATGTTCTTTGACAAATTTCCTATAAAAAAACTCCACTTTGGTTGTTCCGTGGTGCGTTTTTATAAAATCAATAATAATATTTGGCAAACCATACTTCTTAGCAATCTTAACACCTTCCGGAACATGTTCTATGATTAGCTTAGCGCTCGTCACGTGGTCAAGTGCATCATGTGGATTTACATTTGTTTGATTTTCAGTATAAATAAATGGCTGTTTCATCTTACCAATATCATGATACAAAGCTCCTACCCTCGCCATCGAACTATTACTTCCGATCTTCTCAGCAGCAGCTTCTGCAAGTGTAGCAACATGTAAAACATGCTGAAATGTGCCCGGCGTTTTGATAGACAACTCCTTCAACAAATCATTATTTAAATCAGATAATTCAGCAAGCGTGATTCCGGACGTAAAGCCAAATAAACGCTCTAACAGTGGAATCAATGGATAGGCAAGCAAAGTCAAAAAGACATTGAGGCACAACCACCAAATACTATTCATATTAAAATCTGATAAGCTATTGCTCTTAATATATGTCAAGAATAAATATGTAAAAATATAGGTGCCCAATAAAAACAACAACAATAAAAAGAATCGCGACCAATACCTTGTTTCTTTTGTCAATATCACAACCATGATTCCGGCAGTAACTTGCATAATGATAAAGTCCTTTGTTACCGGCCCAAATAAAGCAACAATAGTCAATATAGCTATGAGTGTAAAAAATGCTAACCGCTGATTATAAAAATTTTTAATAACTATAGGAGCTATACAAAAGGGTATCATTAGGAGATCCAATGTGTTAGACTTTATAATAAAATAGGTAAGAATAACATACATAACAATCCAAAGATGCATAAACAGCATCTTCTTAAAAATAAGAAAAACCTCCCGTACATACGTTCTGACATACAAGACATAAAACATCAGGATAACACTGATAAATAAAAAGTAGGCTAAAAATGATTTGAAATAAGACAAATTGCTACTATTATCTGCTTCATATAGTTCCCTTAATGAAACCAATTTCTGATATGTATCCTTTGAAATAGTAGAATTCCTTGTTATAATTATATCCCCCTTTCTGACCAAACCGTCATTGGGTGAAATGCGCTTACTTTCTTGCTCCAAAAACTCATTTGACAATGCTTGATCATAAAAAATGTTAGGTTCCAACATCACATCAACTAATGGAAATAAATAGGCGCCTTTGTCAATCTCTTTCTCAATATCCCGACGAGCTGAAACTTTAGCTTGTATCAATGTTTTTAATGTCGCCTTGGGCTGCATCGATATAATGTTACCATCGACAATATGAATTAGAAAATCTGCGGGTTTGTCTTTATAAATATCATTTATTTCTATAATACCATTTTCGTAAATCCGCCTAAAAATATTCAATAATATCCGCTGATTCTCGGCTGAACGACTATTCAAAAACACAGCTGTATCGCCACTTACATGACTTCTATATTGATTATACTCATCTTTGACCTTCTCTCCAATATTCTCACCGGAAGATTCATTTTTCTTATAATAAGGTAAAAAATTCTTAACTATTGCGTCCTTCTCCAGTTTAAGTTCATGATCAGTCTTTCTTATTGCAAAATCATAAGGAGCTCTCAAATCACTGTACTTCCACTTACTCCCTTCTTCAAATTCGTACGTTATGGATCGAACACGTGGGAGTAACAAGCTGATAATCAACGCGGATATCAAAATAATCAAAAGCCGATATGACCCACTCAAGTTTCGTAATAGTCGAAAATTAAATTCCTGCTCCATACCTTAAATCAATTATTTATTCGGGTTATATCTTTTTCTCATTCATCTTATCTTGGATTCCATTCCACATCCTGCTTTCCAGCTTTAAATGTCAAAAACCTTGATAATACAAAAAAATAATCTGATAATCTGTTAAAAAATGCCACCACTTCCTCTTCAACTTCTTCTTCATGCATAAGCGACACAATACGCCTTTCTGCCCGCCTACAGACACACCTTGACACATGTGCCTGTGATGTAGGCATGTATCCAGAAGGCAATATAAAATGACGCAATGGAGGAAGCTCTTCTTCCATTTCATCTATTCTTTTTTCCAAAAATTCAATCGCTTCCTGTCCGGGATTCTTTACATATTGCTTAGCGCCGGGAGGCGTAGCTAAAATTGAACCATAATCAAATAACCAATGTTGAACCCTCAATAACTCCTTTTTGACACTCTGGTCATCCAACGAATCAATAAGCACTCCAGTCACTGAATTTAATTCATCAATAGTCCCATAAGCCTCAATTCGCAGCGCATCTTTGGGAAGCCTTTGACCACCAAACAGTGATGTCGTACCTTTATCGCCTTTCTTCGTATAAATCCTCATATAATGTAATATTCATTCAAATATACAAACTTTATATTGTTTCACTGTCTTAATTCAACAATCACAGCATATACAGCTTGTATCCCGAATCGACCAATCGTGCCTTTCCACTACCGAAAAGTGCTGATTTCGAGCGTACATCGATACCGCATTATACAATTGCCGGTTTTGGATTATAGCCTCCAATTCCTCAACTTCGCCATCAAAGAGAATTGAATAAAACTTTTTTGAATATTTGATTATTCTCTCTTTACTCAATAACCTCTATCCCTATTTTAATGTAATTGGAAAGAAATGAAGTATAATATAACCTAAATTAGTAGCAATAATAATAATCCATAGTAGATTGAGACGACTCCACTTAAGCATTATTAAAAAACATACTATAAAAATTATCCATTGTCTAATATCCAACAACGACTGATAGCCTATCATCAAAATGATACCCATTATAATACCAATCGACCCTACCGTAACTCCTCTATAAAATGACCGCCACATCAATGTTGATAAAAACTTGGGTAAAATCTTATTGCCAATTAATGCAAATAAAAATATAGGCGTCATAACTCCTAACAATGCCAACATGGCTCCATTCCAACTACTTAGGATATAGCCTATAAATACGGAAACTGAAAAAATAGGCCCGGGAACAAATAACCCCAATGCTACTGAATCCAACAAGGTATTAAGAGGCAATAAACCCGCATCCACCAAATCAGTCTTAACCCAAGCAACAAAAAAGTAAATGCTTCCAATCATAAAAGCACCTATCTTTAAAAAGAGTCCCAATAGTTTTTGGTTGTCAGCAAGTGGCAAAACAAACTGTGGTTGCACCTGTAATATAAAAAACGTAGCAGCTTTCTTAGCAGCGTTAGTGTTTCTTAATAAAACATAAGTAAATCCGCCTAACAACAGCAATAATACAGCATTCAGTCCTATTATCGAAGCAATCGTTACAATAATAAATATTATAAAAAGTTTGATATCTTTGATGTACCTTATACCATATACTAAAGTTGTATATAATAAAATTGAAACAACAGCTGCTCGGATACCATAGAAAAAAGAATCTACTAATTTAAATTTACCATTGACAAATTCCCTATAATACAATGCAAAAACAAGCATCAACAAAACGGATGGTATGATAAAGGCTAATCCCGCAACCAACATTCCCAGCACACCTCGTCTATTTAAGCCTATTTTCATGGCAAGTTGAATACTTCCATATCCCGGCAGACTAGCACTTTCCTTTTTATACCTTGCAAAAGTCTCCTCATCAAGTATGTGTTTCTTAGTAACCAGTTCATTGTGCATCAAACTAATATGATGTTCTGGTTCGCCAAAACTATATGCCCCCGCTTTCAAAAAAAACCAAAATATTTCTACAATACGTGTCATCCACTTTAAATTCCCTGCAAATATATAATTAAATCATAATATGAACAAATGAAGTCCATATTGCTGGTATTTTACAATACAATGTTCGCTTCAGTCGGACTTTAGACATTTCTTCAACATATTAAAACCTAAGGAAAGTCAAGACATGACTTTACAACACCATTTTAACTTCAATAAATAACTATTTCATCGTAAATATCCATAGAATCAACTATATTTGAGACCAAATATTAACCTTAATTGAAATGAATATTAAAATTCCGGATTTCTCTAATACAGAAATTGCCTTTTCAACAAAAACAGATGCAGAATTGAATAAAATGCATTGGTTATTTGACAAAATGAATAAGCCTTGGTTAGTAAAATTAGGAACTCAATTTGGGCTTTTTGCTATTCGTTTTAACTTTCCATTTGCTCAGACAATCCTCAAAAATACACTATTTGAGCAGTTCTGTGGCGGGCGCACTTTACTCGAATGTATGAGCAACGTTGACAAATTGGCTTCTAAAGATATTTATACGATCTTAGATTATGGTGCAGAAGGAAAAGATACAGAAAATGATTTTAACCTAACAATGAATCAGGTAATACGTTCCATTGAATTTGCTGCCCAACAACCTTATATTAATTTAGTAAGTGTCAAATTAACTGGCTTAGGAAGGTTTGGTTTATTGGAAAAGCTTCACAATAAAGAAGTTTTGGACTCAAAAGAATCAGAAGAATACAATAATTTGGTCAAAAGAATTGATTCTATTTGTTATAATGCTCATAATCATAGCATTGGGGTCTTCATTGACGCTGAAGAAACCTGGATACAGAATCCGGTGGATGATATTGTTGACAAAATGATGGCTCGCTATAATACTCAAAAGCCAATTGTATATAATACTTTTCAAATGTATCGTACTGCCAGCCTAAGTTTCTTAAAAGCTTCTCATGTTAAAGCTAAAAATGAAGGTTACATCTTAGGCGCTAAATTAGTCAGAGGAGCTTACATGGAAAAAGAAAGAAAAAGAGCAGAAGATCTGGGATATGAAAGCCCTATCCATGTAAGTAAAGAAGCTACCGATAATGATTTTAACCTCGGCATCACCTATTGTATTGAAAATATTAATGAGATAGGTTCATGCTGCGCTTCACATAATCAGCAATCTAATTTACTCTATGCACAATTAATTGATAAAAACAATATTCCCGGCAACCATCCTCATATCATGACTAGTCAATTATATGGAATGAGTGACCACTTGACCTTCAATTTGGCTGAATCAGGAATCCATGCCTCTAAATTTATGCCATATGGACCAGTCAAGGATGTAATGCCTTATTTAATGCGCCGTGCACAGGAAAACACTTCAGTTACTGGTGATATGAGTCGAGAATTCGACCTGATTGATCAAGAAGTCAAAAGAAGGAAAAAATAATGGATTTATTATCCCACCGGGAAATAATTTACTACTCCTCAAAACATATTGATGCTAAACATTGAGCACCAATAATCAGACAATCTTCATCCACATCAAAACGTGAAGAATGTACTCCTGCTGTAATGCCAAGCCTTTGATTTCCGGTGCCTAATCGAAAAAAACATCCTTTTATTTCCTGAGTAAACCAAGCAAAATCTTCGCTTGTCATCCTAATTGGCAAATATTCTATATTATTCGTTCCGACAATCCTAGCAACAGCTTTTTCTGCTTTGTGGACCATATCAGGATCATTGACTAAAGTAGGGTATCCTTTTTTAATAATCACCCTCGCCTCTGCACCATGTGCTGCTGCAACAGACTCACAATATGTTACTATTAAACTGTGTGCTTCAGCACGCCACTTCTCATCCATAGTTCTGAATGTCCCTTCTAAGTGAACTTTTGTTGGGATTATATTGGTGGCACCACCTTCACTGTTAATTTTGCCGATTGTTAAAACACAAGGTATCGTCGGGTCGCACCTTCGACTGACGATAGACTGAATACCGGTAATAATATGGCTCGCCACCAAAATAGGATCTATCGTCAAATGTGGCATACCTCCATGCCCTCCTTTACCTTGAACTTCTATATAAAGCTCGTCGGAGGACGCCATATATGGACCACTTCTCAATCCAATTTTACCAGTCTCCAAGGAAGGAAAAACATGAAGTGCATAAATTTCTCTACATTTTGTAGGATCTATAGCTCCTTCCTTCAACATTAGAGACGCTCCACCCGGTAAAAGTTCCTCTCCGGGCTGAAATATAAATTTGACATTCCTCTTTAGTCGTTGTCTTTGCGATAATACGATCTTAATAGCACCCAATAAACAAGTCGTATGAACATCGTGTCCGCATGCATGCATAACGCCATTCCTTTTGCTTTTGTATGGCACATCATTCTCCTCAGTAATTGGCAATGCATCCATATCTGCTCTTATAGCAATAAAATCTTCTGTCGGAACATTAGCCTGTATGGTTGCAATTATGCCAAAACCTGCCCAACCAGCTGAATATTCAACCTTCCATTCATCCAGAATATTGCAGATATATTGCGACGTCTCTTTTTCCTTAAAAGATAATTCAGGGTGAGCATGGATGTGACGTCTAAACCTAATTAGCTCTTCTTTAAAACCTTCCATTGATGGAGTATCCCTCATCATGAGTGTTTGATTGCTGCAATTCCGGGAAGTTCCTTTCCTTCAATCATCTCCAGCATTGCGCCTCCGCCTGTAGAAACAAAACTAACACTTGATTCCAAACCTGCTTGTGATATTGCTGACACGCTATCTCCTCCACCCACTAAAGTATAAGCACCCCTCAAAGTAGCCTTAGAAAGAGCATTTGCCACTTCAAAAGTTCCTTGTGCAAAATTAGAAAATTCAAACACACCCATTGGTCCATTCCACAAGATTGTTTTGCTTTCCAGAATTTCTTGTTCAAACAGACTTATACTTGCCTCCCCAATGTCTAATCCCATCCATCCATCCGGAATTTCATCGATTGGCTTCGTAATAAACAATCCATCATTTTTAAATCCTTGTGTGATTTTTGCGTCAACAGGCAATAAAAATTTAACTTCCTTTTCCACTGCTTTTTTAAGTATATCAGAAGCAAGATCTAATTTATCAGTCTCACATAATGAGTCTCCTATCTGACCGTTCTGCGCCTTGATAAAGGTAAAAGCCATACCTCCGCCGATGATAATCGTATCTGCTTTTTCCATTAGATTCTCGATCAATGTAATTTTATCTGACACCTTTGCTCCACCAATAATTGCACAGAATGGTCGATTTATATCGTGTAAGACTTTAGCGATATTAGTAACTTCTTTATCCATGAGCAATCCAAATGTCTTATGATCTTGATCAAAAAACCTTGCTATTGTTGCTGTACTCGCATGTTCACGGTGCGCCGTACCAAAGGCATCATTGACATAGTATTCTGCAAGAGACGCCATCTTTTGGGCCAATTCTCGGTCTCCTTTTTCTTCACCCTTATAAAAGCGGGTATTCTCAAGTAATATAACTTTCTGATCATCTACCTGGTCAATATCGTCATTAATATTCGATTCGGTCAAAGGCGTAGAAATAAAAACTACTGCTCTACCTATATTCTCCGAAACTTTGTTAACGATACTCCTAAGTGAATACTTTGCTTTGATATTTCCGGCTTCATCGAGATCCTTGAGTGGTCTGCCCAAATGGCTCATTAAAATCACTTTAGCCCCCTTGGATAATAAAGCTTGAATCGTAGGTACAGCTGCTCTTATTCTGGTATCATCACTCACATGTAAGTCTGAATCCAACGGAACATTAAAATCAACTCGTACTATAACCTTTTTTCCCTTTAAATCAGTATCAAACATATTATTTACTTTTTTTCAAAGATAATGGCTTCTATCAAATGATAAAAAAGATATTTAAAATAAATTAAAAAAGGGAAGCCTATCGACCTCCCTTTGTATTTTGTTTATTCAAATTCAGATTAATAACCTGAATTGGCATTACCTGAGTATTTAGAGCCTTTTCTAGATGACCCCGGAGTGTTAGCTCCTGCCTTAGGACCTGTAGGCTGAGCCATTTCAACATCTTCCGAAGTAGCAACTTTAAACTCTACACGACGGTTCATATATTGTTGTCTTTCTGCTTGCTTGGTAATGTTGTGTGAAGCTGGCAAACCCGGTATTACAGGATCAGACTTGCCTTCATATTGCAATATGAATCTTTCTCTCGGAATATTATATGTCCCTACTAAGAAGTCGATGGCGGCCTTAGCTCTATTGTAAGATAAGACTTTGTTATAGTCGTCACCTGCTCTTGCATCGGTATAACCATTTACAGTGATTTTCACATTAGGATTAGCCTTCATGACATCAGCAACTGATTTCAATTGAGCATAAAACTCAGGTTTAACATAGTATTTATCCAAGTCAAAATGAATCATAGGTAACCACCAGTCATTTTTGGTAGCTTTAAGAGCTTCTGCCAAGCGAGATTCTGTGACAGGCTTATCCGTTATAACTGCAACACCTTTAGAATCCACTTCGTATCCCGGAGGAGAGAATGGTTCATCATCTTTGTAGTCAGGAATTCCATCTTTATCACTATCTAAAGTTATACCACGTGTATCAACCGGTGCACCTTGTGGAGAATTTTTCTCTTGGTCAATCATATCAATTACACCATCACCATCACTATCTGTTAGGTCAAATTTAGGTCTTTGCTTCAATTCGGCAACATCGTTCAATGCTCCATCTAATGGATTCATCCAATACAATGGCTCCGTTCTCTTATCAAACTTACCAAGGTTGATACCCAATCTAAGTGATGTATATTGGCCCGCATCTCTTGAATTAGTCTGATCGTAAATTGAACGGTTAACAAATCCATCCCATGTATCATTGTCAACCCAATAATACTTATGCTCCAAAGATAAATTAACTCTTTTGTTGATTTTTCTTGATATACCAACAGATAAAGGAATAGTTACAGAAACGTTACCGTTATTAAATAAAGGTGAAACATCACGCTTATTACCTACTTTAATTTCGTATTCAGAATCCATAGCATCCTTAATCTTCTTAACATTGTCAGAATACTTGTCATCTACATTAAGATTCAATGCATTCCAGTTGATTGGAACTCCATTTGCCGAGTTATTTACTCTGGTATCTCTGGAAATAGCTCCAACTCCCACTCCTACATAAAAATTCCACTTATTTCTTTCTTTATGAAAAAGAATGTTACCAATATTAAATATGGCTTCGACTGAACCACTTAAAGTAGTATTCTTATAATTACGATACATATCATTGGTAACTGAACCGTAATCAGGTAATTGCTCCAAAGCCATAACACTTCCGGAACTTAATCTGTCGTCAAATCCTTTTGTGGTCATGTATGCTCCATCTAAACGAATAGAAAGGGCATAATTAATGGCTTTTCTTAAGTGAAGCCCTGCACCCCATCCCGGGAAGGCGGTAGTTGGTACGTCACCACTAATTGCAAAGCGTCCAACATTTATTCCAAGCTCCCACATGTTTTTAGGCTTGGCAGAATATTTGCTCTGTCCTGCTCTCCATTCACGATTTTGATCTGGGTTAACCGTCATTTCATCGGTGATAACCGGAGATTTAAATGATTCGTTTTGAGCATTTACTTCATTCCAAGTAACAATAGAACTTAGAACAAAGATTAAAATGTACATTCTCTTAATCATAGGAAATCTATTTTTATATTCAGTATTTAAATTTAAGATTTTGCCCGCAAAGATAGATTTAATTTATAAATTTATATAAATAATATCCATCTTTATCCTTTATTTACAATATTTCTTAATTATATGTTATTTAATCTCAATATCCTTGAATCAGTCAACTTTCCTTTTTGCTCTGAATTGGATAAAAATTCAACATCAATTATTTTAAATAACCCCAAAAATGTATTATTCGTTTCTTTAGACGTTAAAATCTTAGAAAGTATATCGACTTTGATTAAAAAATATTCATTTCAAAGGAATATTTCAATGAATTTTTATTTCTTAGGAATATTGAAAGATGATGCTCAACAATTTACATTAATCAATGAAATATTGTCTGAAAGCAAATGTAAGATATTTATTTTACAAAAAGAACTTTCTGATTTAAATTTTATTCTTCAGGCAACAGATATTGCTAATATTACCTCTAATATTCAAATTATTCATAACTCTTTATCTTATTGTTCCGATATAATTTCCAAGTTTAGCGCTCGAAGTATGGAGCAAGTTCTCAATATTGGTATATCCGCTACACAACAGCATTTATCAGCAGAAGCATCTATTCCCAACCAATATTTTGACAGTTATAGATTAGGGTCTCTACTCAACCAAATTGAAACTCTTAGCATGCCTATTGCTTTTTCAAATATTTTAGTAGCCGATGTGTCTGCTCTCAAACAAAGTGATATTACTGGCCGCAAAACCACGTATTCAAGTGGTCTCACTGCTCAAGAGTTTAATCAGATAGCAAGAAGTGCAGGCTTCAACGGTACACAAATCACTATTTTAACCGGACTTAATGACGTTATTGAAGATGAAATAAGCACTGATACGCTTGCCCAATTTATTTACTACTTTGTAGATGGCGTAATTAGCTATTCTCAAGTATGGGTTACACCTCACTTAACTGAATTTACAATCAACGAATGTTTGCCATACGAACATATTTCTTTTTATAAAGATGATAATAACAACCGATGGTATGCCCAATATCCAACAACTTTGCCGGATCATTTAAAAAACTATCAGAATGTGCCTTGTATGTATGAAGATTATGCTTTTTCTTCAAAGGGAGAATTATCTCCACGCTTGATGTCCATTTTCAATGCTATTGACGCATTAGTTAATTAATTTCTCTAATTGTAAGCCGCGCGAGCCTTTTATCAATACTTTGTAACCTGAATATTGTGACCAATGTAATCCAACTTTGGCTTCATCTGTGTTTTTATAATATATAAATTCAGGAAAATCAACTTTTAATGAATAAAATTGAGGACCCACTAAAATCACCATTGATATTACACCTTTAGCATCGCGTATCTTTTGCAAGACAAGCCTATGATACATCATAGAGTTTTCACCTAATTCAAGCATATCTCCCAATATAACTCCCCTATCGACTTGTTTCAAGTTTATAATGTTATCTACAGCATGACTCATGGAGGAAGGGTTGGCATTATAAGCATCCATTATTATCTCAACTTCATCAATCTTCATTAACTGGGAGCGGTTATTTGTCGGTTGATACGATTGGATAGCATCAATCATTAAATCAGGGTCGCATCCAAAGTATTCTCCTACGCCAAGCGCCAACACTAGATTGGGCATGTTATAGTCGCCAACTAAGTTAGTTCCTACCCGTTTTTTTCTATAATTAATAGTCAAAAAGCCATTATCCGAACCCTGTGGTTCAATAAATGTGCCACCATAATCTAATTCTTTTATTCTCTTATTATTGGGGTCTTGTAAAAACAAAAGACTTTGTTCAGTAGTATTTAAAAAAAACTTCTTCCCATAATTATTTACATGATAAAACAATTCTGATTTCGCTATTTTTACTCCTTCAGGACTACCGAATCCTTCAATATGAGCAATACCAATATTTGTAATTGCACCATAATCCGGCAGAGCTATTTTGCACAAATCATGGATTTCTCCTTGGTGGTTGGCTCCCATTTCGACGATTATAAATTGTGCATCTTGAGGTGTTGCCAATAAAGTCAACGGCACACCGAGATGATTATTCAAATTGCCTAGAGTATAGTGCGTTTTATACTTTGTCTGTAATACCGTCGCTAGGAGTTCTTTCGTAGTGGTTTTCCCATTTGATCCGGTTATGGCTAAAACCGGGATATCAAATGTCAATCGGTATTCTGAAGCAAGTTTTTGCAAAGCTTTTAAAGTATCGTCAACCACAACAACATTTTCAACTCCTAAAAATGTTTTGTCAGATGACACACAAAGAGATGCACCTTTTTCTATGGCCTGCATTACAAACTGATTCCCATCAAAATGTTCGCCTTTGATGGCAAAGTATATTTGTCCGGGCACAATTGTTCTAGTATCAATAGTTATTGATGGATGATCTAAAAATCTATTTAACAATGATGTCATACTATATAAACAAAAAATCCCCACAAAGTTAATTGTGAGGATTTATATTTTTAAACGATTATTAATACTTTCGTTTTACTTTCTTTTGCTTGCCAAATTGGTTTCCGCTATCAGCACCATTGCCTTCAGGGCTTCCCATTCGTGTCATAGCGCATCTAAATCCGATTGTACGGTCAGACTTGTCTTCGTCTTTGAACCGTCTTGCTCCCGGAGACAACCAGAAAAGTCTATCTGCCCAAGAACCACCTTTAATCACTCTTGACTTATTAGTAATCAAAGAGCTTACACCATATTCATATACACCATTAAAGGCCTCATCGCCGTCAAGGTAATTTCGCACATCTGCTTTTTTGAAATTCTCCCTATTGGCTATTGTAGAATCAACCATAAGCATATATTTCAGCCTACCCAAGCTATCTTTTTCAACCGGTTTTTCATCGGAGCCTAAGACCATTTGCTTAAACTCGTTACCTCTAAATGGGTTTAGATCTTGATTATCAACATCTCTTAAAGTGATTGAGTTAGTTGGTCGATATACATCAGCTACCCATTCTGAAACGTTTCCTGCCATGTTGTACAATCCAAAATCATTCGGGAAGTAGCTTCTAACATTAGCTGGTACGGATGATCGGTCATTCAAGTTACCGGAAACACCCATATAATCACCACCAGCGATCTTAAAGTTAGCCATCATCTTACCCATGTATTTATTTCTTTTCTGATAACGAGGAGAATCACCATTCCATGGCAAGATACGACGATCCGTTACGATTTCATCTTTAGCTGAAAGCATATTGCCTTGTAAAGCCAGCGCTGCATATTCCCACTCAGCCTCTGTCGGTAATCTGTAGGCAGGTAATAATATACCGTCTTCGTAGGTTACTTTTCTTTCTCCACCGGTAGCAACATCTTTCAAGTTTTTCTTAACGCTTCCTTCGTACTGACCATACAAATATGCTTGAGTATTAAAGTTATCGCTATCTTTTTGCTCAGGATTTGGATTCAAAATACCTTTTTCGATGAGCATCATCTCATTGACCCTATCAGACCTCCATTTACAATATTCATTAGCCTGTATCCACGATACGCCGACCACCGGATACTCGTCATAAGAAGGGAATCTAAAATAAGTCTCAACATAAGGCTCATTATAGGCTAATTCTTCTCTCCAACACATGGTATCAGGCAAAGAATTACGCCAAACTTGAGGATAATTATCTCCAAAAACTCTTTTGGTCCAATAAACATACTCTCGGTAGTCAATATTAGACACTTCAGTTTCATCCATATAGAATGAATTCACGGTAATTCTTCGTGGAACACTGTTCCATTCATAAGTTACATCTTCCTGAGTAGCTCCCATGGTAAATGTTCCTCCTTCAACCAAGACCAAATTAGGACCGGTAGCTTGATCAAGTGCACTAGATTTAGTAAATCCACCCCACTTATGGTCATTATAGACCCAACCTGTTGTGCTAGAACGCTCTTCTTTCTTTTTACACGAACCTAAAGTTAGCAGTGCACAACCCAAAAGAATAAAAATTTTGAATGCCTGATTCATTTTTAAATAATCTGTTTTTAGCCAGTTATCCAGTATTCATCAACTTTACGGAGTAAAATTAATTCAATATTGGCTTCACTGTAATTCTACTTGTTTAATTTTAGAAGGTCAAAGATACAACTAATTAATTCTGTGCAAAATTTTACCTACATTTTTTTTAACGCTTTTAACAGCATTTTATGATATTATCTTTTGTAAAAATGCATATTTATCTAAATATCTTTGTACAGTCATGATATTTACCACCATTATCCTGATAAAATACATAACTAAGACTCAATTCATGGGCACCGCCTGATCCAATTCCCAATTTACTTATTGTGGCATCATAACTATAACCGACCTTAAATGCCCCTGCATTATATCCCACCACTGCGATGACAGCATCCGGATTATAAAAGCCATTGCGATAATATAAGCCGAAATTTAATGACCTCATTTCTAACAATGCGCCAACATTGATTTGCCCTAAATTCGATTGTTTTACGACGAGTATATTGGGAACTAATGCCATCTCTGAGCGACGTCCATAGCGCTCTTGCCCTATAGGTATTCTAAAGCCCCCCATTGCCGTTAGCCTCATCGCCATCCCTTTTTTTGTATTACTTTCAGCAGAATAGAAGTTGATATCCGGTCGATTGGCATGCTTTATGCCGATACCCACATAAAACTTCTCATTGCTGACTACTCCACCTGCACCCATATCTAAAGAGGTTTTGTTTTTGAAATCCGGTGGAATTTCAGCTGATGGATATGGCAATCCACCTGGACTGATCGGCCCATGAACCGGATCTATTTGATCCATAAATAAGAACCTTTCATAATCAAGAGATACATTAATAAATCCTACCTGAATGCCCATTCTGACTTTGGTATCATCCTTGAGCCTCACTTCATAAGAATATGAAAGCTCGCCATTGTACGTTTTATATATACCTTGTCCGGCTTCGTCCGCCATCAATGAGATTCCTATTCCACTATTGAGAGAAGGAAGATACTGATCTGCCCCGATAGCATACGTCACATAGTTGGATGACAATAAGTTATATTGATTCCGATAATTCATTCCTATACGCGTACCTCCACTATTTCCAGCCAAGGCAGGATTCAACTCCAATGGATGGGCATAAAACTGGGAAAACACCGGATCCTGCGCACCGAGAGCTAAGGAACACATAACAAAACTCAATACAGCTATTAATTTACCCATAAATTTCAGTTTAAAACTCCAAATGTAATACAAATTTAGTATGACTTCAAAATTGCAAACCCAAATATGTTAATATATTATATTTGCAACAAAATTTAAAATATTATTTGGCAACAATCGTTCTTATTTTTACATCTATTTTGAAATAAATATAACGGTTTCTTAGACCAATACATTTTAGTATATTAATACGTTTTTATGCAGGATATTATTCCATCACTGTTCTTTCAAAAAGCAAAATTATTTTTCTTAAAATTAATTTGCTTCACTACTTTTTTCTTTTCAATAAACTTTTTGTCAAGTCAGACAACTATTTCGCATACATTTAGCTTAGTTGATTTTCAAGATGCTGCCACCAAGGGTTTGAAAGAGAAAGGCGTCCTCATTTTCCCTTATAGTGAAGCTCAAATTCACAATCAAGTTGCGCTTATTTCTACACAAATAACCATAGGCAAAACTTTTCAAGCCGACAAAGTAACCTTCACACCATATTTTAATAAAAATACGCTAACCATTCCATTCCATGAAGGGTTAAATTCGATAAATCCTACTTTTCAAAACTGGACCGGACGTGAAAACAATACTGTCGTAATCACTTTTTTACCGGGAAAATGGACTTCTATGAATAGCTTTCAGATGCTGGATTCCATTGCCTTTACGGTAACACTTTCTGAAGACCTAAGACAAAGAAATAATCCTCCTCTATTCGCCTCTAATTCAATCCTGCAAAGCATCCCTACATATAAAATAAGTACTACAGATGCCGGCATATATAAAATAGATAACCAGCTACTCAGTGACTTGGGCATCTCAACATCGGGATTAAATCCTCGTAATATCCATATTTATTCAACCAATGCAGGCTCCCTTCCGGAATTAAATAGCGAACCACGCATAGATGATTTAGCTGAAATAGCTGTATTTATTGAAGGCGAAAATGATAATCGATGGGATCCAAGTGACTACATTTTGTTCTATTCACCAGGCTCGCATAAGGTTTTCAAAGATACTGACAGTACTTTGACACGCAAGACGAATATTTACGATGACTCTAAATATTTTTTTATTCAAATAAATGATTCCCCCGGCAAAAGGATTCAAATATCCAATAGCCCTTCGGAACACATACTCCAGACCGACTCTTATGATTTTTATAAAAGATATGAAGTAGATAAGGTAAATCTTCTAAGAGAATATGCCCGGCTTGGTGCAGGTCAAATATGGCTGGATGAACTCATCACCGGCACATCACGCAATGTGGATATGACCAATATATTTAAAGTCGATAACGCCGTCGCAGGAGCTACCGGGACAGTTAAGATGGCATTTGCCGTAAGGAGCAAATCCAAATCAACTATCCAAATGAAAGCCGACAATCAAACATCCGACATATCCTTTGGCACTACCTATATCGAAGACTCCGAATCAAGAGTAGCTTCTTATAATTCCGGAAAGTTGCCTTTTACTCAAAAAGGCGGCCAGTTGAATATTTCTTATAGCTTTCCGCAGGTCGCTACAGAAAGTCTAGGTTGGCCTGACTATGCCGAAATCAACGTACGACGCTACCTTACGAAGTCTCAAGAACCCATTTTTTTTAGACTTAACAACCCCGGAATCAGTGGCAACATACAATATATCCTAAATGACCTACCAAACGATGCCGCAATATGGGACATTACCAACCTATTCAACATCTATCGTTTTCCACTCAACATTGTCAATGGCAAAGGAGATATCACTGCTCCTTATCCTCAACAAAGAGAATTTATTTGCTTTTCTGCATCTGATATCAAAGTTCCACAAAAAATTGGTTTAGTGGAAGCTCAAAACATACATGGTTTGTCAACACCTGACATGGTCATTGTGTATCATCAAAAATTTGCAGATGAGGCCAAACAATACGCGGCATACAGGGGAAAGACCTCAGGCATCAATGTCGTAGCCATAGATATTGAACAAATAAAAAATGAGTTTTCAGGTGGAGCACAAGATCCCACAGGGATAAGAGACATGGCAAGAATGTTCTACTCAAGAGATCCTAATGTATTTAAATACTTATTATTATTTGGCGACGGCAGTTATGACTACAAAGACCTGACTTTTACATCGGTTTCCAATAAAGTCAATTCTAATTATATTCCGGTTTACGAGTATCCAAGAAGTATATTTGACCCTATCCGGTCGATTCCTTCTGACGACTATTATGGATTTCTGGATGAAAATGAAGGAGAGATTGAAAATGGCGCTATCGATGTCTTTGTCGGGCGATTTCCCATACAAGATAAAAGTCAAGCGCAGTCCATTATAAATAAGGTAAAAACATACGAAACCAATAAAGAAACCTATGGTGACTGGCGTAACAACTTAATGCTCATTTCAGACGATTGGGATAATGCTACGAGTGACAACTTTATCGTTCAATCTGAACGACTTTTCACCAAAATTAAGGCGGCATATCCGATGCTCAATTTTTCAAAAATATTTTTGGATATATTCAAACAAGAATCGACTTTAGGTGGTCAAAGCTACCCAACTGCTGTACAAGCGATGAATGATCAATTTAATAATGGCGTCTTAATTGCCAACTACATTGGGCATGGCGGTGTCGATGGTCTTGCCCAGGAAAGAATATTTGACCGTCTCACACTCAATGGAATGAAAAATCCTTACCGTTTGCCATTGTTTATTACCGGAACATGCTCCTTTGCCACTTATGACGATCCCGAAATTACATCTGTCGGAAAACTTTGCTTTACTAAACCAGAGGCCGGCATGATAGGCCTTATGACAACAACGCGCTCGGTGTATATCTCTTCCAATGAGGTATTCATCAACAAACTTTTCCAGATAATATATAGCAAACCCAATGGTGCCTTCCTTTCCAATGGTGAAATTTTAGCTACCGCAAAAAACAACTCTTCCGGTGCAGACCGGCTATCCTTTGTTCTTTTTGGCGACCCTTCCATGACACTTGCCTTTCCTAAGGAAAAAGTTGTATTGGAAAAGGTAAACAACAAGGAATTAAATGAAAATGCTCCGGATACCCTGCACGCATTGGATTATATTCAAATCAGCGGAAGTGTACGCAATGGCAACAATGACATTATTCAAGATTTCAATGGAACCGTTACCGTAACAGTTTTCGACAAATCTTTCAATCTCTTCGCCAGAGGAAATGATGGAAATGGAGCCAATTACCCTATACTCTTCCAAAATAATTCACTTTTTAAAGGCAAGGCAACGGTAAAAGAAGGGTTGTGGACGCTTGATTTCTATATTCCAAAGGATATCAATTATGCCATCGATACAGGAAAGTTGGTATTTTATGCAGAAAATGGAATCTATGACGCCATCGGTTATAATTCGAAAATAAATATTGGCGGAGAAAGCAACAATCCTATTTCTGACAACCAACCACCGCTTATTGAACTGTATCTCAATGATTTGAGCTTTAAAGAGGGCGGCACAGTCAATACTACACCGATATTGATTGCTAAATTGAGTGACGATTATGGTATCAATGTTTCTAAAAGTAAAATAGGGCACGAAATTATTAGCACGCTCAATCAGGACGCATCCACGGAGAAAATCATGAATGACTTCTATGTATCGGACAAAGACGATTACAAAAAAGGTGAAGTTAAATACCAAATGGACAAGCTCGAAGCAGGTGAATATACGCTCAAATTGAGAGCTTGGGACATTGCTAATAATAAGGCAGAGGCAGAAGTGGCATTTATAGTTTCCAATAGCGAACAAAACTCAATAACACATGTACTCAACTACCCGAATCCTTTCACAACAGCCACAAGCTTCATGTTTGAATTTGATTCACAAAACAACACTATTGAAGCGCAAATTGATATTTTCACTGTTGCCGGCAAGTTAATCAAAACCATCAGAGAGCCCTTAAGCCCTAATGGAAAACGGTTTCAAACGGGCATTTGGGATGGAAAAGACGCATACGGCGATCAGTTAGCCAAGGGAATTTATATATATAAAGTCAAGATATATCAGTCATTATTGAAAGAAAATAAAGTAGTTACATCGGATTTTCAAAAGCTAGTTCTATTGAAATAGTATATTACAATTGTTAACCAAACAATAAAATTCAGAAATAACAGTTTATATTTGCGGTCATTTTAATCAAAGTTATACATCATACATCATAATATGAAAGTATTTATCCACTTTTCAATTATCTTACTCACCTTATTTGTTTGTCAAGATTCATACGCTCAATCATCCGGCACATGTGTTGAAAGCCCCACCGGATCCGGCAATTGGATAGAACCTGATGGTTCGCCTTGTCGTAACTCAATATCCACGGTAACATCTTTTTTAAGAATCGTCCCGGATGCCAGGACTTCCGGAATGGGAGGAGTCGGCATGGCTATATCGCCGGATGCCAATGCAATGCACTTCAACGCTGCCAAGCTGGCCACATCAACTAAGGATGGCGGTATGTCATTGAGTTATGTGCCATGGTTAAAGGGATTAGGGCTAAATGATATTTTTTTAGCCTACTTGTCAGGATACTATAAATTCAGTAAAAAAGAAGCAATCTCTGCCTCTGTGCGGTATTTTTCTTTAGGAGACTTTACCTTTACAGACACACAGGGCAATATAATCGGATATGGCAAGCCCAATGAATTTGAGATTGCCGTAGGTTATAGCCGATCACTTGGAGATAAGTTGTTTGGTGCACTTACCGGTAAATTTATTTATTCTAATTTAGCCACCGGTCAGATTGTCAATGGTGTAGATGTACAGACTGCCAAGACCGGAGCTGCCGATATATCCGTATTTTATCGTACGCCTCTTAAGACAAATACTAAAAGTAATCTCGCATTGGGTGTTGCTATCACCAACTTAGGTGGACGTATTTCATATACCAAGGCATCACCTGCTCGTGACCTGCTTCCTGCCAATTTAGGCATAGGTTTAGCATGGGACGTAGATATGGATCAATACAATCGTATAACATTAGGTGTTGACTTTAATAAATTATTGGTACCAAGTCCGGATCCTTCTTTGAAAGATGAGAATCAAAACGGAGTACCTGATTATAGAGAAAAGGCGCTATTACCGGCAATTTTGGGTTCATTTACCGATGCAGCTGGAGGTTTTAAGGAAGAATTACGAGAATGTCAATTTGGCGTAGGAGCAGAATACTGGTATAATGACCAGTTTGCTCTAAGAGCAGGATATCAATATGAAAGTCCATTAAAAGGAAACCAAAAGTATTTCACGCTTGGGCTGGGCTTAAAATATACGACATTTGGCCTCAACCTTTCTTATCTAGTCCCTACAGGAAATACAAGGAGTGCATTGGACAATACATTGAGATTTACGCTGATGTTTGATTTTGGTACTTTTGAAGTTGACGACGATCCTAATTTAAACTAATACCGATTGAATATTCGTAATAGTCCAATTACATTGGCTTAGACGACTATCTCATCGGTATTATTTTTCAAAAATTGAATTCAGTACATTTTCAATGCGAGACTCAATCTGATTATAAGAATGACGTACAAATCGTTCGCCGGTGATAATTTCATATAGTTGAATATATCTTTCGCTCACTGTATGAGCCATTTCATCATCCATAACGGGCATGATATCTCCGGGTCGGCCTTGAAACCCCTTACCAATCAGCCATTCACGCACAAATTCTTTTGAAAGCTGATTCTGTTGGAGTCCTTTGCTTTGATTTTCGTGATAAGAATCCAAATAAAAGTATCGTGAACTATCCGGAGTGTGGATTTCATCCATTAGGGTTAAGGTATTTCCCCATAGACCAAATTCATATTTAGTATCCACTAAAATCAAACCCCTTTCTTTAGCCATCTGCTGTCCTCTGGCAAATAACTCTTTTGCCTTGACCTCCATTTGAGCATACAGAGCAGGCTCAACATAACCACCTTCAATAATTTCATCTTTTGAAATATCTACATCATGGCCTTCCATTGCCTTAGTGCTGGGCGTGATAATTGGTTTCTCAAAAGGGTCATTTTCTTTCATATTATCCGGCATCGCTACTCCACAAAGTTGGCGTTTTCCACTTTTATATTCACGCCATGCATGTCCGGTAAGATAGCCTCTAATTACCATCTCAATACGGATGGGTTCACATCTTTTACCTACAGAAACATTGGGATCCGGCGTATCAATCAACCATGTGGGGATAATATCCTTCACTGACTGAAGGAAGAAAGACGCTGTTTGATTAAGCACCTGACCTTTGTATAAAATAGTTCGAGGTAAAATATGGTCAAATGCTGAAATCCTGTCTGTCGCAACAGAAACAAAGACATCATCCCGTATGAAAACATCTCTGACCTTTCCTTTGTATTGTATGACATCTTTGGGCAAATTAAAGTGGGTATGTCGAAATTCGTCCATGTAAGACTATATTTTAATAAGAAGAAAATACAAAAGCTACGTTTATTAATGCTACAAATTTCGGATTGTGTTCCTATCTGTTAGCACATCTTTCAATTCTTTCAAAATTTTATACTCCGATTTTACAGCTTGCTTGACGGCATCTTTAAAAGTAATAAAAGTCCCAGTATCGACTGAAGGGATATATTGCTTAACTCTGTCTTTCATAAAGCTTAAATCTTCACGCAACATAGCTCGTAGCGACGGTATGTCGTGCCAATCGCCTTCAATAGCGACTGCTCGAATCTTATCCTTAGATTCGTCCTCAATCGGATCAAGTTCAATTAAATCAATTTTGTTGGAAAATCGAAGTGGCAGATCCGTCAAAAATTGTTCAGAAATCTCAACCAACTGGGATTGCATTTCTTCATTTTCGGATTTGACCAAAAATACTTCAAGACCTTTTTCCGCCATCCTAAAAATAACCAAAAAGGCTCTGTCAATAATGGACATATTGTATAATTTGAAATACAAAATTAATATTAATATTTAAAATTCAAGAATAAGCAACAATATATTTTCCATTTAAAGTAAAATAAAAAATTATCCTTAAAAATCAAGCAAAAAAATCCATTAACCCAAATTCCACATTAGACAAATGCGGAATCGATTTACGACTCGTAATCAATGGTTTCTGTAAACCATTGATACGATTCGTACATCGGGATTAACCCTCATAATCAGCATTATACGGTTTTACAAAACCTTTACTGCTGAATTCGGGATTAAACTAATGAAATTTTAATCTAATGGTTTCACTGTATTTTCAACCTTCAGAACGAAAATATAAGATATGAGGTAAGAAAAACGTTAATTTTACACGATTGAACAATAAACAATCCTCGGATTAACAAATAATAAAAATATATATATTAATTTTGCATGATTTTATTATTTAATATGAAAAATAGCAGCAAATTTTTCATTTCAGTTATCTAAATAGTATATCACATTTTTTCCGAAGGATTAAACAAAATAGAATATTACAACGTATGCGCCTAAGATTTATACTCTTCATTATATTTATTATCAACAGCTTTGGTTATCAAGCCATCGCACAACAGCTAAAATCGGTCAAACCTTCTGAAACAGAAGTGATAGGTTTAAGAAATTGCGCAACCAGAAGCCCTGGATCTGTTAGTTATGGCCCTATAGTAGGACAAAGTAATGATGGCCGACCGGACACCATATTCCTTTGTTACCAAGATCAAATTTCAATTAAAAATAACGGTGACGGCGATTTCAACACAGGCGACCCGGATCCTTTAACTCCATCAGCTGCAGGTTTTCTATTATACGGCGCTCCACCTACCGTCAATGGCAATACATTTGCTGCTATTCAGGCAGATAATGTTCTTAGTAACCCGCCTCCACCACCCGGAGAATTATGGTATTTCATGGGGACGCCCAATGGAGATATCACCCTATACAATGATGGCTCTGTAAATCAATGGTTTAATGCAGGTTCACCTTTTACACTGTACCTTGCTCCGGCAACATTCGACGCATATACTGTTTCGGGTGGGGAGTATTTTGGTCAATATGAAGGGGGTGGCTCTTGCGTTAAAGTAAATACATCCTCCGCATTTCCGGTTGTTTATTTGAATGAAATTAGTATGGATAACTTTACGACGCCCAGTCCCACAACTCTTTCAGGGTCTTTTTTTGTAAATGGCGGATTTCCTGAATTCAAATCCAATGCACGATATACAGTTACTATAGTCAAAAAAGGCAATCCCGGTCAAGTTGCCAATATATTTGGTGGACCTTTTTCTCATGGAAGTAAGGTATCTTTCGCTGTTCCAAGTGCCGGAACGTATATCGTTACCATTTTAGATGGTAAGAATTGTGGCATAACGCAGGAAATTGTAATGCCCCAAGGAAATGTCTCCGTCTTGGCTTCATCCGGCAGCGTTGCCTATAACGATGATATATGCATAGACTTCACCGTGAAGGATTTTAAAGATTTATTGGGCGGCGAATTTGCTATTGGTTTTAATCCGAATGATTTACAGTACACCAACATTACCTTTCCTGCTGCTAATCCGCTCAACCTCTCTATCAATGGAAACTTTGGTTTGACTGAGGTAGCAAATGGATACATCAACTTTGCCTGGACTGACCCCAACCTAAGCAAAAAAACGCTCCCTGACAACACAATTATATTTTCAGTATGCTTTAAAGCCATCGGAAAGCCTGGTACTCAAACACCTGTCATCATTAAACCCAAGAAAAATGGAGCCTTCGAATTTACAGATTATGACGGTACATTCTATTCTATCAAAAACACAAATGGCATCGTCACCATTACCAACCCTACTGACTTACAGGTGTTTTTTAATGTTTGCAGCACAACTGGCAATACAGGTTCAATAACTTTTACAGCATTTGGTCCGGACGCCCAATATAATTACGATATCAACAATAGCGGCGCTACCAATATTGCTGACAATGGCGTATCCGTAACCATTAACAACTTAACTCCGGGTACTCATGTGGTAGATGTCTTTACAACTTCAGGTGTCCATGTAATTACCAATGTGCAAGTATTAAATGCGCCTCCTATAATAGTTACTCCGACAATAACCAATCCGAAATGTGTCAATAGTAGTGATGGCGCCATCCAACTCAGTATCAATGGCGGCAATCAGCCTTATGCAATCGAATGGTCTAATTTTACTTTTAATACAACATCTGTTTCAAACCTAAATAATGGTGTCTATCAGGTGACGATTACAGACAATACAGGTTGCGTATTTTCTGAAAACTTTACTATTAACACGACACCTATGGCTATCAATCCACCTACTATTGTAGATCCGGCTTGCTCCGGCCAAACATCCGGTTCAATTACTGTTTCTGCCTCAGGTGGCAATCCATTTACCGGAAACGTATATGATTATAGCTGGTCTTTTAATAACATTAAACAGAATAAAGTTGCTACCGGTACACTCACCAATATTCCGGAAGGCGTCTATTCACTGACCGTTACCGATGCCAATGGCTGCGAAGCTGTATCCAACTTCACATTAAAGCCGGGAGTTACTATCGATGCCACAGTAATCAAACAATTACCGGTATGCTATGGTGATGGTAAGGGTAAATTAACTATTACAGGGACAACAAATGGTACAACAACAGGGCCCTACACTTTTACTTGGAGTCCTAATGCTGTCAATCCGGTAAATAACGCAACTTCTTCTATTGTATCTGGGCTTAATAATGGGAATTTTACCGTCACTGTATCTGATGCCAATGGTTGTTTTGTCAAGAAAGACTATACTATTGATGGTCCGGGGGAAATTAAGTTTTTAATTTCAGGACTCAAAGATGATGAATGTGGCACTCAACCCAAAGGCGCTGCACTTATATTCGATGGAAGTGGAAACACAACTCCTTTTCCTGATCCCAACAATCCGGGAAGTGGATTTTATCGATTTACTTGGTCTAATGGATCTAATCCAACTACAGTTGATGCAGTAAGCCTCAATCTTACCAATTTAATGGGAAGTGGCTCCGGTATCCGATATTATGTGACCATCACAGGTGCGGATGGGTGTACTGCCGATACTTCTTTTTTGATATTTAAAAAAGACGCTCCTAAGATTTCCTTCGATACAGTCCATACAATTGCATGTGCAGGGGGTAATGACGGAATCATCAAAGCGAACATTACCACCAATGGCTCTGAAATTGCCACTGTATTTTGGAGTAACAATGCCGGTATCCCTGTTAATGGCGGTGACCCTAAGACTACCTACACCTCAACTATTTCCAATCTCAACGGCGGTGATTATATTATAACGATTACCACACTAAGTGGATGCACAGTTACAGATACAGTCACTCTAACCGGGCAAGGCTCACTTTCCATAGACAATAATGTCATTGTCCCAAGCAAATGTCCTGATTCCAAAGACGGATCCATTACTTTAAGCTCTTCAGGTGGAACACCGCCTTATGTCTATCAATGGAGCAATGGACAATCAGGTGACGTGGCATCTAATTTACTGCCGGGCACTTACACTGTTACCGTCTCCGACCAATCAGGTTGTCCACCTTTTACACAGACTTTTACAGTAGGGCATGCTCCTTCTGTCGTTTCAGTAATTGATAAAAACACAGTTGTGGCTTCTGATTGTTATGACGCAGTCGTTGGCACCGGTGGGGCGAATGTCTCTGCAAGTGGTGGTCAAGCATCGACCTACACTTTTACCTGGTCAAGCGGAGAAAGCAACACAGGAGCATCTTCTAATGCTACAGCACTGAAAGGTGGATGGCAGTACGTGTCTATCTCTGATGGAGTATGTACGGTAGTTGATTCAGTTCAGATACCCTCTCCTGATCCTATTTCAACCAATAAAGCTAGCTCAACGATAGTAGATGCTACATGTTTTGGCGATACTGATGGGTCAATATCTTTTACAACTTCGGGTGGTAACGGGGGATACAATTATCAATGGAATCCCACCTCCTCCAATTCCGCCAATATAACAGGGTTGACGGCTGCCACCTACTATGTAACCATCACGGATAGTAAAAATTGTATAGGAATAGATTCATTTAAAGTAAAACAACCGCTCGTATTAGCTGCTTCTTTGGATACAGCACAATCTCATGATTTGTTGTGTTATGATGATAATACCGGGGCTATATATATTAAAACATCAGGGGGCAACGGGAATTATTCCTATACTTGGAATCCTTCGGTAGCCGGGAATTCAGATAATGCAAGCAATTTATCGGCAGGAAACTATTTGATAACTATTGCGGACAAAAAAGGATGTAATACCAACTTAGCAGTAACTTTAAGAGAACCTTCTCCACTTCGTGTTGACTATGATCAGGTACCGGAACCACAGTGTGCCGGATATGATACCAACTTTGAATTAAATAGCATTACAGGTGGAACAGGTCCGGATTATAGTTATACAATTGATAATGGTAAATCTTACTCTACTTTTGAAATTGCCAAAGTCAAAGGAGGCAAACATTTGTTAACCATAATAGATGAAAATGGATGCCGTCTTGACACCTCATTTATAGTCAATGAACCGGCACCTATCCTAGTAAATTTACCGGAGGAAATCAAACTTGATCTCGGCGATACAATAACACTTAGCCCAACGGTACAAAGTGCTTTCCCTATATCATCTACTTCATGGTTTCCACCACAAGCAGTCAGCTGTTCTTCATGCGATAGAACTGAAGCAAGTGTCATATCAAGTCAATATGTCACTGTATTACTTACAGATGCCAATGGTTGTACCGGTCTGGATTCTGTATTTTTAAAGGTGGACAGATCAAGAAAAGTATTTATTCCAAATGCTTTCTCTCCAAATAAGGACGGAATCAATGATATATTCCAAATATATACTGGCCCGGGTGTAGTTGGTATCAACTATTTAAGAGTATTTGACCGTTTTGGTGGATTGATGTTTGAAAAAAATAATATGCCACCCAATGAAAATGGATCAGATCAGGGTTGGGATGGTGCATTTAAAGGAGAAGTATGCAATCCGGGTGTCTTTACTTATGTTGCAGAGGTGAAATTTATTGATGGAAGAACACAGCTGTATTTTGGCAGTGTTACGTTAATTCGATAGTAGAATAATCCTGATTGTTTATTAACCAAAAATAAGGCAGAGACTCAATATTTCTGCCTTATTTTTTTGATACATTAAACTATTTATTTTGGTTTGCATCTAATATCAATTAAAATGATTAGATATGAAATCTCTTCTTCTTATACTTTGTATAGTTTGGACTCAAAATATATTCGGTCAAACAAATTATTTTCCACCAATTAATGGTACATGGGAAACAACAGATCCAAATTCGTTAGGATGGTGTATGGACGAGCTTCAACCACTCTATCAATACCTTGATACGACTAATAGTAAAGGCTTTATCGTACTTAAAGATGGTAAAATTGTATTGGAAAAATATTTTGGCAATTTTACCCAAGATTCTTCATGGTATTGGGCATCTGCCGGTAAATCCTTGACTGCCTTTGCCGTAGGAATTGCTCAACAAAAGGGACTTCTTTCCATCGACAATCCCGTTTCAAACTATTTGGGCGACGGTTGGACTTCCTGTACAAAGGCTCAAGAAGAAAAAATTACCGTCCGACACCTATTGATGATGTCTTCAGGGCTTGATGATAATACGAGTAATCCATTTTGCAACGAGCCTTCCTGCCTAACATACAAAGCAGAACCAGGAACACGTTGGGCATACAACACGGGTGTGTACAGCCTCTTGATAAAAATAATTGAAACAATTACCGGACAGGATTACAATCTTTTTATTTCAAAAAATATTGGCATACCAACAGGAATGAAAGGGTTGTGGATCTCGGCCCAAGGTGAATTATACATAACTAAAGTACAAACAATGGCAAGATTTGGGCTATTAATACTCAATCACGGCGTTTGGGCGAATAACGATATTCTGCAAGATTCCAACTACTTTCAGGCAATGGTAAACACCTCGCAACCGATGAATCAGGCTTATGGCTTCCTCTGGTGGCTCAATGGGAAACAAACTTTTATGGTACCCGGTCTTCCGATTCAACTTCCCGGCTCACTCGTTCCAAACGCTCCACAAGATGCATATTTTGCCATGGGAAAATATGGTCAAATTATTTGTATTGTTCCTTCTCAAAACCTTGTTGTCATCAGAATGGGTGACGATCCCGGCAATAATGAGCAATTAGTTTCACCGATTTACTTAGATAAGATATATACGTATTTAAACAAAATTATCTGTACTCCTGCTTCGGTACAATCCTCCAAAAAAGTTGAATCCGTAGTAATATATCCGAATCCTGTCATCAACTCCATTGTTTGGGCAAATCCAGATAACCTTTCTATCAAGACGATAGAGTTTTACAACGCCCATGGACAATTGTTGCAAACTATTCAGCCTAAGAGGCAATTTGCTGATGTGTCCTCATTCAAACCAGGAACATATATTGCATTATTTAAAGATCAAAATCATGTATTGATTGGTCAGAGTCAGTTTATTAAAATATAAATTAATGACATACATCCGTTTGAAAGATAGGTATTTATAAAACCTCTAGAATACATTATCGCTTATTAATATACTACTTTTCTGAATAACGTCGTGTGTAACTTCGTTATTTAATGGTGAGTTATATTATCTTTGCACCTTATTTTTGAAACCAAGCAAGTTCCATGATTTACAATGAATATAAGTCGCTGAATCTGACTGATATAGACCAAGAAATACTTCATTTTTGGCAAGAAAACAATATTTTTAATAAAAGTATCTCTGAGCGAGAGGGAGCAAAACCTTTCGTGTTTTATGAAGGACCTCCTAGCGCCAATGGCCAGCCGGGCATTCACCACGTCATGGCACGTACCGTAAAAGATATCTTTTGTCGCTTTCATACCATGCTTGGTGAAAAGGTGGAAAGGAAGGGTGGTTGGGATACACATGGGCTTCCCATTGAATTAAATGTTGAAAAAGAGCTCGGCATTACCAAAGAAGATATCGGTAAGACAATTACTATTGAAGAATATAATGCTAAATGCCGGGAAACCGTCATGAAATTTAAAGATCGTTGGGACGACATTACTCAAAAAATGGGTTACTGGGTTGACCTGAATAATCCTTACATTACCTTTGACAACGACTATATCGAGACGGTATGGTATTTGTTGCAAATGCTATATACGAAGGATTATCTTTACAAGGGTTATTCCATCCAACCATATTCTCCGGCTGCGGGAACAGGATTATCTACTCATGAACTCAACCTTCCGGGTGCTTACAAAGAAGTAAAAGATACAACTGCAGTAGCATTATTTAAAATAGTCTATGATGCCAATTCAGCCTTTTTGTTTGAATCTCCTGAGGAAGATGTTCGCTTTGCTGCATGGACAACAACGCCATGGACTTTGCCATCTAATACAGCTCTTGCCGTAGGGCCAAATATTAAATACGTCAAATTAAATACCTTCAATCCTTATACAGCCGAGCCTCAAAGTATTATACTTGCTGAAGACTTAATCAACAGTTGGTTTAAAGCAGAAGGCGAAACAGCAGAAATGGTTTATAATACAGACCAAAAAATAATACCCTACCGTATTTCTTCTCATTACAAGGGAGACGAACTGACATTCATCCGATATGAACAATTACTTCCTTACGCGCAACCGGAGGAAGGCGATGCATTTAGAGTAATCAAAGGAGATTTTGTGACCACCTCTGATGGTACAGGGATAGTTCATATTGCACCATCATTTGGTGCAGATGACCGCCGTGTTGCACAGCAGAATGGCATTGGAAGTTTGACATTAGTTGACAAACAGGGCAAATTCACCGAAGAAGCAGGTCCTTTTGCAGGTAGGTATGTCAAGGATTATAAAAACGAAGGTGCTGATTATAAGGATGTGGATGTTGATATAGCTATTTTGCTAAAAAAGGAAAACAAAGCGCTTAATGTGCAAAAATTTGTCCATAACTATCCACATTGTTGGCGGACAGATAAACCTATATTATACTATCCGCTTGATAGCTGGTTTGTAAGGACATCTTCAGCTAAAGGAAGGATGTCAGAACTAAACAAGACCATTAATTGGAAGCCCGAGCATACCGGAACAGGTCGCTTTGGGGTATGGCTGGAAAATGTCCTTGATTGGAATTTAAGCAGGTCGAGATACTGGGGCATTCCGCTTCCTATCTGGCGTACTTCTGATGGTCAGGAAGAGGTAATTATTGGCTCAAAAGAAGAGCTATTAGACAAAGCAAATCAAGCATATCAAGCCGGCTTATTTATACCTAATGATAATCCGGGAACTATTTTTTCATCACAGGAAGGTCAATTAATATATCGAGATGATTTCGATCTACATCGGCCTTTTATCGATGAAGTCATTTTGGTAAGCAAAGGAGGCATACCTATGTACCGCGAGCCTGATTTAATTGATGTTTGGTTTGATTCAGGGTCTATGCCGTATGCACAGTGGCATTTCCCATTTGAAAATTTAGAAAAATTTAAAGCCAATTTTCCGGCAGATTTTATAGCTGAAGGTGTTGATCAAACCCGAGGTTGGTTCTATACACTACATGCTATTGCAACGATGTGTTTTGATAGTGTCGCCTTCAAAAATGTTGTTTCCAATGGTTTGGTCTTGGATAAGGAAGGCATGAAGATGTCTAAATCTAAAGGAAATGTAGTAAACCCTTTTGAAATTTTAGAAAAATATGGAGTTGATGCAACTCGATGGTATATGATTACCAATGCACAACCTTGGGATAACTTAAAGTTTGATCAGGAAGGTATTGACGAGGCAAGACGTAAATTTTTTGGAACATTATATAATACATATTCCTTCTTTTCTCTTTACGCCAATATTGATAAATTCTCCTTCAATGAACAATATATCCCATTAGCTGAAAGGCCGGAAATAGACCGATGGATTATCTCAAAACTCAATTCGCTAATCATTGAGGTTAAAACACTTCTTTCAGATTACGAGCCTACAAATGCCGGTCGAAAAATCGAACAATTTGTGGATGAAAATATGAGCAATTGGTACGTCAGGCTATGCCGTAGAAGGTTTTGGAAAGGCGAATATACAACAGATAAAATATCAGCCTATCAAACCCTTTATGAATGCATGGTCACTGTATCTAAATTAATAGCCCCAATAGCTCCATTTTTTGCGGATTGGATGTATCGCAACTTAAATGGCGGCACATGTAAAGAAAATCACCCTTCTGTGCACCTCGCTTATTTTCCGGAAGCTATTCATAGCGCAATAGATCAGGATTTAGAACAGCGTATGGAATATGCTCAACGAATTTCATCCTTGGGTTTATCTCTTCGTAAAAAAGAAAAAATAAGAGTACGACAACCGCTTCAAAAGCTTATTGTACCAGCATTAAGCTCAGATTTTAAAAATAAAGTTGAAGCAGTAAGTGAACTTATTAGAGCTGAAATCAATGTCAAGCAAGTCGTTGTTACCGATGATACGGATGGGCTTATTAAAAAAGGTGCAAAGCCTAATTTCCAAACCTTAGGGAAACGACTTGGGCGACACATGAAATTAGCTCAAGAAGTTATTAGCAACCTCACACAGGAACAAATAAAAGAATTTGAAAAAAGTAATCACTTTGTATTACAAACTCCGGATGAAGTATTTGATTTAACGCTAGAAGACGTTATTATCAAATCTGAAGATATTCCAGGTTGGCTTGTTGCTAATGATCAAGAAATTACCGTTGCTTTGGATATAGCGATAACCGATGAATTACAAGCAGAAGGCGTCGCACGTGAACTGGTAAATAAAATTCAGAACCTTAGAAAAAACAGCGATTTCATTGTAACAGATAGGATCCATGTCGAAATTCAACCTCTTGATATTATTCAACCGGCCATTAATAATTATAAAGATTATATTGCAAACGAGGTTTTGGCGGATTCTATCGTGGTGACAGAAAATTCCGGAGAAGAAGTAGAACTCTTTGAAGGTGTTACGGTAAGAATAGCGTTGACCAAATAGATATTTTTAAAAAAATCTTTTGATAGAATGTAGTTGATGTGTGAGGTTCTTTGAATCACTATGCACAATACCTTCATTTGTAATAAAATCAAGTCTAACCATTCCACTCGCATGCCAGATACGCTGATTTTCAGCAATGATTCCGACATGGATTACTTTTCCTTTTTCATTGATAAAAAATGCGACATCGCCGGCTTGATGCTCTTCAAAAGGAACGTGTTTACCCAAAACAGCCTGCTGGGAAGCATTTCTAGGTAATTGAATGCCAAAAAATGCAAACAAAAGTTGAATATAACCACTACAATCTACACCCAATATGGATTTTCCTCCCCATAAATATGGCGCATTTTCCCATTTCGAAGCCAACCGGATAATATCTGAACTACAAAATTGCAATTGAGGGCCAATATCAGAAAGCCCAGACTTCTCCCCTTCTGTAAGATAAGACCCGAATGGAAGGAATTGCCTACCCCGTACGGTCATCACCTTCTGTATCAAATGACCCAATGTATAAGGTCTTGAAAATAACTCAACACAATAATGCTTGACATCTGTCCAACCTATGTATTGATCCGCTTCAATTTTTACTTTTATCCAGTTCTTAGTCCCTCTTTCAATAATTTCACAAGACTGACCATACAAAGCCTGAGTTTCAAGTTCAGACGCCTCATTTGCTTCACTTCGAATGGGTGCAAGTGGAGTGATACATTGAATAATTGCTCCGGGGTGGAAGTCACTATCTACCGTCATTTTATTAGATTAAAGCACAATTTAAAACTATTTAAAAAATTAAGAGAAACAAAAATACAGAATCCTGCATTTCACAAATATTATTAGTAAAACACGAACTTCAACCGCCAAAGTCCTGTAATTTAAAGGAAAGGCTATAGAATCAAAAGCAAAATTTTATTGAATAATATTTTTCGCCTAATTTATAAATCGTATGGTATTCTATACCTTGATTTAGTTATTCTATTGTTATTGCAACCGTTTTGACTATGAATTTTAATAAACCCAAATTCTGCATTAGACCAATGCGGAATCGATTTACGACTCGTAATCAATGGTTTACAGAAACCATTGAAACGATTCGTACATCGGGATTGACCCTCATAATCAGCACTATACGGTTTTTCAAAACCTTTACTGCTGAATTCGAGATAAATATAATAAAAAATGATATTACTTTTGCCGGTGATATTCAAAGATTTTAAGAGATATAATAATTTCGAAAAGACGAATTCAATCCATTAAAAAATCTTTGACATCCTAAAGAATAACAGAATTCCTTTTAACATTTTTATTGACAAGAATTGTTGTTTTATAAATTGAACAAATCCAAGACAATAAAAACAAATATTTAACAATTATTTTTCTTATAAAAAATGTAAAACTAAAACAAAAACCAATGAGATTCGTTTTTCTCAAGACGAAACCTACAGAGTAAAGTCTGCATTGGTTGCATTAAACAATAACAAATAAAACTAAAACCAATTACAATGCGTAAAAACGTATTTTTTTATTTCTTGGCATTTGCCATTACCATGATTGTGGGATGTGCTGCAGTTGGTAAATCAGGATTTACTCTTACCGGTGAAATTGCAGATGCAGCCAATATGGAAGCATCCTTAGAACGATTGGGTGCCAACAACCAATCCATACCTGTAGGAAAAGCTCAATTAGACAATAAGGGTAATTTTAAAATTACCTCAGATGAAGTAATAAAAGCAGGCGTATATAAATTGACCATCGGGAGCAAAATCGCTCCAATTATTGTGGATGGGAAGGAAAATGACGTAAAAATCAAAGGGAATTTAAGCTCATTTGATGATCTTAGCTTTGTGATAACGGGAGCTAAAGGCACATCAGAATTTCAAAATGCTGTCCAAAAAGCTCTTTCCAAGTCTCTTGATGATGAAAGTGCAAAAAAGCTAATCGAAGGTGCAACAAATCCATACGCCGCTATGCAAATAGCTATGTTGACTTTGCGCAGTCCTAAAGATGTTGCTGTTCATAACGCAGTTTTAGAGAGATTAAAGAAAATGGACCCCACTTCAGATTACATTAGTGGCTACCAATCTATGATTACTCAAATGTCCTCTCCTCAACCAAGTCAATCCGGCGGCATTTCTGTAGGTCAAGAAGCCCCGGAAATCGTTTTGCCTAATCCTGAAGGAAAAAACATCGCCTTATCTTCACTAAAAGGGAAAGTCGTTTTGCTTGATTTTTGGGCTAGCTGGTGTGGACCGTGCCGTGCAGCTAATCCACATGTCGTTGAAATTTACAATAAATATAAAGATAAAGGATTTACTGTATATAGTGTATCTTTAGATGGATTGGATGACAGAGCGCGTGCCAATATGAGTCCTGAACAATTTGAAACGCAATTAGCAGCGTCCAAAACAAAGTGGACTCAAGCCATTCAACAAGATAAACTTACTTGGGACAGTCATGTAAGTGATCTAAAAAAATGGAATAGCGCCGCCGCTCAACTTTATGGTGTAAATTCAATACCACGGACATTTTTGATCGGCAAAGATGGGAAAATTGTCGCTGTAAATCCACGTACTAATCTTGAAGAAGAGCTCTTGAAAGTCCTTAACTAAGAGGCTTTAACTCAAATTTTTGCCTTCATCCCATAATTTTACCACTATACTTTCAAAATTGGATTCTCCATAGGAATGTATAGTGGTAAAATTATCGACAATCTCACAACTTCAATGTATTCCACACCACATCCTAACAATTAATCCGTATTAAAAGGAAATCGGTCGCTTTTATTTGTGATTAATAATTTTTTTGCGCACTTTACTCAAAAATTCAGGTGACATACCTAGATAAGATGCAATATGGTATTGAGGTATTCTATTAAGCAAATCACTTTCAAAACTTAGAAAATCAAGATACTTATTGCGTGCATTTGTTGCCATCATGACCCGAAGCCTATTCTGTAAATAAATGGTGTACTTCACGATAAAAGTTTTAAAGGCAACTTTAAACTTTGGATTTGATTCACACAACAATGCCTTGCCTTCTTTATTCAAAACCAGATAGGTACATTCTTCTAATGTCTCTATGGTATATAATGAAGGTTTTATGTTTTCATAAGAATCATAATCACAAAACCAGCAATTCTCTGTAAAAAATCCCAGGTTTAAATCATCCTCTGCATCATTATTACAATACATCCTGACACAACCTTTTATCAAGAAAATCTCAAAATTGCATTGATTTCCCGCTTTTAAGATATTGAATTTCTTAGGTGCATGCCGCAATTGCAATTGTTGATTAAACCCTAACTCTAAAATTTTTACGTAATATTTTAATAAAAGCTCAGTAAATGTTTGGTTACCGAACTTTTTTATCCTATATTTGTATTACGTAAATACGGTATATATGAATCATGAATACCCGGATTGG
>JAGPCT010000063.1 GCA_018057925.1 Saprospiraceae bacterium
GTTGGTTTTGGTATTGCGCATATTGTGTATGGCATCATGATGTTCAATAAGCCTAAGGCATGAAAGAATTGATCGAGGCATTGGACAAAACCTTTGACAGCCGCATCCGGCTGGGCATCATGTCGGCCCTGATGGTCAATGATGCCATTGATTTCAATGCCCTCAAGGAATTGCTCGATGTCACAGATGGCAACCTCGCCTCTCATCTCAAGAGCCTGGAAGCCGCAACGTATATCACTGTACAGAAATCCTTTATCGGCCGAAAACCACTGACACGCTACAAGGCCACAAAGCAAGGCCGCAAAGCTTTTGAAGCACATATCACCGCCCTGGAAAAACTGATTCGCTTCAAACCCTGATGCTTCCTTTAAGCTCACTCATCTGAAGGACATTCAATAACATAAATGCTTTAATCCACTTTTAAATAATACCACATGGAAGAGTACACATCAAATGAAAAAAAGCACTGGACCGAAAATGTCTTGTTTAAAGTAGTCATCATTGGATTCCTGATCCTCGTGCTGATGATCCCGAGTATAATGATCAACGAACTGGTCCGTGAACGGTCGTCCAGAAAAATGGAGGTGACCAATGAAGTCAGCAGTAAATGGGGACAATTGCAGACCATCACCGGGCCATATATTGTCATCCCTTATCTGGAAGAAGTTAAGTTTACCAATCAGTCCAGTGAATGGCGTGAACAGAAATTATTTTATTTCCCGCAAACACTGGAGATGTCCGGGGACCTGACCCCTGTCGTTAAAAAGAGAAGCATTTTTGAAGTCATGCTGTATGAAAGTGAGTTGAACATCCATGGAAGTTTTTCCTACCCGGATCTCAACGCACTCAAAATAGCGCCGGATAAAGTCATGTGGGACAAGGCAAGGTTACATCTGTCCATTACGGATTTATCCGGTATTGCTTCAAAGGTAAATCTTGAATTAGGGGATGCATCAATTCCAATGACAGCAGCAGTACCTGCAGGGCTACAATTGCCATCCGGTTTGATGTGCAGCCTTCCGGATTCTGTGGCTGAAAAGGAAAAAATGGATTTCCGGATTATGCTTTCCCTGAAAGGAAGCCAGGGCATTTATTTTTCACCTGTTGGAGGACAGAATAAAGTTAAGCTTACTTCATCATGGCCATCACCGAAGTTTGAAGGCCAGTTCCTCCCGGATACCAGCACGATTTCCGCCAGCGGTTTTGAAGCCGAGTGGACCATCCTGGATATCAACCGGCAGATTTCACAACAGTGGACTGAAAGCAATCCACAGGCTTTTCAAAATGTCAATCCTGTCAGGTATGCGGATGCCTATGAAAGCACTGCTAACACCAAACCTGTATTTGGCGTGGAGTTGCTCAACACAGTGGATCATTATACTAAAAATGAGCGCACCGTTAAGTATGCCTTCCTATTGATCACGCTCACCTTTGCCGTCTACTTTTTCTGTGAAGTACTGAAGAAACAGAAAGTTCATCCGTTGCAGTATGGCCTGGTCGGAGCAGCGTTAGTTATCTTTTTTATTCTGCTGTTGTCCTTATCGGAGCATTTAGGTTTTGATCCGGCGTATGGCATTGCTTCCACGGCTACCATCCTATTGATTACCTTATATAGCAGGAGTATATTTTCGGAAAAGAAGTATGCTCTTGTCGCGGGAAGTTTGCTTACGGCTTTATTTGGGTTTATCTATATCATTTTGCAGCTTGAAGATTATGCATTGTTGGCCGGAAGTTTAGCTTTGTTTGTCATTATTGCGATGATTATGTATTTGACGAGGAAGGTGAGGTGGTAGGGGGAGGGGAAGGCTAAGGCTGAGAGTTTTGCCTATGCGAAATAGCTTCGGTAGCCAAAGAAGACGAAGGAAATAATTTGTTACGGTGGTTGTAATTCAGTTTGTCAGGGATGCTTATTATTTGTGAAGACGTTAGTATCTGATTTGCTTTTTATCGTACAATATTCTGTCAAGTTCCCAGTCAGGTCAAGTTGCCACTTACCATTGGTGCATGCTATTACTTTTGATTATATATTTTTTCAAGATTCAATCTTAATTTATTATAGTTAATAATCTTATTCTTCATCTCTTTAGTATCAATATACTCATAAGTATACAAATTGTTTAGAGTTGATTGATTATCATAATAATTCTTTCTGTCTTTAATATAGATGTTAAAATAATTTTTCCATTCTACTGAATTCAACTTAAGAATGCCATCATACCAAACACTTTCAGATGGCAAAACAACTTTAATTTCCGTCCTATTAGGGATTAAAATTCTTAATGATGGCTTCAAAATCAAATTGGAATCTAAATCTTCTTCTGCCATTCCTACAAATTTTAAATATGCCTTAAGTAATGCATAGTCAATTCGAACTCCTCCAGGCAAATCAGCTAAATATGAAATTGGAATGTTATTATAAAAGAGAAATGTATCAAAGGAAAAATACGTTTTATCTGTTACATTATTCAAATAAATACTTTCCAAGGTTTCAGTACCGTCTGTCAAATGTAGAGCCGTTTCGACTACCTCTTTATTTAAGACTTTATTTCCCTTAATTAGGAATCCAGGGTGACCTAAAAAATGAAATATTAGCTTTTCCCAATCAATCCATTCCTGTTTTGGAGTGCTTTTAATCCATTTCTCATCCGACCATCTAACCATTGCGTCAACAATATGCCAATGAACCGTCTTTGCACAGTTAAACATCTCCTTATATAATGGTGAATCAGGCATATCTTTTGATAATAGTGAATGCGAACCTATTCGATTGCTATTAATTCTTGTAAACAAAATTTTCGATATACTTTCAACTTCTATCAAACTACTTGCAGAAAAATTGAGAGTCTTACTAATTCTATAAACACCAAATGTTGCATTAATTAAGAATGAATAACTTTGTAAAAGTGTTTCAATAGACTTAGTTATTACACCGAAAGTTGAATCAAAATCAGACAACCTGCTAAGAACATTTTTAATTAACCTAATAAACCTCACAAAAACAACTCCGCAACTATCCATTGCCGAAAATAAACTAGTAATAATCTTGCCTATATCTTTTTTGATAGTTGAATGCGTAGAAATTGTATGCAAGTGGCTATTGATTATATTTTCCTTTACATCATGAAGGGCATTTCTAAATATAGTTACCATTTTAATACTACTCCCAACTGTCACTGGTGGTTTAAATTCATTAATTAATTTGATGGTAATTTCAAACATTGTATCCATAAATTCAGAAAATATTTTATCGACAGCTGTTTTATCATTGTCGGATTTAGGAACAATTAAATTTAAGATGGAATCGAAAATTGCTAGAAATGCTTCTTGGACATCAAAATATCCAGTAACTATGTTGTCTTCGATATCTTGACCATTGGGAAAAGGAGTTTCTTGTGCATGATACTTTTCAAGCCGCTTTTTAAATTTTAGCACATTATCTGTAATCCACTCAATTTTCTTTATTTCTTCATCTGAAAGTTGGTTTCTACTAGTTGCTTTGTTTTGTAAAGCATTATTTAAAAACATCTCACTAATTTCATTTGCATTTATATTCAAAACCGCAATTTCAATAAAATTACTATGAGCAAAAAAATCTTCTATAAGGTGCAAAATGTGACCGAATTTACTTAAACCCAATTGCCATTCTTCACTGCTAAAATCTATTCTTTCTTTGCCTGAAAATAGAGGTTTTGCCCACTCTTTATCTAATTCATGAAGCTGACCAATAATTACTTTAATGGCATCAACAATATACTTATAAACGTTTTCTCTTTCGTCATCAACCTTATCAGCATAGTGAATGCCTGTATGCGTAGAAATTGAATGTTCTTTTAAGGTTAATTTAGAATCTGGGCGATCTAAATGCTCATGTGGATAATATTGGGTAAAATAAATATTAAATATTTTATTAAATATGTCATATTGTATTTTTTCTCTAGACTTGCCATTTTCAGGTCGAACAAATTTCACATATGCTTTGAAATGGATGAGGTGTTTAATGAATTCATTAATTTTCTTGCTTGTGATAAATAGATCCAATTTATTGACAATTTCCTCCTCAACAAGATCGAATAGTTCCTTTATTTCAATTTTTAAATAGCGCAGAGTTTCTGAGGTCCATAGCTCTTTTTTTTCCTTACTAACTTTTGGAAGCTCATTTATATAATCAATAATAAATGACCCGAGAGATTCTTCAATAAGGGGCTTAAGTTTTAAAACATTTTCAGATACAACCTTTTTAATTGTTGTATTTCCCCTTTTTGTTGCAGCTTCAAGTATTCCATGAGGATCTTTAACTTGGCTTAAATCAGCAAGCCAATTGCCCAGATAGAAAGCATCTAATCCGGAGGGATATGTGTTTTGTGGCATCTGGGGGCTTTCTAGTGCTATTTTAAAACGCCATATACCAGCCTCTTCCGCGACTTTACTATGCCCGTCTGGCTTCACTGTAGACTATTTTTTAGGAAAATTTTGATCAAATACAGGTAATTCAGAGCCATTCTCTAGCATAACTAAGGACGTAGGTAATACATATTCCCACGAATCACCCTCAGGAACGGCACTATGATATTCATCGGTTTGATTTCTAAGCTCCTCATAAATTGGGATGTACATTTCATCCCCAATTACCGGGATGCTGCCCCCGTTCCATGGTTCTCTTGTGTATAAAAAGTGCATGACAGCTTCCCTGTGAGTATTCCTTACTGGTGCTAATACCCTAGCATACCCCGCCCTTAAAAATGCTACGAAAACTGGATCTTTTGGCTCATTGTCGATATGATCATAATTATCCATCCAACGACTTTTATCTGCATAGAAATAGGGATAAAGTAGGTAGGAAATTTTGTCCCACTCAAAGGCTTGCTCAAAGAATTGAACAAATTTCCCCTTTTTCTTTGCGCTTTCCAGGTTTGTAATTGGATGTATCTGACAATCCACTTCCGAATCATCTATTACACATTTACTATCCATGACCCTTGAAACTCTTTTTATCTTTGGTACAGACTGATATTCTATTGGATTCTCTTTAAGAAAATCACTTTTTACGTCTGTATCAAATTCCTTAGAAAAAAGCGATAAGGCATGTTTATGTAGTTCTTCTTCTATTATTAATTTGTTTACATTAGGGTTTCTTCCCTTTATTTTAACTATAGATTCAATTTCCTCAAGTTTCTGTCCTTTTTCAAATTCAATTTGTTCAACATTGCATTGCTCATCAATATCGTCATTGTACTCCTTTACTCTAAGATTAATTTCCTTAAAAATCTTATCTTTCCAATCATTAATTACTTTAGTGTCTTCGCTTTCTTGAATTGTTATTACAATTACATAGAATTGGCAATAAGAACAATTAGCTTTAAAAGTAAGATTTGTTAATAAATTATTTTTAAAAGTAGGTATATTGTGGTTTATTAATTGTGCATCATAAATTAGATTTATTTTTTCAGCTATATTGTATTGCGGAATCTCTTCTATACTTAGATAAACTGTGGATTGCTCTATTGGGTTATTTTCATGTGCTTTATGTCCTGAAGAAAATATATTGGCTTTAATATTTATTTTTGAATTTGGTTGAGGTATAAATAAGGTTATACTTTCTTGGGCAAAAGCAGAATATAATTGCGGTGAAATACTAAGTTCATGTATTATTTCATCTCTTTTAGGGCTTGCATTTATACTATTTTTGAGCTTATTTATTTGATTTTGCTTATAGATCCACGAATGCTCATTTGGTGCCCAATGGTTTAAGCCTCCTGCATGTAAATACATCACTTTAGGTGTGGTATCGATTTCCTTTTCATATGGAAATTTGTCAAATGAAATATTTAATAATTTTGCATAATAATCTACCCAAAATTGAGAAAATTGGTCTTTAGAAGTAATTCCATTTTCTTTAAGTGTTTTTATTTTTTTCAATGAACAATAAAATTTATCCTTTTCAAATCTATTTTTATTCTCAATACTCTTACGATAAAACTCTGCCGGTTCCGGAATGAGAAACTCAAACATTAGCCTCTCACCATAATTAAACACCTGTGCTTTATATCTTTTATTAATGTAGCGATAAATACCAACAACATTTTTGTCTTTACGTGCATTATCTAGCTTATGCACATTCGTTTCTTCAGTTTCACTCGTCCTTCGCGTTGTCCTTATACTTTGGGTTCTTTGCAGTATTCTTTCTACAGATATTTGTGTGATTTCACGGGCAAAATTCTGAGCATTGCGTGTGCTTTCCTCCTTCGATTTATCCCAAGAAAAGCCCGTACTTAAAGAAGCATCTACAAAACCTTTATAACTAATTGACGCATTCACATTTGTATTTGAGGTTTCATTAATCGTTTTTTGTGCTTCTTTTTGCATTTCATTTCGCTCCGCACTCTGATTTTCCTTCGAACTCTCGTTTTCATTTATTGTGTCATCGGAAATGAAATTCTCGATTGTCTCTAATTTGCGATGTGTGCGTTCCTTACTTTCCCCCTTTAAAATATTCTCAATATGGGCTATTTCCCCAGCTTCATATTTTATCAATATTTGTTTTACAATCTTTAAGTCGCATACACCAATTGGACGAATATCATTAAATGGAGTATGAAAGTGGCTTAATTTAGCGAAAATGGAATGAATCACTGGATCAACACTATAGAATTTTAATAAATCATTCTGATCACTGATATAGGGATAGTGAGCAAGTATACCTGAAGTATTAAATTGGTTTATATCGCAATCTTTAATTATTTCCTCTCCCTTAATTTCATTTGGCTGGGTTTTCCTGGGGTCTCCAGCTAACGATTTTAGAGTCTTTTTTGATTGAGGCATTTCACTTTCCTCTTTTATAGCAGTTTTTGGTATATTTATGGAATTACTAGGGTAACTTATATTCACCTTTGTAAAAGTATCATACCCCAGAAATTCAATTACATGAAGAGTTCTGATCTGATCAATAATAGTGTCAAGATTGATTGGAAATTTGCGTTTTGAAACGTAAAGAAAATATAGTATATCAAATAATTGACCTTTAATATTTTGGAATGTCAATTTAATATTGGAGCCTTTAGGGGAAATTAGTTCAGATCCCGTAACAAAATTGAAAAGTTTACTAACATTAAATGTTTTTTCAAGTTGACATATCAAAATATCTTTTTTAAAAGTTTTTAAATGAGATTCAATTATCCTTTTGCAAGTTTGAATGATAGCAGAAAAAAGTAGACTGTGTTTTAAATAATATGTATACTGAGTATTATTAACAGAGGCATGAAATATGTATGAATTGTTTCCATGTAAACCGTACTTTGAGAGTTTACTTTCTAATTTATGCGGTATAGAATCACACTCAAACTTAAATTTGTAACCAAATGGTTTGAGTTCTAATAATTCGTTAACAATTGTATCGTTAGATTTGGCTTTATTACAATACACCTCTTCAAATATTTTCCCGCCGATAGGAGATACGTCTTTATCTGATATGTTCCTGTCAACAAGTGTAAATGATGGGTTTTCAGTATAATTATCCTTTGCATATGACAGATACCATTTATCCTTGTTGGGTGATTTTGGAGCTCTGAGTGATGTAAATCGAAATACATCTTCTGGGTTTGAAGTTGCCATATCCGGAATATTTATTGATTGGTTTACAATAGAGTTAGCATTTATAAATAGGATCTTTTAAAGCACAAAAGGTATTCATAGAGTTTTGCGTTGTAACCATTGTTGATCGTCATGCATATTTATTTTAGATTCTTTATTAATATATAATATGCTACTAGGCCTTAGAGAAGTATCAATTAAATCTATACAGAGAATGTCCCTAGTCATTCTCATTGATTATAATTTGCCTGAGCACCTCCAGGTCTTTTTCAATTACAGTTATTCTATCTGATTTTCTGGTTAATTCTTCATTCTCCCTTTTAAGTTGATCTATCATCTCCTGCTGCTCCTTTATCGCATTGATCAGCAAATACGTCATAGCGGAATTATCTACTGTCAGGTAAGGTGAACCATCCTCAGATTTTATCGGAGATTCAGTAACCATATAAGGAGCGATGGGTTGCAGTTCCTGGGCAATAACACCTATGTGCTCAGCATCAGTATCATAACCAGACATTTCATTGTAGTGATAGGTGACAGGATTGATCCTGAGCAGGGTATTTAATCCATCTGTGTATGGTCTGATGCTCTGCTTAAGTCTGCTATCTGATGTGGCTGTCCAGGAACCTCCACCTGGCTTAGCAGCGGTACCATTCACTTCCAGTTTGAATGCCGGGGAGGACGTACCGATTCCTACATTTCCCCCATTCAGAATTACCATTTTTCTGGTGAAGTTTGTGTAGAAGTCAAGACCCCATTGATTAGTGCCGGTGGTTCGTTGAGATCCAATGCCCTCTCCACTGGCAGAACCTAAAGTGATATCCGGTGCAGTTCCTGAATTTGTACCGGCATTATCTACGATCAATGTTTGCGCAGCTTTAATAGCGCCATTTACAGTAAACTTCGTGTCAGGACTATTTGTACCGATTCCGACATTACCTGCAGCATCAATCTTAAATCGTCCGCCTGTTATCCCAACCGCATCTACTTCAAAAACGCCAGATCCTCCCATTTTTAGATAATCTTCTATTCGTGCACCACCATTTACTTTTAGTTTTGAGTCAGGATTGCCAGGACCAATGCCGAAATTTCCACCCCCATTCTGAGAATTCAGGATGATATTGCCGGAAGTATTCATACCCATATAAGTTAAATAATTACTATTAGTAAATTCTATTGTAGGGAAATCATCATGAAGTGATAAATTACCATCAAAATATCCACTTCCATTAACGATAAGAGCACTTTCGCCATCAGCTACGTTTTGACACGGTTCTCCAATGTTTACCCTAGAAAAAGTAGGGTCAAGCATGATTGCACCATATGCTGGACATTTAACCCATGGTAAATTGACTGAGTTTCCATTTGAGATAGATAAAGACTGTCCATCTAAAGAAAGTGTCTGAAGCTCATTTGACGCATCAGCATCTGTATCTCCAGTATTTGAAATAACATCTCCAGCTATTGAAATACCTGGACCTGCAGTATAAATGGTATTTTCATCTGGTTGAGGTATCCAGCTAGCACCATTCCATTTTAACACTTCATCATTTAACGGTGTGATATTTGATATTGGATTGCTTTGAAGACGAGTTACATTGAGATTGTTAAAAGTGCCAGTTACATCTCCTCCTGCATTGGAGGTATTTGTCAGATCGTCATTTGGATTAAGGTCGCCAGTATTTGATATTACATTACCGGATATTGAAATTCCGGGACCAGCTACAGGGGTCACAGCAGGAAGTTGAACAGATCCACCTCCAGATGAAAGGCTAAGTGTATCTCCATTGAGCGAAAGGGTTTGGATCTCATTTGTGGTGCTATTGTCGATAGGAGCGGGTGTTTCAATCGTGAAATTTGGATAAGTGCCTGTTACATTAGTAGCCCCACTTCCGGTCATACTGATAGGCTGATCTGGTGACGTATTGATAATTGTATTGCCGGCATCAATGGCTATCCCTGCTCCGGCAGTATAGGCTATGTTTTGAGAACCGTCTGCAGGGACCCATTGGTTGGCGTTGTCATCCCATTTCAAGACTTGACCATCTGTTGGAATTGTGGCCGAGACAGCATTACCTCCAATTTCAGAAGCATTCTGGCTGTGAATGGCGTACGGTACACTTAGGAGTTGGGTGGTACCATTGAATGAATAATCATTTCCGCCATTAGGATCGATTTCAATTTTTAAAAAATTGTCCTTTCCATCCCAGAGGATATCCTCAAAATCACCAGATATGACTATGCCTCCTCCTATAGATAGGACAAAAAGCCCCAATTGATTTGTAGTGACCGTATGGGTTTCGGAATATTGAATAGATCCGTCTGGAGCATCGCTTAGAATGTTTGCCCTGATGCCGATATTGCGGTTGGGCATAACTTCGCCGGTAGCCTGTCTGGCCACACCCTGGTAATTGAATCTATTCGGCGCTTGTGCCTGTAATGAAAGAAGGCTGAAAAGTGCGCAGATGAGTAAAGCAGTTTGTTTCATGTGAGTTATGCTTTAATGATTTTGAATGAGGTTATTGGCAGTCCCTTTTTATCAATTAGGGTAACAATATGTAATCCGGGCTTTAGGGTCTGTAAATCAAGTTTAGGCTGAAAATCAGTTTTCAAGATTATTTTGCCTGTTACATTGTAGATTTCAATCTGCCATTTGTCGATAGACTTTGCCGATAAGTACATGTAGTCTTTTACCGGATTTGGGAAGACAAGTATGCCAGCCTGTATGGCAATGTTTTCTGTCCCCACTTGCTTTTCCAGATTTGGTTGTAGGAAACCCTGCGTGACAAGGTGACTAGAGTTGCCGATGGTAGCTATGCTCATCTCGCCGAGGGACCATTCGATGAGCATCTCTGTGTCCCCGAAGGAACCTGCTGTGGTGTTTACAACGGAGGGTTGAATAGTCTGTGAAAGCAATAGTGTCGAAAAATCGGATAGAAGTACTATCAGTAGAAATTGCTTCATGACAAATACCATTTAACAAGTAAAAATTATTTAATACAAATCAGATCATGGACATATTAGTTTCGATATGAGCATAGGTTGTTTTCATTTCGGCTAGTTTAAAAATAAAGATTATTTCTAACCCTTAATAGTGTATAAGTTGATAATAGATATGGTCCTGGCGAAAGCTTACCAAGAAAAGCAGGGAAAGCTAAACCTATGAGGATTTGATATTCTATTAGAATTTGGTCGATACTTATAGGTGCACTTTTTTTAGGGAGCCTGTCCCTCACTTGCTCATAAAACATGATCATCGTATCATGCCAGGCATCAAGGAGATCATCACGGAGGGCTGCCGGAAATTTTGATTTGGCCCATCGCAGGAAATCATCCCGGTAGGTGTCATAGATCTGGTCAAGCACGTTCATGTCACCGTCCACAAGGGATCTGATGAGGAGATCGGGTGACTGCTTATTATCTTCCATACGGTTCCTACAAGGTAGGCGTATGGAAGCAAAACCATTTACTCCCCTAGTCTACCTGGGGTCTTAATCGGTAGTGGTGACTATTCTATGGAAACCGGGATTGGTTTATCCGGGGAATAGTATTGGAAATATAATGAAAATTCCTTTTTTAAGAATAAATATTAAATTAAAAAATCCTGTAAAGTTCATTTGGCTTAAAGCCATTAAGGGCCCCGGCATAGATTTTAGAGTCCCGGGATTGAAGAGGAGTTCTCAGGTGAATATTATTGGATTCGAGGCCGAGTGGACCATCCTGGATATCAACAGGCAGATTTCTCAACAGTGGACGGAGAGCAATCCACAGGCTTTTCAAAATGTCAATCCTGTCAGGTACGCAGATAGCTATGAAAGCGCGGCTAACACCAAACCTGTATTTGGAGTGGAGTTGTTAAACACGGTGGATCATTATACTAAAAATGAGCGCACTGTGAAGTATGCCTTCTTATTGATCACGCTCACTTTTGCCGTCTACTTTTTCTGTGAAGTACTGAAGAAACAGAAAGTTCATCCGTTGCAGTATGGATTGGTAGGCGCTGCGCTCGTGATCTTCTTTATACTCTTGTTGTCCTTATCGGAGCATATAGGCTTTGATCCGGCCTATGGTGTTGCTTCCGTTGCGACTATTCTTTTGATTACGCTTTATAGCAGGAGTATTTTTTCGGAGAAGAAATATGCCATGGTGGCCGGAGGTTTGTTGGTCGTCTTGTTTGGCTTTATTTACATCATCCTCCAACTTGAAGACTACGCACTCCTTGCCGGAAGTATCGCATTGTTTGTCATCATTGCGTTGATTATGTATCTGACAAGAAAGGTGAAGTGGTAGAAAAGGCGGAGGCGGAGGCGAAGTATGAAAAGTGGTTGGGACATAAAAAGTATACCCATGTAGGGGTTCAATATTTTGAACCCCTACATGGGTATACTTTTTATTAAGACAGCGATTTCAATTATTTATAATCCGGATCCATATCCGGCGTGCGCAATCCGGCAACTTCATTTGCCATGAGGATGAAGACATTCCAGCACAAACCACGAGTGGAGACCCACCAGGTATCTGTTGACGTCCATTTTGTAGGGATAAATTCTTTGCTGAAAGGCCATTCAGGATTAAGGTAAATCTCTGCCCATACCCTGTTTTCCATCATGGTATTGGCTTTAGTCCATCCGTGTTTCAACCCAACTACATAAGCGCAATACTCAGCTCTGAACCAACTACCTCCATTGTAATAATAGCCATCACTTTTGCCGTTGCTGTAATTCTCTGCACCAAATTTTTCAAA
>JAGPCT010000064.1 GCA_018057925.1 Saprospiraceae bacterium
CTTTTGCGTATATTGTTGAGGAGAGCTTCCACCGGTCGATGTAGATAAACTACCAATTCGGGTTGAATTAATTGATTGTTGAGCTGGTGAAACAACTTATAAAATAAAGAATATTCACGGTCATCCAAATTCTCACGGGCGAATAGGACGGTTTTTTGAAAGAAGTAATCAGCGATGACAGTTTCGTGAAAAAGGTTGCTAACGCTCAATTCGAGCTGCATTTGTTTATGTCTTTCGGTCAAGAAGAATACTTCCACTGGAAAGGCATATCGTTCTTTATTTTCATAAAATGCTGCCAGAAAGGGATTTTCAGCAAATTGTTCAAGAAGAGTGAGGGCATTGAATTCTTGTGCAAGCATTTTGGTCAATGTTGTCTTGCCACTTCCTATATTGCCTTCAATGCAAAAATATTTGTAAGGGAGTATATCTTTCATTCCAGAATCCTTACTTCTTTGGTGTCTTTGCATTCGTCATACAATTCCCAAACCGATTTTTTGAGGATAGGGTGAATAAAGTCAGGTTCTATGTCCAATAGCGGCGTTAAGACGAAGTTCCTTAGATGTAACCTTGGATGCGGAATCATCAAGTTTTCATTTTCAAATATCAAATCATCGTAAAATAAGATATCGATATCGATGGTTCTGTCTTCTGTGATACCTTTATTTCGTATTCTTCCATGACCTTGCTCAAGATTGTTTATTTTTTGTAATAGATCCAAAGGAGAGAGGCCGGCATTGAAAGAGATGACCATATTTATAAATTCATTCTGAGAATTGAATCCGTTGGGCTCCGTTTCATAAAGTTGAGATGAAGCTATTGTGCCTTTAATAGCCCAGTCGGAAATAGTTTCCACGACTTGCCGTAGGTGACTAATTCGGGGTTCGATATTACTGCCCAGAGATAAAACTATTTTGGCCACTTATTTTGGAAATTTAATCACAAATAGAAGTAAAAATGTCGAAAAAATGAAATTTTAACGTTATTAGATATTTGAATATTTTATTGTAGGATTGAAAAAGAGCTGATATACTTGGTTTCAAGGATGGTGTAATAGATGCAATGTATAAATGTAATTCGGTAAAATGAGTAATGGTTTGATTTCATTTTTTATCAATGACTTTAAAGGTCATTTAAAAACAGTAGATTTGGACGATTTTTATCCGTATTTTTGTCAATAGCTGATATCAAAAGGATTGTTTTATTTGCAACATGAATTATACAAAGGCAGTTTTTATACGAGAATTTGAAATGCTCTTACTTGATTTATTTGGTAAGGGAAGGCTCAATGGTACGGTACATACATGTGTTGGCCAAGAGACGATACCATTGGCGCTTGCTGAATACACTGTCGATGGAGATCGCATCTTCTCAAATCATCGTGGCCATGGGCATTTTCTGGCTTTTGGCGGTGATACTAAGGCATTATTGGCGGAGATGCTGGGTAAGAAGAGCGGTGTGAGTGGTGGCATAGGTGGCAGTCAGCATCTTTATAATGAGAATTTTATCAGTAATGGTATTCAGGCTGGACTGACACCGGCGGCGGTCGGTTATGCTAAGGTTAATGCATTGAAAAAGAATGACAATATTGCCGTTGTATTTGTAGGAGATGGTACATTGGGCGAAGGATTGTTGTATGAATCACTCAATCTGGCTTCTATTTATCAGGCGCCGGTTTTATTTGTAATGGAAAATAACGGATATGCCCAGTCCACGCCTTTTGCCTTGATGTATAAAGGCAACATCAAGGATCGAATTAATGGCTTTGGAATTCAATATTTATCCACCACTATATGGGATGAAAGCTTTGAAGAGAGTGTAAAGGAGGCTGTTAATCTAACACGTACCGGGCAGCCGGTTTTTGTTGAAATAGAGTGCTATCGGCTTAATCCTCATTCCAAGGGTGATGATAATAGGGATGAAAAGGAAATAGCACTTTTTAGACAGAAAGATCCAATAAATCAGTTTAAACTAAATAACCCGAATTTGGCTGAACAAGTGGAGCGAGAGGCTGTGGATGTTCTCCAACGCATATTAAAAGAGTTAGATGAAGAGGCTACCTTAAAGTCGGTACAACAACATCAGTATGTGTATAGTCAGAGGGTTGAATGGGAGGCTGTTCAAAGAATTGAGTCCGATAGGATTAATAAGCTCATATATGAAGGACTTAAGTTATATCTATCGAAGGAAAATACCATATTCTTAGGAGAGGATATTGCGAATACAACATCTCAGACGCCGGGAGAATATGGTGGAGCATTTAAGGTGTCCGGTGATTTAAGCGATTTGTATGAAGGAAGAGTGCTTAATACGCCTATTGCGGAAGCATCCATAATCGGCTTTGCAGTGGGTGCCGCATTAAATGGGTATCGGCCTGTTGTAGAAATTATGTTTGGCGACTTTTTAAGTTTGGGTTTTGACCAAATTTTACAACAAGTATCAAAAATTCCCGAGATGTACGGCCGTAAAATTAATTTGCCCCTGATAATTAGGACTCCAATGGGTGGAAGACGTGGATATGGGCCGACTCATTCTCAAAATATTGAAAAACATTTTCTTTTTTTACCCAATATTAGGATGATTGCTCTAAACTCATACATCAATCCGATTGATATATATAAGTCATTGATAAATAACGACTATATGCCCACAATCGTTATTGAAGACAAGATTGGATATACCAAGAAGTTATGTGAAATAGAAATAAGAGGATATAAAGTAATGAGAAGTAGTGAAGATTTCCCTACCTTGTTCTTCAAGCCTACTGGGATTACAGCCAATCTGACTATCTTATGTTATGGTGGCATGTTGGATGAGGTTTTGATGGCGATGTCTGAATTACTTGAAGAAGAAGCATATCCGCATATTATCTGTCCACTGGAGATATCCCCATTTAACATATATCCATTATTGGAGAGTATCCGTGTGACAAAGCGCTTATTTATTATAGAGGAAGGGTCAAGGTATGGAGCTTTGTCGGCTGAAATTATGAGTTATCTTTTGGTGAATAAAATTGAAATCGAAAAGGTGAGCCGTTTTTCCAATGAAAGTATTATCCCTTGTGCGAAGGAGGCTGAAATTAACGTTATACCCAACCGGACTACCATTGTTTCAAATGTTTTAAATTTTTTATATGATTAAATATCGAATTGAACGAATCAATGTGAGTGACGACTATTATAGTCTCACCATGATGCATGTGTCAGATGGTAGTTTTGTCAAGAAAGGCGATATCCTGTTTTCGTATGAGTCGTCCAAAGCTGACCGGGATGTGGCAGCTGAAGAGGAAGGATATGTATTTTTTAATCCTGAAGTGAACATTAATAATCAGTATGATATCAATTATATAGTTGCCGTTGTGTCGCCTTTAGCTGAAAGACCTATCAAAGAAGATGCTTTCGAATCGGATCAGACCCCAACGCGCAAGGTTAAAGGTGTTGTCGGAGAAAAATTGGTGTCAAAGAAGGCTCAATTATTGATTGATCAATACGGCATTGACCTTTCCAAGCTTAATTTTGAAATTATCAATGAGGAGATTGTGCGAAATTATCTGTTAGGAGAAAAGCATGAGCCTACTTTTCAAGAGATGTCTTACTATATCAACCGGGATATCCGCTCAAAGCCGAAATTGGCAGTAATTGGAGCAGGTAAGGCAGCCCTCCAACTTCTTGATGCGGTATATGCTGCTCAAAAGCATGAAATTGTTGTGTTTTATGATGCAAATCCAAAAATAGTAGGTGGAACACTGTGGAATTGCCCTATAAAAGCATTAAATACGGAGGAAATACTCCGAGATTTTCAGTCCGGGATTTTTCAGGAAATTATCATTTCATTTTCAGGAAATATAATGGAACGGCGCAGATGGTTTGAATCTTTGCAGCAGCATCAGATTCCGATAGCCAATATCGTTCACCCTACGGCATATATAGGCTTAGGCGCTGATATGGGCATAGGGAATTTGCTTTTTGCTTTTACCCGAATAGGTCCATTTGCAAGTATTGGCGATAACAATGTCCTGTCATCCTATTGCAGCATTGAACATCATAATAAATTAGGAAGTCACAATACATTTGGTCCATCCGTCATAACCTCCGGAAGCTGTACGATTGGCGATGTTAACAAATTTGGGACAGGAATATTTATTGAACCCAATATACACATTGGCAATGGCTGTATTATTTCATCAGGATGTGTTGTGCAAAATATTGTTCCAACCAATAGTGTATTACGCAACAAAAACGAATACGAAATCAAGCCATTAAAGGAAAGAACTGAACGGGGTGGATTAAGCTGATTTTACTTGTTTTATAGAAAAAAAGAGGTTACAATATTTTTAATAATCTCTTTTTATTAAATGTGCTGAAAATCCCTTTTATTTTGTATTTTTATTAATTTAAAGTCTAAATTTTTAGAGCTCGATGGGAAAGAATACGATAAAAGATCTAAGTCATTATTTCAAGCAATATAAGAAGTCAGTAAGGGATCCTAAACGGTTTTGGGAAAAAATTGCCTCTAAGGATTTTGAATGGAATCAGCGGTGGAGTAGTGTATTGGAATATGACATGAAGGAAGCTCATTTTGAATGGTTTAAGGATGCTAAGCTCAATATAACGATTAATTGTATTGACCGTCATTTACACGAAAGGGGTGATAAAGTAGCCATTATTTTTGAGCCGAATGATATTCATGAGCAGGCGCAACACATTACCTATAAGGAATTGTATGCACGAGTGTCAAAGATGGCCAATGTGCTTACAGAAATGGGAATAAAGAAGGGGGACAAAGTGTGTATCTATTTACCAATGATTTCCGATTTAGTTATTTCTTTATTGGCGTGTGCGAGGGTAGGAGCTGTACATTCCGTAGTTTTTGCGGGTTTTTCAGCTGTGGCTTTGCATACTCGGATCAATGATAGTGAATGCAAAATGCTTATAACAGCAGATGGAGCATATCGAGGGGGCAAGATGATTGATTTAAAAGGTATTGCAGATGAAGCCTTAAAGAGCTGTCCGGGCATCACAGATGTATTGGTGGTAGAGCGGACAAAACAACCGATTAATATGAAATCCGGTCGGGATCATTGGCTGCAACCGTTGCTTGATGAAGCCACTGCAATTCATGTTGCAGAAGTGATGGATGCCGAAGATCCTTTGTTTATCCTTTATACTTCAGGAAGTACCGGCAAGCCAAAGGGCATGCTACATACAACTGCCGGTTATATGGTATATATGGGATATACCTTTAAAAATGTGTTTTCTTATAAAAAAGGTGATATATACTGGTGTACAGCCGATATAGGATGGGTGACAGGACATAGTTATATTGTGTATGGACCCTTATTGAATGGTGCAACGACGGTCATTTTTGAAGGGATTCCATCTTGGCCGGACCATAGTCGGTTTTGGGAAGTTATCCAAAAACATCGTGTCAATATATTTTATACAGCGCCTACTGCAATACGAGCATTGGCTAAAGAGTCTGTGGAATATGTCAATAAATACGACCTCTCCAGTCTGAAGATTATTGGTTCGGTTGGTGAGCCGATCAATGAAGAAGCATGGAAGTGGTATAATGACAATGTGGGGCATCGAAAGTGTCCATTGGTGGATACTTGGTGGCAAACCGAGACAGGGGGCATCATGATAAGTCCAATAGCCTTTGTTACTCCGACAAAGCCGAGCCATGCTACTTTGCCTTTGCCGGGCATTCAACCGGCATTGATGGATGAATTAGGCAATGAAATAAAGGGTAAACAAGTGAGTGGTAACTTGTGTATCAAGTTCCCATGGCCCGGAATGGCAAGGACTATTTATGGTGACCACGATCGGTATAAGGCAACCTACTTTAGCACATACCCGAGTAAGTATTTTTCAGGAGATGGCGCACTTAGGGATGAAGTCGGATATTACCGCATCACCGGAAGGGTCGATGATATCATTATTGTATCCGGACATAACCTTGGAACAGCACCGATAGAGGATATCATAAATAGCCATCCCGCAGTTGCAGAGAGCGCAATAGTTGGCTTTCCTCATGATATCAAAGGGAATGCATTGTATGGTTTTGTGATTTTGAAAGAAGAAGTTAAAGAGCTAAATTCAAATGAAACGAAAGATCAAATCAATCATTTGATAGCCGATAACATTGGGCCAATAGCCAAATTGGATAAAATTCAGTTTGTTTCCGGACTTCCAAAGACAAGAAGTGGAAAGATAATGCGTCGCATCCTTCGCAAGATTGCAGAAAATGAGGTGAACAACCTCGGGGACACATCGACTTTGCTCAATCCAGAGGTGGTTGAACATATTAAAAATGAAAGGCTGTAATATTTTTTGGATGATTTGTAGTACAAAGTAAAATCAAATTTTTTGTATTTCTGAATCAGTATTATAAGTAGGAAAACGATATTTGAAATAGATAAATATTTTCGGTCATTTGGTTATAATTGTTTAATTTTACTTTGATAATTTAGTTTTATTATTACAACTTATTGTAAAGTTTAAATAAATTTATTTTTTAAATTTGGTTAAAATATTCATGAACAGTGATTATTTTTGTTTTCAGAAAGTTAACATTTTCTTCGGACTAAATTGAAATACTAATAATTGATAAAAATTATTCAGATGGTAAAACAAATATTTATCAACCTACCTGTGAAGGATCTTGACAAATCTATTTCTTTTTATGAAAAAATCGGATTTACTGTAAATCCTCAGTTTACGGATTCAACAGCAGCATGCATGGTTTGGAGTGAAACGATTTTTGTTATGCTGCTTACCTATGACAAGTTTAGCCAATTTATTAATAAAGAAATAATGGATGGTAAAAATGCCGTCTCTGTCATCAATTCATTGTCATTGGGGTCAAAAGACGAAGTAGCTCAAATGATGGAAAAAGTGGTCGCAGCAGGTGGAAATGAACATGTGGAAGCAAAAGATTATGGATTTATGATACAAAGGAGTTTTGAGGATTTAGATGGCCATAATTGGGAAGTTTTTTATATGGATATGACCCAAATGCCTATAGAATAATATGAGTGCAAACAAGATAGAGGTTAGTGTAGTGGTGGATGCGCCTACTTTGAAAGTATGGGATTATTATACAAATCCGATGCACATTGTACACTGGAATTTTGCAGATCCAAGTTGGCATTGCCCTTCAGCTGAAAACGAAATGGTTGTTGGAGGGAAGTATCAAGCAAGGATGGAAGCTAGAGATGGAAGTATGGGATTTGACTTTATTGCCTACTATACTATGATTAATATGGGTGAGTGCTTTGAATATGAATTTGGTGACCGCAAAGCTATGGTCGTGTTTAATACTTTGGAAAATGGAACCGAAGTCGTTGTGACATTTGACCCAGAATCAATCCATTCGGTGGAATTACAGAAGGCCGGTTGGCAATCGATATTGAATAATTTTAAATTTTATACCGAAAGTAATTAGATATTATTTAGTGTCAATCGCATTTGTGTTAGAAAAAATTTAAATCTTTTTAAGATGAGCAGTATAAAACACAAAATCTCTCCATGTCTATGGATTGAAAAGGATGCCAAGAAAGCAGTAGAATATTATCAAAGTATCTTCAAGGATACAGCTCTTGTTTCATATAAGGAATATAAAAACACGGGCTCTCCCAGTGGCGATTTTGATATTGCTGAAATGGATTTGATGGGTATTAGGTTCCAGATTTTGGCAGCAGGTCCATTGTTTAAATTCAATGAAGCGGTTTCATTTACAATTTACTGTCAAGATCAGGATGAAGTGGACTACTATTGGCATGCACTAATCTCAGGTGGTGGCAGTGAAGGGCCTTGTGGCTGGTGTAAGGATAAATACGGGCTGTCGTGGCAAGTCATTCCCGAACGATTGTATCAATTAGAGTATCATGAAGATAAAGGCAAGCAAGAGTATGCTTTCCAGGCAATGATGAAGATGACCAAAATAATAATTGCCGACTTGGAAGCATGAAGCTAATATCCAACTGCATGTTGGGATTATTCCATAGATCAGTAAAACCCAAATTCCGTATTTGTCTAATGCGGAATTTGAGTTGGAAATAAGTTTAATTCAATCAATAATATTCGATGTTACTGACTCATTTGTGAAGAAAGCAAGTTTTCCAAATTTGCTATTGAAGCAGTATAACCTTCTTTGAAACCATCCAGTAACCCTTCCATTCTTTCCAAAGATTCGTTGTAAATGGTTATGTGCACCCTGGTCATACCGTCTTTATGGGAGAAGGTATGATCCCATTCCGAGCCTGTTGGGGCTGGATTTTCGTCTTTATCAGTGAAAATATTGAAAAATTGAAACTGGGTTTTAGGCGAAATAGAGGTGTATTTCTGTAAAGCCCAACTTTCACTACCATCGGGGCTGATCATAGCATAGAACCTTTTCCCACCGACTGAAAAGTCCATATATTTTGTTTTTGCCATATAAGGCGCCGGCGCAGTCCATTGGTCCAAAAGTTCTGCCTTGGTAAAAGCATCCCACACGAGGTCTAAAGGTGCATTGAAATCTCTTGTAATAAATACTTTTTTGGAAGATTTATCCACCTGAAAATTAAAAAATAGGTTAGTGTTCATTTGGTTAATAATTTGATTAAATTTAATGATATGGTTGTTGATGAAGGATTCTATTATGAAGGAAAATTATCATTCCTTTAAGTCATCCAATAATTTGTCGAGCTTATCGAATTTTTTGATCCATATATTTCGATATTGTTCTAACCATACGTCCAACTCTTTCATTTTTTCAACCTGAAGAGAATAATATATTTCTCTACCTTTTTGGTGGGAATGGACTAAGTCACATTCAACTAATATTTGTAAATGTTTTGAAATAGCTTGTCGTGTCGTATTAAAATTGGAAGCAAGTGCATTGGGTGTCATAGCGTTAATAGCAATTAATGCTATGATTGAACGTCTGGTCGGGTCTGCTATTGCTTGGAAAATATCTCGTCTCATGCTTTATAGGATTTAACCCAAATCCCGCATTAGACAAATGCGGAATCGATTTACGACTCGTAATCAATGGTTTACAGAAACCATTGAAACGATTCGTACATCGGGATTAACCCTCATAATCAGCACTATACGGTTTTTCAAAACCTTTACTGCTGAATTCGGGTTTAATGCAACTAATTAATTGCAAATATAATGCAATTGATTGATTGCGCAAATATTTTATTGAATATTTCTAAATTTTCTGCGATACGGGACCTATTTTATTCTGCAAAAAGTAAAAAAATAGACTAAATCTAATTTAAGTAACTTTAATTTTTTTAAAAAACTAAGAATAATATTTGGAATTTCAGAAAAAATTAAATATATTTGTGGTATATTATTTCAATCATTAAAATACTTACCTATGAAACGCTTGATTTCCAATTTCCAATTTCCAATTTCCAATTTCCAATTTCCAATTTCCAATTTCCAATTTCCAATTTCCAATTTCCAATTTCCAATTTCCAATTTCCAATTTTAATATTTCTATTTCTATTTTTCAATTTTGCAAGTGTCAACTTGTATAGTCAGTCTGCAATTATTTCAGGACCAAATGAACTCGAAGTGGGAATTCCTGCTAATTTTACCGTTACTTTTACGCCATCTACTGATACCAGCTTGCAACAGGTGGCAACTCATTTTCAGTGGTCTATTCCGAATTTAGGCACTGGAGGACAGGGTCAAAGCAATATTAAAGGGTATATCAAATCCTTGAGTGAAAACCCTCCATTTAAATTGAACCCGACGAGTACTAATACTTGTACCATTCCGATTCAGTTGGGAGATTTGTTTAACGAAGAAACTTCTGATATTATTGAAGTAACTGTTTTTTATACCATAAAAGGATCCGAATTAGAATATACTACTATAGCAACAAGAAGTGTTATTTATCGTAGAGTTTTCGATCCCAATATTTCACCTACTGCCATCCAAAAGTGTTGTACTCAGCCATTTCTTTGTGTTGCAACCGGAGCAAAGGATGCCAATGTATTCAACTGGACTGTGAGTAACTCTATCATACAATCCGGGCAAGGAACTAATCAGGTTGTAATAGCACCCAATGTTACCGGCAATATTAGTGTCACTTGTGTTGCCTCGCGTTCTAATGCGATTGCGGCATATACCAGAACGACGGCACAAATTATTAATAGGGTAGAACCGGAGGTGATTATCTTAGGAGATGATTTTATCTGTAAAGGTGAAGAAAAAACATTTTGCATCAAAGATTTTGCAAGCTTATGTGGTGTAACAGGCATCGCATGGAAAATACCGAACAATTTATCAATAATTAGAGGAGACAGTACAGAGTGTATCACTGTAACTCCAAGTCAATTGGTGCCGGATGGCACTACCGGTCAAATATCGGTAGAATACTCCTTTGAAGGCGGTTGCAAGGTTTCGGATCAACACAATTATACCATATATTCAAGTGGAGTTCCACCGGTACCATCGGGAACAATTTATGCAACAATTTCTCCTGAAGCCTCAGACTGCCATGGTCCCTATATCGTTAGCTTCCAAGCAAACAATCCATATACCAATGGAATTACCACCATTACACCCAGAATAGTAAATTTTGAAGATGATCCGATACATGGTCAAAGACCCAAGAGAATAAAAGTATGCTATGTCAATCTTTGTTCTGATACAATGTCATGTACCACATTGCTTCTTTATCCACCTGCTCCATGCCCACCATCACAGTACTTTGTTGTAGGGAATCAAAAGAGTTTCATAGCTTCATCTCTGCATGTCACATCGATGGCAGCGGAAGAGGATGCAATAACAAATACTTTAGCCAAAATAAGTTCTAATACCTCTCGAAATGAGAATATTATTATTTATCCGAATCCGTTTACAGATTATCTCCAAATAGACTTACCTCCTAATTTTACTGGAATGATAAAAATCAGAGACTTGAATGGAAACAGTGTGTATGACCGAAAAATTATGGATTGCAATCAAGTAACATTAGACGTAAGTAGGATTTTTAGTAAAGGGATATATATTTTATCCATCACATCCGATCAAACATACTATATTACCACGATAATAAAACATTAAAATTATGAAGCCATTTAAATTATGGTCTGTCATTATCATTTTAATGATGATTCAGTCCAAGGTGTCCGGTCAACGCGACCATAGAGTATGGACAGTAGGAATGACGTATCAACCCTTTCTTTATTGGGCGTATAATAAGGGGGAGAACAATGATATACGACAATATCCTATAAAACCGGGTAAATTTAATGGTAAGGCTTTTGGTATATATTTAGGTCATAGGTTATCAGATAATATGAACTTGAATGTTGAGTTAACTTATTCTAAACAAAATCAAAAGTATAAATTTTCATCAGCTGATAAACAATTGGACAGTATCAATAAAAAATATTATTTTGCAGACGATAAAATATTTTCTTATGAAATTATTAAGATGCCAATAATAATTGGCTTACAACAGGAGATTAGCTATGATAGTGGGATAAAGATAGGGCTATATATGGGGCCACAATTTTCCTATTTGATGAAATATTCACTTGAGTATTTTCAGCATCCTAAGGTAGATATTTATAAGCCTGGTACTGATCAGATAATTGCCTCTTATTTTGATCAAGATTCAGTGATTTTTTATATAAGAAGAGAAAAAAATAATTTTTACCAAGAAAGCACGGGTTACTTTTCGGACACGACAATAATAACAAGTTATAATGAAAAGAAGGCGTTCAGAGATTTTACAGTAGGTGTTGTGGGAGGAGTAGAGATTTCAAAAGAATTTTTTGATGCTATTTCACTTAGAATAGGTGGTAGAATAGAATATGATTTGACCCGTATCGAAATAGGAAGAAATGGACCTGTTTCATTAGTTTATAACAACCCTTTAAAAGAAAGACCATATACGCATCATGTGCGATTTGGGTTAACATTGAGTGTGGGATATAGGTTTTAGTTGGATTGATGGATTTAAAGTATCTTATACGAATATTAAAATTAATAGACTAATCTATTTTACAATCGTACTGCAGATAATACTTTTAAATAGACCAATAATTTGTTTTATTTAATTGGATTCAAAACCAACTTTCAAATAATTATTTCGACAATAAAGATCTAATTAGTCGTGCCTTAAAAATATAAATTTACTTTTAAAAGAGGCAAAAAATAGGAACTAAAAAGACCAATTTATTTTATTGGGAAAAATTATAAAGTCAAAAATCGAAGAAAACAGCTTTTTAAAATAGA
>JAGPCT010000031.1 GCA_018057925.1 Saprospiraceae bacterium
GTGTAAAGGATACATCGTAAATTTAGCAAATAGGCTGCAAGGCAATTCGGCGTTAAATAAGGATTATCTAACTATAATGGTTATGCTAATTCCGTTGCATCCTTTAAACCCAAATTCATATAAAGCCACATTCGTGTCCATAATATGAATTCAGGTTAAACATACATGATTAACTCATTCGGAGATTTTATATAATAGTAGAATCTCACAACAGGAGTAAGAACCAAGAATTCTATAATAAAAAGGTTCAATTTTCAATTAAAATACAATTCTCAACTAAATATCATGAAACTTCAATTCTCCATTCTCCATTCTCCATTCTCAATTCTCACTTATTAGGCATAATTTATGAACAATCACAAATTTTTATGAAATCATCCAATTAATTCAACACAATATTGAGGGGTCTCATTATTAGCATTTGATACTAATTTAGAAGCTTTAACTTTGATAATCACTTCTTTGTCACTTTGACTTCTTTTATAAATCAATAAAATAATCGTACATAATACTAGAGCGATTCCGGCAATTTTTAAAATTTGCTTCATCGTGGTTTTAAAATAATGTTCAAAAAAGGATTACAATCAATATAAACGAGTACGGAAATTTGCTTTACCAACATGTCTATTTTTGTAAAACTCAATTTTCTAAAATATTATTGTGTAGCCGGAATATAATTTTCACAATTCGTTTTACATTTCATTACTATAATTTATAAAATAAGAGTTTGTGAGACATTCAAAGTCCAAAATATCCTTTTTATTCTCATCATTTTTTTTGATTCTACAATTATTTACAAAATCACTGTATATTTGGGAGTTTTATTTTCATTATTTTTATAATGTCCTTTTTTATAAACAATCAGCGTTATGCTTCGACAAGTCTTTACTTTTATTATTATATTCTTGATTTCATCTGTAATAGCTCAGGGTCAGTCCTTTGTAAAAGGTCAACTTATTGTTTTTTTACAAGACAAAGCAACTATTGCCCAATTTGAATCCGAGCTAAACGCCAATGGTAGAAAATCCAACATTGATGTCTTCCGTCAACTATCAAAATCATTGCCTATCTTTTTAATCGAATCCAAAGATTTCGATGGCAATGAAGTCAATATAGCCAAACGTGTTTCATCATTTTCTACGGTTCGCCTTGCACAGGTAAATCATTATGTTTCAAAAAGAAATACTACACCTAACGACCTTCGCTATCCGGATCAATGGCAATGGAACAACTCCGGAGGTAACAACGGTGTCGCAGGCGCTGACGTTAGTGCCGAAAAAGCTTGGGATATCACCACAGGTGGTTTAACCGCTTCAGGCGACACTATTGTTGTATGTGTCGTGGATGATGGCACGGACATCAATCACGAAGATCTTGCATCTAATATGTGGTATAATAAGGGTGAAATCCCTGGCAATAATATTGATGACGACAATAATGGCTACATAGATGATATAAATGGATGGAATTGTTGGCTAGAAAACGGAGAGGTAAACTCAGGAAACCACGGAGTCAACGTAAATGGTATGATCGGAGCTATCGGCAATAACGATCTTGGTGTGACCGGTATCAACTGGAATGTTAAAATCATGAACGTCGTATATGCCTCTGTAACAGAAGATGCTGTTATAGAAAGTTATGATTATGCTCTGCAAAGTCGCTTGCTATATAATTCCTCCAATGGCACAAAAGGAGCTTTTATTGTTGCCGTCAACTCATCTTGGGGCCTTGATTATGGCAAGCCTGCTGACGCCCCCATTTGGTGTAACTTTTATGACATCATGGGAGAAGCAGGCATCCTCAATGTCGCTGCTACATCCAATGGAAACATTGATGTTGATAAAGATGGTGACTTACCTACAGCTTGTCCTAGCCAGTATCTAATTTCTGTCGGTCGTACGACAAGGACAGACACTTATGACAAGTGCGGATATGGCCCTATTAATATTGATTTGGGGGCACCGGGGGTCAACATTGTCACAACACGGTCAAAAAACAGATATACAACCACATCGGGCACTTCGTTTGCTTCACCTTTAGTAGCGGGTATGGTAGCATTGCTCTATTCTTACCCTTGTCAAGGTGTTGCAACCCTTATGCACAAAGATTATCCAACATTCGCCCTCGCTGTGAAAAATGCTATTATAAATGGCGTCGATGTGATTCCTTCCTATGCAGAAAAATGCTTGTCCGGAGGTCGTTCAAACGCATTTAAATCACTTGAATTAGTTGGTTTATTATGCGCAGCTTGTCAACCGGATATCGTTGCCGGTCTCACATATATCGATCAAAATATCTATCAGGTCACCTTCTCCAATGATGAAAATCAAAAAAATCTAAGATATAGACCATCAGGTGTTGCAGATTGGACAGAGATTCAAAACGTTACTTCCCCTACAACCATCGAGTTGACACTTAAATGTACTAATTATGAGTTTCAAATGCAAACAATCTGTGATAATGACACCAGCGCCTGGGGGCCAACTAAGACCTTAAAATCAGCACGATGCTGCACTTCTTTGGATAATATATCTTTTTTTACCGATAACAACGGCAACTTAAACATCGCACATGTTGACCTCAATCAAGATGTTAATTCAGTCATATATTATAAGGAATCAGATAGTACCGATTATCTACAACTGGAAGCAAGTCAAGATACTGTTGTTCTTGATTTCTTGAAAGAATGTACTTTCTATGATGTTTATGTAAGTGCATTGTGTATCGATAGCTCTACAGTCAAAAGTAATGTCTATCATATCTTTTCATCTTGTAATTCTACTTGCGGAGAACTTTCTTGTAAACCAGGCACCAATGCCCAATCCGGATATATCGACAATTTTACGATGAATAACATTGTCTCCCAAACGGGTGATAACAATGGTTATATTAATTATGGAGACCACCTTAAATTGACAGCTCCGGATAACGGACCATTCCAAAATACCATTAATATCAAAAGAAACCAATCCGGTTCAGCTCGAATTCGATTGTATATAGACTATAACAATGACGGCGATCTCGCTGCCGGAGAATTGTTCTGGGAACAAACTTTAGGCGGCAATAATAAACAAGTATCCTTTACTCATGACTTTTATAATGCATTGCCTCCAGGTACTTATAAAATGAGGATGATGCTGTTATTTAATTCCTCCAATGGTCCTTGTGATGCAGATCAAGGTGAAGCAGAAGATTATTGCTTAACTATTTTCCATGCCCTTTACAACGAATGTGATGCTGTAGAATCTATCAAAGAGAGTAATAAAACATTTACTTCTATTGATTTGAGTTGGGAAAAGCCACAAGAAGAAGCTATAGCATACGTATATAGATATAAAGAACTGCCCGCAGGTGAATATACTTACCTTTCAGATACTGCCCATAAGATTACCATAAAAAATCTGAAAACATGTACAGACTATGAGTTTGGTATATATACTGTATGCTTTACTGATTCCAGTAATTTCAAAACAATACAATTTAAAACTCAATGTACCAATGCTACGAATGACTTAGCGCATGGAGTACAGTGGAAGGTCTTCCCTAATCCATTTATAGACCATATCAGTGTTATCCTTACTTCCTACAAATATGGCGAAGGATACTTAAGATTGACTGATGCAAGCGGTAAGACTGTATATAACCAAAAACTAATGTTAACAGTAGGTGATCACTATGTGGATTTAGATACCAAAAACAATCTGGTTTCAGGAGTTTACATCCTGACTTTGATGGATGACAATGGTATCAAATCAACTAAGTTAATCAAACAATAAGACAAAAATAAAATATAGAAGCCGGCTTTAATAAACATAGCCGGCTTTTTTTATACCGATTTTTCCGTCATACTTTTATACCAAAATTCTTATTATACCAACTTGATTTATAATCAGTCCAACCTTTTTTGGTATTCACGACAAGTCGGGATTTCTTTAAAATCACTTCAGTTTTGAAAAACTTCAACTATTGTCCTCGGACTTCTTTATGCGCCAATCCATTCAAGGGCATTCTTCCACATTAGTTTATCTTTCAATTCGGGAGGATAATCTGATTCATTAATAAATTTTCCACCGGTTAAATCGCCTAATGGAAAGGGATAATCCGAACCAAAGGCTATTCTATCTTGACCAAAAAGTTCAATATTAAAATCCAATGCCTTCTTATCATGTACCAATGAGTCAACCCAAAAATGGCCTAAATAAGCATCCGGAGACACATTGTGGTCAATTGCTACTAAATCAGGTCTCACATCAAACCCGTGCTTAATTCGTCCTATTGTAAAAGGAAAGGATCCCCCACCATGAGCAAACGCAAATCTCAGTTTCGGAAATTGCCCAAACACTCCACCAAAGATTAATGAACAAATAGCCAAAGATGATTCCGCAGGCATTCCAACCAACCAGGGCAACCAATATCTCTCCATCTTCTCCTTTGCCATCATATCCCATGGATGCACAAATATGCAAGCATTTAATTCCTCTGCTTTTTTATAAAATGGAAATAATGCTTTCTCATGAAGATTCCAATCATTGATGTGTGTACCAATCTCAACACCCACCATACCCAGCTCTTTGATACACCTTTCTAACTCTCTGCACGCCAGATCAACATCTTGCATCGGCAAAGTTCCCAAACCATAAAACTTGTCTGGATGTCTGCTACACACATCCGCAATATGATCATTGTAAAACCTTGACGTGTCATATCCATCAGCCGCTTTAGCCCAATAATTAAACAATACCGGAACAGTGGATAATACTTGTTTTTGAATACCAGTTTCAACCATCTCTTTATGGCGATCATCGGCAGACCAACAATTTGAATCAACCTTCCTGAAAAATCGGTCTCCTATCATCATATTGGCTTGACAACTATTTTCAGGCTCTAAATGAATAAATCCACTGTAGCCAAATTTTTTTGCCCAATCTGGTATAGTGGGTGGTAAAATGTGTGTATGAATATCTATATGACACATAAAAATGGAGTTATAATAACACAAATAATACCGATTGGATATTCGTAATAGTCCAATTACATTGGCCTAAACGACTATCTCATCGGCATTATACCAAAATATGTTGGATTAATTTATAAATCAATTTGGTATAACCATTTATCAAATGTCAGCTAATTTGATTCAGTGGTTTGCCTATATCATTGATTGTAGCAATTAATCAAAATATAAAATGTTCCCGGCTCAGTTTCACAAAGTTAGTAAAATAGTGACAATTACAATATTTTATTCCTGTATCGCAATGCCAATAATCTTCAACCCGAATTCAGCAGTAAAGGTTTTGAAAAACCGTATAGTGCTGATTATGAGGGTTAATCCCGATGTACGAATCGTTTCAATGGTTTACTAAAACCATTGATTACGAGTCGTAAATCGATTCCGCATTTGTCTAATTCGGAATTTGGGTTCAAGATAAATTATAAATGAACGGTAAACCTCTTCCCACCTATTGCTGAAATAAAACTTAAAAAATATTGGTTTTCATAATTTTTCATATCTGAACTGATACAAATGGAAACCTGATTTGCCTATCAAACTATCTTTAATACTCAAGACCACATACATTCAAGTCAATATTATATAAACTAATTTATAATGATACCATACTTCAAAATGTAGAATTAAAAATAAAATTGTGTATCTTGTCGCAAAATCAATTTAACCTCATCTTATAAATATGGAAAATAATTTAAGTTTTAAGGAAAGGAATGAAAACACCTTGACAGAATGGCGCAACAAAGAAAAACTTGCATTGGAATTACTACAAATGGCGGGTGAGTTAAGATTTGACCGCTCGGTAGAATTAATTCTATTTAGAAAAGATGTGTATGATACTCAGCCAAGCCAACTGTTGAAGTTACATCAAAACGCTTCAAACTATGGAGATGTCGCTGTATCTATCGAAGATACCATGGCGATAACCAAAGAAATAGTTGCATTGCAAGACCTAAAACAGGCACGTTTAGACATCGGCACCCTTGCTATTCAATGGAATCAAAGCAAATCCCAATATAATAGTTTAACATCCTTCGTTTCTGAAAAGCTAAATTCAGCTGATGGGGCACAATCAGAAGATATCCAACCAAGGGATGTTATATTGTACGGATTCGGAAGAATAGGTCGTCTGGTTGCAAGGAGATTGGTTGCTCAGACGGGCCGTGGTGAACAACTCAGACTAAAAGCCATCGTTATCAGGCCACAAATGAAGGATAGAAAGCAGGATGCAGAAAAAAGGGCGGCTTTACTACGTACCGATTCCGTGCATGGCGAATTTGCCGGCTCTGTAGAAGTTAGTGAAGATGGCAGCGAACTCATCATCAATGGCAACAGAGTTCTTTTAATCTATGTCGGTCATCCGTCTGAGATAGACTATACTGAATTAGGCATCAATAATGCTTTAGTCATCGACAATACGGGGGTATTCAGGACCAAAGAAGATCTAGAACAACATCTGCGTCCTGGGGTGAGTCACGTTATTCTAACTGCCCCGGGCAAAAAAATCCCGAATATCGTATATGGTGTAAACCATGATTCGATAGACTTTGACAATGACCAAGTGCTGTGTGGTGCTTCCTGTACAACCAATGCCATCGTGCCACCTATCAAAGTATTAGATGACGCATTTGGAATTCAAAAGGGACATGTTGAAACCATCCACTCTTATACCAGTGATCAAAACCTATTAGACAATTTCCATAAAAAACCACGAAGAGGACGTGCCGCTGCCATCAATATGGTCATCACAAGTACCGGTGCTGCCGAAGCAATAACTGCCGTACTACCTTATTTAGATGGAAAAATTACGGGTAATGCCGTACGTGTACCTACACCCAATGTGTCTTTGGCCATCATCAATGTAAGCTTCGACAAGCCTACTACAGTAGCGGAAGTCAATAGTTTGCTAAAACAAGCATCCCTCAGTGGACCATTAGCAGAACAAATTGGATTCTCCAATGATGCGGAATATGTATCTTCTAATGGAGTGGGGATGACAACTGCTTGTGTCATAGACGGTCCATCAACAATTGTATCTAATGACGGAAAGACCGTAACTGTCTATGCCTGGTACGATAATGAGTTTGGTTATACTTGTCAGGTTGTAAGAGTCGCCAAGCATGTAGGTCAGGTGAGAAGGAAAACATATTATTAATTTTGACAAAGGAAAAAGAAAAAAGAATCCAGAAAAAAGAACATTCTCCCTTTCCGGAGTCAACTGATTTCTTCACAGCGATATCTGTGGATTGTGTAATCTTTGGTCTAGACCAAGACTCACTCAAGGTCTTGCTCATAAAGAGTGATTATCCATTATACCATAGCAAATGGTCTCTTTTAGGCGATTTGATTTCTCAAAATGAAGATATTGATGAGGCTGCGGATCGTGTATTATACGAGCGTACAGGGTTGAAAGAATTGTTTTTAGAACAGGTTCATTGCTTTGGCAAAGCTGACCGCCATCCTTCCGGGAGAGTTATATCCGTAGCTTATTACACCTTGGTCAATATCGAACAAATACAGCTGCTGAAACAAGATCATGAACTCCACTGGCATGATATCCATACAATTGGAGAGCTTGCTTTTGACCATAATAAAATTTTAGAAACTTGTCTCAAGCGCCTTCAACAACAAATAAAAACAGAAACCATCGGATTTAACCTCTTACCTGAGAAATTTTCATTACGATCGTTACAATTTTTATACGAATCAGTATTAATGGTAGAACTTGATCGCAGGAATTTTAGGAAAAAAGTAATGAGTACGGGCTTGTTGATTGATTTAAAAGAATTGGAATGTAATGTGCGACATCGCCCTGCCAAACTTTTTAAATTTAACCGCGCCAAATACGACACGTCGGAAATCAAAAGCAATTTCATTTGATTTTGCCGTTAAATTATTGTTAAAGATATTTCATTTCGGTAACTGAGAGGCATTATTCAACGTTAATGTCTGAAACTATTTATTTAATAAAGCTTTTTAAAAGAACTCAATTAAGCACTATGAAGCAATTTCTTTCATTAATGTTTGCCGGAATTATAGGAGGCATAGCGACAATTGGTGGATTAAAGTATTACGAGACAACTAATATTGCTCCTGCCCCTACAACGGTGGCAACACAAAGCGCACAAGCACATCCGGTAAATTATGCGCCGGTGAATGTACCTTTTGACTTTACCGAAGCTGCGAGTCGATCTCTGGATGCTGTCGTACACATCAAAGCAGCCGAAAGCAACGAAAGTGCATATCGCCGCCAATTACAACAACAACGGTCTGATCCTTTTTCTTTTTTCTTTGGACAAAGAGGCCCTGCACAGGGATCGGGATCCGGAGTCATCATATCACAAGATGGTTATATCGTAACTAACAACCACGTTGTTGACTTTGCAGACCAATTGGAAGTGACATTACACGACGGACGTGTCTTTGATGCCGTCAAAGTCGGTACTTATCCTAATGCGGATATCGCCGTCATAAAAATAAAAGCCGATGATCTCAAACCCATCAAATATGGCAATTCAGATGATGTTAAGGTAGGCGAATGGGCACTCGCTGTAGGGAATCCTTTTGACTTGACATCAACCGTTACAGCGGGAATAATTTCAGCCAAAGGCCGATCTATCGATGTCATTCATACCAAAGATGCTGTCGAAAACTTTATCCAAACTGACGCTGCAGTCAATCCGGGTAATAGTGGAGGGGCGCTCGTAGATGTTAATGGCAACCTGATAGGAATCAATACTGCCATTGCAACACCAACCGGGACTTATGCAGGCTATGCTTTTGCTATTCCGGTCAATCAGATTATACCCATTGTCGAAAACATCATTAAAAACAATGGAAATTATAGTGGACCTAACTTAGGAGCAAAAGCCACCTTAGGTGTCACCGTAGCCAATGTAAAGGATTTATCCAACGATCAAAAATCAGAAAATGGAATCAATGCCAATAGTGGTGTTCTTTTGTTGGAATTACAAAATGGTGGCTCTGCTCAATATTCAGGACTTTTACCTAACGATGTGATTATTAAAGTAAATAGCTCCATCGTCAACACAATAGATGATCTAAAAGGAATAATGGGAAAATTAAAACCCGATGAAACCATAACCGTTTCATTTAAAAGAGGAGATCAGGTAAAACAATTGAGCGTAAAATTGCGTTCTTAATAAAGATATACCTTAAGAAATTTTATAAAATAAGTTTTCGTTTTGTTTTTGATCTGAGCTGCCTGTTGCGATTGTGACAGGCAGTTTTTTTTCAGCAATCACCCCTTGTTTACAATGCCGGTTTTACCATTGCGCAATAGTTAGGACTTAATAAGACTATTACAATCGCAATGTCGCTGATACTTTTACATAGACCAATACATCTTTTCCATCAATTGGTCTGTATTAAAAGCCAATTCGGCGTTATTTTAAAAGTTAAATAAACAGGTTCCAGAAATCGAATTTCATACTCTGACATAAATTACGTATTTTTGTACACTAAACTCCAAGGGAATGACATCAGAGCCAAAGGAATATTTGCACAAAATGTATGTTGAAACGCTTCAGGCAAGCCGTTTCCATACATTTAAAATTTTGAATACGCTCATCATCGCATTATTTGTCCTACTTTTTATGAATGTATTATTTACTACTCCGGACAAAAGTTATAGTTATATTTCGTTGATTGTTGCCGTGGTATCGGTATTATTTATGTTTTATCGCTTGACAAGAGAAAAAGCAGGGATGAAGTCTTTGCCTGAGGATTTGAACAACATTGACGGTGATATTATACGAGAACATATAGACCAAATCCGAAATAATCAAAAAAAATTGAGATGGCAAATGGCGTTATTTACCATTCCTTTTTTTATCTATTTTTTAATTGATTTAGTTGTCTCATCTACACAAGTCGTGGACAAGAAGTTTCTTATTTTAAAAATAGCTTTTTTCTTTGTTCTATTGATACTGTATTATGTTCTTTTTTTCAAAATAAGAGCCAACAATTTCGAAAGCAAAGATCTCGCAAAGTCATCCCAACAATGATACAGTTGTATATTTGCCTTTCTTTAATCCATTAAACAACAACAGGTGCGCTTTACCGTAATTTTTACCTTCCTTTTACTGTGTTTTACACAATACGGATTCAATCAAAATCAATATAAAGTAATTAATGTTGGGTTTTATAATCTTGAAAATCTCTTTGATACCTTAGACACTCCCCGCAAGTTAGATGAAGAGTTTACTCCAACCGGAAGTAGGCTTTACAACACAGCAGTATATACAGATAAATTATTTAGATTATCATCCACTTTATCCAAAATAGGAACCGACATTTCTCCCGAAGGCCTTGGTATAATAGGCGTTGCAGAAATTGAAAACAGGAAAGTTCTGGAAGACCTTGTAGCGCAACCCGCTTTAAAAGAGCGGAATATGGAAATTGTGCATTATGAGTCTGAAGATTTTCGAGGAATAGATGTTGCATTATTGTATCAACCTAAATATCTGACTGTAATAAACAGCTATCCAATTCATGTACCTATTCTCAATAGTAAAGGCGAAAAAATCTATACACGACAGACACTGTATGTTGCCGGGATTATGGATGGCGACACGGTGCATATTCTCGTCAACCACTGGCCTTCCCGCCGCGGTGGATCGGCATCCGACCCACTTAGGATACAGGCAGGTATCATCAATCGCACTGTGAAAGATTCTATACTTGCCGTTTCTCCCAATGCCAAAGTAATAGTGATGGGTGACCTCAATGATAATCCTACCGATAAATCATTGACAGAGGGATTGAAATCTGTCGGAAAAGAAAAGGGGATCAAAGCAGATGAAATGTTTAATCCATTTGTAAGTTTTTACAAGAAAGGAATAGGCACAACTGCATACCAGGATGCATGGAGTTTATTTGATCAAGTCATAATTTCGCCAGCATGGTTAGATAAAAACTCAAATAGTTATTATTACTACAAAGCATCGGTTTTTAATGAAAAATTTCTCACTGAAAAAACAGGAAGATACAAAGGTTATCCACTGCGTACATACTCGGGCGATACTTATAACTTTGGGTATAGTGACCATTTTCCAGTATTTGTAACCTTTTTAAAAAAAATATAAAGCCTTCCTAAGGTACTCTAATGGTATTAACAATAATTTCGGGCAGTCCATCAAAAACGAGTGTTTCCATACGAATAGCCTTTTATCTTCGAAAATATTTACAAAATATAATTCCAGAAGCTGAGGTAAACGTATTGGATTGCAGAGAATATGAAATACCGCTTGATGATGCGACATATAAAAGTGTCGAATCAGCACCCGCAGCACTTCAACCATTGGCAAAGCTCTTTTTCAAAACAAATGGCTTCATATTGTTAACACCCGAATACAATGGTAGTTATACTCCTTCCTTAAAGAACCTTCTTAATCACTTTCCAAAATTAAGCCATAAAGCCTGTGGAATTGTTACTGCCTCCGATGGTGCCTTAGGAGGAATGAGGGCAGCGCAACAAATGCAACAATTGATAGCAGCCCATTTTGGGATTATTTCGCCTTATATGTTGATTGTGCCGCATGTACACACTAAGTTTGACGAAGAAGCGAACCTCATTGATCACAAATTTGCCACTCAATTAGAACGGTTTTCAGAGGAATTCATCTGGCTGTTCAAAGCATTGTGCCAAGCACAAGAAATTGTTAAACAGAATAATTGAATGTTATTGTAACATGAAGATAGGAATACTAAGAGAAGGAAAAATACCGCATGATGACAGAGTCGCACTCACTCCGGCACAGTGCAAACTATTATCAGGCAATCCACATAACTTTGAAATAACTGTACAGCCATCGCCCTTGCGCAGTTATAGTGATGAGGAATATATTGCAGCCCATATCCCTGTGCTGGAAGATATTAGCCATTGTGATATTATATTAGGCGTAAAAGAAGTCCCCATTAAAGACTTGATGGAAGGCAAGACCTATTTTTTCTTTTCACACACCATAAAGAAACAAGCGCACAATCGGAAACTACTCCGTGCTATATTGGACAAAAATATTACTTTGATTGACTATGAGACCATAGAAGATATTCAAGGAAAAAGGCTTATTGCTTTTGGCAAATACGCCGGCATCGTGGGAGCACATAATGGAGTTTGGACTTACGGTAAGAGAAAGGGGTTATTTGACTGGCCTCGGCTAAAGGATTTACACGATTACGAACAAGCACGGAAAGTGTACGCTAATACCATCTTGCCACCAATGAGAATTGTAGTAACTGGTAGTGGGCGTGTTGCCGGTGGCGCAATATCTGCATTGACAGAAATGAATATTAAAGAAATCCCGGTAGAGGAATATTTGTTAAATAAAGAATACAATCATCCTGTATTTGTGCGTCTTACATCCAAAGACTATGTACGTCATAAAGCTGGACACCCTTTTGAGAAATCCGATTTCTATGAAAATCCACAAAATTATGAGTCCGCTTTTAGTCCATTTCTTGCCATTACAGATATTTTTCTGAATTGCATCTTTTGGGATATTAACGCACCTGCTTTCTTTAAGCTGGAAGACCTCTCTCAAGATAGCTTCCATATATCAGTAATAGCAGATGTTACCTGTGATATTGCTCCTGCTTCGTCTATACCGACAACGATAAAGGCGAGCACCATAGATGATCCTGTTTTTGGTATAAGTCGCACCGACTACAGAGAAACAACGGCATTTCAGCCTGAAAGCATAGATATCATGTCCATCGATAACCTTCCCAATGAATTGCCACGCGATGCATCCCGTTATTTCGGTGACACCTTTGTCAGAGTGATTGTTCCTGAGCTGGAAGCCGAAAATTCTGATATTTTAGATCGAGCAACAATAGCAAAAAATGGAAAACTTACACCTCATTTTAAGTATTTAGAAGACTATGTCAATGGCAATGTTTTTTCAGAAAAGTAAGTCTATAAAAATTAATACACAAGGGGCATTCATTTAATTTAATCCTACTATGATCAACCTAATCAGTGATACCATTACGCAACCGGATCGACCCATGCTGGAAGCCATGTTTTCGGCGGTTGTGGGAGATGATGTATTTGGCTCAGACCCTACGGTCAACCTTCTTGAAGAAAAAGTAGCCGACATGTTTGGAAAGGAGTCTGCTTTATTCTGTCCTTCAGGTACCATGACCAATCAAATAGCTATCAAGGTACATACCCGCCCTATGGACGAAATGATATGCGATCAATGGTCACACGTCTTTCTATATGAAATCGGTGGCTATGCCTTCCATAGTGGCATAGCTGTTCAGCCAATACAAGGAAAGTATGGCAAAATTACTGCCTCACAAATTGAAGATGAAATAAAATCACCGGATGATTGGTTGCCTCGTACCAAGCTCGTTGTTTTAGAAAATACCACCAATAAAGGCGGTGGTAATTATTATACTTTAGACGAAATAACAACTATAGCACAACTTTGCCAACCGAAAGGATTATCCTTACATCTTGACGGTGCACGGATTTTTAATGCATTGGTCGAAACCGGTGACTCTCCTTTGTCAGTAGGAGCTTTATTTGACTCTATTTCGGTATGCCTGTCTAAAGGATTAGGTGCACCTGTAGGCTCTGTACTGACAGGCAATCGCGACTTTATCAAAGAGGCAAGAAGAGTCCGCAAGGTAATGGGAGGTGGTATGCGACAGGCAGGCTATCTCGCTGCTGCCGGCATATATGCACTCGACCATAACATTCCTCAATTAAAGGTTGACAATATGAGGGCAAAAGCTGTAGGTCAACTGATAAGTTCCCAAGATTATGTTACCAATATGTTTCCGGTCAAAACCAACATAATCATCTTTGAGCTGGAGGAAAGGATACTTGCAAGCCACTATGTTGACGTGTTGAAAAAAAATGGAATTGTTGCTTCGGCATTTGGGAAACACATGGTACGTCTGGTTTTTCACCGTGATATAACAGAAGAACAATACAATCAAGTAAAATCAATCCTCGTAAAGATTAAGGTGTAACAATCTTTCCACCTGCCATTTCTATTATTCTATCACACCGCTCGGCAAGTAGCGGGTTGTGAGTTACTAAGATAAAAGTAAGTTCTAGTTCTGATCTAAATTTTAAAATCAGCTCATGAAGTTCTTCTGCTGATTTTTCATCGAGATTGCCTGTTGGCTCATCCGCCAAAATCAGTTTGGGATGGTTGATCAGGGCGCGTGCAAAAGCGACTCTTTGTTGTTCGCCTCCGGACAATTCTTTTGGCTTGTGATTCAGCCTATGAGAGAGACCCAAATAAGACAAGAGTTCTTTTGCCCGGGTTTCAGCTGCTGCTTTTTCAATATTCTTGATATAAGCCGGAATACACACGTTTTCGAGGGCTGTAAATTCAGGAAGAAGGTGGTGAAATTGGAATATAAAGCCAAGTGACCTGTTTCGAAACTCAGAAAGCTTATTATTAGAAAGCTTATTGAGATCATTTTCTTCAAATATTATGCTGCCTTTATCCGGCTTTTCAAGCGTTCCGGCTATATGGAGAAGGGTGCTCTTTCCGGCACCACTTTTGCCAATGATAGCCACTACCTCACCTTTCTGCACCTTAAAGGAAACATCTGAAAGGACGTCAACATCGCCGAAGGATTTGAAAATATTTTTAGCTTCAATCATGTTCTTTATCCATTATTCGCGATGATAGCCTTGATCTTCCGCCGGAGGTGTTTGTACTTCCGGTTTAGTCTCTTTAGAAACAAGATGTCCCAAATCATCGAAAATCAATGTGTCGTCACCCACACCAATGATATATTGAACTACTTTTAGCGCATTTTTTGTCTTGAATGCAGCAGAGATGATGTCATCCGGATAGTTTCGACGTATGTAGTGTCCTATACTAAAGAGCAACTCACTTTCAGGTATGGCAACTCCGGATTCAACGAATCTTCCTTTCTCTGTAAATAACGCAAATCCCGGCTTCCCCTCAAATTCAAATTCGGCTCGATACAAAGAATCCATACCCATCCAATTGACTTTTCGGGTACTCTTAAACTGCTTATCGAGGGCGCGCACAACTTTTTCAGGAACTTCTTTTTCCTTCAATTTTTGTCCAATCAATGATGTACACAAGAAGAGGCTACATATTAAAATAAAAAATCTCATTTTCCAATTTTATGTTTACATGTCAGTAGGTAAATCTCGTATTCAATCCAAATTTCTTATTCGATAAATGCTGAAAAGATTCGTACATCGGGACGTTTCTCATAATCAGCACTCTTCAGATTTATAAAACCTCAATTGCCGGATTCAAGTTAAAAGATATTACCCTTTTTTAGAGATCAACAAAAGTAAAACGTCTCAAAAATAGCACTATTGTACCAAGGAAAAAAATGAGGACTAAAAAAATACGCTAATTCAAAAACAGAATTTGCTAAACATCAAGTGGAGCGACCTATATTAGAATCGCTCCACTTGATTTCAATTTTGCTCAATTTGACTTTCCTTTACGGTTTCACAGGCTTAAAGTCACTTTCATCATAGCCATAAAGGTCTTTCAAAGAAAGGACTTTCACTGTCCCGTATTTTTTCAAATCATCCATTTTAATTTTGTCGGAGCTGCCCATGATGCCTATATTCCATTTTTGATTTTTAAAATGATCTGCATGGAATTTTTGAACATCACTCAGGCTCATTTTCTGTATATTGTTGTAAATATCCTTTCTAATATCATAGTTAAGGCCTTTGTTAAGGGCATTTTCGTAGGAAAATAAAATCCCACTTTTGTTAATTCGCTGAGTCTGAATCTCGGAAAGTATTGCATTTTTACTTAGGTCCCAGGATTTCTCCAACACGGGCATGTTGTCTAACAAGTTACGGATAGCCCCCATTGCATCATTAAACTTATCCGCTTGTGTGCCGACATAAAAAGTGGCGACAAAGTTTTTGTCTTTCTTAGCAGGAATACTGATGTTGCTATAAGCAGAGTATGCCAGAGCTCTCGACTCTCTAATATCTTGAAAGACAACAGAAGCCATTCCTCCACCGTAATATTCGTTAAAAGCACGTGCAACCGTCTCTAAGGCCGGATTATATACCTCTTCAGTACTTTTAAAATTAATGTTGGCCTGTACCATGTCATAATTGACAAAATAAACTGCGTTTTCTGAAGTCTTGAGAGGATTAAAGGGTTTACCCATCGGTGTTTTGGCAAGAACCTTTGGCAATTTATGTGCCTTTCGGAGTGAAGCGTTCAATTGATCTAAAGGTCGTGCACCGCAGTACATAACCTTATGCTCAATAGAAGTAGAGGATTTTATAAGAGCGATTAATTCTTCAGCCGTTATTTTCTTTAATTGGTCATTGGTAAGAATAGTATTAAAAGGGTTTTTAGCTCCATATTTCAAATAATTCTGGAGGCCCCCTGACATCATTACATCTTTGTTGATAAGATTATCCTGACGAGACTTTAGCAAATTATCTACCATAGTGGTCAAAATAGCTTTATCGGCTTTTGGATTATTGATGAGGTCTTCCAAAATAGCCACACCCTTATCAAAATTTTCTTCCAAGCCACTGAGGTAAAAGTACATTTCCTCTTCGCCAACTTGAACGCCCCAGTTTAAACCAAGATTATACAATTGTTTGTTGATATCAGAATTGGACTTAGTCGTGGTGCCGATATATTGGAGATAATCCATTGCTAATTGTAACTTCGGATTGCTTGTTGAGCCAAAATCAAACTTGTAATATAAATTAAACAATTGATTGATTGTATTAGGCACATACCATATAGGAACACCTTTAACGAGCGTTGACTTTACAACGTCTTTGTCAAAATCGAGAAATTTTGGTTGAATCGGTGTCGTTGTCATTGCCATCATACTCTTTAAGAAATCAGATTGGGCATCCCTATTGAGTTCGACCGGGTGAATTTCAGGCTTCACAACTTTGGGAACTTCATTGCTACCCGTTTTTTTATAAATAACCGTATAATTATTTTGAAAATAGGTGGCAGCAAAGCGCATTATATCTTCTTTAGACACTTTGGCCATGGCATTCATATCGTTGAGATAATCTACCCAGGGTCGTCCAATTACGAAGGATTCGTGAAGGAGGAAGGCGGTGTTGGATGCTTTCTCTGTCTGTTGGATTAGAGCCAATTTCATATTATTGACCGTTCCGCTAATAAGAGAAGTATCAAAGTCTCCTCTTTTTAATTTGCTAATTTGTTCTAAGAAAAGGTCTTTGACCTGATCGAGCGTCTGCCCATCTTTAGGTCTGCCTTGCAACCAGCATACACCATGGTCTTTGAGCAAATAGGTAAATGCATATCCTTCCAATACTTTTTGGTTATTGACTAAATTTTGATCAATCAATCCACTTTTACCATTGTATAATATGGCTGAAATTAGATTAGCAACAACAGCATTGGAGTCTAAGGCACTAGGCATTCTATAACCAATAGCAACTTTTTCTTCATCCGGTGTGTATAAGGTAATATTGGTCACAGAGTCAATCGGGCTTTCAGCCTGAAAGGTAAATATTGGCGCATTCTTAGCCGGCATATCACCAAAATACTTATCTACGAGGGCTATGGTCTCATCCGGATCAAGGTCACCGGCGAGAATAATCGCCATATTACCAGCAACATAGTTTTGTTGGTAATACTTTCTAATTTCTTTCAAGGATGGGTTTTTGAGGTGTTCAATTGTACCTATGGTGGTTTGAGTGCCATAGGGGTGATTTTTAAATAGAGAACCAAACATCGCTTCAAAAATCTTGTTATCCCCATTGTCTAATGAGATATTTTTTTCTTCATAAACTGCTTCTAACTCGGTATGAAATAGACGTAAAACGGGATTTCTAAACCTTTCTTTTTGAATTTTCAGAAATTTTTCAAGGTTATTAGATGGAAAGTTTTCCATATAGGTAGTGTTTTCGAAGCTCGTGAAGGCGTTGGTCATGCGCGACCCCACGTCTGCCATCATTTTATCATATTCATTGGCAATGGCATATCGGGAAGCCACATTGCTTATACTGTCGATGCGATGATATATCGACTTGCGGCTATTTTCGTCAGTTGTCTGACCATACAGCTCATATAATCCATCAATTTTATCCAGTTCTACCTTTTCTTTGGCGTAGTCCATTGTGCCGAACTTATCTGTTCCTTTGAAGAGCATGTGTTCTAAATAGTGGGCCAAACCGGTATGGTCTGCCGGATCATTTTTAGACCCTGCTTTTACAGCGAAGAGAGCCATGATTTGGGGCTCGAGATGGTTTTCAGCCAGAATAACAGTAAGTCCATTATTTAACTTATATACTCTAGCTTTAGCAGGATCACCATATACTTCGGTAAATTTATACTTATGGTCGGGTGAAGTCCTCATAAAGGCCATATAGCCATTTTTTTGAGCCATCATTCCGGAAGAAATGAGGATGCAAAGAAGTAAAAGTTTTAGACGCATTCTAATTAAATTTTATTTATAATTAACGACATTCTATCAGAATAAGTATCGTGTAATCATCCATACTCAAACATATATAGAAATTTTTATCAAATGTAAGGTAAGTTTTGGTTTCAAAAGGAAAGAATGACCCGGAGATTGTCTTAAATTTTATAGAAGGAGAGACTTTCCAAAAAAGTGTGACAACCCTAATTCAAATTATAGGCAAAATATTGTCTTTAATATGAATTCAGGTTCAACAAATATTTTACATCATTCGGAATTTATAGGTTTTTAAAAATACATTATTTCTGCCATGGATGCTCCCCAATCAATTGGCATTTGCCTATTGTGAGATGAGGATTTAAAAATAAATTTTAAAAACGATAATCCCTTCACAACAGTGAATATATCAATGAATCATTTACCGGACGTCGTAACTTTTTCAAATATTTTTTACAGATAAAATATGATAATGTCTGTTTGATATCAATTTTTTTATCTTAGCAGTGAAAAAATAGCATAACATTAATATTCAGTTAATAAGAAATGAGTAATACAAGCCAAGTAAGCCAAAGTTCCGGAACCATCTGGTCACAATTTTTGACCCTTATCATCGTCTTTTTTTTCTGGGGCTTTGTAGCGGCCAGTAATGATATTCTGATACCGGTATTTAAGGAAAATCTTCACCTGACGCAGACGCAAAGCCAATTAGTAGCATTTGCATTTTATATCGCATATACGGTGGGTTCGTTGATTTACTATTCAATTAGCAAGTCACGGGGCGAAGATATCCTAAATAAGATAGGCTACAAAAATGGCATAGCTCTTGGATTGATTATCTCTGCATTGGGTACCTTGATATTCATACCGGCTGCCAATACACATTCTTTTCCTTTATTTATTGTTGGTCTGTTCATTGTTGGACTGGGATTTTCTCTGCAACAAACTGCTGCCAACCCGCTTGCTATCATTATGGGCGACCCAAAGTCGGGTTCACAGAGGCTCAGTATGGCAGGAGGTGTAAATAACTTTGGAACGACAATAGGTCCGCTTTTAGTCAACTTCGCTATATTTGGTTCAGTGACAGCGGTAGCATCAAAGGCTGATATCACGAGTATCAAAATCCCATATTTAATCTTGGGTGCAGCATTTATTTTGGTCGCAATACTTATAAAGTTTTCGACTGTTCCCAATAAGATTGACTTGGATGCTATGGCCGAAGAGGAAGCAGGAGATCAAAAGTCAATGGTAGAGCACCATAGTAGCCCAATGAAGTATCCACAATTGGCATTGGGTATGATTGCAATATTTTTATATGTAGGAGTTGAAGTATCCACCGCATCCAATCTACCTGAATTTATAAAGCAACATATACCGGGTCCTGATGGTGGTGTCTTTCCGACAGACCGGATTGCTCCTTACATTTCATTGTTTTGGGCAAGTTTGATGATGGGACGATGGACAGCAGCCAGTGAAGCATTTGATATTTCTATGGGAGCGAAGAAAATGATGCGGTTTGTCATGCCATATATCGCTTTTTTAGTATTTTTATTAGTCAACAAAATTGCACATCATGATATTACGCCATTTTACTTTTATTTTATTGTTGTGGCGGTAATGATAGCCGGTAATATATTGAGTAAAGGAAGTCCGGCAAAGCAGTTGATGATATATAGTGTATTAGGTGTTGTTGCTATAGCTATCGGTATGTTATTCGATGGATGGATAAGCGTATTTTCATTTATATCGGTCGGATTATTCTGTTCTACTTTATGGCCTTGTATATTTACATTAGCCATAGCGGGATTAGGCAAACATACCAATGAAGGGTCGAGCCTTTTGATTATGATGATTATGGGAGGTGCCTTCGTAAGCTTATTCCAAGGCTTTTTGGCTGATCATGTCACCGGCATCCAATATTCTTATATTGCAGGAATTCTATGTTTTACTTATTTGATATATTATGCCATCCAGTCAAAGAAAATTCTAAAAAAGCAAGGAATTAATTTTTAGAAACAAAGAATTAGAAAAAGTGAGTGTTATGCATGAAGAAGATCTGGCTATCGGCATAGATTTAGGTGGAACAAATACTGATTTCGGTATCGTTGACCGTACTGGAAAGGTGCTTTGGCGGGGTGGAATAAAAACAAAAAATCACAAAGAAATATCTTCTTACTTAGAGGAATTGTTTCTTGCCATGTTACCCATTATCGAACACGCAGGTGGTGTAATGCGTATAAAAGGTATAGGTGTCGGAGCTCCCAATGGCAACTTTTACAAGGGGACAATAGAACATGCTCCCAACCTGGCATGGAAGGGCGTTATACCTATGGCACAATTGATGGAAGAAAAATTCGGATTAGAGGTCGTCCTTACCAATGATGCTAATGCCGCCGCTATCGGTGAAATGGTATATGGTGCAGCTCGCAATATGAAGGACTTCATCTTGATTACATTGGGTACGGGTGTAGGAAGCGGGATTGTAGCCAATGGCAAGTTGATATACGGGCATGACGGCTTTGCCGGTGAACTGGGGCATACGATGATAATACCGGATGGGCGCTATCATCCCGGAACAGGCCTGTATGGCAGCTTGGAGATGTATGCAAGTGCAACCGGTCTAACGAAAACAGCCATTGAGATGTTACAAAAATCGAGTGCCGGATCATCCCTTTTACACAATTATACCGAAGATGAAATAACCAGCAAACTCGTATATGAATGCGCCATGAAAGGCGATACTCTTTCAAAAGAAGTGTATGCATATACGGGAAAAATTTTGGGAATGGCTTTGGCTAACTTTGCCATGGCTACTTCGCCTGAAGCTATCATCCTCTTTGGCGGACTGTGCAAAGCAGGCAGTATGATATTTGATCCGGTAAAAGTATCCTTTGAAAATCATCTATTACCGCTCTTTAGGAATAAAATAAAAATAATTCCTAGCGAATTAACCGATGACGATGCCGCCATTCTGGGGGCCAGTTCACTGGTATGGGACAAAGAAAAAAGTTAAACAACTGACTGTTTCTATATGAGAACAAGTCGGCGTTAACCTGTTTGTGCGCCTCTTTACCCATCATTTCGTAAGAAAAATATCGATCGGTTTTATAATAAACCGAACTTTTTTATTTTTACAATTCGAATAACTTCCTATTCCGATTTATAAGAAGTGACTATTTGGTATAAATTTATTACTTTCGCAATTTATAAGTTGAAGGGAGGATATAAACTCGAATTCAGCAATCGAGGTTTTCTGAAACCGAAAAGTGTTGAATATACAGGAAGTCCCTTATAGTTATTAATTTAATAAAGAATATATATGAATCTGAGAATTTCGTCCGGAGAGTTATATAAAATGCTACAGATTAGTCAAAATGCAATAAGCGCTAAACCGCCTTATCCCATTTTAGCTGATTTTTTATTTCATGTAGAAGGTAGCAAATTGACTATTACAGCCAGTGATCTGGAGTTTACAATCATATCGGAGACAGATATTACTCCGGGAGACGAAGGGAGTTTTGCCTTTCCTTCAGAGATCTTAGTCAATACATTGCGCGAGATGCCGGAACAACCGATTGAGTTGATTCACGAAGAAGATACCCATGGATTAACCATGAACTCTTCTTATGGTACCTATAGGTCGAGTAGCAACGACGTTGAAGACTATCCCAAAATACCGGAATTGGAATATGAAACAAAGGTAACTTTACCGGGAGGTCGTTTTTTAAAAGCATTAACTACATGTTCTTTTGCGGCAGCTACAGATGAGATGAAGGCCAATATGCTGGGGATATCCGTTGCCTTCCAGTCCGATGCTATTGAAGTGGCTGCAACAGATGCTCACAAAATGGTCAAATACACATTGTTTTACAACAATGAAGGAATCGAAGCCAACTTCGTCTTACCCAAGAAAGTGATTACAATTTTAAAGCACACTATCACAGATGAAGATAATTTGACAGTAAGTTTTAACAAGAATCATGCTCTATTTGAATACAAAAATTTCAAAATCTATTGCAAACTAATTATACTGCCTTTCCCTAATTACAATGGAGTTATTCCTCTTAATAATGACAAGGAGATCATAGTCAATCGCCAAGAATGGTTGCGCTCACTCAAGCGAATTACTCTTTATGGAAACAAAACAACTTATCAGACGAGCTTTTACATCGATAACAATGAAATAAAAATAGAGACTCTGGATCCTGACTTTTCCAATGAAGCCAGTGAAGTTATCAAGTGTCAATATGTAGGAGAGCCATTAGACCTATCCTATAATGCTAAATTTCTAATCGATTCTCTTTCTAATTTAGAAACAGAAGAAGTCCGTCTTTCAGTATCTAATGCGGGGCGAGCAGCCATCCTGACACCTAAGGAGAATGAAGTGGGTGAAAATATTTTGATGCTCGTTATGCCTGTCAGGATGCGCAAAGCATCCGTGTAGTACAGATGAATCAACGCATTGGTTTGTTTTTTGGCTCATTTAATCCGATTCATATTGGGCACATGATTATTGCCAACCACATGGCGAATGAAACGGCATTGGATCAAGTATGGTTGGTCGTATCTCCACATAATCCATTTAAAAATCGCAATAATCTGGCAGATGATCGGCTAAGGTATCATCTGGCATATTTGGCTATAGGTGACAATCCAAAGATAGGAGTGAGCGACATAGAGTTTGCCCTCCCCAAGCCTTCTTATACCATCGATACATTAGCTTACCTTCATGAAAAATATCCTCATAAAGAGTTTTCACTAATCATGGGTGGCGATAATCTATTGACTTTAAATAAATGGAAAAATAGCGACCTCCTGATAAATCGGTATAAGATATATGTATATAAGCGTCCCGGCTATGATACGGATACCATTTTACATCATCCCAATATTGAGATAGTCGAAGCTCCATTGCTTGATATTTCGGCGACATATATCCGGGATTTGCTCAAATCCGGCAAATCGGTTCGATATTTATTGCCAGATGACGTTCGGTTAGAGCTTGAAAAAACCAATCCTTATAGGTAGTCACCCCTTCCATCCACATTCCGTATTAGATAAAAGCACTATCGACCAGAGACTCGCTATGAATGATTTTAGTAGATCACTGAATCGATTTGTACTTCTGAGCGTCTTCCCTAATCACCACTATACGTTATTTCAAAACCTTTAATATGAATTCGGGTTACCATTCCTTATACTCCACTTTGCACAACTCTTCTTTCAACACTTTCCAATGCTTTTTCGATTTCTCCCGCAGATTGAATCAAATGTTCATAAGAGTCGATGACAAAATACACCGGTTGGACGATATCGGTACGATAAGGCAAGTGGATCATATCGGCGATATCAAAGGCCACTTTCCGGGGCTTGTCACCAATGGAATGAACTATCTCGCTCACCGAGGACATAATACCTGCACCAAATGCTTTAATCTTACCATCTTCAGCAATCATGCCAAATTCTATGGTGTACCAATAAACTCTTGACAACAGATCGATGATGGTGGAGTCGTCGATAAATCGAAGTGCTATTCTACCAAGAGAAGCCATAAAATCCGCATAATCCGGATGCGTCAATAATGGAATATGCCCAAATACATCGTGAAACATATCCGGCTCTTCAATGTAATCCAACTCCTCCATACTACGAAGCCAGCACGTCGCCGGAAAGACTCTTTCTGCCAAGAGTGAAAAAAATATTTCATTAGGGACTAATTCCTTAGCAACTACCAATCTCCAGCCTGTACGAGGCATTAAAACAGCATTTACTTCCTTAAAATCCGGTATTTTGTCCTCGTTAAATCCGATGATGTCCAAGGCATCCAAATAGTGTCCACAAGCGTGTTCTCGCAGATTATTCATCTGACGTTGAAAGAGCTTCTTCCATACTGCAAAATCTTCGGGTGTGTAGTTTTCATAAATCTGTTCAATCGGTTTATTACGCATACTGTCAAATTTGATAAAATAAAAAAGCCCGATTCTTGATTCAGAACCGGGCTATATATCGTTTACTTTTATAAATACGAGGAGTTACACGTCTGAATCGGATTCAAAGATGTAATAATAATAACCACCTTGAGTCATTAGATGGTTGTAATCAATATCCCCTATTTTTATTATATTTTTCATTAGATTGCAAATATAATATGGTTTATTTAAAGATTTATATTTTTTTTGCAATAATTTTAAAACACATGCAATATCCCTCATTTTGATTTCCATTGCTCGGTATGCGAAAGCTATGACTGTCCACTGCCGCTGCTGTGCACGGTATGCGTGAGGGATAGTAGCGGCACGACCGACGTGAGGAGGGAGTACAGCGGATTAGCCCGATCCCGCTCTCAAAAGCGGGGGCACGCCCTAATATTATATGTTTTTAAGGAAATTTGTACAGTTCACTGTATTGAACCCAAATTCCGCATTAGACAAATGTGCAATCGATTTACGACTCGTAATCAATGGTTTACTGAAAGCATTGAAACGATTCATACATCGGGACGTCCCTCATAATCAGCATTATGCGGTTTTTCAAAACCTTTACTGCTGAATTCGCATTGAAAAATTGTTTTTATTACATTCTTGGATGTGAAATGATGTACCTTTGTGGGCATTATTAATAAAAAATATTATGAGTCAAATATTGGTTGAATGCGTTCCTAATTTCAGCGAGGGGCGCGATCAGGTTATTTTGGATGCTATAGCTGATGCAGTAAGAAGTGTGGAAGGTGTTACATTGCTCGATGTCGATCCGGGGAAGGCGACCAACAGGACGGTATTTACCTTTGTGGGTCACCCGAAAGACGTTATTAATGCTGCTTTTGAAGCAATTGGCGTGGCGGGCAAGTTGATCGATATGACGAAGCACAAAGGCGAGCATCCTCGTATGGGTGCGACCGATGTATGCCCGCTTATCCCTATTTCCGGGATTACTATCGAAGAGCTTGTGCCTTATGCTCAGGAATTGGGGCGGCGTGTTGCTGAACATCATGGCATCCCGGTGTATCTATATGAAGCTGCAGCAACGTCTCCTCAACGCAAGAGTCTTGGAGACATCAGAAGTGGAGAATATGAAGGTTTGGCCACCAAGATTGTCGATCCTGCCTGGAAGCCGGACTATGGCAGGGCGGCATTTAATGCTCATTCCGGAGCAACCGTCATCGGTGTCCGAGATTTTTTGGTTGCATACAACGTAAACTTGAATACCAGTTCCGTCAAGAAGGCCAATTCTATTGCATTTGATATCCGCGAGCAAGGTCGTATTGTCAAGAAAAACGGTGAGACGATTACAGACGAGCATGGTCAGCCTGTAAGGCATGCAGGCATGTTAAAGTCGGTCAAAGCCATTGGTTGGTATATTGAAGAATACGGGGTGGCGCAGATATCCATGAATCTTACCAATATCAATGTTACTGCGCTCCACACTGCTTTTGATGCGTGTGACGATGGCGCTCGCGATAGAGGAATACGTGTCACCGGTTCTGAAATAGTGGGCATGATACCCAAGAAAGTCCTTATAGATGCGGGAAAGCATTATTTAGAGAAGCAAAAGTTAAGTGCAGGGCTTTCAGAGCGCGATTTGATGAAGCTGGCTGTCAAAACCCTTGGGTTGGAGGAGTTTGCTCCATTTCCTTTGGACAAAAAAATTATTGAATATGCCATTGCGAAGCCGGAAGATACGATGCTTGCCGACCTGACTGTGGCCGGATATGCCGACCTGACGGCTTCCGAGTCGCCAGCCCCCGGTGGAGGCTCTGCTTCGGCTGCTGTCGGCGCCTTTGGCGTCGCCCTTGGCGTGATGGTTGCTAATCTGACATCGACCAAAAAGGGCTATGAGAAGCATTGGAAGATGTATAGCGACTATGCGGTAAAAGGTCAGGAAATCAAACAACGCCTATTACACCTGATTGATGAGGATACCCGCTCTTACAATGGTATAATCCAGGCTATACGGCTTCCTAAAGGTACCGACGAGGAGATAGCTATCAGAAAAAAAGCCATGATTGATGCCACACGCTATGCCATTGAAGTTCCTTATCAAGCTATGGTTACCGCCGCTGAAGCCATTCCTATTATCTCTGCTATGGTCGAAAAAGGCAATCCCAATAGCGTCTCTGATGCAGCGGTAGGTGGTCTTTGTCTCAGGACAGCCATTACCGGCGCTTTTTACAATGTGCTGATTAATATGAAGGGCTTTGATGATGTTGTATTTGCTGATGCAATGCGTGCCGATGCAAACACCTTGTTTGACAAAAGCATGGTAGAGCTGGATCGCATAGCAGCGATGCTTAAAGAACATTTTTAGGAGTTTGAACTATAAAGTATTGATTATAAATTTTGTATCTCAATATTTGAGGTAATACCGATTGGATATTAATCAACTAAAGGTAAACCTTTTATTGAACCTAAATTCCTCCTAAAGGCAAAATATTGTCTTTAAAAAATATATTGCTAACTGTTTGTTGTGTTGAAATTCAAATAGTCACGAATCAACATGTTTTCAAACATTTGATAATCAACTTATTGTGATTTAGTTTGATGTAATTCAGCATTAGACAACTGCGGAATCGATTACGACTCGTAATCAATAGTTTCTGTAAACCATTGAAACGATTCGTACATTGGGATTAACCCTCATAATCAGCATTATGCGGTTTTTCAAAACCTTTATTGCTGAATTCGAGTTGAACCCAAACGACTCTTTTATCGATGCAGCATTTTCCTACTGAGGAACAAAGGATTATTTTTCAACTAATATATTGCTACTAGCTTTTGCTTTGGTTTTAAATTCGGCAATTTTATCAAAGTCGTCAATATAAACATCCCCATTGCATTTGAGGATACGCGGGATTAAATCACACACACAGCAATTGTACTCCAAATAAAGTTCGTTTTCATATTGCCATATCGTGTAAAAAATACAAATTCCTTTATCGACGGGTACTTCTTTCAAGTTGTTCTTAGCCATAAAGTCCAATACACATTGGTTTAATTGTTTCGATCCATCAGGCAATGTCTCTTTTTTACAAGAAATAAATGAAACAACCAATAATATCCATATAATATTTTTCATAATATCTAAATTAAAGTTTTTAATTCAAAACAAAGCCCTCCGACACAATACTATATAAGACGTATCTATTAAAGAATACGTTGGTAGAGTATGGTTTTAGACACAAAATACTTAATTAAATCTTAATATACCGCTACTGTCCAACTATTTGTAAGTAATTTTCGTTTCAAAGGGCAAAGATTAAAAAATGAAGTATATAACATTAATGACAGCGCTATTATTTGCCCTTACATCATGCCAAACAAATAAAGAAATCATTCCTGCAAAGCCAAGTGACCAGGCTTACAATAAAGAAAAAAGCAAAGGTCTTCAGGAAGGCTCTATAGACGTTTTTAAGATGACGGTGCGCTCAGAGGAGCCCAACAAGAATGTAATCATTTCACCGCTAAGTATTCAATATGCCTTCGGTATGGCTGCCAATGGAGCATCCGGAGAGACTAAAGAGCAAATCTTGAAATTAATGGGCAGTAATGCCGGTACGATGGGAGACATCAACAACAACCTTAAAGCTATTCAGGATAAAATATCGGGTCAAGATAAAGATTATTCAGTATCTGTGTCAAATGGTATCTTTTATGATGGTTCGAAGTTTCGTATTTCAGATACCTATGAAAAAGTTGTCAAAGATATGTATCGGGTAAGCATCAAAAAGCTGGACTTTAATAAGGTGGATCAATCCGTTAAAACTATCAACGATTGGGTATCAGCCAACACACAACAGCGGATAACCAAGGTATTGGACAACATAAACCAAGAAGAATTCATGTTTCTTATCAACACTTTGTACATGAAGGCAGGATGGGATAAACCCTTTGTTCCGGAAATGACACATGACTCAAAATTTACCACCTCCACTAAGGTAGAAAAAGAAGTACCTATGATGTCACAACGAGGCAACATAGCATCCTATACTACGGATGATGAAAGTGCTATCGTCATGCCTATGTCCAATGGTCGCCTTGAAGCTTTATTCATCATGCCAAATAAGACGGATATATACAACTATGTCTCTTCAATTACTGCTTCTAAGATAGACCGTATGTACAACGAAGCCAAAGTAGGAGATATCCAGATAAGTCTGCCTAAGGTTGAGATGAAAATGCATTATGATTTGAAAAATATCTTACAAAAAATGGGCATTACGGATCCCTTTAACGAAAGAGCAAAGTTTGAAACAATGGGTACGGCATCCGGAAAAATCCTTTTAACACGTGCAATACACGATGTATTTATGAAAGTCGATGAAAAAGGAATGGAAGGTGCAGCAGTAACAACTATCGGTGTGGGCACAACATCCATGCCGCCAAGTATATACTTTGACCGCCCTTATATGATGGTGGTAAGAGATCGTGCTACCGGAACATATCTTTTTATGGGCAAAATAGAAGATCCAACTAAATAAAATATGGTTTTCCTCCTATATTGATAGATTTAATAAGGGAAACAAACAAGCAAAAAGGGCGCTTTGTCAAATACAAGGTGCCCTTTTTTGATATGATAGAATTGTTATATCTTCACCGTTCAAAACCATAAGCAATGAACGGCATTATCGCACCTTCTATACTTTCGGCTGACTTTACCAAATTGAGTGAAGAGATAGAAATGATCAACCAAAGTGAGGCAGATTGGTTTCACGTAGATGTCATGGATGGCGTCTTCGTCCCGAATCTGACGATGGGCTTCTTAGTGGTTAAAGCAATCCATAAGTTAGCAAAAAAACCATTAGATGTGCACCTGATGACAGTCCATCCTGAAAGATATATTGAACAATGGCGAGATGCAGGCGCCGAACATATCTCGGTACATTACGAAGCATGCACGCATCTTCACCGCGTCATCCAACAAATAAAGCACAGCGGTGCCAAAGCCGGAGTGGCTATCAATCCACACACCCCGATTGCTCTCCTCAGCGATATTATCGCCGATCTTGATTTGGTAATCGTTATGTCTGTCAATCCCGGCTTTGGCGGTCAAACGTTTATTCCACGTACCTTTGAAAAAGTAAAAGAATTGGCATCCATGATTAAATCTCAAAATGCATCTACCTTAATCGAGATAGATGGCGGTGTGACACTCGCCAATGCACGTCTTCTTATAGATGCCGGCGCACAGGCACTGGTCGCAGGGAATACAGTTTTCAACTCTCCTAACCCAACAGACACCATACACCAATTGAAAAAAGAAGTCTCACATAATAAAATAACCCTTTGATTTCGTTGAAAGCATAGATCAAAATCCAGCCGATGCAGCAACAATTGTACTTTCTTTTTCTTTTCTTCTGTTTATCCATTTCTACATCCCTTTCCGCACAAGAAAGCAATACCTATATCCTGGGTAAGATCTCGGATAAAATCAGCGAAGAAGGCGTAGAATCCGCATTGGTCTTCGAAAAAACAGAACAGATCGGAGTGGAGAGCGACCAATTTGGCTTCTACCAGCTTTCTGTCCCTCCCAACAAACCCCTTACCATTATAATCCGAAGAGTAGGCTATGATCAAGCAACTATTAAGTTAAATGCCATACAACCCGGCACTGTCTTGAAAGTGGATATCAGCTTAACCCAGAATAATATGGGTGAAGGAGTCGTCATCTATGCTGAATCAATAGGCGATAAAAATATGGTGCGTGCCAATGTGCAAGAATTTAAACTTTTACCCTCAGTGTCAGGAAATGTCGAAAGCATGCTGCCTTCTATTGCACTGGGAACATCATCCGGTTCAGGAGGAGAGCTAACCTCCCAATACAATGTTAGGGGCGGCAATTACGACGAAAACTTAGTCTATGTCAATGACTTTGAAATATTCAGGCCACAATTAATTCGTGCCGGACAACAAGAGGGACTTTCTTTTCCCAATATTGATCTTATCAGAGACCTGTCATTTAGTAGCGGTGGCTTTGAAGCCCGCTATGGAGACAAGCTTTCTTCTGTACTTGATGTCAAATACAAGCGACCGGAGGCTTTTAAAGGCTCAATTTCGGGCTCACTCCTTGGCGCAACTGCCCACTTGGAAGGAAGCACCAAAATCAAAAAAAACCAAACCGGCAAATTGCGATACCTGCTTGGCGCACGCTATAAGACGACTCGATATATCCTCGGATCCTTAGATGCCAAAGGCGAATATTTCCCCAATTTCTTAGACCTTCAATCCTACATAACATACGACTTCCATCCCAACTGGCAACTTGCATTGATCGGCAACCTCAATTCAGCAACCTATAACTTCACACCCACTGAAACCGAAATAGTCACCGGTGGTTTCTTCTTTCCACACAAATTTAGCGCTGACTTTGAAGGCGGTGAAAAAGATCGTTTTAATAACAACATGGCAGGTGTGGCACTCAATTTTATCCCACAAAAAAGAAAAAACCCATCTTTTGTCAAGATTCTGGCATCTACTTATAATGGAGACGAATCCGAAACCTTTGACATCCTTTCCTATTTTAAAGTTTCCAAGTTAGAACTGGACCTGAAAGGTGGAAAGCCCAAAGAAATCGGTGTCCTCGGCGATGGCATACAACACAACTATGCACGGAATCGCCTCCAAAACATCATCCTAAACAGCGAAATTAAAGCCGGTATTGAAATCCCTCGTTTTAACTACGACAAAGACACTGAATCCTCCCACTTCCTACATGGTGGCATCAAATGGCAACAAGAACACTTCAAAGACCGCATCAACGAATGGATCAGAACAGATTCTGCCGGATATTCACTGCCCAATGCAGAGGACGAATATCAATTAGGAACAGTCATTAAGTCTGTCAATGAAATCCTTTCTACCCGCCTGACTGCCTTTGGTCAAGAAACATATACCTTCAAAAAAATTGGCCGCTTTGAAGTCCAGGCAACCATCGGCGCACGAGTAGGATACTGGTCATTAAATGATGAGTGGATCATATCGCCACGCGGACAGTTTCTCATTCGCCCCTTGGGTAAAGAGAATCAAATAACCTATAAACTCGCCGGTGGAATATATCAACAACAACCCTTTTACAGAGAAATGCGACGCCCTGATGGAACACTCAACACCTCTATCCGCTCTCAAAAGTCATCTCAGATCATTGGCGGGATAACCTATGAATTTGAAGCCGGTAAAAAAGAACCGGTACGCCTCAAACTCATCGCTGAAGCCTATTATAAAGACCTCTGGGACCAGATCTCTTACAATGTGGACAATGTCAAGGTAAGATATAGCGGAGTGAATGACAGCAAGGCATTTGCGCGTGGAATCGACTTCAGAATCAATGGCGAATTTGTTTCAGGCTTTGAAAGCTGGCTCAATATCTCCATCCTTGAAACCAAAGAAAAAATATTGGGCGTCAACCATCAAGATGCTTTTGGCAAGCCCGTCACTTGGGTGCCTCGTCCTACGTCACGTTTCTTTACAGGCTCCTTGTATTTTCAAGATTATTTGCCCATGAATAAAAACTTTAAAACACACCTACAACTGAATTTCGGAACAGGCTTACCTTATGGCCCTCCCGGAGAAAATCTTATCAAACGTAATGCTTTGACTTATAAGGCATATCAACGTGTGGACATTGGATTTTCTTTTCAGATGTGGGACAAATCACGTATTGAGGAAAACCCCAAACATTTCCTAAGGTGGACACAACGCTCTTATTTAAGCGTAGAAGTGTTTAACCTTCTGGATGTTCAAAATGTCGCATCCGTCAACTGGGTCAAAGATTTTAACAACATTTATTATTATTTTCCAATCAACCTAACCAGCCGAAGAATTAATCTCAAACTAAGATTTGAAATATAATTGACATGTATAAAAAGTGGATTCATTGTATGGGTGTACTGCGAAGGATGACGTGAAATGTTATTATAAAAACAGACCTGTTATTTTAAAATCTTAGATTCAAGTCATAAATGTTGCTATATTTGATTTTGTAATTCACCGTAATCATTTTATTGAGTGATGTGTACAATAAGCTACATACCAATACCCCATTTCGAAGGATTTGTTATCACTGACAGCAGGGATGAATCCATCAATAGACCGGCATTATCGCCGGAATTATATGAGGAATTGGGCTGTCAGTTATTTTACCCAAAAGACACATTATCAGGAGGCACCTGGATTGGTGTAAGTAGCGAAAAAAGACTGATGGCGTTGATGAATGGCGCATTCTCACGCCATGAAAGGAAGCCTTTCTATCGAAAAAGTCGTGGTTTAGTCGTCAAAGAGATTTTATCCTCTAAAGAATTGGATCAATACCTCATCAAATACGACTTTACCGGGATAGAACCTTTTTATGGCGTGATATTTTCCTGGCAAAGCAAAATGCTTATCTTGGACATAATTTGGGATGGGCTTGAACTGAATTATAGGGTTAATGATCCGGAGTCATCTCATATTTGGTCTGCTTCCATGACATATACACCCGATCAGAAGGCAAAAAGATCCGATACCTTCAGTCAATATGTAAAACAAATATCAGATTCTGACAATATCCCAAAAAAATTATGGGACTTTCATCATCAAAAAGGAGACGGAAAGAACGAAGGCATCCGCATCGATCGAGGTGTACTAAAAACCACAAGCATTACCCAGTTCATTCATCTTGATGGCAGAAGTGACTATTATCGATATGTTGATCTCATTACCAACCAAGAAAGTGAAGGCTCTATTTTGTGGAACAATAGCTGAATATTGCACCACATCTTGCTCCAAACCTTAATATCAATCATTCCTTGAATCTTGCATATCAGTTGCCGGTCAACACTCCCGATACATTCCAAGAACTAAAACTGCTCCCTTCCGGCGTCCCCTGAGGTATCTTCACTTTAAGCGTATGCTTTCCGGGAAGAATGTCTCCCAAAGGTATCAAGAAAGGGTTGGTCACCGTGCCCGGACACCAGTTGGACCGACTGAAATCCGATGATGATAAGCCATCCCCAAAGTTGCCGGATGCCGGATTATACAAGCGATAGGAGCCGCAATCTTCCTTCCATGGAATCGTCTTCCACACTTCTTTTCCATCGACCTCAATCGTATTGACTTTTGGAACAAATTCATCTCCATTGCCCCATCCACCATGGCCGGTAGTGATATAGCGCAGAGATGCATTCCTTACAGTATCCGTAAGTTCAAGGTTGACAATCAATCCGTTATCACTGTCAAACATCGTGCCATAGTCTTGTCCTGCCATCTCCATGATATTGAGTGTATTGAATAAAGGAATGACTTTCGTCGGTATTCGACTTGCTTCACCGCCATCGTGGATAGTAATATTTAAGTCTATGATGTGCCCACCTTTGTCATAATTACCGATAAAGACGCCTATATAAACATCCTTACCATCCAACTGTTGACTATATGCCGTAATGTCTTGCCGATAAAAAACATCATTATGCCAATCTTTGTCTTTCAATTTCAAATAGTTATATTGTCCGATTCCGAATGGAGTAAAAAACCGCATTAACTCCAAAGCCGGACTGAAATCAGGTGTAGCAACCACTCCGTAATACTTCTTACCATTGCCATTTTCATAGACAGGCATAGCTTGAACGCCCGATTTTAGCCCATCTAAGAAAGATGTCTTCTTGTCCTCCGGGATCATAAATACCGTGCCCGTTCGGTCATAAGCATCCCCCGATGAACGCTCCCTGAGGTCAACAAAGATGTTTTTCGCTGCTTTTAATGGTGGAAAATGAATTTTCTTCAAGACAATAGTTCCGTGAGCAAAGCGAAGAACGCCTTCCGTAGTGGAAGCTGTATCAGAAAAATTAATCCTTTGATTCGAAAAAACCGGAATCGTGGTAAACCTGCTTTTCCATATCCTATCCCTATACGTCAATACATCGATAGCCCTCACTGCTGCCGTGCTGTATGAAGGAGGGAGGGAGACGTTTCCTTTATTTATTTCTATGGCCGTCGTAGCTGAATTGCCATTGCGAATCACTTCAAGAACTAAACCCAGGTCTTGCCCTAATATTGTCGGTGCAGCCTTTATTTTTGCCTCCTTGGTGTACCAAACTTCGTATTGATTGGAGTTGATGACCGTTGTTGCCTTCTTACAAGTGTAACCCAAAATAACCTTACTTCCTTCCTGAAAGTCCCATTTTTGGCCGTTAATGGCATTGCTATCAATCGTATGAATGACAGTCTCCGGATTGAGAACAGCGTAAAGCAATTGGTTATTCGTCTTGCGATCGATACAGTAAAATTCAAACGGAAACTCTGTCTTACCCTTCATATCCTTTTCTTTCGTCACCAATGTTTTGTCCCCATTAGTAATGACGAAGGTTCTGTTTTGCTCAGGGTTGGTCTTTCCATTAACCGAAGTAGCATAAATAATCGTGGTGACCTTGTCTTTTGCAGAAAACACAGATTGAGCTTGCAATACATTCAAGCTTGCCAAAACCATTACGGTAACATTCAATAAAATCTTTATCGATGTCATATTTAAACGAAAATTAGCTTTAAAAAAATGTTTAATATGCGGTACAATTTGCATGCTTTGCCGGTTTATCAAATGAATAGAAAAAAAGTAAATATATAACTTTCGTTTCGAAGTTGCCCATATCTTGACAAGTAATGAATTTTAGGAATGGCGTAAAATATGTCTTTATTATGGCAGACTTCATTTTTAATTCGAATTCAACAATAAAGGCTTTGAAAAACCGTATATTGCTGATTATGAATCCTAAATCGATTCCGCATTTGTCTAATACGGAATTTGGGTTAAAGACTATATTTATGCCTATTATTTGAATTTAGGGTTATCAAAAGCCTAATCCAAAAAAGATTTATTAAAACAAGAACTTAAAAACCGATTATCCTTACTTCAATGCACCAAATACAAGTTTATAGTAATTTTATATGTTAATAGACTGTTAATGTTATTTAATTTTAATTTTCAAAACAATTGACTATAATGACACGTATTACATTAAATCTTATGCTTTTATTTCTGATGATTACAGCATTCTCCTGCACTAAAGACAATAAAGCTAATTTATCTGAAAGTACTCCTTACACCACTCATTTTGATTACCCAATCAATAATTTTAGTGGACCTTCCACAGACGACTCAATACAGGCATACCTTCACGATTATTGTATAGAAATTGAAGGATTATTAAATGGTTCTGTGCCAATAGATACCCTTGATTACTATTTAAATGAAATCAATACGAATCCTTCCGACTCTTTGTATTATTCCAATTTATTTGCTGTGAATCACTTCCAAAATTATAGTGGATATATATCATCCATGCATAAACTGTCTATTTATATAAATGCTAACTATAGCAACCAGCCGGATTCTATTTTATTAGAAGTTATTAAAAATGCGTACCTTACAAATGTTCATGCCGTTTCTAATTATTCAACCGGCATAGAACAAAGGCAAGATCCTTGCAAGGATTATAAGGATTGTATTGGAACTGCAAAAAATACAGCTTATAATACAGGAAGAAATGTCGTCCTTTCAAGTATTGCAGCAGGACTTTTCGGAGGAGGAGCACCTGGATTTGCCATCGTGATGACAGGAGGAGCACTGCTCATGTTAGATCAATATGAAATAGTTAAAAAAGCATGCTGCAATACCGCAGCCAAACAAAATAAATGTTGTGAATCATAAATATTAATATTATGTTTAAAACAAGAGATTATTCGCCACCTTCTTATAGGCTAATGTTTTATTCATTTATCGCTTATCTATTAATTAATGCGTATTTAACACAAATATTTCACATAAATAATCCTTATCTTCATGGATTGATAATGTTGGCCGTTTTAGCATTCATCCATATTCGGGTTAAGAAAATTGAAAAATCAAATACGTATCTTATGGCTAGTCCATGGTTTTACCTTTTAGCTTTTGTTTGTTATATAGCTATGGTTTTATATATCTATACCCATTGATTGGAACATTGAGCGTCATCTATATGTTGAACAATATGAAATAGATAAAAAAGCATGTTGCAATACGGCAGCTCAACAAAATAAATGTTGTGAACAATGAAAATGAATAGTATATTTAAACCAAGAGATTTTAAACCACAATCTTATAGATTAGGTATTTGGTGCATGATTGCAATTTTTGCTAGTCAAGTCATTTTTGTTGAAATGCTACACGTGCCTACTTTTGTGAACATGTTAATTCCTACTTCAATTTTAGTATTTGCGCATATCAAAATCAAGAAAATTGAAAAATCAAATACCTATCTTATGGCTAGTCCATGGTTTTACATTTTAGCTTTTGTTTGTTATATAGCTATGGTTTTATATATCTATACCCATTGATTGAGCTTATTGACAAATGTACTATTGAATAAACTATGTTTAGTTGTATTTTTAAAAATTTCAATAAAGTTTAAAATCTGGTAATACACTGCATATCAATTTGAAAAATATTATTTATTCCATATATTTAGTCACATTTACGAATAAGGATTAAAAAAATAAAATGGCTATAATTGTGTTCGAAGGGTAAATAATCTTTCTTCAACCTGAATTCAGCAGTAAAGGTTTTGAAAAACCGTATAGTGCTGATTATGAGGGTTAATCCCGATGTACGAATCGTTTCAATGGTTTACAGAAACCTTTGATTACGAGTCGTAAATCGATTCCGCACTTGCTAATGCGGAATTTGGGTTCAATAGATATATTTTCAATTTTTTTCGATTAGAACCAACCATCTTTATTCTTTCACGTCTTTATTAATAATCGTAAGGGGAAATTTAGTTTTCTTCATCTATTGAAAATAGAATAACTTTATCCCACATTCCACATTAGATAAAGTGGAATCTTTTATATTTAGTTTTGTTAGAATATGAAGATTGTCAAAGTATTTTTGTTTTTTGGTCTGATATGTTTGAGCATGTCGTCTTGCGTACAAGAAGTTGAGGGTCCGCCCGAAAGTGTATCAGGCTATGCACCCATATATTTAGCCAATACAGATACGGATACAGTAAGCTTTGAAGACCCCCAACCGACGGTAAGGCCTGGCAAAATCGTGTTATTAGACTCCTTGCTCTTTCAGGTAGAACAATATCAAGGGATACACATCATAGACCTTTCCGACCCTGACAATGCAGTAAAAATAGGATTCTATAAGATTTTTGGCTGTAGCCAACTGACGATCCAGGGGCATTATATGTACACCAATTCGGGCAGAAACTTTATTGTTATAGACATGCTAAACCTTATGAATCCCAAAGTGACAGATTTCAGAAAGGATTATCTTGCTGTATTTTCTTTTCCGCCTCCCCCCGCCAATAGTTACTTTGAATGCCCCGACGCTTCAAAGGGAATCATCATTGGTTGGGAAAGCAAAATATTAAAAAAACCTACTTGTAGATATTAAAAATAAAATAATGTAACATGAAAAATCTTATAACTCTTTTTATCATCGGACTTTTGATCGTCGGTTGTTCCAAAGATATCGGTACTGGTGAGCAATTCAATGCGTCCAGCAGCAGCAAATCAGGCTCCACAGCCTCTATGCTTACCTATCAAGGGTATTTGTATTTCTTAGACAACAGCACAATTCGCACCTTTAGCCTTGCTGATCCGGCGCATCCTTTAGAGACGTCACAAGTAAAAATTTCTGCCATTGCTGAAACAATTTTTGCATACGAAAATGCACTATACATCGGTACCCGCACAGGCGTCTTGGCATATAGCCTTGCTGACAAATCAAAGCCTGTCTATCAGGATAATGTTATGCACTGGCCAGCATTTGACCCGGTCATCATCCATGGCAATTACGGATATTCAACCACAAGAACAGGTGATAATGAAACCAATGGGAGCGGATTATTAACCATACTGGATGTTACAGATAGACTTAATCCATTTGCACTGAGCACGATTTCACAAGAATATCCTTATGGACTGGGCGCTACTGACAACTATCTTTATGTGTGCAATGGTGGATTTGGAATAAACATCTTCAAAATCAATACAGATAATGGAATGCTGGACTTTTCTTCAAATCTAAAAACCGATCCGGTATATGATTGTATCATCAGTGAAGAGTTGATGATATGCCAAATGAAGTCCGGTATCGGAATCTATGACATCAGTGCTCCTGAAAAGCCCGTCTTAATTCAAAAAATAAGCAACTAATGGTATTGCGCTACTGGTTTGTTTTCTTATTATTTCCCACTATTCTTCAAGCTCAGGATCCGATTGTAACGGAATATCGCATCATTAAGGATGCTTTCCACATAGTACCTATCAGTCCTACAACCAAGGGCAATACGATAGGTATTGGGTATGCCCGGCCTATAGCTCCTAAGTGGATGGTGCATGGAACCGTTGCCTATCTATTTGACAGCTTCTTAGACGGCAATCCGGTACACGCTGCGGGCATTCATTTTACACCTTCCCTGATTTATTTTCCGGGGGTGATAGATAATTATAAAGGCTTTACATTGGGTGTAGAAATCCCTTTTTACTATTATCGCATGAAAAAATCAGACTGGGTCGATGTGACGATCATCAATGAAACCGGGTCAATTAGCTATGAACAATTCCAAGAAGTCCGGCCTCATGCTATACAATTTGGCTTAGCGGGAAGAGTAGGACTTAGGACGCATAAGGTAAATAAAACCTTCTTTTGGCAACCGAACTTTTGCCTTGGTTTTCTGCGTCAAAGTTTAGTAGGTTACACCGAAAATCCCGATATAATAAATGGCTTTATACAGTCAACAGTCTTTTCGGACCAAAGTGCTAATATCGCGCCTTATATCCGATTAGAAATAGCTTTTGGGTTGTACAGATATTCTAATACAACAATAAAAACGATAGAATTTTAGTCCTTTTCGATTAAAACTCAATTACAACAAGACGGGTTTAAGTTGCGTTGAAGGTCAAATAGTATTCTATTCTTATACCACGTTCCGACGGCATCCGTCCAGGCAATGTGTATGCCACGCCATCCATCTAAAATACCCAAATGGATAAAGTAAGTAATCAGAAATTTGAAAAATGGACTCAATAAAATAAATAACCAATTGGTTCTTTTACCTTTTCTAAAGCGATCTTGGGCAGATAAAAGAGCATAGTTTTTAACCTTTTTAAGCCGCTGTGAGAACGATTCATACGAATAATGAATAAGTTTACCTTTTAGCTTTTTAATTGTCATAGAAGGGTGGAAATTCAACTTCTCGTGGACATATTCACCCTTCCAATGTGCCTTATTCCGATCAAATAATCTTGGAATCCAATCAGGGTTCCAATGGCAGAAGCGAATCCACTTACCGCAATAATAATTGGCTCTATCCAAAAGGTAAATAGTATTGTTGTCAAATACTTCTTTTTGAATAGACTCGATCAACTTTTCTGAAAGGACTTCATCTGAATCAATAGAAAGAATTAAATTATGATATGCCAAGCCATTACCTACATTTTTCGTAGCACTGTAACCCAACCAAGGTTGATGGACAATACGTGCTCCCAAGTCAGAGGCAATTTCCACGGTTTCGTCCTCACTTCCGGAATCAAGTACAATGATATCATCTGAGATTCGACGGGCGGCGCCTATAACTTCACCAATGCGCAAAGATGCGTTATTGGCAATGATTACTACAGATATTGGGGTATTCAATACAATCTAATTTGGATCACATCTCGAGTCGCGGATTATTTCCATAGGTATTTTGTCCTTTATCACCGGGATTAAGAGCAATACACAAATTATAAAAAGGGATAAAAAATACAAAACCAATCTTACCTGTATCCTGCATTCTTCGCATTCCGGTAGCTAAAAAAGGTATCAACAGTATCAATCCGATGTAGGCAGGTAACATCCGAAAATTGATTAATTCACCAATAAAGCCAAAAAAAAGTAGTGTAAATATAATAAAGAACAACAACCCCCAAAATTCAATTCGGCTGGCTCTTCCTTTAATATCCACCCATTTTCGAAGAAATTGCATACGTTAGCATTTTGTTTGAGTAGGCAAAGTTACAAATAGTACGAACATAGTATGGTGTTTTTTATTAAAACTTCAAGACTGACTTTTATTTGAACAGAAGTCTCTTCCTGAAAGTGAATTGGATTGATAATGGCAATATCTTCGACATTTTTACTATATTTCAAATTTTACATATTAAATTGCCCAATATTGTTGGGTGTAGGTGACCGGAGATTTAATCAATCTTTATAAAAGAAACATTTTCTTGAACCTTATTTTTGATAAAATCGAAATATATATTGTCGATATTGCATTTTTCACTTTGAGTAAATTTAGAAACGTCATAATTCAAAATTTTTATCTTGTCACCAATCCTGAAACCTTCAGCGTATATTTTTGAGCTATGTGAAATTGAAGAAATAACAATATTATCATCTATAAATGAAAGTCGGAATGGTCTTGTCTCATTTTTTGGAAGCATTTTTTTTGATAAGTAGAGGATGTTTTTTTGAAAATCAAAAACAACGCTTTCAAACTGAATGAAAAATTTCACTCCTAACAAATTGGATACTAATCTTCAAGATATAGCTATATCAGATGAAATTTTGAAATCATTTTCCTTTTTTGAAATAATAATGTCCTTTATTATTTCAAAAGATTCTATTAAATTTTTTTCAAAAAAAGTGGACAGAATAACGTCTCTATTTTCTATTTCATAACCGATAAAATCGTAGTCTTTTTTCAAGCCAACTCCTCCGCTGTATCCAAGATCAACTAAAAATTTGATTTTTTTGGAACCCACATTTAAATATACATATCTTAACCCACTCAACCATTCTTTCTTCATAGATATTACAAAATAATCGTCAGAATTAATCGGAGAAACTGCCTTATAATTTATTGATTTTGTATTGTTGTTTATAAATATGACTGAATTTTGAAACTCCTTTATACCAAGCATAATAATGTTATTAAAACACGGGTCTTTTGATTGTATTAATGATAAATTCTGATTGACATTACATACTTTCGGAATTGAGACATTAAGCCGTATTTTTCTATTGATAACCAAATTACCTAATGCATCTCTGGTAAATGAATAAGAAAATTTAGTAGGTTTAAATATTGAACTTTTCACAAAAACAGAGTCTGAAAATATGGCAGAAATTTCAGAACCTGAGTCAAAAAAATAAGAAATATTGTTTAATTCATCAAAACATACTAGTGAGCCGTCTAGCTTATAGGGAATTTGCGAAAAGGAGATTTGGCAAAAACATATTAAAATAAAAATAATATATTTTCTCTCTACGATTTTATTCAGTTGTATTATGATTCTCAAAATAATTAGGATTAAAATAGATGATACTGTTGATACCAGAGGTAATGTTAAAAAAATTGTTCAAAGCCCAAAATAAATGACTTTTTGGGGTTAAAACAAAAAAAGCCTTGCAATCTTACGACTACAAGGCTATTATGTTGATCCGGCAACGTCCTACTCTCCCACCCGCTTGGGGCAGTACCATCGGCGCAATAAGGCTTAACTTCTCTGTTCGGAATGGGAAGA
>JAGPCT010000032.1 GCA_018057925.1 Saprospiraceae bacterium
CCATTCTGGTAAATACATAAGCAACTTATTTAGGTAGCTCAAATATAGATAAAAAAAACGACACAGCAAGCATCTGTGCCACTTTTTTTGAAAATTAAGCGGGAAAAAAAACGGAGTTTTGGTTTAATTGGGCAAATGTCTTTAACCCTAACGGCTCCAGATACATATTTTTGCTCACATGGTGAGATTGTTCAGAGCTACCGTTTTCCTTACATTGAGTTGATCGACTTATCAATATGCCATATCCTGCAAGTTTATCTTTGTATTTACCACAATTGTACTGCGATCCATTATCCGTATGATGAATACATCCCCTTACTGATAGTGGTCCACGTAGCTTTACAAAATCATCTAAACAGGTAATGGCATGCTTCGCCTCCAAGTTTTCACTCGCTGTCAGAACCACCAACTGCGAGTACACATCTTTCAGGGAAAAAATATAACACCACCTCGTTGTTATCCAAATGTAGGTAATATCTAATACTATTAACTGATTTATTCCCGTTAACTCTAACCCATTGGTCAGATTCGGGTAATCCTCTTTGCCTTTGCCATCACTGCACTTTGGCTTCCTACTTCTAGCTTTTCCTATCACAAGATGATGGTCTCTTATGATTTGCTCAAATTGATTGACACCAACTCCCAAGGCTATTCCCTCACATTTCATAGAGTAATACATAGGTCGCGACCCCATCTTAGGATGTTTCTGTCGCCATCGTTTGACCTCCTGGATTATCCGATCAGTCTGTTCTGCTTTTGCCTCACTACGTTGTTTCCACTTCCATATTGCCTGACGTGTGATGCCTATCGCTTCATATACTTGCTCCATGCTGAAATTACTTTGGAAATTGGCTACTACTTTTTTAAAAATTTCTTTAATGGGTCTTCTCCGTAGTGCGTCCCCACTTCCTCTAAAATACCTTCATAGAACTGAAGCTGTATTTGCTGCATCCCGATGAGTTGTTGGGCCTCTTTTAGTTGTTTTTCTACTTCCTTAAGCCGGATAAAATCACTTTGTGATTCGATGACTACCTTTTGTGTCAAGGGTTCCTTACCATATTTCTTTAACCATTGATAAATCGGATTCGGACTATTCATCCCTAATATCCTCCCTAATTGGGTAACTGTTATTTCCCCCTTTTCTATACGGGAAACCTGCTCTCTTTTGAAATTTTCTGAAAAAACTTTTCGCTCTTTTGGTCTCATTTTACAAATTTTAGAAAAGTTTTCCACATTTTTGTTGTCAACCTATTTCATGATACATCAAATGGAGAATGAATTTTCAATTTTCAATTCTCAATTCTCAATTAACGAAGCCCTTGTTGGTTAACAAGAATTTGGGTTGAAATTGATTTTTTACTCCATTTATTATATCTTTGTCATAAATAATTGACTCATTGTGAAATTTATTGTCATTATAGCAATAGGATACATCATTTACAAAATGTACCGTTTTGGTCAGATCAATGGTGCCATTAAGGAAAGGAATGATATGCGTCAGCAGACACGACCGGAAGAACGCCCGTCAGATAAAGAATATACAGATTACGAAGAAATCAAATAATGACATTCAGCGAACAGGTTTTAGCCAAAAATCATCAATTTTGTATCATCAACAAATTGGCAGGACAGCCGGTACAGCCGGACAAGACAGGTGATATCAACCTTTTGGACTTATGTAAAAAATATTTTCACCACAATCTCTTTTTGGTTCACCGCATAGATCGTCCTGTTTCAGGATTGGTATTGCTCGCCAAAAATAATAAATCAGCCGCCTGGCTAAGTCAATTGTTCAAATCCCGGAATGTCCATAAGACCTATCTTGCCTTAGTAGAAGGGCAAATGCCTGATACATCCGGCACGCTCAGTCATATCATCGATGACAACCGAACAGGCAATAAGTCTAAAATAAGAGTTGCCCAGCCGGAAGAAGCCGAACAAGCGGCTATCACCCACTATCAAGTATTGGGAAATACGGATAAATACACCATCGTCAACCTACATCCTCAGACGGGCAGGCATCATCAGATCAGGGCGCAATTAGCTGCTGTAGGATGCCCCATACAAGGAGATGTCAAGTACGGAGCCAGACGAGGCAATAAAGATAGAAGTATAAGTCTGCACGCATGGAAGTTGAGTTTCCAACATCCGGTGACTCAAGAGGTTAATTCTTTTGAAGCGCCTTTGCCGGCAACCAATCTTTGGCAGGCGTGTTTAAATATCATAAGCGAATAGTTATGGAAGACAATCAACGGACAGAACTTGGCAATTTAGGCGAATTTGAATTGATCAATCGTTTGATTTCCAACTTTGAAACAGTCAACCCCTCCACCGTAAAATCGGTTGGTGACGATGGTGCTGTTATTGATTATGAAGAAGGACAGCAAGTAGTCGTCAGCACAGACCTTCTCATTGAGAATATCCACTTTGACCTCATGTATATGCCTTTGAAGCATCTGGGATATAAATCGGTAGCCGTCAACTTGTCTGATATTTATGCGATGAATGCTACGCCTCGTCAGATTACCGTATCCATTGGCGTTAGCAACCGCTTTAGCCTTGAAAGTTTGGATGAATTATATGAAGGGATTCGTGCCGCCTGTAATCGCTATGGTGTCGATCTGGTGGGAGGCGACACTTCATCCTCCAACAAAGGGCTTATCATCAGTATTACAGCCATTGGTCATGCTCCCAAGGAAGACATAGTGTATAGAAATACTGCTCAACCCGGAGACTTATTGTGCGTCAGTGGTGACCTTGGGGGTGCCTTTATAGGAATTCAGATATTGGAAAGGGAAAAAGCACTGTTTTTAGATAATCCGGGAATAAAACCAGATCTGGCAGACTATGCTTATGTGGTAGGACGTCAACTTAAACCGGAGCCCAGAGCTGATGTGGTCAAAATGTTGAAGTCAGCAGGAATCAAACCGACAGCGATGATCGATATTTCAGATGGATTGGCATCTGAAGTGTTCCATATATGTCGGCAATCCAGAGTAGGTGCGGTCATCAAAGAAGCACAAGTACCCATCCATTCTATGACGGAAGATCTGGCAGTAAAGTTTAGAATGGATCCCATCACATGTGCTTTAAATGGCGGTGAAGATTACGAGTTGTTATTTACCATTGATCCTGAAGACATGGAAAAATTAAAGTACTTGGATGATGTGTATGTCGTCGGGTCTATCCTGACTGAAAAAGATGGCGTTATGCTGGAGACTTCAGGTGGCAATTTCCACAGACTGAGGGCGCAGGGATGGCAGCACTTTAATCCGGAATAGCCACACTTACTCAAGAGTATTTATCAATAAATTCTCCTTATTGATTCTCTACAACAATGGTAGTGCCGAGAAGATCATGCAGTGCCTGTCTGTCTTTGGTGAAAAAGGCAAAGAAATAACCGATGACAAAGATATTTCCACACAATACCTTAGTGACATTGCGTATTATTGACTTACCCAAAGTTAGGGTATTTCCTTCTTCATCCAATACGGTTAATCTCATAATTTGTTTGCCTAAGGTGGCACTTTTGGTAGAAGATTCTAAGAAAATATAATACAACACACCTATCAGTCCGGTCCATCCTGAATACTCAACAAAGCCCCACCAACCGTAGCTAAATATGCCAAATGGATGAAAATTAAATCCCAATGGAAAAGCAAACAATTTCGCAATAACATGGATAATCATACCATCAATTAATAATGCTACAAATCGCTTGAAAATCGAAGCCGGACGGTAATTCATGGTATGTTTATTTATGATTTATACGTTGTTAACCATCCTTTTTGGGCGATAAGTTTCACACGGGATTTCATAATCGACCAATCAATTTTATTTTTCTATTAATAGGTCTTTATTTCCGACTTGATTGGGATTGTATCGACCTTTGCCAAACTTGGAGCCATTGAATAATAGGGCTTTGCCTGCTTTTACTTGCTCCTCATGGGGTCTATGCAGATATTCTTGGCACAGAGGAGAGCAAGTATTTTCGTATTTATTACGGCAATCCGGGCATTGGATAAATAATAGATGACAAAAGTCATTGGCACAATTGGTATGGTCGTCACAAGGCGCTCCACATTGGTGGCAATGAGCGATGACGTCGTTGCTGATACTTTCGCCAAGGCGTTCGTCAAATACGAAGTTTTTTCCAATAAATTTATTTTCAAGGCCTTCTTTTCTGACTTGTCGGGTATATTCGATGATGCCACCTTCAAGTTGGAAGACATTTTTATAGCCCTTGTGCTTCATGTAAGCGCTTGCCTTCTCACACCTTATGCCGCCTGTGCAGTACATGACGACATTCTTTTCTTTGTTATCGGCGAGCATATCACTGATGATGGGCAAAGACTCTCTAAATGTGGTAACATCAGGAAGAATGGCATTTTTGAAGTGCCCAACTTCGCTTTCGTAGTGATTGCGCATATCAACAACAACAGTGTCGGGATGTTCCAGGATTTCATTCATAGACTGTGCGTTGAGGTGAATACCGCTATCTCTGACATCAAAGGTAGAATCATCCAGCCCGTCAGCGACAATCTTGTTACGCACCGTTATTTTCAATTTAAAAAATGACTTTCCGTCATCTTCAATGGCATAATTGAGTCGATTGCCTCTCATAAAGTCTAAGTCATCACATGCGGCTTTAAAGGCTTCCAACTGTGATGTGGGTACAGAAATCTGACCATTGATGCCTTCATGAGCAATGTAAATCCTGCCTAATACCCCTAATTGATTCCAAATGGTATATAAATGATCTCGCACAAGGCGTGGATTGTCAAATTGAAAGTATTTGTAAAATGAAATGGTGGTTCTTTCTTCTGAGGATTGACGCATCTTAGCTTTCAATTCCGCACCATTTACCCGATTATGTAATTGCATGTTACTAATTTGAGGTTATATTATGGATTACGACCGTAAATGTGTGATTGAGGGTGCAAAGGTAGTGAAAAGTTGCCATATTTTTTCCATTTGAATGAAATTCTGAAGTGAACTTGTTTTTTACGGATATGTCTCTTTATGGATGTCGTCAATTGCTTTCGTATCTTTTTTATCCCACATTCCGCACTTGACAATTACATAATGTGGGATATTTATAAGAATACTCTTCATGTTGTGCAAGAAATTGTAGGGTATAAAAGCGATAGATACATACAATTTACCTACTTTCTAAACTTTATCCTATTTTATTTTTTTACTAATAATGAAAATGAAGAAATTATGAAAGGCGAGCAACAAGCAATATTTGGCGGTGGATGCTTTTGGTGTGTCGAAGCTGTATTACAACGACTCAATGGTATAGTGAAGGTTGAACCCGGCTATTGTGGTGGTTTATCCAAGAATCCATCTTACAGAGAAGTGTGTTCCGGAGAATCAGGTCATGCTGAAGTAGTCAAAGTAACCTTTGAGCCTGAAAGGATTTCTTATCATGACCTGCTAATAATATTTATGACGACACACGACCCTACAACGCTCAATAGACAGGGCAATGATAAGGGTACGCAATATAGATCGGTCATTTATTACTTGGATGAAGGGCAAAAAGATGTTATTCAAAGCGTTTTTGATGAATTAAAAGATGTCTATCCGAATCCTATTGTCACGGAGGTTAGCAGCGAAATGCCGTTTTATCCTGCGGAAGATTATCACCACAACTACTTCAATGACAATCCGGTTGTACCATATTGCCGTATTGTCATACAGCCAAAGGTGGATAAGCTTCGCCGACATTATTCCATCTATTTGAAATCGGATATTTAAAGCATGATACAACTGAATGTTATTCCCGGATATGCGGAAGCTATGCCTGCAGACCCTGATATGTCCAATACAAGGCGCATGGTGGCGGATGCATACTCCTATGTTACGCCACGGATTTTTCCGCATGCTCGCCTGATCCATACCAGTGTAGAAGCGGCGGAATTATTGGGTATGGATAAAACACAGACCATGAGTGAACAGTTTTTGAAAGTGTTCAGTGGGCAAGAGGTATATACGGGTACACATCCATACGCCATGGCTTATGCAGGGCATCAGTTTGGCAATTGGGCAGGACAGTTAGGTGATGGTAGGGCTATTAATTTGTTTGAAGTGGAGCACAATGGACGGTGGGCGGTACAGCTAAAGGGTGCTGGGGAAACGCCTTATTCCAGACATGCTGATGGCTTAGCGGTGTTGCGAAGTTCGATTAGAGAGCATTTGTGCAGTGAAGCGATGCATCACCTTGGCGTGCCTACTACTCGGTCATTGTGCTTGATAGAAACGGGCGAAAAAGTGGTGCGGGATATGTTTTACGATGGTCATCCAAAGCTTGAGCCGGGAGCAGTGGTGTGTCGCTTGAGCCCTACTTTTATTCGATTTGGTAATTTTGAATTTTTCGCAGCAAAGAAGGATAAAGAAAAGTTGACCCGATTGTTGGATTATACGATTAATCAAAGCTTTCCGCACATCGCTATTTCGTCAAAAGACGCTTATATCGATATGTTTAAGGATGTTTGCAATCTTACGATTGATTTAATCATGGAGTGGAAGAGAGTAGGATTTGTACATGGTGTCATGAATACGGATAATATGTCTATTGCCGGGTTGACATTAGATTATGGACCTTATGGTTGGATAGACCGTTATGATGAAGACTGGACGCCCAATACAACGGATTTAGGGCAAAAAAGATATCGCTTTGGACAGCAAGATTATATTGCACTTTGGAATTTGTATCAACTTGCCAATGCGCTTTATCCATGCATAGGTGATGTCGATGCATTACAAGATGTTCTTAAGACGACAGAGATGGATATTCCTCAGAAATATTATACGATGATGTCCAAAAAAATGGGATTGAGATATGTAGATCAAGATATAGCGCTGCATGTAGATGAGTTACGAGAATTGATGCAGTCTTCTGGTATAGACATGACAATCTTTTTTTGGATATTGTCGGATGTGGATTGGGAAGCTGTTGAATTGAATCAAGAAAATATTCTTCGACTGATTCAGCCGGCATTATACCGAGAGCTTTCGCATAGTGAAGCAGAAAAATGGCATAAATGGTTTGAGAAGTATTTGATGTTTTTGAAAAAAGATAAAAGCAATGTTGTAGAAAGGCAGCAAAGGATGAAGTCCGTCAATCCAAAATATGTACTTCGAAATTATATGGCACAATTAGCCATAGAGCAGGCTTATGAGGGTGAATACAACTTAATTGATGAATTGTATGAGATGCTAAAACGACCTTATACTGACCAGAAAGAATACGACCATTGGCATAAGTTGATACCCGATTGGGCAATAGATCGACCCGGATCTTCCACACTTTCGTGTTCATCTTAAATTCCTTTGTTTTTATGAAAAAATACGGTTTGAAATAATTACTTTTGACCGAAGAAGTGGACGATACCATAATCTGAAAGAATATCCCTTGCTAATATGAGATTGTTTTTCATTTCGATTTAAAAGATAAAAGTGGAAGAAAAATTATTGCAAAGAGTAGTAAAAATGCAATTCCGTGCGGATGCTGTAGATTTATTTTTACAACATTTCAATGAGGTCGCCGGTGAAATACGACATTTTCCCGGATGTGAGGGGCTTCACTTATTACAAGATACTGACAATAGCAATATTCTTTTTACGTACAGCCAATGGCAAGATGCTGTCGCTTTGGAACACTATCGGAATTCCGACTTATTTCGTACGACTTGGAAATATGTTCGCACGCTTTTTGATGTTCGTGCAGAAGCTTGGTCAGTTCATATTGTCAAACAATTATAAAATATAGATGAGACCCGAGATTATCAATATCGATGGAAGTCCACTTTATTTGGACAAGGATTTCAATTATTTTAAAAATTTTATCTCATCCCGTATATACAGTTCTTATGTTGTCTTGGGAGATGAGAATTCTATCCGATATTGTTATCCGGTTATCCAGGGTTTTTTGCCGGACAATACGCTTGTTGTAGAGGTTGCAGCCGGAGAAGCCAATAAAACGATAGAAACATGTCATACGATATGGCAAAAGTTGTTGGCAGAGAGGGTTGATCGTAGGGCATTGGCGCTTCTGTTGGGTGGTGGCGTCATCGGAGATATGGGAGGATTGGCGGTTTCGACTTACAAGAGGGGTATGGATTTTGTGCATATTCCTACTACTTTGATGTCCATGACAGACAGTTCAATTGGAGGAAAGACAGGAATAGATTTTGAGGGGGTGAAAAATGCGATTGGATTATTTAGTAAGCCAAAAGCAATATTTACACATCTTGGATTTTTGGACACCTTGCCTGATCGGGAGGTGTGGAGCGGTTTTTCTGAAATAGTAAAACATGCTTTGATTGCAGATCAAGTATTGTTTAGGTCGATAAGCAAGACATTAAGCCAATCCAGACCCGATATTAATTATGAAATACTTCGTCAAAGTATCCTTGTAAAGAAGACATTGGTTGAAAGAGATCCCTTTGAAAGTAGTGTCCGCAAAGCACTAAATTTTGGACATACTATAGGTCATGCTATTGAGTCATGTATGATACATGCGACCAATCCGATTACCCATGGCGAGGCAGTGTTGTATGGGATGATAGCCGAAGCGTGGCTTTCCCATAGGATGGGGTTGATTTTAGCGGATAATTTTGAAGAAATTCTTTCCGTTCTGCTTAGAATGTGTGACTTGTCGAAGATAAAGGATATCGACCGGCCAACTTTTTTTAATTTTATTTTAAATGATAAGAAAAATGAATCCGGTAAAATTTTATTTTCCTTACTCAACGGTATAGGCAGCTTTTCTATCAATAAATCTGTTGATAAAGATGCCATAGACCAAAGTATAGATTACCTGTTGGCGCTCTAATCCCGATGGTGATATCCGACTTTTATATTTTCTGTTCTTTTATTTTTTACGTTTCACTTCTGGCCAAGGCGTCATTGAGAATGGAAGTTGATGCTCTTTAAACACCTTGAGTGTATTGGGCTTTTCCGACATTTGAAAATCGAATTTACCGCCCTTCATCAATTCAAAGTGATCGAAATATAGATTTTCATACGGACGTCCATTGAGGGTGATATTGTCGATATATACATTGCGATTATTGACTGCCGGGGCATTAATCTGTACTTTTTTACCATTATTTAAAGACAAAGTAACTCTTTTGAACAAGGGTGACCCTATAACATACTGTGTTGTCCCGGGGCATACGGGGTAGAATCCCATTGCAGAGAACACATACCATGCGCTGGTCTGGCCATTGTCTTCGTCACCACAATAGCCGTCCGGGCCGGGATGATAAAGCTTGTTCATCACTTCATGAAGTCGATACTGTGCTTTCCAGGGTTTGCCAATAAAATTATACAGGTATATCATGTGTTGGATGGGTTGGTTGCCATGAGCATACTGACCCATATTCATAATCTGCATTTCTCGGATTTCATGTATCGGAAAGCCATAATAACTATCGTCAAAGATTGGCGGTAATGAAAAAACACTATCAAGCATCATTTCAAGGGTATCACGGCCACCCATCAGTTGCGCCAGCCCATTCACGTCTTGAAATACACTCCATGTATAGTGCCAGCTATTTCCTTCCGTGAAAGCGTCGCCCCACTTATAAGGGTTAAAAGGGTGCTGGAAGGAGCCGTCTTTATTTCGTCCTCTCATGAGCTTGTACTCTTTATCAAAGACATTTTTATAGTTCTGAGCCCTAAACGTGTAAAGAGAGATTTCTTCCTGCGGTTTTTTCAAAGCCTTCGCCAGTTGTGCTATAGTAAAGTCATCATAAGCGTATTCTAATGTACGAGCTGCATTTTCATTGACGCCGCCGTCATAAGGGACATAACCCAGTGTGTTATAATCATCTGCGCCGGCACGACCTACCGACTCAATAGGGCCGGCATTGTTGCTATTTTTTAAAATTGCTTCGTACAACTTCTCGACATCGAATCCCCTGATTCCTTTGATATAGGCATCGGAAATGATGGATGCGGAGTTGCTGCCAATCATACAGTTACGGTGTCCGGGGCTTTGCCATTCAGGAAGCCATCCACTTTCCTTATATACATTGACCATGGCTTGCATGATCTCACTGTTGAGCTCAGGATACATTAGGTTGAAAAATGGGAATACTGCCCGGAAGGTATCCCAAAAGCCATTATCCGTGTACATCACTCCGGGCAACACTTGACCATTGTATGGGCTGTAATGGACAACTTGATTGTTGATATCATATTCATAAAACTTACGAGGGAAAAGCATTGTCCTATATAAGCACGAATAAAATGTCTTTGTTTCATCATCCGAACCGCCCTCTACTAAGATGCGGCTTAATTCCTTATTCCAAGTCTCTCTACCTAGGGTTTTGATGGTATTAAAGTCTTTATCTCCTAATTCTCTGCTTAGGTTGAGTGCTGCTTGTTCATGACTGATGAAAGAGGATGCTACACGGGCGGTTACGGCCTCGCCGCGCCGTGTTTTGAAGCCGATGACGGCACCGACATGGCCCGCATTCAGTTCGTTTTTATCTTTTATTAATGTGCTGTCACTAAAGACAAAAGAGGCGTCAAATGGCTTGTCAAATTGAATGATAAAATAATTTTTGAAATTATCCGGTACGCCACCGCTGTTTCGGGTAGAATAGCCGATTATCGTACGATCTTTAGGATTTATTTTGATATAAGAACCGCGGTCAAATGCGTCAATGACGACATAGGACTGGTCGCTCTGTGGAAAGGTAAAGCGAAAGATACAAGCCCTTTCAGTAGGCGATAATTCTGTCGTGACGTCGTGATCTGCCAGATAGACGCTGTAATAATAGGGGGTGGCAACTTCAGCTTTATGAGAAAACCAGGACATCCTATCTTTTTCAGTAAACTTAGGACTTCCAGTGACAGGCATGATAGAAAATTGGCCGTAATCGTTGATCCATGGGGATGGTTGGTGTGTTTGCTTGAAGCCACGAATTTTTTCTGCATTGTAATAATATTGCCAACCGTCACCCATCTTCGCTGTCTGTGCAGTCCAGCTATTCATCCCCCATGGCATAGATATGCTTGGATAGGTATTGCCGGAAGATAGAGAAAAGGTGGACAACGTCCCCATGAGTGGATTGACAAAGTCAACCGGCTCTTTGTATGGTTGAGAAAAAGCGGACAATGAAAAAAGAATCAAAAAGGAGGTCGTAATTATTTTAAGCATAAAAATTCATTTGTCATAATAGCAACAAACATCTCTGTTTCGTCTGTAAGGCGAATGTAATTATAATTTAGGAAATGGCGAATAGATATGAAACTTCATAAGTCCAAATGCAGCATTAATAAAAGTTGAATCGTACATCATATTGCCTTCATAATCAACTATGTTCGGTTCAGGAAAGCGTCTTTTGCCAAATTCAGGATAAATACAAGTATATTTGCACGATGTATCTTTTAATACAATTTGCAGGTTGGAATATATCTGAGCCTATGACATTACTTACCAATACGCTGATATGTGCAACGGGCATATATCACAGCAATAAGGTGTATAATGGTCATCGTGGACATGTTGACTATATTTATAACTTCTGTTTTTTCTTGTTTTTTACAGCAGTATCCGCGATATGGGGTGGAATATTCAGTCATGGGTTTAAAGAATATTTTTCAATAGCATATTCAATTCCCGGATGGATATTGGCTTTGCTCGGATCTTTTTTTGCGGTGAGGGGCGCATTACAACATGCATATCACCAGGGTTTACGAGGCTTTGATAACAGCAATACGTTGAAAGTTTACCATGGCATCAACATCTTATTTCTTGCAATTGCCATTGTTTCTATCAATATTTATCCAAGCTTCACGGTAGTGGCGATATATACAGCTGTAACTCTATCCTTAATATGTGGATATATAGAATTGTCGATATACAAAAGTACAGGTGACATAGGCAGCAAATGGTATCTTTTGGGCATTGGCTCGGGCATGCTTACACTCCTGCTCTTTGTTTTTAAGATACATGTAGAGCCTTATCTGAATACCAATGACCTATCACATATATGGATGATCGTCAGTTTGATTATATTTAGTAGAAGTTTTATTCTGATGGAGGCAAAAGCAGTTGAATCATGATTCATGTCACGGAAGAGTATGTTGAAACTCAGAAGGCTAAAAATCTAGGAAAGCCTCGTCTTAGTGATTTGTATGGCATGTCCGGCATATTCAGGCAAGTATTCAGAATCCCTAATTATATTCCTATATCCTATATTTGTTTACTGGAGCATGGTGTTAATTTTCAGTTTGAATATTTCTATAATAGATTGTTAGAAAGTGAAAATGAATTGGTGTTTTTAGACAATGGCCATCGAGTTAAGAATTATGAACTTCAGACAGGAAAAAAGGCTTTTGCACTCGGCCCACTGTTTCCTCAATATCGTCGATTAAAAGGAATAGAGCCGGACAAAGAACGTGTCGGCACACTGGCATTTCCAGCTCATTCATCGAGTGAGTTTAATTTTAGTTCCGGATATCGCAAGTATGCGGAAGCCTTACAACAGTTGCCCAAAGAGTATCATCCCATCACGGTATGCTTATACTATTATGATGTATTACAAGGGCATCATGCTATTTTCGAACAAGCTGGATTTGAAGTGGTGACTAATGGATATATCGGAGACTTTGACTTTGTGGAAATATTCTATGATACCATACGTCGTTTTCGATATACCACAAGCAATCATACCGGCTCTTATGCTTATTACTCACTAGAAATGGGAATTCCATTCTTTTTGTATGGGGAAGGAATAGATGAAGAATTTAGGAAAATAAGTGTATTGAACGGAATCAATATGGATGATTTCTTGGAAAATGAATTTTTTAAATTATTTACAGAATCGCTTTCTGTAGATATACGGCATCATGTCGAAATTACGGCGCAACAAAAGAAATTGATAGCTTATATCGAAGACAATAAGCATGTCTTGACACAGGAAGAAGTCAGGAAATTGGTTCTTCACAACTGGATTCAACTTTTATTTAAAAAGGCGTATTCATCCGTAATCAATCGCTTCAATAAAAGATAATCAGCATATTATTATTGAAAATCATGTCAACAAAGTGTGGCTTATCCTACATTTGCATTTAAAGACAAAATATTTCTTCAATCTATCGCAATGATGTATGATATCGGAATCAAATAATGTGACATCAAGAGCTGGAAAGATAGCAGTTGTCGTAATGACAGCACTGTTGATTCTTGCTGTTGTCTTTATGCAAGCAAGAATGTTGTTTTTAGATGCGCCATTTATTTTATTCAATATCCTCAACAATGGACACCCAATGATTATGGAGCATCGTTATGGCTCTATTATAACACAAATATGGCCATGGCTTGGGTCAGAGATGGGCTTACCTTTGGATGTTTTACTATCTATTTATAATCTTTCATTCAATATCTTTTATTTGTTAGTGGCGCTCTTAATGGTGTTTAAATGGAAGGAATATGGTATTGCAGTGTTGATCGCCCTTTATTACACCCTTATGGCTGGATCGGCTTTTTTTTGGACCAACAACGAAATACATCAGGCAATGGGCTGGTTTTTTGTTTGGTTAGGAGTATATCGATATCAGTTGAAATCCAATCGCCCAATTATAAATCGTCTGATTACCTTTGAAATATTTTCACTATTAGCCGTCATCACACACCCCTTAATGATTCCAATCATCGTGTTTTCATGGATTTATATGATTACAAGAGTCAATGAAAAAAAGGAAAATAAGGTGAATCAACTTCTATTTTCTGGAATACTTTCGAGTGCGATTGTTGTTAGGATCTTACTAAGCACAGTGGCAGGTTGGTATGATCAAGAAAAGTTGACCTCACTTAAAAATGTCATCATTCTGAATCCATTAGAAGTATTTCAAAAGCCCATAATACATGAATTAATTCAGCAATACATGGGGCCATTTTGGCTTACTGCTGTATTGTTTATAATATCCTTACTGTTATTGCTGTACTTTAAAAAATATCTGATAGCAGCGCTATATCTTCTTTTCATTGGCGGGTATCATTATTTGTTTTTGGCTACTTTTGACCGGTGGATAGATTTTTATTCGAGGAGCGAGCTTATGCCTTTGTCCATCTTAATTGGACTTCCGATTGTAACACTTCTGCCAAAAGTCCTTAAAAATACCCTGTTTTCCTGTTTTTTAATTCTTATTTTTGCCATTAATATTGCAGGAATAATCGTTGCGGCAAAGCCATTTATAAAAAGAAAGGATGCGACTTTTGCTTTGTTGGACAAAATGGAAAAAGAAGGTATAACAAAAGCCAAAATCATTACGACACCCGAATTGGATAGCAATTATATTATGACATGGGGATTGCCCGTCGAGACATTGATGGCGTCAGCATTTAGAAAAGATAATGTTCAAAGGACAATTAAAATTTTCCCCACTAAAGATATAACCACGGAAGCGGATACTTCAAAAAACATTTTCATGGATTTCTTCAAAATCATTCCGGTATCAAGAATCAATAGTTCATACTTCAAAATAGATACCACATCGCAATATCAATGGCTTGACAGGTAATTATGGATAAACCCATTTTTTGGGGTTAAAATCCATCTATTGTTCCATCGCCTTTTGCGGGGTCTGTGCCACCTTCCAGGCTACCAACTTCCAAAACCTTGATGCAGTCTAACTTTCCAAGTGCATTGACTTCCTTGACGACGTGGCCCATTTTTTCTAATTGAAGAATGACAGATTGGTCAAACTTATTTTTTTCAAGATAAACTTCGTCGGGAAGCCATTGACTGTGCATCTTGGGAGCGAGCACTGCCTCTTCCATGCTCATATTAAAGTCTATTAAATTGGCGATAGTCTGTAGGTTGGCGGTGATAATAGTGGACCCGCCCGGAGTACCTACTACAGCATACAGCGTACCATCCTTACTCACAATAGTAGGAGACATGCTGCTCAGCATTCTTTTTCCCGGTTGGATGCTATTGGCTTCTCCACCAACGAGCCCAAATTGGTTGGGACTTCCGGGCTTGACGCTAAAGTCATCCATTTCATTATTGAGTAGAAAGCCTCCTCCTGCAACGACCATTTTGGAGCCGTAATTACCATTGAGTGTAGTCGTTATGGCAACAGCATTTTGCCATTGATCCACGATAGAAAAATGGGTTGTTTCAAAACTTTCAATGCGTTCTACGGCACCTGCCTTTATGTCGGTACTTGGCGTTGCCTTGTTGGGATTAATATTGTCGTATTTTTCATTTATGTATTTATCTGATAACAAAGTATTTATGTGATTGACTACGTAGTCCGGGTCGCCAAAATATTCTGAACGGTCGGCATAAGCTCTACGAGTAATTTCTACCAGACCGTGAATATAAGGTGCTGTATTATGTCCTTTTTCTGAGAGATTCATTCTTTCCATAACTTTCAGCATCTGTGCTATTAACACACCGCCACTTGATGGAGGCGGCATTAGGCAAAGCCGGTATCCTTTATAATCAGACACGATGGGTGAACGCCATCTGCTGTGATAATCGTCTAAGTCCTGTTGGGTTATTAGACCATGATTCGCTGTAGATGTTTGGATGATTTGATTAGCCACCTTTCCCCGATAGAAGCCATCTCGACCATAATCCCTTATGCGTTCTAATGTAGTTGCGAGGTTACTCTGAATAAAGACATCTCCGGCCTTCCATTTCTTTTTGGAATAGTCGGTGTTAAATCCTGACACGGAATCAATGATAGTGGCATATTCATTCATGTGCTTAGCTTCATTGGCGGTAAGAGTTACGCCATGTCGTGCCAAATCTATGGCTGGTTGAATGAGTTGATACCACGGTAAACTTCCTTTTTCGCGGTGTAAAGTCCACATCCCATCGACAGATCCGGGAACGCCAACCGAAAATATTCCGGTAAGGCTTTTGTTGGGGATGATATTGCCATTATCATCTAAATACATGTCTTTATGGGCAGCGAGCGGCGCTTTTTCTCTAAAATCAAGTGCCATAACCTTTCCGTCACCGTCTCTTCCTACCATCAATCCACCGCCACCAATATTACCGGCTCTCGGATATACCACTGCAAGTACAAACTGTGTTGTGATAGCGGCATCATAAGCATTACCGCCTGAAGAGAGAATGTCTTTGCCGGCTTTAGCAGCGGCCGGATGGCTGCATACTACCATGGAATGCATTTTTTTGGCATGATTTTTGCTGGTTTTCATAGGAGATATGCAGGAAAGTAAAGACAAAAACCCTGCAAGAGCCAATAATAATAGGAAAAAACGCATGATAAACTTATTGAATTGTACTGTAAATGTGCATCTTTTTTACATACAAAAGATTTCTAAACACTTAAAGTTTACATTTTTGCGTTAATTCTGTTACTTTTACTGCACCAATGAAAAAAAAGAAGTTGAAAAATATCTGTTTTATAATCATTTTATGCCTTGGCGGAGTGTACACCTTTGCTCAAGTCAAGTATAGCAATGAGTTTCTTTCCATTGGCGTCGGTGCCCGGTCTCTGGCTATGGGTAATGCTGTAAGCGCATCTACAGGCGATGTAACAGCAGGATTTTGGAATCCGGCGGGTCTGAGTAGGATAGAATCCGGACTTCAGGTTGCTGCTATGCATACCTCTTGGTTTTCAGGAGTTGGAAATTATGACTATGTTGGTCTGGCAAAGACGCTTAATAATAAACAGGCTATATCTTTAGGTTTGATAAGATTTGGTGTAGATGGCATTCCAAATACACTGTCTTTGGTGGACGAAAACGGGGAGATAAATTATGATCGGATTAAGACATTTAGTGCCGTAGATTATGGCATCTTTGGCTCTTATGCTCGAGCTTTAAACAATCCCAATTGGCGTGTAGGTGGAAGTATTAAGGTCGTCAGCCGCAAAATAGGAACCTTTGCGAATGCTATCGGCTTTGGCGTTGACCTTGGTATTCAACACATCGGTGAAAAATGGTTTTTTGGTGTGATGGGCAAAGATATAACAACTACTTTCAACACCTGGAAGGGCACGTTTAGCGAAGCAGATAAAGAGGTGCTCACAGCTACCGGCAATGACGTTGTCGTCAAAGGAACGGAGATTACCAACCCAACTATTATTCTTGCCGGAGGGATAAAAACGAAGGTAGGCAAACAAGGAGAACTGCTTTTTGAATTGAACTTGGATGCAACAACGGATGGCAAACGAAATGTATTGATAAGTGCCGATCCAATATCCATCAATCCTCATATCGGTGCAGAATATCGCTACAAACACCTTATTTTCTTGCGTGGCGGCATCAACAATATTCAACAGGTTACAGAAGTGACCTCCGGTAAGAAGACATGGACACTACAGCCCAATGTAGGAATAGGAATCGGTTTAGGTTCAGTCAATATCGATTATGCCCTTACCAATATTGGCAATGTATCCGATACGCGATTGTCCCATGTGTTTTCCCTCAAACTGAGTCTGACGCCAAAAGATAAATCCGAAGAATAGGGAATCTTTACGATGACTCCATTTTACATTGTGCTTTTATTGAACTTTCCCATTTGTTTTAGAAAATGTTGAGATACAAAAGGGTGTTTCAACCCAAATTCAACTATAGAAATGTTGAATTTGGGTTGAAACGATTATTGTATGATGAGCTTACGCACGGTATGAGAGGATTTATTTCCAAGTCGAACGATGTATATACCCGGAGTAAAGTCGGAGGTTATAACGTTATTCCCATGGTTTATATGTTTTTCAAAAACTTTGATACCGGACATATTGAAGATTTCCAATAGGCCATCATTGTAGGTTTGAATAGAAAAGGATGACCTGGCAGGATTAGGGAAGATGTCAAATTGATTTTCATTTATCCTGGAGATCGATACAATCTGACCGCATTCAAATGGCTGATAGATTACTTTTCCAAGTGTCGTATCATCCTGAAAGTGATAGATTACATCTTCTACTTCCTCCGTGGTGGAATATTTGCCTGTTATCCAACAATTGTGCAAGGCCTTTACTAAATTGGGGGTATTATTATAAAGAGCATAAGTTATGCCGCCATTGCCATTATTGGAAAAGAGATTCAAGCCGGGATTAAAATCTTCAGCGTCATCACTTCCTAAGTTGGCAAGTGCATTCTGGATGAGGGTTATGCCCCATAGGTTATTGGCAATGTTGTTTTCGGTAATCATAACCATATTTGTACCATAAAGTGATATTCCACTGCCTCCCACGAGCGGATTGGTCTCTGTGTTGTTGTGGAGTATATTATTTCGCTCAATCTTTCCGGTTGAGTTGCCCGCATTCGTGATGCCATAGCGATTGCCGATAATATCATTGGATCGAATAACAAACTGATTGGTCACGCCAACTAAGCTGGATACTGAAATGCCGCCGACCATAGTCAGGTTGGGGTCACCTATCACGAAATTGCCAATAATTCTGGTTGAATCGGCTTCGCCGCTTGGGCCTAAGTTGATCTGAGGTCGGTTGTTGTTTTTTAGATTATTGCCTTCAAAATAGCAATCGAAAACCTGAACGGCAGCGGATGCATTAGCGGCAGAAGATAAAGCCGGATGAAGGTTGTTTTTAAATGTTGAACTTCTGACAATAGGGCTTCCTTTGGAAAAAGAGATAGCTCCACCAGTCGAAGAACCACGATCGAGTGTGTTGTTAGACATCTCGCATTGCTCCATTAAAAAGTTAGGAGTTATGACTTTTAGTCCACCTCCATATTCAATAGTTGTATGGTTGAAATAGACGGTAGCTGTTTCGTAAAACCAAAAACCTTTGTATGGATTTTCTTTGTCGATAGCGGTAATGGCGATAGAGTCACCACTACAATAAAAATAGCCTTTTATCTTGACTTCAATGCCGGCTGCTATTTCTAAGCGGATATTTTTATCGATTATCAAAGAATCGTTTTCTTCAAAATTCAGTTCTTCCAACAGACTGTAAGTTGAATCAGATATCGTAACTGTAGAGGGGGAATGGGCTGCGATTGAGTCGAGCGTCCAACGCACGCCGGTATTGGGAGATGTAAATTGTGCTTGTAAGCTTTGAGCGAACAGTAGCACGCCAAGTAATGTAAAAATTATTTTCATCGTTTCAAAATTTTATTCTTTAAAATAGGGCGCAATATACGGCATTTTGAAATTATAGTGTGTTGAGAGGATTTAAGACAAGTTAAAACAATTTTTCTTTGGATAATAATGAGTAACGATTTACGATATTTTGAAATAGAGAAATGGCACAACAACCTTATAAGGATTGGGTAGAATGAGATTTGCTATTACGATGTAGTTTAGACTTACAAGATGGAATAGGCTCTTGGTATGATTAATGACTACACGATGGATTACTTTTCAGTCTTAGCTTGTTGCTTTTCATATTCTTGACGTGTCAGAAATTGTAGGGAGAGGCTATTTACGCAATGGCGGACATTTTTCAAAGTTAATCTTTCACCTGTAAAAACGTGGCCGAGATGCGCTCCACAGTTATTGCATACAATTTCTGTGCGGTGTCCATCGGCATCCGGAATGCGTTTCACTGCACCGGGGATTTCATCATCGAATGATGGCCAGCCACATTCTGAGGCAAATTTATCTTTTGAGTCGTATAGAGGAGCATTGCATCGACGACATTCATAGACGCCATCGCCGGTAAATTTGTAATATTTTCCGGTGCCCGGATATTCGGTACCTTTATGAACGATGATTCTTTCTTCATCGGAAGTCAATTTATTCCATTGTTGCTGTTTTTCCATGAGAGACGTAGTTTGATTTTCTTTCAATTTATCTTTAAATTTCTTTTTAAATTTTTCTACTTTGGGATTGATAATAAATCGGCAATAAGATTGATTGGGATTATTGGTATAATAGCTTTGATGGTAGCTTTCGGCGGATGAATAATTTTTAACGGGCAGGATTTCTGTTGTAATATTGTCTCCCCATATTTCTTTAGCAGTTGTATTGAGTGAATGTTGAGCAACTTTCTTTTGTCTTTCTGTAAAAAAATAGATACCGCTTCTATATTGGGTGCCTGAGTCATTTCCTTGTCTATTGAGCGTTGTAGGGTCGTGCATTGTCCAAAATACCGTCAGGATTTCATCCAGATTAATCACAGAAGTGTCGTAAGTAAGCCGGACGACTTCGGCATGACCTGTTTTGCCGGTGCATACCTGATCGTACGATGGATTAGCAAAGAGACCGTTGGAATAGCCTGATTCGACTTTGATAACACCATATAAATCTTGATATATAGCCTCGAGGCACCAAAAACATCCTCCGGCAAGCACGATTTCTTCTTGATTTTCCGGTTTTGAAACAATGAAATTTTCAGTGGCATGATTTGGAAGTGCTTTAGTGTAATTATCTTTGCCCGTACAGAAAGTAGCAAATGTGGATAAGATAAATACCAAATATTTCATATTCTTTTTACTTTTAACAGAAATGACGTCAATTAGTTGTTTCATTTAGTTGGAATAATACGTATGAAAATAATACAATGGAAGATGCGTTGAATTTATATTCTTTTGAAAGAAGGCAGGCTGATGGGGTGGATGTCGTGTATGATGTCGTCATAAACGACAAATGTAGTATATTTTCCGGACATTTCCCACACCAACCTGTATTGCCGGGTGTCATGATTATTAGACTTTTTGCATTGTGTTCAAGTGATTATCTTGGATTGGGGTTGAAAGTAAAAGAAGTTACACAATGTAAATTTTTGAGGGTCGTTGATCCTAAAGTAAATAATAAGTTGGCAGTGCATATTGATATGAGGCAAGAGGATGACGTTTTTATAGTCCGTGCTGAGTTAAAGTCAGAAGGAATCATTTTTTCTAAAGCCGGTCTTACGTTAATCAATGCTGGATAAAGGATGACGTCACTCGAACAGGTAAGCCGTATGGTTATTGATGATATGAAGATTGGGGTATTAATTCCGACCTTCAACAATGCCAATACACTGCAATCGGTGATAAAAGGATGTCTTCATTTCACCAATAACATTATCGTGGTTAATGACGGAAGTACGGATGAGACGGGCGTTATATTAAACCAATTCCCTCAGATTGGAGTCATACATTGTGAAACCAACCAGGGTAAAGGGATGGCTATCAAACGTGGCTTTGCCGAGGCTGAGAAGCTTCATTTTGATTATGTTGTTACCATCGACTCTGATGGTCAGCATTATCCGGATGATATTCCATATCTCATTAATACCTTGCGCCGACATCCGGGCAGTATCATCATTGGCTCCAGGGATATGGAGAGGGAGGGCATTCCGGGGAAAAGCTCTTTCGGCAACAGGTTTTCTAATTTTTGGTTTAAATTTGATACCGGATTGGATTTGCCTGATACCCAGTCAGGATATCGTATTTATCCATTGAAGGCGATAAGTCGGCTGAAGTTGATTACATGGCGTTTTGAATTTGAAGTTGAGATTTTGGTGAAGGCGGCATGGCGCGGCATTTCCATTAAATCGGTGCCGGTGCGCGTGTATTACCCTCCGGGTGATTTGCGAGTCAGCCATTTCCGGCCTTTGCAAGATTTCACACGGATAAGTGTTTTAAATACGGTCCTTTTTATACAGGCAGTGTTGTATTATATCCCCATCCGTTGGTGGAAAAAGATATCGGATGTAGGATTTAGAAAAAGTATAAGATTGGCTCTTGACGATCCGAGAGAGTCCATATCACGCCGTTCTGCCTCATTGGGCTTTGGTGTATTAATGGGGATTTTTCCGGTATGGGGATATCAATTGATTATCGGGTGGGCGCTGTGCCATTATTGGAAGCTCAACAAAGTTCTATTTACGGTAGCTGCACACATCAGCATTCCGCCGATGATACCGGTTATTATCTTTTTGAGTTACGTCACGGGTGGTATATTTGTAGGAAATTCAAAGCATGTAGCTTTTACGAAAGGGCATTTTACGCTGGAATCGATTGCAAATAATTTTTTCCAGTATTTTGTCGGTGCTGTTTTATTATCGATTTTTGCCGGTATAATAACGTTTTATGTAAGTTTGTTTATGTATAAATGGAGAGAAGGGCGACTTAAAAAGAGCAAAAACTAGTATGGGTAAACCGTTTATATGGATATATAATTTTTTTAGAAGATTTAAGGTCGGCTTTTATTTTCTATTGATCGGAATCAGTGTTTATTGTTACATGGGCATCAGTCGTCTGCAATGGAACAATGACATATTCTCTATTTTTCCAAAGACGACATCTTCTGCGGCATACAAGGAGCAAGTCAATAATCTGCGTTCTAACAACAACATCATGGTGTTGTTACACACATCTAATCCGAGTGATACATCTTTACAGAGCTTGCTTGGCAATGCAGAATGGTGGGAAAACAAGCTGAACACATCCCCATACTTTATGTCCAATCTCAAGGATACGAGAATCAGGATGACTGATAGCTTACAGCGTGTGTTATACGACAGTGTTTTTTATTATCTTCCTTTGTTATTGGACAAAGCAGATTGGAAGGTTATCGGACAACGCATGGAAGACGAACATCTTGAAGGAAATCTTGCCAATAATGCCCGAATCAATAACAGTTTTGCCGGCTACTCCCTGCGATATTACAATCAACTGGATCCCGTACACCTTGCACCATTGGTGTTGAATAAGTTGTCTTCTTTTCGAACAGTTCCAAGTCTCAAGCAAGCCAATGGATTTCAGGTTTCCAAAGATGAGCGAAATCTATTGTTTGACTTCACTGCAATTTACCCAGACAATGAAGATATCAGGTATAGTGCATTGATAGATACTTTAATAAGTATGCAATCGGTAGGAGAGAGGATGTTTCCGGGAGTAAAGACGTATCTCATTGGAGCCCCTATTGCCTCAGAGATTAACAAAGAACGTTCTTTCAAGGATGGCAATCTAACGGGTGCTTTTTCTGTTGTTTTGACACTGGGTTTGCTGTATTATTTTTACAGAAGGAAGCGACTGGCTTTGATCGTATTGATTCCTTCTGTTATCGGTTATTCGGTGGCATTGGCGACTTTTGGTTGGATGGGTGTGCCTATTGTTGCCATGGCGATGTCATCGGCTACGATAATCTTAGCGATGGGAATCAACTACTCCATTCACCTTGTTAATGCGCGAATACATTGTGCTTCTATAACAGAGGCTATTGAAGAGATAGCGCATCCTTTGATAGTGGGTAATGTAACGACAATAGCGGCATTTGCCTTGTTAATTATGTCTGACAGTCTATTGTTGGAGCAATTTGGGTACCTTGCTGTTTTAAGTTTGGCGGCCGGAGTACTGACGACGCTTATCATTTTGCCTCAATGGTTGGATAAGGAAAAAACACGTGAGAGAGAAGTGTCAATGCGGTGGTTTGACAAATTTACCTCCTATGAGTTTCATAAAAATAAATGGGTGATAGGCACTTTAATTGTGATAACGATAGGAATGATTATTCCTGCCTCAAAGATTCAATTTCAGGGGGATTTGTCGAAGTTGAATTATATCCCTAATCGTGACAAAGCCGGAATCGATATCATTGAAGATGATTTGGGATTTGACCTTTCACGAACGATGTTGCAAGTCAAAGCGCAAGGATTGGATACGGCGTTGAGTATATACCAGCGAGCACGGAAGGAGCTTTTACTTCAGGATAGTGCAGCCTTGATACCTGATTTAACTGCTATTCAACCGACAGTTGAAAGTCAATATAATAACCATGAGATGTGGCATGCCTTTTGGACTGATTCGTTGATAGACAGTAAGGGTAAGGCAGCAAATGATTGGAGTGGAGGAGCTGATTTGATGCGGTTTCTGGAAAGAGTGAAAGATTTAGATACGATGGCTATACCCGAGCGGCTGACGGGAGAATTCAAGGAGGTTGTGTTGCAGCGCATGATTCACAATGACGCTGCCGGTAATATCATCATACATGCTCCTGTGATTGGAAAATTTGACCTTGAGAATCCCGATATAGGAGAGTCGTATCAATTGTTTAACAGGCAGCACTTTGCCAATCAGACAGCTGCATTGGTACAGAATGATTTCAATAATATATTATTATATAGCGGTATCATAGTATTTTTCCTGTTGTGGATGGTTTACGGTCGTCTTGAATTAGCCTTGCTTGCTTTTTTACCCATGACCATCAGTTGGTTTTGGATTCTTGGTATAGCGTATTTGGTAGGGATACAGATTCACATCGTTAACCTTATTCTTTGCACATTTATCTTTGGTCTGTGTGATGACTATTCAATATTTATGATTGATGGACTTACCAAAGAGTACAGTACAGGTCGAAAGGTCATCAATAAGGACAAGAAGGTAATCGTAATTTCTGTTTTAGTTACGATGATTGGTCTGGCGGCTATGTTGGCGGGCAAGCACCCTGCTTTCCACTCTTTCGCTGCATTGGCATTAATAGGACTTGCTGTTGTCATGGTGTTGTCTTTAACGATACAGCCGGCATTATATCATTATTTTGTCACCTACCGCACAGAGAGAGGCAATGCTCCGGTGACGATATTAAGTTTTTGTGTGAGCATTGTAACATTTACGACTTTTATTTTACTTGGCCTGGTACTTAGTATTATTGGGTTGATGCTTAAGTGGACAGGCATGATGCGCATCAATTTAATAAGGTATCTATTCCATCAACTTGTGCGGTGGTCATGCCAGGTGGTGATGTGGATAACGCCTACCGGACATTATACACGTGAGGGGATGCAACACATCAATTGGGAGAAGCCCGGAATCCTGATTGCCAATCATCAGACACACATTGATCTGTTGATGCTCATAGGATTGCATCCAAAGATTGTTGTACTTACCAATGAGTGGGTTTATAACAATGTTGTCTATGGCGGATTGGTGCGTGCTGCGGGATACCTTCCCGGCTTTGTCGGTATCGATGAATTGGCGGAGAGGGCACGCAAGCAGATAGAAAATGGTTATTTTATCTTGATTTTCCCAGAAGGGACAAGGTCACAAGATGGGGAGATAAAGCGGTTTCACAAAGGTGCATTTATGTTGGCTGAGCAATTGAAAGTTCCTATTTATCCGATTTTGCTTCATGGTCTAAATGTTGGATTGGCTAAAGGTGATCAGAATCTGAAGACATGGAGCGCTACCATGCGGGCTTTGCCGGTCATAGATTATAATGATGAGCAATATGGAACCGATTATTCATCACGAGGCAAGGCAATCAATAAAATGATGCGACGTGAATTTGCTGTTTTAAAAGAGGAGAAAGAGATTCCTGCTTATCATTTTGATACACTCCGCAAAAATTATTTGTACAAAGGGCCTATCGTCTATTGGTATGCCAAAATTAAGATGATCAATGAGGGTCTATACACTGCACTTAATGACCTTATACCGCGAAAAGCAGACATCCTCGATCTTGGCTGTGGCTATGGGATGATGGACTATATGTTGGCTATGTGTAGCCATGAGAGGAGGGTGACGGGTGTGGATTATGATGAAGAGAAGATAGAACTTGCAGCAGCTAATTTTTCGGCGAAAAGATTACAAGTGGATTTCCAACATGCCGATATAACTGAATATTCTTTTGCCAATCACGATGTATTTTTGCTTTATGATAGCCTTCATTATTTGGATCGAGAAGATCAGAAAAGTCTATTGGAAAAGTGCGCTGCCAATCTCAATCCGGGCGGCATGATTGTCGTTCGTGAAGGCATAGCATCATCGGGTAAGAAGCGACATGATAATACGAGATTGACGGAATGGTTCTCTACCCGAGTTTTTAGTTTTAATAAAATGTCACGTGGGCTGCATTTCATAGAAGATAGCCTGTTGGCTGATCTTGCACACCGTCATTCTTTGACATTGGAGAAGAAAGTAGATTCGGGTATTTCCTCCAATACTTTATTTGTTTTGCGACATCAAAATCCCCTTTAATGTTATGGAATTGCAACAAAAATCCGGTGACACTTATGACTATGTCATCATAGGAAGCGGTATAGCCGGGCTAATATGTGCTGCCTATCTAAGTAAAAAGGGGAAGTCTGTTATTGTTTTAGAAAAAAACCAACAGATAGGTGGGTGTTTGCAAGTGTTCTCACGAGACAAAAAAATATTAGATACAGGGGTTCATTATATCGGGGGACTTGGAAAAGATCAATCACTATATCAGCTGTTTCACTTTCTGGGCATTATCGAGGAGTTGGAATTCTGTGCTTTGGATGAAGAATGTTTTGATAGAATTATAATCACAAGTAGTCGATTACAAGTCGATCTGGCTCAAGGGTGGGATAGATTTGAAAGGAAGATGGTGGAACAATTTCCGGCAGAAAGGGAGGGTCTTCAATTATTGTGCAATAAGGCAAAACAAATGATTGCTAAATTCGGGCCATATCATTTAAAAGAGCCGGACAAAGAGGCAATAACGATCAAAGAAATGTCTGAAGGGGCTTATGAAGTATTGGAAAACTTGTTGAGTGATCCGGTGCTGATCGGTGTATTAGGCGGAAACTCAATATTATATGGCGGTAAACGCGATAAGACGCCATTCTATGTTTATGCTTTGATATTAAATAGTTATATAGAAGGCGCTTATAGAATGGTAAAGGGTGGGTCACAGATAGCAAAAGCCCTTTCCAAGGTGATTCACCGATATGGCGGCGAAATACGTAAATATTGCGAAGTTACAGGTGTCGATATTGAACAAAACGCCATAATTAGGGTATTAAGCAAAGAAGGATTGGCGATTGAAGGAAGTCAAGTTATCTCAGCTATTCATCCGGCTGCCTTCTTACAGCTATTGCCGGCTCAAAGTGTCCGATCTACGTACCGAAGTAGAATTGAGGGCTTAATCAATACACCGGCATTGTTGTCGGTTTACTTTACATTGAAACCCAATGAAATACCCTATTTTAACCATAATTACTATGTATTGGATTCTCCTCAAGACGCATGGAATATCAGGTCGATACCGGATGAAGGATGGCCTTATAACTGTATGGTAAGTACAGGCTGTGAGGAAATCGGACAACAATGGTGCAATACGATCAACGTCCTTGCGTATTGCGATTATTCTGTGTTTTCTACGTGGGAAGATAGTTTTAATTCTGTTGTGCATCCCTCATCGCGAGGAGAGGGCTATGATGGGGTGAAGCGCCAACTTATCGACCGGGTGACATTGAAGTTGGAGGCAATTTTTCCTGATTTTAAATCTAAGATTCTCGATAGCTATTGTTCTACAGCATTGACGTATAGAGATTATTTAAGTGCGCCATTGGGTACGCCTTATGGTATCGAGAAGGATATCAACAATATCTTATACACATTTGTTTCACCTAAGACGACAATAAAGAATGTTGTTCTTACGGGACAAAGCACCGATTTGCATGGTGTTTATGGCGCTTCTATTTCTGCTTTGCTTACGTTAAAGCATACGGAAGAGGGCAAAGATATTTTTGGAGAAATTAATCAATTTGTTAACCACCAAAAAGGATGAAAAAAATATTGAAATGGACAAAGAGGTTATTGTTAGCAGCCACCATAGCTGTGGGGATACTTTTTTTGTCTCTTGTGATTTATTTTCGGTCTATAAAAGTGGAAAAACCGGATTTTGCACAAAACTTCATCCCTTCACACTTACGTTTTCAACAGATTAATGATTCTACCAGGGTAATAGGCAACAATTATTTGGTTCGGGTGGATAGTGGATTATATGAAATGTATATTGAGGGAAAACCTTTTGAAAGAGGCGAAAATATGGGAGCCTTGACGTCTGACTTGCACGAATATCAGGAAGATGCATTTATTCGACAGATTAATAAGATGATACCCAATCCATTTTACCTGAAGTTTTTAAAGTATATGGTCACCTTCTTCAATCGTCATATTCAACAGTTTATTCCACCAGAAAATCTAGAAGAAATATATGGTGAATCTCTGTATATGAATAGTCGTTACGATGATTTGATTGGTTCTCCATATATGCGTATATTAAACTATCATGCGGCACACGATATAGGTCATGCCTTGCAGGATCGCAACTTCGTGGCTGGATGTACGTCTTTTGCGGCATGGGATAGGCACAGTGAAGATGGTAAGATGATTGTCGGGCGTAATTTTGATTTTTATGTAGGCGATGATTTTGCAAAAAATAAATTGGTTGTATTCATGAAGCCGGACAAAGGCATACCTTTTGCTATGGTTTCTTGGCCCGGAATGACGGGTGTTGTGAGTGGAATGAATAAGCAGCAACTTACAGTAACCATCAATGCAGCAAAATCAGCTTACCCGAGTGAAGCCAAAACTCCTGTTTCCATTGTGGCTAGAAATATTCTTCAATATGCGTCAACATTGGATGAGGCTATTGCCATAGCACGTCGCTTTGACATGTTTGTTTCCGAATCTTTTTTGGTGTCAAGTGGCAAAGAAGGAAAGGCTGTTATTATTGAAAAGTCACCTGAAAAAACTGACGTTTTTTATCCGGATTCTACTCTCTTGTTCTGTTCCAATCACTTCCAGTCAAAGGCATTGAAAGCGGATGAAAAAAATGTTGCATTTATGAAAAACTCCAGTACGGTTTATCGGTTCAAAAGACTGGAACAACTTACTGCCGGACTTCATGCCAATCCTTCAAATGTGGCTGCTATTCTTCGAAATCCTTATGGCATAGATGGGAAGAAAATAGGTTGGGGAAATGAAGATGCACTCAATCAATTTATCGCCCATCATGGTGTAATCTTTAAGCCTGCAAGTGGTGAAATGTGGGTATCTTCTTCGCCCTACCAGGTCGGAACATTGGTGTATTTTAACCTAAATGACATCTTCAATCATCGCGGATACGGCTTGAACCGAAATAAGAATATTGCAGCCGACACTCAGATGGTATCCACGATAGTTAGACCATATTGGGAATTCAAGTCATTGGTGGATTCGATAAAAAATGCAAATAAACCAATATCTGACTTAACAATCGGAAGAATGGTATCCTTGAATCCGGACTATTATTACGGTTATGAAATTGCCGGAGACTATTACTTTACGCTGGGAAGGAAGGAATCAGCATCCAAGAATTACAACAAATCACTTCAATGCGTTATTCCCAATCTATTGGAAAGAAAAGCTATAGAAAAAAAACTTTTAGAAAGTAATAAAAGATGATATTTGGGTATGCAAATGGAATATAAGGATGTCGCTGATGGGCTCTATTATGATCAATTAAAAGGAGATCAATTAAGGAAGTTTCAATTGGAAAAGATTCGTTCCGTCTTAAAATATGTTGATGTAAATTCGAAATATTATCAGCGTATGTTTAGAGAGGCGGGTTTTAATGCGGATACTTTTTCGTGCTTAGAAGATATTGAAAGAATACCATTTACAGATAAAGAACAGCTTCAGCAATGGAATTTGGATTTTTTAAATGTCCATCTTTCCAAGGTCGCCGAATATGTTACTACTTCGGGCACCTTGGGACGTCCAGTACAATTGATGCTCACAGAACACGATTTGATAAGGTTGGCATATAATGAGGCACGAGGGCTTACTATTGCAGGAATATCTGCCGAAGATGTTGTACAAATAACGACTACACTCGATCGCCGATTTATGGCAGGATTGGCGTATTATCTGGGTTGTCGGTTAATAGGGTCAGCCACTATCCGGGTAGGTGTGGGGGCGCCACAACTGCAATGGGAGACTATAATTGACATGAGTCCAACTGTGCTAATCGGTGTACCGAGCTTTATAGTTAAATTGATTGAATACGCACAAAAGGCCGGAATAGAAGTCAGAAATTCGTCTGTTAAAAAAGTGGTATGTATTGGTGAACCTATTCGGGAAAGCGGCTTGGAATGGAATAAGGTCGGTCAATATATCAATGACAATTGGGGAGTGGCGCTATATTCCACTTATGCATCCACTGAGATGGCAACAGCATTTACAGAATGCTACTGTGGGAAGGGTGGTCATCAACTCAATGAGCTTATTTATACTGAAATTATTGATGAAGAGGGTCATGTCTTGGGGCCTAATATGGTTGGCGAATTGGTTGTAACAACATTCGGTTTGGAAGGTATGCCTTTAGTACGGTTCAAAACCGGAGATTTAGTGGAACGAATGGAAGAAAAATGCGCCTGTGGGCGGAACTCTATTCGCTTAAGTCCGGTCATAGGTAGGAAAGGGCAGTTGATAAAATTTAAAGGGACAACCGTATATCCATCTGCTATACAACAAATTTTGGATCATGTTCCGGAAGTGGAGACCTATGTAATTGAAGTTGTTTTGAATGAATTTGGCGAAGACCACATTCAGGTTCTACTTGCTGTCAAAGGGGATAAAGAAAGAGTGTTGAAAAATTTGAAAGAGCAATGTCAGGCGCATATACGGGTGTCACCTGAGTTTTTATTGAGAGAACCATCATTTGTGAATCATTTGCGTAATAGACCTGAAATGAGGAAGCCTATAGTGTTTATTGATAATCGAATAAAAAAGGGATAATGAGAATATGGATATTCGCTAAGGAGGTCATCGTTATTGATATAAAAAATAATTCTTTATGGAACAACGACCTAAGTTAAAGCTACACCTTTCCAATTTTGATATTCTCTTAGAAGTGATGGGATGGCTTATTCTCAGCCTAATCTGGATATATGTTTTGATAAAATATACGACTTTGCCGGAAACCATTCCTACCCATTATAACCTGAGCGGAGAGGCAGACGACTTTGGTTCTAAGATTACAATTTTGACATTACCCCTAATAGCCACTTTTATTTTTATCGGATTAACGGTATTGAATAAATACCCGCACATATTCAACTATCCTACCCAGATAACGCAAAAAAATGCGTTGGAACAGTACACGATAGCAACCGGAATGATCAGGGTACTCAAATTGATGGTTGTGATAGTCTTTGGATTAATAGCCTTACAAACTATCCGAAATACAGGAAGTCAAGCAAATTCCCTTGGTAGTTGGATGCTTCCGGTTACAATGGGGATGATTTTTTTACCTTTGATTTATTTTATAGTAAAAATGGTTAAGACAAAATAACGAAAACCAATTTGGGTTAAATAAGAAAAGTTCAATTTTTCGATTATTAACTCATTCTATGGAGTATGTCTAATGCCATTCTTTCTGACACTCCGGCTTCACCGACTATCTTCGACAATAGTTGATAATCCTCCAATATTCGACTTCTATGTGGACTATTATCTTCCAAGTTAATTAGTTCTTTTTTTAGATTTTCGGGTGAGAGGTCTGCCTGGATGAGTTCAGTAACAATAGCTTTGTCGGGAATTAAATTTACCAATGAAATATATTTTATGTGGACAAATGCTTTAGCGATGAGAAAATTAATGGGGTTAGTCGTGTAGCATACTACTTGTGGAATTTGAAACAGGGCAGTTTCTAAGGTCGCAGTTCCACTGGTAACCATGGCTGAGTGGGCATGATAGAGGACATCGTATGTTTGATCTGAAGCGATAAAAACTTGATTTCTCCAATTAGGATAGTATTGTTCAAGAACCGAAATAAAGGTTTCTTCCGGCAATAAGGAAGTTCGTGCAATGATAAAGTGTTTTTCCGGCATCAGAGCCATTGTCTTGACCATGATAGGGAAAATTTTAGTCAATTCTTGATGCCTACTTCCGGGCAAAACAGCGATATATTCAGGATTATTGAAAGGAAGAGATGAATGAAAATGAGGATTGGGAACAAATGCCGAAACGGGGTCAGTAAGGGGATTGCCGACATATGTTACATCATAATTGAGTTTTTTGTAAAAATCGACTTCAAAGGGTAAAATGCAATATAGTCTATCTACGGATTCTTTGATGATTTGGGCGCGATTGGACTTCCATGCCCAAACAGTAGGTGAGATAAAATAGAATACTTTGATGCCCTGCCGATGAGCCCATTTGGCTATTTTGAGATTAAATCCGGGATAATCAATTAGGACTAATGCATCCGGGCGCCATTCGGTGAGTAAAGTTTTTATTAATTTGAAATTTTTGCGAATGGTGCCAATATTTTTCAGAACTTCGACAAAGCCCATAAAGGAAAGGTCTTTTAATGTTCTGTGTAATACAACGCCTGCGGATTGCATTTTTGGGCCTCCCCATCCGTGTATGGTGATATCGGGTTTGGCTTCTTTTAATGCCTTGGCGAGATTGGCACCATGCATATCTCCGGAAGCTTCGCCCGCTAAAAGAAAGAACTTAAACGCCATCAGAAACTGCCGATTAAATCCAAACCAAAAAACCAAAGCCACAATGCCACATATACAAGAGTTGGAAATACCAGGCCTCTCATGGAGTTGTAAAATTGATTCCTGTTGAAATAATGGATTACCAATAAGTTGCCACATAATGCAACAATAGTGAATGTCCTGGTAGAAGAAGGCATTTCACCCCACAATTCCGGTAAAATTCCCATCGACACCAAACCATCCTTGAGAGTAAGGATGATGGCATATAAAATTATAGGAACAATAGTACCCAACAGTATTCCTGATAAAATGGAATCCTTTTGCAAGAAATTGCCCTTTTGTTTCATATTAAAATTCTAAATATTTATACGAAGATATGGAATTATGGTGGGTTAAGTCATAATGTGATGGAACTATTGAAGCATAGCCGTTTGCTAAGGCGTGTAAGTCGGTATCTTCACCCGCATCTCTGTTGACAAATTCTCCGGTAAGCCAATAATAATCCTGTTTACGAGGATCCGTACCGACAATAAATTCTTCTTTCCAATAGCCGTTGGCTTGACGACACACTTTCACGCCTTTAAGTTCCTCCTTACTAACTTTTGGGATATTTACATTCAGTAAGTTGCAATCGGGTTGAAAGCCTTGTTCCATGATGCTCTCAAGGAGTGTCCGGACAACGTGCTTGGCGGCGGTGAAATCAGCATTGTAGCTGTAGTCCAATAGAGAGAATCCGATGCTGTTGATGCCTTCTATGGCTGCTTCCATGGCAGCGCTCATAGTACCCGAATAAATGATGTTGACCGATGCATTAGAACCATGATTGATACCTGACAGGCAGAGATCTATCGGTTGGTTTTTACGAAGAAGGTGTTTAGCTAATTTGACGCAGTCAGCCGGAGTTCCGTTACATTCATAAGATTGAATTCCATCAAAAACATCAACAGAATTGAGGCGCAATGGATTTTCAATCGTGATAGCATGACCTTGTCCTGATTGTGGGCTGTCGGGCGCTACGACAAGGACATCGCCAAAGTCACGAGCCACCTCCACGAGAGCAGCTATGCCGGGCGCAACTATACCATCATCATTGGTTACTAATATTATTGGTTTTTTCATTGAATATGTTGAATTATATATCTGTTAGTTTAAACCCGAGTTCAGCAGTAAAGGTTTTGAAAAACCGCATAGTGCTGATTATGAGGGTTAATCCCGATGTAAGAATCGTTTCAATGGTTTCTGTAAACCATTGATTACGAGTCGTAAATCAATTCCGCAATAGTCTAATGCGGAATTTGGGTTATAATTTGTTTGTGACATCGAAATACGATTTGTTAATCAATATATCGTTTTACAATATCGGTATAAGCGTCTATTCTTCGATCCCGGAGAAACGGCCAAATTCTTCGGACATTTTCGCTGCGGTTCATATCTATTTCAACTACTGCATTTTCTTCCACATTGTCAGAGGAAAGGTGTAATAATTCACCTTGAGGCCCACATACGAAGCTTTGTCCCCAAAACTGTATCCCATTAGTGACACCACTCCAGTCCGGTTCATGCCCGACTCTGTTGACAGTAATTACGGGCAATCCATTGGCTACGGCATGTCCTCTTTGGATTGTTTGCCATGCATCATGTTGACGCTTTTTTTCTTCATCCGAATCAGTGCTTTCCCAACCGATAGCAGTGGGATAAATCAAGATTTCAGCACCCGCAAGGCTCATTAAACGAGCGGCTTCAGGATACCATTGGTCCCAACATACCAATACGCCTAATCGTCCTATACTTGTATCGATAGGTGTGAAGCCCAGGTCTCCCGGTGTGAAGTAAAACTTCTCATAATAAGCGGGATCGTCCGGGATATGCATCTTCCTGTATTTACCGGCAATGGAGCCATCTTTGTCAAATACGACTGCTGTGTTGTGGTATAGACCACTGGCTCGTTTTTCAAATAAGGAGGTGACTAAAACAATATTACATTCAGCAGCTACTTTGCTGAATTCTTCGGTGGATGGGCCGGGAATAGGTTCGGCAAGGTCAAATATCTCCGGATCTTCAACCTGACAAAAATATATACCGGTATGCAACTCTTGCAACACTATAAGTTGTGCTCCTTGTTCAGCACACCGTCTAATACCATCGATACTCTTGGCTATATTATTTGTTCTGTCACCATCGCACATTTGTTGAACAAGACCTACTTTTATTGTTGACATAACGAAGAATATTTAAGTTGATAATATGGTAAAAAAATAGAGTTTATTTTGGAATGATGTACATAACATTGTTTAATCCTATTTCAGCAGTAAAAGTTTTGTAAAACCGTATAGTGCTGATTATGAGGGTTAATACCGATGTGCGAGTCGTTGCAAAGATTTCTTTAAACCATTGGTTACGAGTTGTACATTGATTCCTCATTTGTATAATGTTGAATTTAAGTTCAAATATACATTTGTCTTTGGTTAAACCCGAATTCTGCAATAAAGGTTTTGTAAAACCGTATAGTGCTGATTATGAGGGTTAATCCCGATATACGAATCGTTTCAATGGTTTACAGAAACCATTGATTACGAGTCGTAAATCGATTCCGCATTAGACAAATGCGGAATTTGGGTTAAATAGCAAATAGTGAGCATTGTTCAATTGACTATTTCAAAGGGATATGTAATTAGTGAATAACTTCTTTCGGAAATTGCATAGTAATGCAGTGCAAAGACCCATGTTGCTGAATTAAGGTATTGCAATCCACAGCATATATTTTACGGTCGGGAAAGCATTTTTCCATAGCAATTATTGCTTGGTTGTCTTTATCCTCGTCTCCATATATGGGCAATAAAACTCCGCCATTGAATATGAGAAAGTTGGCATACGTGGAGGGCAAGCGGTTACCTTCATCATCTAATCTGATTGGACCCATAGGGAGCGGAATAAACCGGTATGGACTTCCATCTAATCGCTTAAAGGATTTCAACTGCTCTTCCATTGCCTTCAAAGCTTCATAATGTATATCATTCGGGTCGTCACAAGTTACATAAGTTATTGTTACGGGATCGCAGAACCGTGCCAAAGTATCGATATGGGAATCTGTATCGTCACCGGCAAGGAAGCCGTGGTCTAACCATAAGATTCGTTCCAGACCAAAGATTTCTTTTAATACATCTTCTGTGTCTTCTTTAGACAGTTGTGGATTGCGGTTGTAGCTCAACAGACATTCAGATGTCGTGAGCAATGTGCCTTCACCGTCGCTCTCCAATGCTCCACCTTCAACAGCCAAGCCGATTGTCGCTATCGGAATACTACTGAAAATTCCTTTTTTAGCCAATTGACGTGTTATCTGGTTGTCGTGGTTTGCTGGGAATTTCAAGCCCCATCCATTGAATATAAAATCAAAAAGGATAGGTTGCCCATCTTCCAAAATAGTAATGGCGCTGTGATCTCTTGCCCACGTGTCGTTGGAGGGTACTTGAACAAGTCGTAAATTAGGCTGGTAGGCTGTTTTCAAAAAGTGTGTTACTTCTTCAATATCATGACATACCACCAACACAATTTGGTGCAGAGAGAGAATGGAAATTATCTCGACAAAGGTAGGTATGACTTTATCCAATAAGCTTGCCCAGTCGCTGTCTGTATGAGGAAAAGTAAAGGCAACTGCACTTTGTGGATACCATTCGGCCGGAAATATTCGATTTTTGGTCATCTTTTTAATTATAACCGCAAAAATAGAAAATATAAACCCGAATTCAGCAGTAAAGGTTTTGAAAAACCGTATGGTGCTGATTATGAGGGCTAATCCCGATGTACGAATCGTTTCAATGGTTTCTGTAAACCATTGATTACGAGTCGTAAATCGATTCCGCATTTGTCTAATGCGGAATTTTGGATAAAATTACGATATAAGGATTGTTGTAGAGGACAAATCTTTTACAACAATACTTCAATATTGTCGTAAAAGATATATCGCCTTTTTTCTCGTAATTATGCCAACTCTTCTTTTGTCCAGTTGCGATAAATTACCATCAACAACAATGGAATCATATAATCACCGAATCTTTCGATGGTTTCAAATATTGAATATGCTCCAAAAGTAAATGGATACATAGATTCTGACAGGATTTTAAAAATGAGGACAAACCACATTAAACCCTGTATTCGTGGCCAGAATAAAACTATAAAGCTAAGACACACCTCAAATACGGCAAGTGTTGTCATGAATGCATACGTTGTGGGCAGTCCAAATGTTTCTAAATTTTGTACAAGAACTTTATAATCCGCATTCTGAGTGAGCATATTGGCTACGCCACCATGGCCGAGCAATAATAAAAATAGGCTAATTCTCAATATCCACTCTAACTTGCCGATGCGCTGGTTTAACAATTGCTGGGAGAGCTCTTTTTTCCAAATATAGGTCAGAAAATAGAGCATTGCTATCGGTGGTCCATAATTTCCGGCTCTTTCAATAAAGCCTTCCATACCCATCCCTAAAAAGGGTCGCAATAAGGCAACAAATATGGCCCAGAAAATAATCCAGTATAATAGATATTTGCTATCACTGTATATTATCCAGATGCCACAAATAATATCTTTTAATCCAACTAAAAATATGAGAGGCCATGCTATATTATCCGGTATTCCAAATAGATGGAAAAAGGGCAACCAACCCGGCTTAAACACCAATCCCCACATACCGTGCCCAATAAAACAAGCGGCTATGGCAATGCGTAGGTAAAGTTTAATCTTAGCTAAAACATCCTTATTGGACTGGTCTATTAAATCCCCCCATATTTTTGTTGCGGTCATTTTTTGGAATTTATTTTAACACTATCTATTACTTGTTCTACCTTATCATCTTTGTATTTCACGGCAAACTCTTGTTTACCCTCTTTGGAATATCGATACATCCAACCATTGCGCATATCGTTGTCAAAAGAGTATATATACCGAAGCTCACCGGTCTCATAAAAAATGGAATCTTTCCCTTCTTGTTTACCTTTGTTGAAATATTGTACTTCTCTGATTTTACCATTAGGATGGTAACCAATAGTCTTTCCATCTTGAAGGTCATCCTTAAAGTAACGAATTGTATAGATTTTATCACTACCTTCATAAAAGTCGGTTACAGTTTTTATCCCATTGTCCAAAAATTTAACACTTCTGGTCACATGTCCATCTTTATTTTTAATATCCTGCTCTTTGTTTAGAAAAGGAGAGATTTCAACTTTTTGTTTTTTTAATTCATGATCGGATGATTTCGATTCATTCTTACAAGCTAGGATAATAAGAGGCAAAAGAAATAAAATGAGTATTCTATACATTATCAAATATTTAAAAAAAAATACCCCGAGGAGACGGGGTATTCAATAAAATCAATCAATTATTTTTTCCATGGGAGGCTGTTGACCTTTCGGCCGATGCCGGTACCCAAGTTGGTAGCTGCTTCGCTATCCATTCTAAAGTGAACACCAAGTGGAACTCGTGACCATGCATTTTCTAAATTCATAGAAAAGAAGCTGGAATAAGACCGCGGCTCACCGGCGAAGTCAGTTCTAAATTCGTGCGAACGGTCGGTCATAGGATAGTTATACCCAAATACACTTGCGAGAATCTCTGCTGCAGAAGAACCCATTGTGCCGTGACCTGATGGATAAGTAGGGAAAGGAGGAGTTAAACCTTTTTCACCTGTAATGGCATTGTATAGGTGCGGTTGCCAGTTTGGATCGATGACACGCTGAATGTATGTTACAGGTCTCTCATAATTATAATAAAATTTAGAATACCAGGCAGCTACAGAAGCATCATTCATTGCCATTCCCATTTTTGCTATGGTTACAATAGCTGTCTGTAGGTTGGAATTTTCTTTTTCAAATACTTGCATTCCGATACTTACCCAACGAACAGCCGGACTGAAAGTAACATTAACAAAGTCATCATGCCAGAATTCTGCTACCCATTCCTTTTCAAAGGATATAGTAGGTGTGTTCTGAGAATATGTTTCCAATGCCTCTGCATACAATTCTGAATTAGTAGCTTCCGAAAATGGTAACGGTGGTGGACAAAGTCTTTCAGCATCTGATTTTAACGAAAAAGTTCTAGCCTGACCCCATATTCCTCCAACAGGGAGTGAAAAGTCCGGCGGTGTTGGCTTCCAATCTCCATCTTTCTTAAAGTGAGCTTGCCAGTCCCAACCTTCTGTGTTATGCAGGTAGTGCTCATGACCGATAGCATCTGTCTTTGCCCAGTTCCATACAATCTCAGCAACTTGTCTTCCTCTAGCTATAGAGCGAACATTCACTTCTTCTTTGGATTTGTCTTGAAGAAGTTTTAAGTTGGAATTATATATTTGATCAATCTTATCCAATTCTTGCTGTGTAGCTTGGGAAAAGAAAAGCGGAAGTAAATAATGATATGTTTCATTTACTACCAATGGCCAATTGTATTCGAGGTTAGGGTCTGCTGCAGGCACTTCAAAACCCGGCCACTGACCACTGAATGACTTATATTCAGGCATTCCGGATACACATGCTTCATAAGCTGCTAAGCCTAAATATGCAATACCTCTTGGGGCAGGACCGGGACGATATCCATTAGCATATCGCTCTATTTTTAAGAATGCTTCATTCCATGTATTCATGATTTTGTAGTCATAATCGGCTACTTGAGGCAATTTCTGCTCCACTACACCTTCATCTTGCGTACAACTTACTCCGTACACAGCCAATATGAAAAGTGCAATTATTCTTAACTGTTTCATGTCTTGTTGATTGAATTTAATTTTTGTTAATTAATGGTAAAGTCACAAATGTAGAGTAAAAGTTGCGATGCTTTTTTAAAAAAGAATTAAAAATTTATTAAAACTGACAATTCATATACTATGTCTATTCATTTCAAATATATAACTCTTATAATAAGTGCATAAATCGTTTCAGCATTTGTCGAATGGGGAAATAGGGTAAAATGTAACAAATATCACATAATACACGGCAATCTATTATCATCTTTGCACAAGATTTAATTCCTTTTTGAAGAAATATTAAAATAAGAAGCATGAAGTATTTAATAGTGGGTGGTGTAGCCGGTGGAGCAAGTACGGTAGCTCGATTGCGCAGACTTGACGAGCATTCGGAGATCGTAATGTTTGAAAAAGGAGCATACATCTCTTATGCCAACTGTGGACTTCCCTATTATATTGGGGATATAATTCCCGAAAGAGATAAACTATTTGTACAGACACCTGAAAATTTTAAAGTAAGGTTTAATGTTGATGTGAGAACGAATGAAGAAGTAGTGTCAATAGATCGTGAGAACAAGAGTGTTGTTGTAAAGCGATTGATTGATGATACATATTATACCGAACATTACGATAAGTTGGTTTTATCTCCCGGAGCGGAGCCAATAAAGCCACCTTTGAAGGGTATTGATTTAGAGGGTATATATACACTGCGTAATGTTCCGGATACCGATCAGATCAAAGCCGTCGTGACTAAGTATCCTAAAGGCAAAGCCGTGGTTATCGGTGGCGGATTTATAGGATTGGAGATGGCAGAAAATCTCCACCATTTGGGTATGAATGTCTCTATCATTGAAATGAGTAATCAGATAATGGCACCTTCTGATTTTCCTATTGCAGCTATGGCTCAGCAACACATAAGAAATAAGGGTATCGATTTAAGATTAAAAACTGCTGTCAGTGGATTCGAGCAAAATAACGGACGGTTATTGGTTTTGCTCAATGATGGTAGTAGAATTGAGGCGGATTTTGTTATTTTATCAATCGGCGTCAAGCCCGATTCTCGGTTGGCTGCACAAGCAGGGCTCGCTCTTGGGCGCTCAGGAGGTATCTTGGTCAATGAATTTCTACAAACCTCTGATGAGAATATTTTTGCAGTGGGCGATGTCATTGAGTTTACACATCCAATTACAGGTAACTCTATTCCGACATACTTAGCCGGACCTGCTAATAAACAAGGACGAATCTGTGCACATAATCTTTCTCAGGATAATAAAATTCAATATAAAGGTTCAATTGGCACAGCAATAGTAAAGGTCTTTGATGTGACAGTTACTGTTGCCGGTGTGGCTTCCAAACATCTAAAAGCGGCTCAAATTAAGCATTCCACTGCTATCATCCACAGCGGCTCACATGCGGGATATTATCCGGGAGCAGAAACGATGACCATTCAAATTACATTTAATGAAGAGGATGGTACTCTTTACGGGGCACAGATTATCGGGAAGGATGGTGTGGATAAAAGGATAGATATTCTTTCTAATCTAATCCAAAGGCAAGGTACAGTTCATGATCTTACGGAATTTGAACATGCTTATGCGCCGCCTTTTTCATCGGCTAAAGACCCGGTGAATATGGTTGGGTTTGTGGCTGAAAACATAATGACTAAAAAACTTTTTCTGGCTGATTGGGATGAGCTTCAACTTGGCGCCACGGACGATCTAATTGTTGATGTCCGGACAGAAAAGGAATTTCAAAGCGGTGCAGTCCAAGGAGCAGTCAATATACCTTTGGATGAAATCAGAGGGAGATTGGCAGACTTCCCTCAAGACAAAAGAATAGTCATCTATTGCCAGCAAGGGTTGAGGGGCTACTTGGCTCAACGTATCTTACTACAGAATAACTTTAATAATGTGGTCAATATGGCGGGAGGGTATAAGCTTTATCTTGATTGTTCGGCTGAAAGAAAATTATTGGAAAAGCATTAAATCCAAATTCAGCAGTAAAGGTTTTGAAGAGCCACATAGTGCTGATTATGAGGGACGTCCCGATGTACGAGTCGTTTCAATGTAACATAAAGTCCGACTCAAAGTTTCACAAAGTCTCTTTGAAAAAACTTTGCGTAACATTGTGTGACCTAGTGCCTAAAAATCTGGACACAGAGTCTCACAGAGTATTTTTCACCGTGTAACCCTGTGCAAAACACTGTGTAACCCTGTGACCTAAAAAAGGAGGACACAGAGTATCACAGAGTTGATTCACTGTGTAAC
>JAGPCT010000065.1 GCA_018057925.1 Saprospiraceae bacterium
GATTCAGTTTAATGCGGATAGTACTTACACCACTAATATAAAAGGTCAATACGATTACGGAACATACTCACCTTTTAAGGATGGCAAGGATTCAGTTTTACTTCGGAGCTTTAGAGGCGATATCTACCATCTATCCGCAAAGTACGATGGAAATGGGAATGGCAAAATCTTACATAGAATTACTATTCCGGATATGTCAGCAATGTATGACTACAAATTTGACTGTAAAGTAAGACAATTTGATTTTGATGAAGAAAAAATTGATCCTTACAGTAAAGAAAATAATCTATGGCGGATGCCAGCAGAGAGGAGTGAAAATGATTCGCTCTTAGCGATTCGAATGATCAATCATATTGATTTTTGGATAGCCTATCTTAATCTTGCCAATAAAATGGAAACTAAGACGCTGAATCTCAATAACATCAATACTTGTTTTGAATTTAGTAATTATGGTATCATCATGAATCGATTTAATGACTGGGAAAGTACCTTTAAGACATTATTTTACAATCGGGCTGAAGCGGAACGAGCCTATAATTTAACGACACAGGCTATATATCGCTGCAAATATGAAAAAGATGAAAACGCATATTCACAAGGTATAAAGCTTTTTAAGCAGATAAGGCTACAATTACAATTTCCGGATGGAAGATATACTGTAGATCAAAAATAAGACCTTATATCAATTCCTAAAATTCTCACAACTCCTACTCTATTAACGAATCACACACTACATATAATATTATTTTATATGTATAATACTTTCTGAGTAATTATTTTTCGTAGAAGTAAGGTATCAAATAAATGGTCGGAACTACTGGATTCGAACCAGTGACCTCTTCCCTGTCAAGGAAGCGCTCTAAACCAACTGAGCTAAGCTCCGTAAATAAAAAAAGGTCATCCAAAGATAACCCTTTCTTAATAATTTTAAACTGAAAATTACTGAGCAGGCTGAGCTGTAGTATCAGCAGCAGGAGCAGCAGCAGCAGTATCAGCTGGAGCAGCCATAGTTGCTTCAGGAGCAGCAGCAGCTGTATCAACAGTAGTAGTTTCAGTTTCAGTAGTAGCTGGTTCGCTTTTGCATGAAGTCATACCAAATGATACAGCAGATACTACAACTAGAGAAAGAATTAATTTTTTCATTTCGAAATAAACTTTAAAATTTTGTTAAAACTAAGGCAAAGATAAGGCAAGTTTTTATTTCAGCAAGTATTTTTCCATTTTTTTTTAATCAACATAAGTCGTTGTTTTTCTTTGGCTTATAAGCTTTTTGCCACACATCCAAATGTTAATATTTCCTAAATAACCGTAACAGTTCTTTAAATTTTTCTTAACATAATTTTAACGTTCCCTTTTATCTCTTTACTTATACGCTTCATCACAAGAAATCAACATCTTGGATATAAGGATATCTCATTAAAAATTGAATCGCTTTATTTAGATCGTATCCTTCAAACACAACTTTATATAACATCGTTATAATTGGGGCTTGAACACCATAATGTTTTATCAAACCATTGGTAATTATAAGCGCTCTTACGCCTTCAGCGAGTCCATCCATACTGCTGGCTATTTCTTCCTTTGATTCGCCCTTGGCTAGTCTTTGTCCAAAACGATAATTTCGACTGGAAGGGCTGGTAGCTGTTGCAACAAGGTCGCCAATTCCGGCAGTTCCCAAAAATGCCCTAGTCGGCACACCCATTGCTTTCCCAATATAGATTAATTCTCTTAGACCTCGGGTAATCAACAATGCTTCGAGGTTTTTTCCCATTCCTATGCCATTCAACATCCCGGTACATAGGGCAATCACATTCTTTAATGCACCCGCCAACTCTGCCCCAAGCAATTCCTGAGATCCAAATACCGCAAATTTGGGTCCATCCAATACCTTTTGGCATATTTTAACGACTTCTTCATAAGGCGAAGCAACAACCGTAGCAGCCGGCTGTCCATCCAATATCTCTCGATACAGATTGGGTCCTGATAGTGCTCCAATCCGAATAACACTTGTTTCTTCTCGAATAACTTCACTCATTGTACGAATATTATCCTTAGAAAATCGAGGATGCTTCATATCAAAATCCCCTTTTATATCAAAACCTTTCGTCCCGTGAATTAGAATATGTTTGGGTGTTAAAAACGCGGATACCTGTGCTATTGTCTCGCGAAAAAATTCCGACGGTATAATCGGGAATATCAATGAGCATTGCCGGCCTATCATACTGATATCATTGGTCGCTTTAACTCTATTGTGCAACTGACAACCATACATCTGATGATTGCTATTGATAGAGTCAACGACTTCTTGCCGTCGTGCAAATAACAACACATTGGAATTATGCGAAAGTAAGTGAGCTATCGTCACAGCAAAAGTACCGGACCCAATAACGCCCACAGGCTCCTGAAAGACCAAAGGAGAAACACGCATAGAAATAAATTACAATAGTAAATGTACGTTACTTCTTACTATTATTTCTCTGCTCGGCTATTCTTTGTTGCTCTTTCATCATTTCACCCAACCGTTCTGAGAATCCACCCTTTTTCTTTGGCTTCTTTTTATAGTTTTCAAGCTCGCGTTCTATCTTATCCTGACTGATTAAATAATTCTTTGTTACGAGAGTCTGAACAATATTGATGATATTACTAAACACTAAATAACAAGTCAATCCGGAAGCAAAGCTGTTGAAGAATGCCATAAAAAAGACTGGCATTATATACTGCATATATTTTAATGCCGGATTGGCGGCAGTCGATGTCGTGTCAATCTTCTTAAAGTTGTACCAGGTATATAATAATGTGGTAACTGTCCAAAGCACGGTAAATAAGCTCAAATGGCTTCCCAACATTGGAACATGAAAAGGAAACTTAAAGAATACATCATAACTTGATAAGTCGGTTGCCCACAAAAATGGAGCTTGCCTAAATTCAATCGCCGCTGGGAAAAATCGGTATAGAGCAAACCATATCGGCATCTGCAGCACCATCGGCAAGCACCCGCCCAAAGGATTTACGCCAAATTCCCTGTATAGCGCCATAGTCTCCATCTGAATTTTCTGCGAATCATCACCATACTTAGCTTTCAACTTATCCAGCTTCGGCTTCAAGGATGACATCTTCGACTGCGAATAAATCATCTTATACGTCAAAGGCCATAATGCAAGCTTCACAAAGAGCGTCAACAAGAAGATTACCAATCCTTGACTCGACAAAAAAGAACCAAGAAATGTAAATATTGGCCTAATGACCCATTTATTAATAGACCCTAAGATACTACTCCCAAACTGAATAACATCGTCCAAGCTATTATTATATGCTCTTAACCTTTCAAAGTCGTTTGGCCCGGTGTACATCTTCATTTTAAATACCCCACCATTGTTAAACTCTGCCGGTATAGAGACTACCGCTTCTGTGCGTTTTAGATATTTTTCTTCACCCACACCTTGTTTAATGGTTAACTCAGCATTTTCAAACGGCTTGTCGGGAATCCACGATGAATTGAAAAATTGATTAACATTAGAAATCCATTCTAATTTTTTACCTTCCAGTTTAAGTGTCTTATCCTTAGAATAAGAAATATAATCACTTGACTCTCCCACTTCTTTGAAATAAAGAGTGCTATAAGTTCTTTCGTATGTATAATTTTTTTCCAAACGAGTCAAATTATCCACCCATCGAATAGACACTGGTTTTGATGCATCCAATCCGGGATTACCGACTATTTTCACCTCATAATCAATCTGGTAAGTAGCTTCATCCAACCTATAGCTTTGTTCGAGAGTAGCATTATTGGGCAAAGCTGTTTTAACGACTATTTTATTTTCAATCTTTTCGACTTGTGACGGCAAAGAGCCGGTTTTCAAGAGATTTCCATTAGAAAGTGGAAGGATATATTCCTGAATGTTTTCTGGAGCATTTTGCAAGTACAATGGGTCTCTTACTTCGTCACCCTTTTTATCTTCGCTGCTGGTTTTATACTTTTTTAGGTGGATGCCTTTTATCTTAGCGCCAACATTGGTTACAGTCAATGCCATCAAATCATTCTCAATAGTAACATCCATGGGCTTCTGAACAATATTCTGAGCTGCAGTATCTGACAAAACTTGTTTTGCTGAATCCGGCTTAGCTGATGTCAACTGAATAGCTTTCAAAGAATCTGCAATGTGCTGATTTTGTTTTGCGACTGCAATAGAATCCTGTTGTTTCTTTAAGATTTGATTCTTTTCAGTATTATTATTATTGACCGTAATCCAAATGGTAAAAAGGATGGCGAGTAAAGCGAAGCCTATTATATTATTCCGATCCATACTAAACTTTGTAAGAGGTACTTAATTATTTTTTAAAATTTATTTTTCCACATCATACTTTCTTTGGGCTTATCTGACCTTTGATTGTATTTTGCATTTTTCTTCTTATTGTAGTAGTTATTAATATTGCCTTCTACCGTGAAGTATATAAGTTGACCAATGGGCATACCCTTATACACTCTAACTTTCTGTGAAGTACTTATTTCTAGCGTCCAATGATTACAGAAGCCGACATCGCCCTTTCCGGCAGTAGCATGAATGTCGATCCCCAATCTACCTACGCTTGACTTCCCTTCCAAAAAAGGAACAGTGGCGTGAGTTTCTGTATATTCTATGGTTATGCCGAGATATAAGACATTGGGCATCAAAATAAATCCTTCATCCGGAATTTCGAAGGTTGTTATTTGATTGTGTTTCTTGGCATCCAGAACGTCATCATTGTAAGTTGCCAAGTAATTACCGAGATGAACATCGTATGAGTTAGTGCCAAGGCATTCCATATCGAAAGGTTCGATAATAATCGTCTTCTCTTCGATGCTTTTAAGAATTTGTGTATCGGAAAGTATCATATTCAATAAAAAAGGAGACCGACCAATGCCAATCTCCTAATAGTTCATTTAAGAAATCGAATAATTATTCTTCGATGATTTCAAATGCAACAGAAGACTGAACATCTTTATGAAGATTTAACTTAGCGGTATAGCTACCAAGGCTTTTCACTTCTTCTTCGATGATAATTTTCTTTCTTTCAACTTCTATGCCTACCTGATCTTTTAACGCATTGACCAATTGTACATTGGTTACCGAACCAAATATTTTACCACTTGTTCCGGCTTTGGCACCAATTTTAAGGGTAACGCCATTTAACTTAGCGGCAATTTCCTTATATTCATCTACTCGTTTAGACTCTTTTTGTTCTTCTTGTCGGATCAAATCTTCCAACATTCTGCGATTTCCGGCATTAGCCACTACTGCTAATCCTTGTGGGATAAGATAGTTACGTCCATAACCATCTTTTACTTTAACTATTTCGTGTTTTCCACCTACTTTATCGATGTCTTTCAACAATATAATATCCATTTTTTCTACTTTAAAGGTTATTTTAAAAGGTCTGCAACATAAGGTAACATACCAAGGTGTCTGGCTCTTTTGATAGCAGTAGCCATTTTGCGCTGGTATTTCAATGAGTTACCCGTAATTCTTCGAGGAAGAATTTTACCTTGCTCGTTGATAAACTGAAGAAGGAAATCCGGATCTTTGTAATCTATGTGCTTAATACCGTATTTACGGAATCGGCAATATTTTTTTCTATTTTGTCCTAAGTTTGGATTACTTAGAAATTTTATATCATCTCTTGAAGCCATGTTCAAATTTAATTTTAGTTATTAATAATTATTCTCCTTCAGTTGTTTCAACAGAATTAACCGGCTCTTCAGGTTCTACAGCAGCAACAGGTTCAGCAGGTTTTTCCTCCTTTTTATAAGAAGGTTTCGGCGCTGGTTGTTCTGCTTTTGGCGTTTCAGCCTTAACTTTTTCCTTAACCTTAGCTATCTTACCGGCTCTTTTATCTTCGTTGTATTTGACACCAAACTTATCAAGTCTAACTGTCAAAAAGCGCATAATACGTTCATCACGACGAAGCGCAAGTTCCATTTTAGCGATAATTTCGCCGGATTCAGATTGAAATTCAATGGTATAATAAATACCGGAAGAACGTTTGTTGATGTCATAAGCCAATTGTTTCAGACCCATCTCATCAATTGCGACAATCTTACATCCTTCATTCTTAAGCATGTTGGTGTAAATGTCTACTGTCGATTTTAATTCATCGCCCGACAGTACAGGATCTACGATGAAAGTAACTTCAAATTGCTTCATTATTAAAGAAGTATGGTTTAAAATGTATTAAAAATTAAAATTAGGGTGCAAAGGTAAAATTACTTTACGATATATACAAATTTTTGTCCTAAAGTAGTCAAATCTGATTGTTATTAACTCCGAATTAAGCAGTCGAGTTTTTTCCAGAACCGACGAGTGTTGATTATGAAGGAAGTCACAATATACAATATACGACTCGATATCGACCTTTCTAATGCCGGATATGTCTCAAAAAGTTTGCTAATTTCATCATATCCTTGGACTTTGAAGTTTGGTCTATCGGTGACAAACAATCATTCCAATTAATCATAAAAAATAGTGCTTGTCAATCACTAGACCGACAAGCACTTTACCTTTAGGTTAAATAGAATTGAAATTCAAAAGAACTAAGGTGCTAAATGGTTGATACAGATATCTTAATAGTTATCTTCTCTACTTCTGTATCCACCTTTCTTAAAATTGCTATCAAAGCCATCAGAACTACGTTCACGTGGTCTTCCGCTTGAAAAACCAGGCTTTTGGAATTTGCGATCTCCGCCACCTCCGCCAAAGCCACCTCTACTTCCGCCTCTGTTACCTCCACCGAAAGAAGGTCTTCCAGCGCCTTTTGGCTGAGATTCTTTAACGACAATCACGCTACCATCGACCTCAGCTTCATTCAATTCAGCAATAGCTGTGTGTCCTTCCGCTGCATTGACCATCTCTACAAAGCCGTAACACTTGGACATCTGTGTTTCTTTGTCCATAATAACTTTAGCATCTTTGACTTCACCAAATTGTTCAAAAAGTTGTTTTAAGCCTGCACCTGTTGTACTGCTGCTAAGCTTAGCTACAAAAATGTTCATAAAAAAAATTAAAAAAAATTAAAAAAATAAATTTAATCGAAAGATTAAGGCCAGGATGATTCTGAAATGAACGAAAACGTCGATTTAATAGCCAACCGCGGACTAATCCGAATACAAAGATAATACCTTTATTCAATTATTTATCATAATTTTTAATTCTTTGTAAATTAATTAGGTGACTTTCTTTTCAGACCTAATCTTTGATATTTCACGACCTTTTGTTTATTTGTAATATCTCTAAAGTTCACAGTATTTTATCGCCAATTCAAATGACTTGAACTTTTTTCCAAGCTAAAGTTACAGTTTTTGTCTCCTTCCTTTTTGCTGGATTAATTACTTTTCACCTAATACCGAATTGACTTTTATTATTGACCAATTGATGGAAAAGATATGTTGGTCCATTTAAAAATATCAGCGGTATTACGATTATATAAAAGTATAATAGTACAGTCTATTTTACTTTTACAACTCGGATAATACTTCTCCCAACATAGCAATCACAGCATCTACCCCTTCTACTTTCTTCCCGCCGGCAGTGGCAAAGCCTGCCTGACCGCCTCCACCGCCACCTATCAATGACGCCACTTCTTTTATCATATTGCCGGCATGATACTTTCCATCGGAAACAAGCTTTTCTGCAACATTGATCTGAATTATCACTTTATCCTGATCGGTATTAACCAGACATACAACGCTATCACCCAACTCCCTTGTCAAATTAAAACCTAAATTTTTGAGTAATTTTGAATCTGCAACTTCCGTCCTTGATATAACGTAAGGAATACCATCTTTATTAAACTTTGCTGATTTCAATAACATTTCTTGTACAGCATTTACCTTTTCTTGTTCAAGTTGCTCTAACGCTTTACTCAAAGCTTTATTCTCTGCGAGCAAATCCACAATTTTTTGTTGTACATCTTTCGGATTGGCCAGTGTGTTTTTTATTTCTTTGAGGCTATTGACCATATCATCAAGGTATGTCATAGCTCCTGCTCCGGTTAACGCTTCTACACGTCTAACCCCCGCAGCTACAGCCGATTCTGATACAATTTTAAACACCCCTATTTCACCTGTATAGCCCACATGACATCCACCACACAATTCGATACTGTAATTAGGGTCAATGATGACGACTCTGACTTGATGCCCGTATTTTTCACCAAACAACGCCATTGCTCCTGTCTTGAGCGCTTCTTCTTTTTCCATATATTTTATAACAACAGGAATATTGGCTCGGATTTTTTCATTGACAATATCTTCAATAGCCTGAATCTCTGTATTATCCACTTTGGCAAAATGAGAAAAGTCGAAGCGTAGATTATTTTCATTGACAAGACTTCCTTTTTGTGCCACGTGACTTCCCAAAACTTGTCGTAATGCTGCATGCATCAGGTGCGTTGCCGAATGGTTGGCTGTAATCTTTGTTCTGCGTGACTCATCTACCTGTGCAATGACTGCATGTGTTGCATCGGTAGGCAACTTATCAAGGATATGGAGAATCAGATCATTTTCCTTTCTTGTATCCAAGACTTTAATCTTTTCGTTTCCGGAAATGAGGATACCACTATCGCCCACTTGACCTCCACTTTCGGCATAAAAAGGTGTTGATTTTAAAACCATTTGATAACCTTGTTTATCTTTAGCCTTATAACTTCGATACTTCACAATGGATGTCTCAATATTCAGATAATCATAACCCACAAAATTAACATCTTGAATATCGTCCACTACGACCCAATCCTCATTCTCAACCTGTGAAGATGCACGGCTTCTTGCTTTTTGCTCTGCCAATGCTGCCTCAAAGCCATCCTGATCGATACTCCTTCCTTTTTCGTGTGCCATCAATATCGACAAATCCACTGGAAATCCAAAGGTGTCCATCAACTCAAAGATTCGTTCTCCGGGGATAACACCTGAGGTCTCTCCTATTATTTGTTCAAAACGCTTTATTCCGCTATCTAATGTCTTTAAAAAAGAATGCTCTTCTTCTTGTATCACTCGCTGGACAAACTCCATTTGCTGGTAAAGTTCGGAAAACACATTCTTATATTGCAAAGCCAGAACAGGAACCATTTGCGTCAACAATGGCTCCTTGTAATCGAGGAAGGAGAAATAATAACGTATAGCACGGCGTAAAATCCTCCTTATAACATATCCTGCACCGGTATTGGAAGGCAACTGACCGTCTGCAATAGCAAATGAAATGGCTCTAATGTGATCGGCCAAGACCCGAAATGCAATATCTCTCTTGTCCATCGTACCCTGATATTCCTTACCCGTCACCTCTTCTACTTTCTTCATACTTGGTAAGAAAATATCCGTATCATAATTGGATTGCTTTCCTTGTAATACTCTGACCAATCGCTCAAATCCCATCCCTGTATCAACATGCCTTGCGGGCAGTGGATGGAGGCTACCATCTTTTACCCGATTAAACTGTATGAAAACATTATTCCAAATTTCTATCACCTGAGGATGATCATTATTCACCAAGGTTGCACCTTCAACCAAAGTGCGCTCGTCATCTGTCCGGCAATCCACGTGTATCTCAGTACATGGTCCACAGGGTCCGGTATCTCCCATCTCCCAGAAGTTATCCTTCTTACTTCCCAACAATATCTGAGATTCCGGCAAATACTTCTTCCATTCATTGAATGCCTCTTGATCCATCGGGATACCATGCTCTTTATCTCCCTCAAATACAGTGGCATAAATTCTATCCGCAGGAATCCCATACTTTATATTGAGCAATTCCCAACTCCAAGCAATAGCTTCTTTTTTAAAATAACCGGCTGATGGATTCTGTGGGTCGCCAAAACTCCAATTGCCAAGCATTTCAAACATGGTATGGTGATAGGTATCGACTCCAACCTCCTCCAAATCATTATGCTTGCCACTTACTCTCAAGCATTTTTGAGTATCAGCAACCCGATGGTATTCTATGGCGCTATTACCTAAAAACAAATCCTTAAACTGATTCATACCAGCATTCGTAAACATCAAGGTAGGATCGTTTTTTACAACAATGGGTGCCGAAGGAACTATTTGATGACCTCTTTCTCTAAAGAAATTCAAAAAAACTTCACGTATCTCGTCAGATGTCATTTCAATCACTTTCATTTTTTAATTTATGGGACAAAGATATTATACATGTTATTAAATTAACATATAAATTTTTTACGTATAAATAATTGTTATTTCTTTGAATAATATAGGGATAGATTGTACATTTGCAACATTCCCATGTTCATTTGACCTAAGAAATACATTTTTTACGCAAAAGTAAACAAACCAATTTTAGGAAAATGCAGAAAAAACAAAAATTAGTTTTTAATCAAAAAACACTTTTATTTGAGTCTGTTCAACGGAAGCCTTTTTATAAAAAATATCAATTCTACGGCGCTGCCATTATTGTATTGGGATTATTGTATTTCCTACCTAAGGTTAACCTTTCTCAAAAAAATATAGACAACCAAGTTTCTTCCGAATTGAAAAAAATGGAAGAAAAATATAGTCTATTAGACCAAAAACTCAATGATTATTCTAAGCATTTAGATGCTATCCATAAAAAAGACGCACAAGTGTATTCTTTAGTCATGGGCATCGAGCCGATGGACGAATCTATTTGGCAGGCCGGTACCGGAGGTAAACATTCCGTACGTAACCGACTTGCTAATATGATGAATCTTAACATCGGTAAGATTGAAGACAAAGCAAATAAATTAAATCACCAACTTAAATTACAATCCAAGTCTCTGGACAATTTATATAAAAATGCCGTCGCACATGAAAAATTTTTAAATAGCTTGCCTAGCATAAAGCCTGTAAAAGCAGAATCATTAAATAGAGACGTGGCTTTACTATCCGGATATGGACGAAGATTGCACCCTGTTTTTAGAATCTGGCGTAAACATACCGGAATAGACTTTTCTTGCCCTAAAGGTACCCAAATTGTCGCAACAGGACAAGGTGTCGTAAGTAAAATTAATGGCAATGGAAGAGGATACGGCAAACATGTTCTTATCGACCATGGCTATGGTTATCAGACTTTATATGCACACATGTCAGATATTGACGTCAGAGAAGGTCAAAAAGTTGAAAGGGGCACACCTATTGGAAAAGTAGGCTCTACCGGAACAGCTACAGCTCCACATCTTCATTATGAAGTACGCAAAAATGGCGAACCTATCAATCCGATCGACTTTGTTTTAGACGGGCTCTCTTCAACAGAATACGCTCAAATGCTTAAACAGGCTGCCATCGAAGGAAAGTCAATGGACTAAAATTGAGCGATATTTTTGTAGTATAAGCACAACTTATAAAATAAATGGTGAAAATATATTGATTCGTATATTTCTATCAATTCCTCCAATCATCCTCCTTGTGTCTTAATACAATTACTTTTGATTATAGTGGGCAATGAACACTTTAGGGTGTTCTACCAAATTGATTTATAAGTCAATCCAACTTTCCCTAATATCAAAATGCCGATTTATCCAGAATACTAGGAAAATTTTAATCTTTTCATTCTAGGTTTTATCAAAAATTTGAGAAAAATTTTGAAATGATTCGTCCATCGAGGTTGCTCTCATAATCAGCACATTACGGTTTTTCAAAATCCTTACAGCTGAATTACATCTAATTAAACCACGACAAGCTGATTATCATATACTTGAAAATACATTGATTCGTGATTATTTTAATTTCAACACAACAAACAGTTAGCAATATATTTCTTAAAGACAACATTTTGCCTTTAAGTGGAATTACATCTAACTAAACCACAACTCCCTCAAAGTCAACCACTTGGAAGTTGTTGTTTTTAAGCATTTTTATTGCTTTTGCAAGTTGTTTTTCCCTTAAGTTATTTCGATACATTTCATTCTTTT
>JAGPCT010000033.1 GCA_018057925.1 Saprospiraceae bacterium
TGAAGATATTTTGATAATCGGCTATAAATGGGTGGAGTTACCGTCGACTCTTATTTTTACCTCCGGAATTTTTCTTCTTTTTCCAGTTGTTATTTTGATTGACAGTAGGTAAAAATCTTTTTTTGATTTGCGACGCCAAAAGTACATCCAGATCTTTTTCTTCATCAATAGAAAGGGCTCCCTTCGTCATAGCAAGTAAATCCTGGCGGATCATATCGTCACTGACAAAATGCTCTTTGTTCCAGGTTTTGTATGCTAATTTCATATAAGCACCGATGACTTCTACAAATTCCTTCTTTATCGGACCTTCTTCCATATCGAGAGCCTTTTTGATCATTATATGGACGTTGTAACCATAGTGTTTATAATCGAGACGGTGTACCGGATATTCTAATTTAGTTGGCTTTAATTGTTGATCCTCAAAGGTTGGTTTAATGCCGCTTGGTGGCAGTGCTTGGATTTCGAAAGCCGACATATAATATAGGTCGTGCCACAACTTTTCTCTATAATTATCGACACTTTTACTTTCAGGGAATAGTTGAATAATGATGTCTATTGACTTTTCGATATACGCACGTTGTTCTTCGGGGTCTTCTAACTCCGAGATGCTAACTGCAAGTTTTTGTAAGTATCGACCATATTCGGGCAGCACCATATAGTTACGGCCGGTATTATATTCTAAGTTTTGTCTTTCTTCCAATGTTCGTGATGCCATGATATGGATAGTTTTATGGATTATTCTACGGTTACTGATTTAGCGAGATTTCTTGGTTGATCTACGTTACAACCACGCATCAAGGCAATATGATAGGATAGCAATTGCAATGGAATGACGGAAAGTAATGGAGAGAGCAGGTCATCTGTTTCCGGAATTTCGATATAATAATCAGCTAATTTGGCTATTTCTACATCTCCTTCATTGACGATAGCGATGACAATCCCTTTTCTTGCCTTGACTTCTTGTACGTTGCTTACGATTTTGTCGTAGGCGTTTTTATTGGTAGCAATGACGATGACGGGCATTTTTTCGTCGATGAGGGCGATAGGGCCGTGTTTCATTTCAGCGGCAGGATAGCCTTCGGCGTGGATATAAGATATTTCTTTCAGTTTTAGTGCACCTTCGAGAGCTACGGGGAAGTTGACTCCACGGCCGAGATATATGGCGTTGGTGCTATCCTTTATTTCGGAAGCGATATATTTTATTTGTTCATCTTTTTCCAAGACTTGTTTGATTTTACTTGGAATTTTTTCGAGTTCGATGATAATTTCCTGGAATCTGGATTTGGTAATTGTACCACGCATGATGGCGAGTTTAAGCGCCATGATGGTAAGGAGGGTAACCTGACCTGTAAAAGCCTTGGTCGAAGCCACACCTATTTCAGGACCTGCATGGATATAAGAGCCAGCATGTGTTGTTCGTGCTATAGAGGAACCAACAGCGTTGACGATGCCATAAGTTACAGCCCATTTGTCTTTGGATAGTTCGAGTGCTGCGAGTGTATCGGCAGTTTCACCGGATTGAGACAGAGCGATTACAACATCCTCCGGGCCCACGATAGGGTTACGATATCTAAATTCTGAAGCATATTCTACTTCGACGGGGAGGCGGACGAGGTCTTCAATAAGGTATTCTCCGATGAGGCCGGCATGCCAGCTTGTGCCACAGCTTACTATAGTCAGTTTTTTGACATTTTTAAAGCGAGATTCATATTCTTCGACTCCTCTAAGGTGGACCCATCCGTCTTCAACATTGATCCTACCGCGCATACAATCTAAGATTGTGTCGGGTTGTTGGTGTATTTCTTTCAACATGAAATAGTCGTAACCAGCCTTTTCGAGGGCTTCTATTTCCATGTCAAGCAATTCAATCTTGGGATTTTTTATTTCATTTTTGATATCCTTGATTTGGAGGTGACCGTCTTTTATAATGGCTATTTCCTCATCTTGAAGATAAATTACTTTTTTGGTGTAATCAATGATCGGTGTGGCATCAGAACCGATGAAATATTCATTTTCACCCAATCCGACTACCAGTGGACTTCCTTTGCGAGCGGCAACGAGGATATTGGGATTGTTGCGGTCAATGACGACGATAGCATAAGCGCCAATTACTTTGGACAAAGCGATGCGTACGGCTTCTTCTAAACCAATGTTTTGAGTGGTTTGTATTTCTTCGATCAGATGCACCAATACCTCGGTGTCTGTTTCGCTGACAAATGTATGACCTAATTTTGAAAGGGCTTCTTTCAGCGTAGAATAGTTTTCTATGATGCCGTTGTGTATGAGTGCAAGGCGACCATTACCGGAAAGGTGCGGGTGTGCGTTGATATCGTCCGGCTTGCCGTGGGTAGCCCAACGGGTGTGACCGATACCTACAAATCCTTCTTTATTCTTACCTTTGGAATAATCTTCCAAATTAGAGACCTTACCTTTCTTCTTATAGATATTGAGGTCACCATTGAGCAAAGCGATACCGGTGCTGTCATAGCCACGGTATTCTAATCTTTTAAGACCATTGATTAAGATAGGATATGCTTCTTGATGTCCTATATAGCCAACTATTCCACACATATTCGGATAATTTATAGATAATTCAATTAAATAATTTTAGAGACAATAAGTTTCAGCTTTACCGGATTAACTTTGGTTTTTCCACCATTTATTAAGACTCTGGCCGGTGTCGATGATGCGCCGAGCACACTGATATATAATTCGTTTCCTTCTTTGCCTTTGATATAATCAATCATGTGCTTGGGGAGGCGGAATCTGTATTTATATACCGTCTTTTGGTTGATGGAAAATTCTTCTAAGTTTCCGCCAAAAGATGCCCTATAGCCACTGTTGATGGCTATGGTGCCGTCAGCAACCGATACAATTTCACCCTTGCTATCCTTTTTGTACAACCAAAGCTGTTGTGGCTTAGGGAATGCTTTGCCATTATCATCTGCTACGGTAAGTTCCAATTCAGCGAAGTTCAAGCCGTCTGATTTCAGGTAAGAAAGATCCGGAAGGGTGAGTTTAATTCTTGGTCCTGCCATAGATTGCACGAATAATAGGCTATCGGAAGATGGGTTAACTTTACTATTGAGATAGCGGCTACCGGTGTAATCGTGTTTATACATGGTATGTCTAACACAATTGATGTTGGTGATTAATTTAATGGAATCGCGAGTGCCATTGGGTTTTTTGTAGTAAATCTTCAGATTGTTTTGAGCATTAATAAAATTAAATCGAATTAAGGCTCCCGTTTTACCGACTGCCTTAATGGCAAAGCCGGGGAAGTTATTTCTTACGTTGAGTGAACTGGCGAAGGTTGTGTCGGGTAGTCCTTTGAGAAATGTCAAGAAGTTGTCGTTCATTTTAAAGCGCAAGTGGCTTGAGTCGGAAGGGAATGGACGTGGGAAGAAGTTGTATTTGCCGGAGACAGCTGAAGGGTCGGTTGCATAAGAATGTGTCGAATACAAGGTATCCTGAACCTTGACAGAGTCAATAATTCTATACACTTCTAGGTTCATAGCTTGTGTTATATCACCATATTGGTTTGTACTATCTGAGTCATAGAAAACTTCCCATACAGCCGAATCAAGTTGGATGAAGTTCAGACTGTCATTGAGTATTCTTTCGATAGCAAAGCTTGCGTAAGCTTCTGCTTGAATATTTCCGAAGACAGGGTCATCAACATTGCCCACGATGCTATTGGACATAGAAAGCGATACGGATCCCGGAACATAAGTTCTCACACTGTCATCAATTTCTGACGAAGCATGAAGAGTAAAGGTATCCAATTGTTCAAACGGAATGTTGGAACCGGCGATAATTTCTTTCCCGAAATCGCTGGGTTTGTTACAAGCGACGAGGGCAATTAATATAAATAGCGCAAAGAGAGCGTAATTTCTCACAAGTCAGATTTAAAGGTTAAAGTTGGGTTATTCGTTAATCAGTTTTTGGTAAAATTCGATATACTCCTTTTTCATATCTTCTTCGCCCACATAGTCCAGAACCGGTATGCCTTTTAGTTTTTTAAGGGCTTTTGTTACGGCTTCATCCAATTCCTCACTTCCTACGATGACACCATCGGTAAACGCTAAAGCGCTTTCAATTAGTGTGACTTGATTGTTTTTTATAAAAGGTTTGAGATCTTCCGGCTTTAGGTTATTGATGGATGCCTTAGTGGCAAATTTAGGGGTAAAAAAGCCGGTGATATCCTCTTTATATGGGGTGTAAATGATTTTAAATTTATTGAGGATTGGGTCGTTTTTATAGGCTGTTTTAAGGTAAAAAGGGATGAGGGCTGTCATCCAACCGAGGCAGTGGATATAGTCTGCAGGCCAGCCAAATTTCCGGATTGTTTCAATGACACCTTTACAGAAGAATACCATCCTGTCTTCATTGTCTTCAAAGGGTTGCCCATCTTCATCGTGAAACATAGCTTTTCTCTTGAAAAATTCGTCATTATCCAGGAAATAAACTTGCAGGCGCATGCCCGGGAGTGAAGCCACCTTAATAATCAATGGATAGTCGTCGTCGTCTATGATAATATTCATACCGGAGAGTCTAACAACTTCGTGTAATCTGTGACGCCTTTCATTGATAATACCGAAGCGTGGCATAAGTATTCTAACTTCCATACCTGCCTCATGTATAGTTTGGGGTAATCTACCTATTAGGTTGGCAATATCGTTTTCGAAGGTATAGGGTGATAATTCCTCTGTAACGATAAGTACTTTTTTCTTAGACATAAGCTAATTTTACTTTAATAAAAGACGTATTTTATTGAAATGACCGCAAAGGTACGAAAAATTAGCCGTGTTGTATTGATTTTATTCAAGTATTTACAAGAAGTCCTTGTTTTTGAGGCGTTTGAGCTATGTAAGAAGGGCGTACTATGGGATTAATTGTATTGAAAGTTTTAGAAGCCGGACATCAAAGTGATTCTTCTAAGCGGTGGATATATTTCTCAAAGAGGTTTAGGATATTTTTGTTTTTTATAAAATTTTAGATTGTACTAAAAATAAATTTAGGTTGATGCTTTAAGATAGTTGTTGTCACAGATAGCGTTATTATTGCATGTTGTAAGGATTTTTAATAAAATGACTTAACGGAGTTATTCAATATTAAATATAATCTACTGATATTCTATTTAAAGCATAAAAAAATGCTTGGTTATATGGAAGTCAAAACTTACCTTTGTGGCGAATTTTGAAAAACCTGTATAAAACACATACAGGTCAAGCAATTTAACAGATATGACCAAGTTGTACGCATTTCATAATATCCGTTTTTCAGTGGCATTGAAACTGTTTTTTCCATTACTTTTTTCCATGTGTTTGATTCCATTCCTGTCACAAGCGCAGGAAATGGCGCATGATCATCCGGAGGAGGTACAGGCTGAAGGTGTAGAAGAACATGCTCCTGCCAAGGAATTTAATATGGAGAACATGATATTTAACCATATTAATAATTCCAATGAGTTTCACCTTTTTGGTCATGTTTCGATTCCACTCCCATGTATTTTATATTCAAAGGAAGATGGATTAACCTTTTTTATGAGTTCCAAAATGGATCATGGACATAAGACTGTTAATCGATATGCCATGGATGAGGGTATCATCAAGCGGTTGCCTTCAGATTTTCCGGGAGGTGAGGTAGAGATAGGGCACATCGACCATAAGAAAGTAGATGGTGAAGAGATTGCTATTCTTACACACGAAGGGAAAGAGTATCAGTTGGAGAAAGCTTCCTCAATGCTTGGCTTTACTTCGTTTTTTGATTTTTCGATTTCAAAGAATGTGTTTTCCATGTTATTAGCGGCTGGACTGTTGTTGTTTGTCTTTTTGTCAGTAGCTAAGGGTTACAAAAACAGGGGACGTAAAGCACCATCCGGATTCCAAAACTTGATGGAGATCATCATCAACTTTATCATTGATGAAGTAGCAAAACCGATGTTAGGGGATAGATATCAAAAGTATTTGCCATTTTTGCTCGTCAACTTCTTTTTTATATTGACATGTAACTTGATGGGACTTATTCCATTTTTCCCATTTAGTGCCAATATAACAGGTAACTTGGCGATCACGATGGGATTGGCAATTGTTACTTTTCTGATTACCAATATCCAAGGTAATGGGAACTATTGGAAGCACATTTTCTGGATGCCGGGTGTTCCTGTTCCGATGAAAATATTTTTAGCACCCATCGAGTTTTTGGGCATATTTATCAAGCCATTCTCATTGATGATACGACTTTTTGCCAATATTACCGCAGGTCACATCATTATCATGAGCTTAGTGGGATTGATATTTGTATTTGGAAATGTGGGTGAGAGTATAGGCGGTGCAACGGCTGGAGCTGCCTTAGCAGTGCCGTTTACATTGTTTATGAACCTGATAGAATTTGTGGTTGCGCTGATTCAGGCATTTATCTTTACTATATTATCTGCATCCTATATTGGAGCAGCGACAGAGGAAGCGCATCATTAATAAATAAAGATTTCGGAAAAAGTTTCGAAATGTAAGATGCCGGAAAATCGGCATATTTTGAAAAACAGAATTTTAAACATAATTAAATAAATTTAGACTATGTACGCAGGAATTGGAGCGGGATTAGCAGCAATCGGTGCCGGTATCGGTATTGGTTTTATCGGTGGTAAAGGTATGGAAGCGATAGCACGCCAGCCGGAAGCTGTCGGTGACATTCGTAACAACATGTTGATTGTAGCGGCTTTCGTTGAAGCGGTTGCATTATTCGCAGTGGTTGTTGCATTGTTGACTGCAGGTCAGAAGTAAAATGTGTGCCCGATGCGTAAACGATTGGTTGATCATCGGGCTTTTTTAGAAAAAATATTCAAATAATTATATATTATGGTATTATTAGCCGAATTTAATGTCATCAAGCCCGATTTCGGTCTGTTCTTTTGGACAGTAATTATATTTGTCAGCTTGTGGTTGTTTTTGGGTAAAAAAGCTATCAACCCGATAGCTAAAGCCCTTAAAGAAAGAGAAGATTCCATCAATGATGCACTGGCTCAAGCCGATATTGCCAGAGAAGAAATGAACAATCTGAAGTCAGAAAATGAGCAATTGCTCGTACAAGCTCGTGAGGAACGTGCTGCTTTGCTACGAGATGCCAAAGATCAGGCTTCTCAGATCATTTCTGAAGCTAAAAACAAAGCCAAAGAAGAGACTGGAAGAATCCTTGCCAATGCCAACTTGGAAATAGAAAATCAGAAAAAACAAGCTATTGCCGAAGTGAAGAACCAAGCAGGTCTTTTGGCAGTTCAGGTTGCTGAGACGGTTATCAAAAAACAATTGAGCAATGATCCTGCACAGATTGAATTGGCACAGTCTTTGGTCAATGAAATGAAATTAAATTAATTCATTATTTTTCATTTAGAAAATTAAGATAAATGTCTGTATCACAAGTCGCATCGCGCTACGCCAAATCCCTTCTTGACCTCGCCATTGAGCAGGGAAAGACGGAGGTGGTTAAAGGAGATATGGCTAACTTCAAGGAAGCGTTAAAGAGCAGGGATCTTTACCTCTTGCTCAAAAGCCCAATCATATATCCAACCAAAAAGATATCAGCCCTCAAAGCAGTATTCGAAGGCAAACTCGACGCCTTAACTATGTCTTTTTTTGAATTGACTATACGCAAAGGTAGAGAACCCCTTCTCGTAGATATCGCCGACGAGTTTAATCTACAGTATAATGAGCACTTCAATATCGCACTGGTTAAGGTCACTTCGGCAACCGCTTTGGACCAGACAACAACCGATCAGATTTTGTCCAAAGTGAAAGAGTTGATTGGTACTGACAAAACCATCCAGTTGGATACACATATTGATGCCTCCATTATTGGTGGCTTTATCATACAATTTGGTGACAATTTATATGACAGCAGTGTCGCATACCAACTTGCAAAGTTAAAACAATCCTTTTCCCATAATTCATAAAAACATTAAAATTAAATATAGCTATGGTTAATGTTAAACCTGATGAAATCTCAGCCATTCTCAAACAACAACTTTCCGGCTTCCACACAGAAGCTGAATTAGAAGAAGTAGGTACCATTCTCTCTGTAGGTGACGGTATCGCTCGTGTGTATGGCCTAACCAATGCAAAAGCCGGTGAATTGGTGGAGTTTGAAACCGGAGTTCAAGCCATTGTATTGAACCTTGAAGAAGACAACGTGGGAGTCGTGCTTTTAGGACCTTCTGACAACTTAAAGGAAGGATCTAAGGTGAAAAGAACCAATACAATTGCCTCTATTGAAGTAGGAGAAGGTTTTCTCGGTCGTGTAGTAAACCCATTGGGACAAGCTATTGACGGAAAAGGGGATATTCAAGGTGCTAAGTATGAGATGCCATTGGAACGTAAAGCTCCAGGTGTAATCTTCAGACAGCCCGTTACAGAACCATTACAGACAGGTATCAAGGCCATTGATGCCATGATTCCTATCGGTCGTGGACAACGGGAATTGATCATTGGTGACCGCCAGATTGGAAAAACTGCGATTGCCATTGATACCATCATCAATCAAAAAGAATTTCACGATAGAGGTGAAACCGTATATTGTATCTACGTTGCTTGTGGTCAGAAAGCATCAACCGTTGCACAGGTAGCGAAAGTACTTGAAGAAAATGGTGCAATGCCATATACTACTATTGTGTCGGCTTCGGCTTCTGATCCAGCTCCATTGCAGTTCTATGCTCCATTTGCAGGTGCTGCTATCGGAGAATTTTTCAGAGATACAGGACGTCCGGCATTGATTATATATGACGACTTGTCTAAGCAAGCTGTCGCATACCGTGAGGTATCCCTTTTGTTGAGAAGACCACCGGGACGTGAAGCTTATCCGGGTGACGTATTCTATTTGCACAGCCGCTTATTGGAGCGTGCAGCAAAAGTCATCAGCAATGATGCCATTGCTCAGAATATGAATGACCTTCCAGAATCTTTAAAAAATTCAGGATTGGTGAGAGGTGGCGGTTCTTTGACTGCTTTACCTATAATTGAGACACAGGCGGGTGACGTATCTGCATACATCCCGACCAACGTGATTTCTATCACAGACGGTCAGATATTCTTGGAATCCAACTTGTTTAACGCAGGTATAAGACCGGCTATCAACGTGGGTATCTCCGTGAGCCGTGTAGGAGGTAATGCTCAGATTAAGTCCATGAAAAAAGTATCCGGTACATTGAAACTGGATCAAGCACAATACCGCGAATTGGAAGCTTTTGCTAAATTCGGTTCCGACCTGGATGCTGCGACCAAAGCTGTATTGGATAAAGGTGTACGCAACGTAGAAGTTTTAAAGCAGTCACAGTATTCACCGGTGTCCGTTGAAAAGCAAGTGGCTATCATCTATCTGGGTACCAACAACCTTTTGAAGGATATCAAGCCTTCCAATGTTAAGGAATTTGAAGAAAATCTTTTTGCAACCTTGGATAAAAACCATCCGGATATGCTAAAGAATTTCAAAGCCGGTAAGTTGGAAGATGGAGATTTGAATACATTGAAATCTGTCGCAGCTGAATTGGCTAAGCAATTTGCCAATTAATTTGCCTAAATTTTAATCATAGTGAAATAGCCGGAAAGGCAGTATTTAATTTACTTCCTTTCCGATTTTTACACAATATAAATATCACTTTTTAATGGGTGCTAATTTAAAAGAAGTAAGAGAGCGGATAAAATCGGTTGTTTCTACACAGCAGATTACCAAGGCTATGAAGATGGTCTCTGCGGCTAAGTTACGCCGTGCTCAACAAGCCATCGTTCAATTGAGACCATATAGTGAAAAGCTAAATGGTATGTTGACGAATATTCTGTCAAATATCAGTGGCGACGACTCTTCTGTATTTAATGCAGAACGTGAAGCAAAAAGCATTGCCATCGTTATTGTTACTTCCAATAGAGGGCTTGCAGGTGCATTAAACTCTAATATATGCAAAGCCGCAACAGAATTGGTTAAAACGAAGTATGCGGAAGCTCTTGCTGCCAATAATGTTACTTTTGTTACGATCGGGAAAAAAGGTAATGACTATGTAAAAAGAGTATATAAAAATGCTCCTGTAATCAATGATTATGTCAATGCTTTTTCCGACCTTTCATTCAATAACATTGCACCCATAGCATCAGTGTTGATGGACGACTTTGTAGCAGGTAAGTACGACGCCATTGAAATTGTATATAGTAAGTTTAAAAATGCCGGAACGCAAATATTTAAGACGGAGAAATTCCTTCCGGTAAAGAAGATGCCGGTAGATCGCTCTTCCAATGCAAAACGAGCAGACTATATCTTCGAGCCGGATCAAAAAAGCTTATTGGAATATTTGATACCGATTATTTTAAAGACCCAATTTCACAAGACGTTGCTTGATACCAATGCATCTGAGCATGGAGCACGGATGACGGCAATGGACAAAGCCACTGAAAATGCTGATTCATTGTTGAAAGAGTTGAAGATCAATTACAACAAAGCACGTCAAGAAGCCATTACTAATGAACTTTCGGAAATAGTCGGCGGTGCAGCAGCATTGAATGGTTAATAGATTTTTATATAGAAATAATAATACCGTCCTGAGCATTCAAGACGGTATTTTTTTTGAAGTAAAAATAAGTAAGTTGTTTGTTGTAATCGGTGAATAATACCGAGTGGATCGTAATAATCCAATTACATTGGTCTAAACGACTATCATCGGGATAGCTACCGAGAGTATTTTGATTTTAAGGAAAGTTGGACTTATTTATAAATCAATTTGGTATAACAATGTAAAAATTTCGGTATATAAACATGTCGTTCTTTCAGTATCAAATTTTGTACCCTCTGGTGTTGTCATTGTTGAATCTGAATTAAGCAATCGAGGTTTTAAAAAACCGAAGAAGACTGATTATAAGGGACGTTCCAATTTAGGAGTCGTTTTAATGATTTTAAAATCATTGTTTAAGAATCCAATTTAAAATTCCACATTAATAAAAAGTGGATTATTAGTTAAAAGGATTGTTGTAATTAATGGTAGCGGTTAAGGGATTTTTCATTTCGGCATAATGTTTTAGGCTGCCTTTGTCATTCTACTTTTATGATTTTCGTTGTCATGCCATTAACTTCTAAAAAGTATAAACCTGTTTCTACATCTGAAATGTCAATTATATATTTTTCACCTTTTTGTATTTGCGTTTCGGTCTTTATAAGGTGTCCTGATAAATTATAGATAGAATATGTTAGTTTGTTTTGTATAGTTCCAAAGGTCAAATAGATACAATTGTTTGTAGGATTTGGATAAATTTTAAGTTTTGTCGTTTTAAAAGAATTATTTAACCTTGAAGTAATTGCTGATGTCAGTATATATGTCCATACATTGTTGTTTATTATGCTTGGTTTAATAGGGACATTATGATTGAGCAATACTAAGCCAGGTGATTGTGTAGTATAAAGACAATGTGAGTTTGTATAAGGTGGTGAAAGGTTGTCAACGTGTGTTGAGTCATCATTCAGAAGCATTCCAAGTCCAGAAATAATTTCAAATTGCTTAAAATAAGATACAGCTTCATCATTAAGACTTAAATAAGAATAAAATCGGTTTACAGGTGTTATTCCAGATTGTCTTATCCAATTGGCCGATTTAGAATAAAAGTCACTGTAATCGTTTGTTCCAGCAAACATTAAAACTCTATCAACTAAATATTTCTTTGCAAGATAACAGGCATGTCCAGAACCCTGAGAATGCCCTCCTACAATTATTTGTGACCAATTTAAAGAGGTTGGTGTTGTTAAATATTGTCCCCAGTTTTGTGATGGGTATGTCAGATCTAAGTACTGTATCAACTTTAATGTTCTTGAATAAATAGAATTTAGACTGTCAATTGTTATGACATCACTAACAGGTGTCCCAAAGCATATTTCTTGCCTGTATTTATTGAACGCCATACTGTCCGAACTGTTGGAAAGGCTTGCCGCAGCAACATTATTAGGATAGCTCAAATTGATAAAGTCAAATCCGAGGATAGAAGAATGAAGCCTTAATGCGATGTAATCTGTTGAGCTACTACTTCCTGTCCCTCCAATAAATAAGAATAACTTATTTAGTTGAAAACTTGTATTTCTGCTCACCGCACTACTGTCTTGTGCTGCGGCATAGTTGAGGTCGGTCTGATTGGGTTTAACGAAATAGGTTTGTACTTGTCCAAAACAATAACATGTTGTTAAAGACAGTAAAAACAAAAATGTGTTTTTCATAATTCTGTGTAGGTTTGTATTAATTATCCTTCTTTTGAATATTTTTTTTGACTGCGCACAGGTCTGTATATTTTTCCAATAATGGGTTTATTTTCATACAACCTTGCGTATATTTTCTTATAAAAGTAATCATTATTAGGATTTACCAAAATAATCCAAGTGGGTAAGGAAATATTTTTTTTCGATACATGATATGAAAACTTTGCATTTTGTGGATCTATTTAAGCAGTTTTTCAGATTTTTTTGAGCTTATCCTTTATTTCGTTACTTGAAAGACTGATTCCGGTGATCTTTTCAAATAGAGAGTCATCGCTATCTTGTCCAGGTCTTTCCCATTGTTATTAATCTTCTTTTCTTCAATTGACTATTGAATTACTTCATTATCTTATTGAAAACTTTTTTCTCAGTCAAATCCTTTTGAAATCGGCTCAAAGTACTATAATCCGGTACGTCATCTTCTATCTTTAAGCCATATAGCCATATAGTTGATTTTAAGTTGTTGGACAGCATCTCCACAACTTTATCACTCAAGTTATTCCAAATCGAAAGCAATTGCATCATGAATAACAATAACTCACATTATGCTCTAGCTCCTGTCAAGGTATTACCTTTAGAATATGCCTTGTTTATTTCTTTTTTCATAGCTGCACAGTCAATTATCTGATTAATCTGGTTATAAAAGGTGACTTTCGTGACTTTAACGTCAACGAATATAGTAAGAATTTGTTACCATTTTATTTATATTTTTATTCCTAATTTAACAATATAAGTTTTGAAAAAGTCGAATAGTGTTGATAATAAGGGCCGTTCCGATGTACCAATCATTTCAAGTGGTTCTATAAACCATAGATTACTAGTTGCTTATCGATCCAGCATGTTTAAAAGTAAATAATTTGACAAGTCACATTGCAATAAATGGATAGAGGATCTGGGTAATTTAGTCATTGATGATAATAAAAAATATTATATTCATGTGCTAAGTTGGCATCCAAGACTCCTTGTCCAAGCTCCTAAAATGAATTGCCTCCGCAAGGTGTTCTATAGTAATATTGGGACTTCCAGCTAAGTCTGCAATGGTTCTGCTTACCTTTAATATTCTGTCATAAGCACGGGCAGAAAGTTGTTGTTTTGTCATTGCAGCCTTCAGGAGGGCGGTACCTTGAGGCGTGAGTTGGCATAATTTTCTGACAATATTGCCGGGCATCTGGGCATTGGAATATACGTTTTTGATTTCTTTAAATCGTTCTTCTTGTATTTCCCGGGCGGCAACTACCCGTTGTCGGATAGACTCACTTCTTTCTATATCTGGTTGTTCATCGGCCAATTTATCATAAGAAACGGGCGTCACTTCAACATGTAGGTCGATCCGGTCTAAGAGTGGGCCCGATATTTTGTTTAAATATTTTTTGACTACTCCGGGAGCGCATACACATTCCTTCTCAGGATGGTTGTAATAGCCGCATGGACATGGATTCATGGATGCAACCAACATCAGACTTGCCGGATAATCGATGGTTTGGCGTGCACGGCTTATGGTGACGACACGATCTTCCATTGGTTGGCGCATCACCTCTAAGGCTTCTCTTTTAAACTCCGGCAATTCATCTAAAAACAACACGCCATTGTGAGCAAGTGATATTTCGCCGGGTCGAGGATTGGAGCCACCACCTACTAATGCTACATCGCTAATTGTATGATGAGGCGAGCGAAATGGTCTTCTGGTGATGAGTGAAGAGCCTTTTGAAAGGGTGCCTGCGACGGAATGGATTTTAGTTGTTTCGAGTGCCTCCTTGAGGGACAATTGAGGTAAGATGGTAGGAAGGCGCTTTGCCAGCATAGTTTTTCCGGCACCGGGCGGCCCTATGAGGATAACGTTGTGCCCACCTGCCGCTGCTATTTCAAGTGCCCGCTTGATGTTTTCTTGACCTTTTACATCAGCAAAGTCTTCCATATAATCGGAATGGTTGTTGAAAAATTCCTCTCTTGTATTAATAGAAATTTTTTCCAAGCTTCCTTCCTGATTAAAAAACTGAACGACATCCTTTAAATTATGAGCAGCATATACATCCAAATCATTGACTATGGCGGCCTCCCTAGCATTATCGGCAGGTAGAATAAATCCTTTAAATCCTTCCTTGCGTGCCTGAATGGCAATGGGCAATGCTCCTTTAATAGGTCGTAGTTCACCGTCTAATGATAACTCTCCCAAAATGATGTATTTGTCCAATATATCCGTTGTGATATATCCCGATGCAGCCAGCATGCCTATAGCGATGGGTAGGTCATAAGCGGCACCTTCTTTTTTCATATCTGCCGGAGCCAGATTGACCGTCATATTGATACGGGGTAGCTTTAGGCCTATATTGGAAGTCGCTGCGGCGATGCGCATATATCCTTCTTTTACTGCATTGTCGGGTAAGCCTACTAAAAAATAACCCATTTTGCCCGCCTGAACAGGACCTCCTGAGTTGACTTCAACATCAATGGTACATGCATCCACTCCATGAGTTGCACTGGCATATACTTTTACTAACATATTATAAAAATTGGTGATTAAGTTGATTAAGTTGTGTAAAGATATGACATCTTGAATTATTTTCCAACATTTTTTAACTTTAACCGTTTTTAAAATAAATCTTGTCAAATATCAATTACATTCAATGAAATTTCCCGAGCTAAAGTCATTGTTGGTGTTATTATGCCTAATTGTAATCGTTCCAGTATTTTCATCTTATATTAGTAATACAAATCAAGAAGAACAAAATAAGGTGATTGATGCCTGGCATCATGCGGCAGCGGTGGGAGATTCAGCTACTTTTTTCGGTTTGATGACGGAAGATGCTGTATATCTGGGGACAGATCTCTCTGAAAGGTGGGATAGGACTTCGATGGCACGAGACTTGGGTAAGTATTTCCGCGGAAGAAAGGCATGGCATTTTGAACCTTTTGACCGACATTATTATGACTTGAAGGATAAAAACAAAGTGATGTTTGACGAAAGCTTGAAGACATGGATGGGGCCTTGTAGGGCAACTGGTGTGCTCGCCAGAGTGAATGGAAAATGGAGGATTGCTTATTACAACCTCAGCGTAGCCGTCCCCAATCAATACATTAAAGAATATATTAAACTGTTACCTTCAGAAGAGGTATTAACCAATTAATCATGCAAAAAGTAGATATCCTCGCTATTGGGGCACATCCCGATGACATCGAACTGGGTTCCGGCGGGACACTCATTAAAATGATCGAACAAGGTCATAGTGTTGGCTTGTTGGACTTGACAATGGGTGAATTAGGTTCCAATGGCAGTGGATCATTGCGCCTGGAAGAAGCTGAAGAAGCCCGAAAAAGATTGGGCGGTATGTGGAGACGTAACCTGAGGCTTAAAGATTGCTTTTTTACGGTGGATGAAGCATCCATTTTGGCAGTAGCTCGAATCATTCGGATAGCAAAGCCTTCGATAATCCTCGCCAATGCCCCTTCTGATAGGCATCCGGATCATGGTAAGGGTGCAGAATTGGTAGATAGAGCGACATTTGTCAGTGGATTGGTCAAAGTAGAGCTGAAGGATGATGATGGTCTTGTCCTTGACCGATGGCGACCCAAGATTGTACTAAACTACATTCAGGACATGCACATAGCGCCACATATCGTTGTGGATATTACTGATTATCATCAAAAGAAATTAGAAATGGTGTCGGCTTATGCATCCCAATTTTTTATGAATAAAGATCAGGTTCATACCCCGATCAGCGATGAGGATTTCTGGGTGTTTTTAGAAGCCAGGGCAAGAGAAATGGGACGAGCAGCCGGAGTAAAATTAGGAGAAGGATTTGTGAGTCGCACAGTGCCATGTGTTGGAGATTTGATGCACTTAGTTTGATCGTATTTATTAAAATATAGATGAAGTTACAAGAGATAATACAACATTTAGAACATCATGCACCGCTTGAATATCAAGAAAGCTATGACAACAGTGGACTGATTGTAGGGCATCCGGACATGGACATCACAGGTGCTATTATAAGTTTAGATGCTACGGAATCCGTTGTCGATGAAGCTATAGAGGCAGGCTTTAATTTGATTATTGCCCATCATCCAATCGTTTTTTCAGGATTAAAAAGATTTACCGGACAAAATTACGTACAGCGTACCATCATCAAGGCAATACGCAACAATATTGCCATTTATGCCATACATACCAATCTCGATAATGTGATCGACGAAGGCGTAAATAACAAAATCGCAGAGCGAATCGGACTTTCTCGATGTGAGGCTCTCCTCCCTCATCCCGGTGCACTAATCAAGGATCGTCCTCGTGGTACCGGACTAATTGGTTGGACCCAACATCCGATAGAATGGACCTTTTTTTTGGAAGACCTAAAACAAAAAATGCAGGTACATGTTATAAGATATACGCAGCCGGTGAAGACTACCATTCATAAGGTAGCAGTGTGCGGAGGTTCAGGTTCATTTTTATTAAATCAGGCAATAGCCATGGAATGCGACGTTTTCATAACGGCCGATTTCAAATATCATGAGTTTTTTGATGCCAATGATAAAATTATGATAGCCGATATAGGACATTATGAAAGTGAACAATTTACAATAAATTTAATTAAAGACTTGATAATCAAAAAAATTAGTAATTTTGCGCTTCGTTCGACTAAAGTTATTACAAATCCAATTAACTATTTATAAAAATTATGGCAAAAAAGGAATTATCAGTTAGTGAAAAGCTAAGATCATTATACAATCTTCAACAAATTGACTCGCAGATTGATGAAATTCGAATCCTCAAAGGTGAGTTGCCGATGGAGGTAAGTGATCTGGAAGATGAAGTTGCCGGCTTAGATACCCGGGTAACTAAGATAGATACCGCTATTAAGACGATGGAACTGGATATAAAAAACTATCAAAACCATATCAAAGAAAGTGAAGCCTTGATAGCCAAGTATGAAAAACAATTGGATAAAGTCAAGAACAACAGGGAATTTGATGCCGTAAACAAGGAAATAGAACTCCAGAAGTTGGATATTCAATTGGCTGAGAAAAAAATCAAAGAATTGCGCTTTTCCAAAGAAGGTAAAAATGAAGCATTGGTCGCTGCTCAAGAACGCAGAACCAACAAGCAAGAAGACCTCGAAAAGAAATTAGTTGAGTTGAAGGAAATCATCAGCCGCACCGAGAAAGATGAAGAAAAACTGTTGGCGGTCTCTGAAAAGCAACAGAAGAAAATCGAAGAGCGCCTCTTGAAAGCATACCAAAAGATTAGAAACACTTATCGCAATGGTTTGGCTGTAGTTTCCGTCGAGCGTAATGCATGTGGCGGATGTTATAATGCTATTCCACCACAACTCCAGATGGAAATAGGATTAACCAAGAAAATCTTAGTGTGCGAGCATTGTGGACGTATCTTAGTGGATAAAGCCACTATCTTGGAAGAAGAAACCACTGAAGCTTAAGTGGATGTTTCTTCCTAGTGAAGCCTCAAATACTGATTTGGTGTTTGAGGCTTTTTATTTTAAAAATATTTTTGAAAGCCAGTGTTGAAGCATCCTTTATTTTTTATTATTTCCATTTGGCTATTATGCCTCATGCAGCCTCAGAGTATTCATGCTCAAAAGAAGTCTATTGATTTTAGCCCGAACGCCCGTAAGGCGTATCAATTGATAATGCAACTTCGCTTTAAGGAAGCCGAACAAAAAATTCAAAACATTAGAACTTCTGAACCCAACAATTATGTCACCTATTTTCTGGAAAATTATATCGACTTCTTTTCTGCATTTATAGGTGAAACGGATGCCGATTTCAATAAGATGAAAGCCAATAAGAACATGCGTTTGTCGATGATTGACAAGACAGACCCATCCTCTCCTTATTTTTTATATTGTAAGGCTGAAATGCAACTGCAATGGGCATTGGCACGATTGAAGTTTGAAGAATATACGCGGGCATTTTTTGAAATAAAAGCGGCTTACAAGGATTTAAACAGCAATACAAAAAAATTTCCAAACTTTATTCTCAATAAGAAAAGTATGGGTGTATTGCATGCTGCTATCGGTACAATACCGGACGAATATCGTTGGGGCGTATCTTGGTTGGGAGGTATGGATGGTACCATCGATCAGGGTATCAGAGAACTTGAATCCGTCATTCGTTATGACCGACCTTTCCTCTTTAGGGATGAGGCCATTGTAATGTATGCCTTTGTACAGCTTCACCTCAATAATGATGCCGAAAATGCCTGGAAAGTAGTTTCACAAGCCGGATTAGATACGGACAATAGTCCTTTGGCTTGTTTTGCCCTAAGTAACATTGCCATGCGTTCAGGACGAAATGATGTGGCAATCAATATTTTAATGAAACGCCCCGGAGGCAGTAATTACTTCCCATTTCACTATCTCAATTTTATGCTGGGCATGGCAAAGCTCCATCGGCTCGATCCCGATGCAGACCTTTATTTAAAGTCCTACTTGAGACAGTTTAAAGGTCGGAATTACATCAAAGAAGCCTATCAGAAACTCGCATGGAGTCAGCTTGTTGAAGGCAATGTAGCCGGATACCTCATGAATAATGCCAATATTATAAAATATGGTCGTGCTATTGTAGATGAGGATAAAGCCGCTCTTCGGGAAGCCAATGCCGGTCAAATGCCCAATATAGACCTCCTTAAAGCCCGACTTCTTTATGATGGCAACTACTATCAACGGTCTTATCAACTTTTAAATAGCAAAAAAGAATCTGATTTTAATAGCGTTCAGGAACGGTTGGAATATAACTATCGGATGGGACGAGTATTGCACTCCCTTTCAAATGAGGCTGCCGCATTAAATTATTATATGATTACACTGGAAAAAGGAAAAAAATATCCCAATTATTACGCTTGTAATGCTGCCCTCAATATTGGCTTGATTTACGAAGAAAAAAACAATAAGGCTCAGGCTCGAAAGTACTACAACCTTTGCCTTTCCTTGTCACCTTCCGAATACAAATCAAGTTTGCATCAAAAGGCTAAAGCAGGACTCAATAGGCTTTAGTTTTCTACTTTTTGACCATCACCACAAAGAGTTCAGAACCAGCTCTTGGAGGAATACTGTTGTAACAAGGACTCATGACCCGGATGTCAAATAAACCTGAAAAAAGTTTCCTGTATTCGTTTTCATCGCCACCAAATGGCGGCCCCTCCTTACCAAAATCTACGTTGAATAGAACACCAACTAACCTTCCACCCCTCTTGAGTAGTGAAGCGATATGACGCACATATTCTTCTCGCCTTTCTAGTATCTGGGCACAGAAGAAGGTTTGTTCTAAGATTAAATCATATTGTCCGACGTGGTTAAAAAAGTCTTCATATATCACTTTAATCTGGGGCGCTTTTTTGAATCTTTCTCGCAATCTATTGGTCAATTCCTCCGAAATATCGATTAAAGTTATGTCATCAAAACCTTTAGATAGCAGGTTTTCGGCTTCGTATGAATTGCCGCAACCAGGAATGAGAATGGATACGGACTTGTCCTCGTATTGGCTCATATACTCGACCAAAGGCGGTGATGCATAACCTATATCCCATCCTGTCAGTCCGCTTTTCCATCGGTGATTCCAGAAATCAGCATTTAATTCATTGGTATGTTCAACTTTATCTTTCATAGCTTTTGATGGTTAGATTGTTGTTAAAGGTTGGTTTTATTTTCAAAAAATTTAGCAATAATTCTAAAAAGGTTTTAATACCATCATCATAATAATAACCAGAAATATTACATTTTCAATTCTTTCATAAAAAAATAATTTCTTCGATAAATGATAATATTGCTGGGGAATATCTTCACCTTGATGTTGTTTTAATAAGGTTTTGATGGGCTTTGATAAAGGAGATAATACTACCGGTCCGAAGCCCAACGCCACTAAAAACAAAACTAAACTGGTGACAAACCATCCCATCCTGAAGAGATATGTGTTGATGAATCCCATCGCCAGCCCGGATAACAGCAGTAATGTTCCGCCTACCATTACGAAGATGTGGAGCCGATTGCGTATAAGATATGCATGTCGTAGCTCTGACATAGTGGAAGCCCTCGTCACAATGTATATCATGACAAAACCGGGACCAAGACCTAATATAGCCGAAAATACATGAATTAATAAAATTATGTTATAAAGCATGAATGATAACTTCTAATAGGAGTAAAATCAGCAGAATATTCAATATTGGCTATTTTACACACTCCACAATAAAATTTATTAAACCCCAATTCAGCAGTAAAGGTTTTGAAAAACCGTATAGTGCTGATTATGAGGTTTAATCCCGATGTACGAATCGTTTCAATGGTTTCTGTAAACCATTGATTACGAGTCGTAAGTCGATTCCACATTAGACAAATGCGGAATTTGGGTTAAAAGGCTAATGTACCATAAAATATGGTTATCCTCCAGAATAAAGACAGTTTTGTCGGCAATTAGTTTTATTTTAATGTCAAATTCTGCATTGTCTTTTGTGGAATTTGGGTTAAACCCTATAGAGAATTCGAATGTTGAAGAAATAGATCAAATTATGTACACAACATAAATGCTATGAAATTACACATCGAATCAAGTATTCTTGAAGATTATCTATTAGAAATTCCGCCAATCATTCAGTTTGATACCCCAAATATCAGTCAAAAAATTCTCGACATTCAATCATTGGCTTCTTCCTCTTTAGAAAGGGCAAAACTTGCCTTTGAAATAGCGAGAGACCAAGTTGCCCATTCCTTTGATACCGGATATGAAAAAGTGACAATTTCTGCTGAAGAGGCATTGACACAGCATGAAGGAATCTGCTTTGCCAAATCACATGTGCTGGCAGCGCTTTTGCGGGGCATGGGCATTCCTGCCGGCTTTTGCTACCAACGAGTACTAAGGAAAGGCACCATCGAGTCAGGTTATGCGCTCCATGGCTTGAATGCTCTGTATTTGGAGGATGTTGGATGGTTTAGGCTTGATCCTCGTGGCAATAAAGAGGGCATTGATTCGCAGTTTAATACGGAGAAGGAGCAGTTGGCTTATACGATAAGACCGCAGCTTGGAGAAGTGGATTATCCCGAGGTTTTTATAGCACCTTTACCTGCTGTCATTCAGGCAATGCAATCTTCAGATAGTTGTCAATCCTTGTTTTACAATCGTCCGGAGATGCAATAACTTTGTATATTGGCTTTAAAATTTATTAAGAAATCAGATTAAAATAAATAGGCGATGAAGATTCACATAAAACGAATAAATGAAGATTTTCAGATGGAAGCCGTCAATGAAGAGGGCAATACGATTATGATGGATGGTAGTCCATCTATTGGTGGAGCTAATCTGGGTATGCGACCCATGCAATTGCTTCTGGCTGCAATAGGCGGCTGTAGCGCTATTGATGTCATCCATATTCTTAAAAAACAGCGACAAGACATCACTTCCTTTTCTGTTGAAGTGGACGGTATGTCGGAGCCGGTAGAGGATTATTCACTATATCGAAATATTACTGTTCTCTTTAGAATCAAAGGTAATGTCGATGTGAAGAAGGCTCTGAAGGCCGCCCAGCTGTCTTTTGAAAAATACTGTTCGGTGTCTAAAACGTTGGAACACACGGCAAATATAGAGTTTAAGGTAATCGTAGAATAGTAGCTTTTTCAGTAGTTAACTTTGGGCTTTTTTTCTACCATCCCATCGATAAGGCACTATAAGCATAGTTATCTTTTAATATTCAGGCGATAATCGTCCAATACCATATCGAGTATGTAGTCTTCACCTCGTTTGTAGCCGTCTCTTAGGTGGTATCCGTAAAATCGACCGGATGTATTGTAATAAAAAGCTGACCACGTACCTTTAATTTCTTTGATTACGTCGTAAAAAGGCTCGTTGAGCTCCTTTTCAATCATCTTAGTAAGTATGAGGCCCTGCGTCCTTGTTAATTTTTTCAAAGGCTCTTCAAATTGTTCTTCTAATTCCCTTTCGAGGGTTTTCATATACTTTTTTTGTTCTCGTCTTGTCATGCTGCGTGTTGCTTCTTTCGATTCATGATAAATACGCATGGCTTCTAAGGCATAAGGATAGACAATGGCAGCGTAACGTCGATACCGCATATATCGATCATATTCATCCTTGCTGCCGAATTGTTTTTTGGAAGAAACAGACACTTCATCGAGTTGGTCCAAGTAGGCAGTATCGCCTTTTTCGGTGATGACACGCAACATCTTTTTGCCCGCAAATATTACAGTATCAACTTGTTGATGTTGTGCATTGACGGAATAAAGTATGGAGAAAAACAAGAATACTAAAAAAGATTTTTTCATGGTTTATTCTTTCAACTAAAGAACGCAAATTTGTTGCTTTTGATTTGAAATTCAGAAAAATATTATTGAAAATAACAAAATGGCAACAAAAAGTAAATGTTTGAGGTAGAAGGGAGCATTGAAAGACATTCAAATAGTTAAACAGAATCAATGATTTGGAGGGTCTGAAGCTTTTCAAGGATGCATCATTTTGATTATTTTGATAGATTATAATTTTATACATTAAACAATCATATAAAACTTACATACCGCCTTTACACATGATACATATTAATTTATTCGTACATTCGTTATTTATTTTATATATTTTAAGACAGTATGGAAGACAGTAATCCGAAAATTAAGTCCATTGTCCGAAAAATGTGGATAGGCTTGGGCTGCTTTATTTTATTTATTGCGGTCTATTTGTTTTACCTCTCATTGTCCGGCTTACCTACTTTTGAAGAGTTGGAGAATCCGAAATACGACTTTGCCAGTCAGATACTTTCGTCCGACAATTCCACATTGGGTCGATTGTATATTGAAAATAGGGTACCTGTGGATTATAGGAACATATCTCCCAATATCATCAAAGCCTTGATTGCTACCGAAGATGTACGCTTTGAAAAACACAGCGGTGTCGATGCAGAAGCCATTGCAAGGGTCGTTGCTAAAACTGTTTTACTTGCCAATAAGAGTTCAGGTGGAGGAAGTACCATTACCCAGCAATTGGCTAAGTTGTTATATTCTGATCGTGACTTTGGCGACATGGGAAGAATCCGTAAAACATTCGCCTTGGTTAATATAAAACTCAAAGAATGGATTACTTCCATAAGATTAGAGCGAAGCTACACCAAAGAAGAAATTCTTGCGATGTATCTCAATAAATTCAACTTCATCTATGGTGCTTATGGTATCGAGGCTGCGTCGGAAACCTATTTTTCCAAAAGTAACAAAGACTTGACTATCCCTGAGGCAGCTGTATTGGTGGGTATGCTCAAGAATCCTTCTCTCTACAATCCCGTCCGGCGGCGAGAACAGGCAACGATGCGCCGCAATACCGTCCTCAAAAGGATGTATAGCAATGGTGATTTGACCGGTGAATTATATCAAAAGTACACCGCCGAACCAATTAAACTTGATTTTAAACCAAAATCCCACATCGATGGTGATGCCACCTACTTTAGAATGGAGGTTGGCAAAGAAGTCAGTCAAATAATCCGTAAAATGGATTTGCAGAAGTCGGATGGATCACTCTATGATATTTATAGGGATGGCTTGAAGATTTATACTTCCATCGATATTGATATGCAGCGCATCGCTGAAGAAACAATGCTCAAGCACATGAAAACGGTTCAGGCTAACTTTTGGCGTGAATGGAAGGGAAAAGACCCCTGGAAATATAATGCAGACAAAGGTCAGCTTGCCATTCGCGATGCTTCCATGAAGAATTTAGTACGCTCCTCAGATAGATACATCAATATGCGCCAAAACCTCTTTGAGCAAGAATTGGACGACTTGTCGGCTAAATTCCCTGATGTTAATTTTACCGATATTGAGTTTGATATATGGACTAATGCGGATAGAGAGGGACTCGACAAAGTAGCCAAAAAATATAAAATTACGGACGACCAAAAACAGACTTACAAAAAGATTATGGCTGACCCTGACTATAAAATCGCTGTCGCTAAATGGCAACAATTCCGCAAAGATGTAAGAACTGAGTTTGCTAAAAAGTTTAAGATGAAAGTATTTGCCTACAATACTGTGGGTGAGAAAGATACGACGATGACTCCTTATGACAGTATCCGTTATCATCGAATGTTTTTACAGACAGGTATAATAGCCATTGAACCATCAACAGGTCAGGTCAAGGTATGGGTCGGAGGTATCAATCATAAGTATTTTAAGTTTGACCATATCCGGACAAAGAGACAAGTGGGTTCTACTTTTAAACCATTTGTGTATGCATCAGCAATAACATTCTTAGGAATAAGCCCATGTATGAAAGTCACAGACCAGCAGTATTCCATTGTGCCGGGAGAGGCGAATTTTGGTCTTATCAATGTATGGTCTCCGGGCAATGCGGAAGGTAAATTTAGTGGAAAGAGTATGACCTTATATGAGGCGTTGAAGGAATCACGCAACTCAGTTTCTGTTTATCTTATGAAGCAGTTGAAATCCACACGGCCTGTCCTTGAACTTGTCAATAATATGGGGATAGATAAGTCGAAAGTCCCCGCACAGCCATCTATTTGTCTAGGTGCTGCCGATCTCACTGTCATGGAGATGACGGGTGCTTATGCGTCGTTTGCCAATAATGGCACTTATGTTGTCCCTTCATTTATAACCAAGATTGAGGATAAAAATGGGAAAATAATATATAAAAATACCTCTGATGAGAAGCAAGCATTGCCGGCCGATATCAATTATGTCATGGTTGATATGCTCAAGTATGCCGTCAGGGGATCTGCCGGATTCGGGGGTATCAAGAGTGAAATAGGTGGAAAGACAGGAACAACCAACGACTACGTGGATGGATGGTTTATGGGAATTACTCCCGGATTGGTAGTCGGCACATGGGTGGGAGGAGATGATCGATGGATTCACTTCAATAGCTTGACTTATGGACAAGGGAGTAAAATGGCACGTCCCTTTTTCTCTGAATTTATCAGACAACTTGAATTGCAAAAAGTTTCTGATTTTGATCCAAGAGCTAGATTTGTTGTTCCACCCGGACCGCAGTCTATTATTACCGACTGTAGTCAATATCAGCGGAATGATATCATAGAGCAGCCATCAGATACTGTAAAAAAGAAGGCCGGAGAAGACGACTTCTTCCAATGATTCCTTCACTAATGGGAGTAAATAGGCGTGGTGGTGCTATAGTTTTTGAATACGAATGGCATTGCCAACAGCGAGTAATGCTACACCGACATCGGCAAATACGGCTTCCCACATAGTGGCATGCCCCGAGGCTCCTAAAATCAAGACGATACCTTTTACGACAAAGGCTAATAGTATATTTTGCCACACTATTTGTTTGGTTTTTTTGCCTAAAAAAATGGCTTTTGGTATCTTTTTTATGTCATCATCCTGAATGACAACATCAGCGCTTTCTATTGCCATATCGCTTCCCAACCCACCCATGGCTATTCCCACGTCGCTTCCGGCAAGAACAGGAGCATCATTCATGCCATCACCGACAAAAGCTATGGGAGCATATTCCTGCCGAATAAGCTGCATTTTAGACACTTTATCCTCCGGCAATAATGCTCCATAAGCCGCTTTAATTCCGACTTCTTTCGCTACCGCTTCCACCACTTTGATGCTATCGCCACTCAACATAGTCATACCGACATGCATGGCTTCTAATTGACGCACCACTTCAACCGCATCTTTTTTTATAACATCAGCAATAGTTATATATCCGGCATACTTTCCATTCATGCATACTGCTACAATGGTAAATGGAATTTGTTCCAAATCAGCTGGATACGCTATCTTCATATCCCTCATGAGGGCGAGATTGCCCGCTGCGAAGGGCGTACCATCGACGATACCTGACATTCCTTTGCCGGAAATTTCTCGTACTTCGGTGACGGTTATGTTGCTGATATCATCCATGACATATCGACCAATTGCACCGGCAATGGGATGTGTGCTAAAGGCCTGCAATGCCCTTAATCTATGCAAAAATACTGCCACTTCCACGGAAGGATCAACGACGACATCTCTAACTTCAAAGCGGCCTTCTGTCATTGTTCCAGTCTTATCTAAAACAATATGTCGCAATGATGCCAGCGTGTCTAAGTAGTTGCCACCTTTTATGAGAATACCATTGCGACTGGATGCTCCTATTCCGCCCAGATATCCCAATGGTATGCTGATTACCAAAGCACAAGGGCAAGAAATTACCAGAAATATTAGGGAACGATAAAGCCATTCTCTAAACATATATTCTTCCACAAAGAAATAGGGCAAAAAACAAATTAATACAGCCAACAAGACGACAACAGGCGTATAAATGCGTGCAAATTTGCGTATAAATAATTCGGTCGGAGCTTTGCGAGATGATGCATCTTGTACCATTTGAAGGATGTGAGACAGCTTACTGTCCTGGTAAAGCCGAGTTACTTGAATTTTACTTACCGTGTGCATATTAATCATGCCTGCTAAAATTTCATCCCCTTTCACTTTGCGTATCGGGACGCTCTCACCCGTCAAGGCGGATGTATTAAAATCGGCTTCGTCGGTGATTAAGCTGCCATCCAATCCGGCTTTTTCTCCCGGATTTAATACGACAATGGAGCCTATAGCTACGTCGGCAGCATGAATGGAGCGGCTTTGATTACCTTCGAGTATGGTGACGACGTCGGGACGCTGATCCAGCATGGTTTTGATATTTGCCTTTGCTCGCCTGACGGCCATAGTTTGTAATAATTCACCGGTCATATAAAATAGCATTACAGCTACAGCCTCGGGGTATTCGCCGATAGCCATGGCACTTAGAGTGGCGAGACTCATTAGGAAGAATTCTGAAAATATCTCACCTTTGCCTATTCCTTCCCACGCTTCTTTAATGACAGGCCAACCTACCGGTATGAATGCCAAAATATATAGACCCAATCGAATATATTCGCTGTAGTATGTCGGTTGCACATTGTCTAACACAATACCCGTCATCATAAGGGCAAAGCTGATAATTACGGGTTTAAATAGTTGAATTGGGCTTTCTTCATGCTCTGAAGAATGGTCGTGATCATGATCATGTGAGTGCGTATGGTCGTGGTGATGCGTGTGGGAAGAGTGAGGGGACGGACTTTTTCTATTTTTGACAAAAGAAATTTTAGTCTTTTGGTCAATCTTTTTTTCTAAAGTACAACAAAGCTGATTGCCTTGTGCGTCATAGGTATGAATGTGTTTGTCCATGTTTACCGGATGTTGTGTTCTATCCATTAGGGCTAAAATACCCTATTTTCAATTACAAAAGTATCATTTGCCAACAAATAATTAAAATTCTTCAAAGTACAAGAAATAACGAACCATAGATTCAACGATTAATACATCAGGAATAATAATAGTAGGGTTGACATAAAAGACAGTGCATCTTATCCCATATTCAGCATTTATTTTTCAGAATTTGGGTCGAAGTCTTAGATTCCGTTTATTTTACCTTGTCAAGGCATCGTAAAATCATCGACATGGCTCGATCGATGATGAAGCGTTTGGTGCGAAAAGCGAGGATGGCTATGCGGATTACAAATCGGTTATCTATGATAGACGAGCTCAAAAACACATCACCTTCCGAATGTATCGCTTGTAAAAGTGCTTTGTTTTTCTCGTCACAATCACTATCAAAAGGATACCAGAAATAACTCACGGATAAATCCGGCGCAGGACCGACTTGAAAGCCATTTTGAAGTAAAATATACCGGAAATATTGCACCAATACCAATTTTTCTTCAAGGCAAGCTGCAAAAGGTTCAATGCCGTGAATTTGGAGAGGAAGCCACATACGCAGTCCCCTAAAATGTTTTGTTAGCTCCGGCGAAAGGTTGGATGGGCTCAGAAAGAGGCTTTCTTTTTCTGCATCCTGCATATAATGTGCTGCATATTGATTGGAGTGGAGCACAGCTTGTCGGTCTTTGATCAATACCGCCCCCAAGCCATAAGGTAAAAACATCCCTTTGTGTGGATCAACGATGATGGAATCAGCACGCTCGATTCCTTTAAACAGCTCTTTGCGGGATGTAAGGATAAAAAATCCACCATAAGCCGCATCAATATGTAGCCATACATTGTGCCTTTCTGCAATATCCGCAACCTCATTCAGCGGGTCAATAGCCCCGGTGTCCGTTGTTCCCGCCGTTGCTACAACGAGAAATGGAATAAGACCATTATTTTTGTCTTCTTCGATTTGTTGTGCCAGAGGAGCTGTCATCATGCGATGGTATTCATCCATCGGGATAATCCGTATAATAGCATCCTCGAGGCCCAATATGCGCAATGCTTTCTGACAGGAATGGTGTACTTGTTCACTAGCATAAATGACACTTTTCAGTATGCGCTCATTCTTGATTCCGTATTTATCTCTGGCCGCATTAAATGCTATGAGCATAGAGATAGAACCTCCGGAGGTAAGATTGCCTACTGCATCTGAGGGGAATGAAAATATAGTTTTAAGCCAGTTGATTACTTCATTTTCGATGGTTGCAGCGCCCGGTGAAGCGAAGTGAACTCCGGCATAGGGATTGGTGATGTCAACGATAAAGTCTGCCAGTGCAGATGTGAAGATACCCCCTCCGGGAATATACCCTAAATGTGTCCCGGCAGCGGCATTAATCCCTGTTTCGGCAACTTCGTTCTGGTATATTTCGAGGATTTTATTCAGAGGTTGCGGTGTGTCATGTATGGATAAATCCCCAGTTTGTTTTGTTCTATATCCCTTGATGTTTGGCAAACCGGCTATAAAACTTTGTGTAAAATCGGTCATTTGTTGAATCATCAGACTACGCTCATTTTCCGGCACATCTAATACACTGCTGATTGTGTTGAGGTTATCTAATTGTTCGGTTATATGTTGTATGTCCATGTAAAGAAGTTAAAGATTTTTCTCTTGCCATAGGATTATACAATTCTTATGAAAAGATTGTTTAATTTTTATAAAAAAAGTAAGTCTATATTTAAAAGACTTCAAAATCTTAAAATTATTGAAATGAAAAAAAGAATGCTACCTTTGCGCCATAAAAATAGTCTTTTGATGAAAGGGCATTTACACACCGCCTATTAGTTGATGAAAGTATGAGGGATCAAAAGTACTTGATAGGACTACAGATATTGGTTTTAAAGAAAGTATTCTAAAGCTATATTAAATTAAATTCGTATATTTGAACGTCTGAAACATTGTTGTTTAACCCTAAATGTCCGGAATGAAAATTCTGATTGTTGAAGATGAAGAAAAGTTGAGAAATTCTCTCAAACGGGGATTGGAAGAGCAAGGCTTTCTCGTGGATGTTGCTCAAAATGGATTAGAGGGCAAGAAGATGGCATTTGGCAACGACTACAGTGTCATTGTTTCTGATATCATTATGCCCCAAGCTACAGGGATGCAGATGTTGTGTGCTTTGAGACAAAATAATGTCAATACACCCGTCCTGATGCTTACCGCCCTTGGAATGGTGGAAGAAAAGGTACAGGTGTATGAAGCCGGCGCAGATGATTACTTGACCAAACCATTTGATTTTAGGGAATTGTTGGTTCGTATAAAAGCGCTCATCAAGCGTCAACCACAAAAGCCTGAAATACAAAATTGTGAACTAAAGTACGCCGGAATCTCGCTTAATCCACTCACAAAGTCGGTAACTCGTGATGGCAATAATATTTTTTTAACACCCAAAGAATTTGACCTTTTGCATTATTTTATGCAATATCCCGATAAGGTTATTACGAAAAATGAGCTACTTTCCAATATATGGGATCTCGACTTTGAAACCAATACCAATGTGTTGGAAGTATATATTAATTTTCTGCGAAACAAAATAGATAAAGATTACGAAGACAAAGTAATCAATACCTTACCCCGCATCGGTTATATCTTTGCCAACAACGCCACAAAGTCATGAAGATAAGGGTTAAACTCACCTTGCAGTTCTTTGTAGTTGTTGCCACGATTCTTATATTATCGATGTACTTTGTCTATAGCCGCTTTCAGGATATTACCTCTAAGGAATATTACAACAACCTGAAGACCAAGGCGCACATGACGGCTGAAATGGCACTCCATAAAGGTGACCTGCATAAGTTGGAGGATATTTCTCTGAGTAAAGAGAATTCGGAGCAGCCGATTAGTGACAATGTAATTATTTTCAATGAAAAGTATGAAAAGGTATTTACTTTCAATCGAAAACAAAGTGTTTCTATTCCATTTGATATCGTTTCTAATTCCAAGCGGGAATTTTCTTATCACAATGAAGATATTTATTATTTTGGTCTTCCTTATACATCCGCATCCGGTTCTCATTATTATGTTGTGGCTTCTTCTTTTTTTAGTTCCAAGGAGCTCATGGACCTTCGCCAGATTATAACATTGGCTATTATTATAGGCTTGGTATTGGTGGCATTGACAGGCTTTTTTTATACCCGACAGGCTTTAAATCCGATTTTTTCCATTGTACATCAAATGGACAAGTTGGATATGATCAAGATGGATGGACGCCTGAAATCATCCAAAAGTAAAGATGAAATAGAACACCTTATCAAGTCAATTAATAACCTCCTTTTTAGAATCCATAATTCGGTAACTTTTCAAAAAATGTTTATCAGCAATGTGTCTCATGAACTGAAAAACCCGATTACCATTGTCTTGTCTCAGATAGATGTGCTTTTGTCTCAGCCCAACAGGACTGTCGAAGAATACAGGGAGACGCTGGTATCATTGAGGGAAGATGTTAAAGGCATAGCTGACATTACAGAGAATTTACTCCAGATGGCAAAGATTAAGTCTGAAGGATTTCAGTTGGAAGAGCAAGAATTTCAGTTGGATGAGGCGATTTTGGAATGTCAAACCAGATTATTGAGGCTTCATCCGGAATTTGGTGTAAATTTTGAAATAGAAGGTCAACCGGATTCCTTTGAGTCGCTTACTGTTAAAGGTAATGAGCCTTTGCTTAAACTGGCATTTAGCAACCTCATGGACAACTGTTGTAAATACAGCTACGATAACAAAGTCAATATATCCATAAAACCGGAAGGAGAAAAGGTGATTCTTACCTTTAGCGATAGAGGAGAAGGAATTTCAAAAAATGAGATGGAGCGCATATTCCAACCTTTCTATCGCAATGTAAAGTCTAAGAATATCAAGGGCTATGGCATTGGGCTTTCTTTGATTGATGCAGTGATGAATGTACATCAACTTACCCTTAAAGTCGATAGCTTTCCTCAGGTTGGCTCCATCTTTACCATTCCTTTTCAAATTTCAAAGAAAGCCGTGTAGTGATGATTATTAGGGCAACCCTTTGTACGCATCGATTCCGCATTTGTCTAATGCTGTATTCCATCTAACTAAATCACAACAAGTTGATTATCATATATTTGGAAACATATTGATTCGTGACTATTTGAATTTCAACACAACAAACAGTTAGCAATATATTTCTTATAGACAATATTTTGTCTTGAAGAAGAATTCTGGTTGAACAAGGATGAACATTCGGGACAGCAAAATCCCGAAGGGATAATATTGTTATAGAAAACGTAGCATAATATTTTCAAAATCCCGAAGGGATGACATTATTACAAACCAAGAAAAAATGTATCTGCTCAAAAAAACTGGAACGAATAGATGGAATAATCATTTCACCCATTCTGGGTTCCTCTTTCTGCTATTGAATCTATTCTATAATATTGACAACCCTTCGGGTTTATTTTGATAAAAAAGGGGTTGGATTCAGCTCGTCCAAAAAAGTATGAAAAATTTTTCAAACAATATAGCTGAATTGTTACAATAATTGTAAGAGGCTAAATTACATCAAGCCAAATCGCAACAAATTGATTATCATATATATGGAAATATATTGATTCGTGACTATTTGAATTTCAACACAATAAACAGTTAGCTTCATATTTCTTAAAGAAACTATTGTACCTTTAATATGAATTCGGGTTGAAAGGAGGCAAGATATAAAGGTTATATCCGGATAACCTCTATTCAGAACGCAGCAAAAATTTGATAATATCAGTAGTCGTTATGATGCCGACTACCTTGTCTTGATTGATTACCGGAAAGGCGTGATATTCTGCGGTGGCGAGTTTCAAAGCAACATCTCTTACCTTTTCATCGTGCTTGACACTAAAAGGTCGGTGTACCATAACTTGATCGAGGGTGAGCATATCAAAAATGGCTTCGTCTGCATCACCCTGATTGTCATAGATGTCGCCAAAACTCAGCCTCATTATGTCAGTCTTGCTGACGATGCCTACCAATCGATCATCTTCGACTACAGGAAGGTGGCGTATATTTTTTTCACGCATTAATGTGTTGACATGGCGCAAATCGGTAGAACGATTGACTGTCAAAACATTTTTTGTCATTATCTCTGAAACTGGAAGGTTGCTATTCATACTGGCTGATTTTATTATTATACGAAAAAGATTTTTATATTAGACCGAAAATTAGACGTATAATGCTCCCGAAGCTTCGGGATGATAGCCGTTTAGACCAATGCAATTGGTCTATTACGGATATCCTTTCGGTATTACGTGTAAAATTATTTATAATACCGGTGGGTTAATATGATTTGAATCATAAAAACAGAGTTTGGCAAAATTAATTGAACCAATACGTATAAAGATGTATCCTTTTCTAATGCTGAATTAGGGTTGAAACTATTGTTTCCTGCGATTTTGGTTATGCACTATATCTATCTTGTCGAGCCATTCTTTAATATCCTTGATACCGGGATTAACTTTGAGTATTTGGCCCTGATCGTTGAGTAGATATGAGGTGGGGATTTGTTTTATTTGGTAGAGGGTAGCTATTTCTCCACCACTTTTTGGTTCTCTGATATGATTAGGCCATGTTAAAGTATCCTGATTGATAACTTGGCGTAAGGCTGTCGTGTCGTCATCCAAGGCGACAGAAACGATTTCAAAAAGTCCATGTAAAGAATCTTGGTAGGTACGGTAAAGACGGGACAATTCGGGCATTTGCCTGCGACAAGGTCTACACCATGTTCCCCAGAAATCAAGTAAAACAAGCTTCCCTTCCATATCTCTGATAGAAAATTTGTTGCCATCGAAGGTGGTAGTCCTAAAATCCGGTACTTTCTCTCCAACCATGAAGGCTGGTTTCATGTACATAAATTGATAAATAAAGTAAACTATAACCGCCAAAACAACAACAATAACCCATTGAAATACTTTCATAAGAAATACTTATATTAGACAAAACAATAATACCACAATATTAAGAATAGATTATAACATCCGATATTAAAATAAAAAATATTATTTGATTATAAGTCTAAACGCAAATTACTCATCTAAATTGATATTTTTGCACAAACTTTTGCTCATGACTGATAATATTCTTGCCAATGAAATAGACCGGGAGAAGTTGCCTCGTCATATTGCCATCATTATGGACGGCAATGGCAGATGGGCTAAGATGCATGGTAAGGCGAGAGTTTTTGGCCATAAGGCAGGCGTAAAAAGTGTGCGTAAGGTCACTGAAGCAGCAGCTCAATTGGGTGTCGAATTCATGACTTTATATGCTTTTTCCACTGAGAATTGGAATAGGCCTCGGCTTGAAGTAGAAGCATTAATGCTCCTATTAGTCGAAACCATCAATACGGAGATTAAAACACTACACAAGAACAATATTCGATTGAAAACTATTGGAAATATCGATGGTTTGCCGGAGATCAGTAAGAAAGCGTTGCTCAAGGGAATTGAGACAACGAAGGATAATTCTGGTATGACGCTCATTTTAGCCCTCAACTATAGCGGACATAACGAAATTGTTTCAATGGTTAAGTCAATTGCTGAAAAGGTTGAATCCGGGGCAGTTTCGTTGGATCAAGTTGATGCGGCGATGGTCGAAGAACACCTTTATACACACGGCATACCTTCTCCCGAGTTGTTGATTAGAACAAGTGGTGAATTCAGGATTTCTAACTTTTTATTGTGGCAGATAGCTTACTCCGAATTTTATTTTTCACCTCTTATGTGGCCGGACTTCGGGCAAGATCAACTGTATGAAGCCGTTATCGACTATCAGTCAAGAGAAAGACGGTTCGGCAAGACTTCAGAGCAGGTTAAAAAGTAAGATATGAAGTGATTTTAATTAATACTTCTAGTTATTCTATAATCTTCAACTTTGAATACTTTCATAAGGATTCATACGGTAGGATATTTGGAATGGTTCGATTTAATAAATGGACAGCTGAATTTGACCCACATTCCCCATTAGAAAATTTCGGAATCGATTTACAAGTCATGCATCGGGATAGCCCTTATAATCAGCAATCTTCGGTCTTAGAAAACCTCGATTGCTGAATTACAACCAACTAATTCGTAACAAACAGATTATCAATAAGTTATAATTTAGGTCTTTTGCCTCAATATAGAGGAAGCAATATATTTTTTAAGCCCGAATTCTTCTTAAAGACAATATTTTTGCCTCTAATATGAATTTGGGTTAAAGACAACACTTTGCCATTAAGAGCAATTTGGGCTTTAATTATAGACTTTTTGATTAAGAAAGACTACTTTTGGATAGCCGTTTATAGGAAGATAGTATGTTGGAGATAGTCAGTAGAACCAATGTTTCAAAGAAGTTACTCGGATTTTTAGATAGCCAGGATCTACCAAAGGCTCTATTAATGGCATTTAGCTTAATAGTTCCGATAGTCGTCGGATACGGATTAAATCATTTACAACTGGGTATATATGTGGCATTGGGGGCATTTTTGGTTTCAGCCAACGATATTGATGGAAGCATAAGGCTCAAGGTGATAGGACTTTTGATAGCCACTGCTTTGTCTATGGGCGTATTGCTTCTATCTTTTTATATGCCATCGGCGCAATGGGTGGCATTGCTTATTTACGGTATTTTGATATTTTGCTTAAGTTATTTGTCTGTTTTTGGATTTAGGGCTTCACTGATAAGCTTTTCGGGTTTATTTGCCTTGGTTATGAGCTTCTCAACTCTCTTTGAATCAGAATATCATGTCTTCTTTGTTGTAATGATGGTAGGTATAGGCGGGTTGTGGTATGCTTTGTTGGTTTTGATCCGATATTTTCTGTTTTATAAGAAACAAATGGAATTTTATTTGAGCGAAGCCTTTGAATTGACTTCTCAGCTTATGGGTGTCAGGGCAGAGCTGATTGACCCGAAGTGTGACAGAAAAAGGCTGTTGACAGAGATGTTGGACATACAGTCTAAGCTTACCACCAATCATGAAGTATTGAGAGAATTGTTGATAATGAATCGGAGAGGATTTAGTAATTCTTCCTTCCAAACAATTCGATTGAATGTATTTACTGATCTGGTCGATATGCTTGAATTGGCTATTGCTAATCCGGTTCAATATGATAAGATGGATTTAATAATGCGAACCCATTCAAGGCAGTTGACCGATTTTCAGGAACTTTTAAATGCTATAAGCCGACGATTGCGCTTCATTGGTAAGAATATTTCGCATACCCTGCGTTTGCAAGATGATGATTCCATCCGTATGTTGATGCAGAAAGTAAGTAAAAATATTGCTTCTTTTATACCGAAGGCTGACGATGGTGTAGAATCAACGTTAATGTTGACAAATTATCAAAAATATCTCCAAAACCAATCTGATAAGGTTGCACACATAGAGCGCAGCCTTAAATCGGGAAATGTAGCCACTAAACAATCTAGGAAAAGGGATGATTCCTTGCGGTTCTTGACCAAACAAGATTACAATCCGACCATCATCATCGAGAACTTCAACCTTCAGTCACCTATGTTTAGGCACTCGTTGCGAATTGCCATCGTGTCAATTGCCGGCTTCGCTTTAGGCCAATATCTTGATTTAGACAATGCTTATTGGATTTTGTTGACGATTGTTGTCATCATGAGACCAAGCTATGGCTTGACCAAAGAACGGTCGCGAAATAGAATTATTGGAACGATTATAGGCGGAATTGTAGCCTATGGGCTGATTCTATGGGTCAACAACCATACCTTTAATATTGTAATGAGCATCCTGACTTTTATAATAGGTATATCTATGTTGCAGACCAATTATAAAACAGCTGCTGCATTCATAACAATGCAGGTGATTTTTACATTTGCTTTGATAGAGCCGAATGTAGCGGAAATCATTCAATTTCGTGTGATGAATACGCTGATTGGTGCCGCTCTTGCTACGTTGGGGGTTTGGTTGCTATTGCCAACCAAAGAAATAAGTACTTTGGATAAATCTTTGTTGGAGTCTATCCGTGCCAATCGATTTTTCCTTTTAGAATTATCAAGATACTATAATACTAAGGTGAAGAAACCCGAATATAAAATATTGCGTAAAAAGGCATTTTTGTCTATTTCAGAATTAAATTCCGTTTATCAAAGAATCTTGCAAGAACCGAAACAGGATAAAGAAAATATGGATATTGTGTACCAAGTTGTTTTGCTTCAGTATTCTTTTTTAACATCTATTGCTTCATTGGGATCCTACATCACCAACAATCCGACTACACCCGCTTCCATGATGTTTAACCGTGCTGTGAAGTATATTGATTCAAATCTGACCTTGGTAGAAGAGTTGATCAAAAGTGGTCAGGAAGGCCGGAATGGCACCATCTCAGTGTTAGAAGACAAAGTAAAGGGCAGAGAGCCTGACATAGAATCAATATTTACCATTAATAATGTAGAACAGGCAAGAAAATTTGAGTTGGAAGAGTCGCATCTTGTCATGGAACAACTACAATGGCTTTCTGATTTAAGTCGCTTGATACCGGCTCATATTCGTAAAATCAAGTTCGAAAAACAGCGCTTTTTGCCGGAGGTTTTTCCCGGATAAGAGAAAAGAGAGTTTTTATGCTTTTTGCATGGATTGAACGCGTATATTTATCCATAATTCGGGTTTAAAAGGAATTTGATTATAAAGTAGAATTTAGGATTATCATAAAATATCTGAATCATGAAGGAGTATGTGATGGATTCCTCTCTCGTTAAAGAGGACATAGCAAATTTCAATTTTAAAGTGTTCACAAAAAAGTTGAAAATAGTTTTTTTATGCCTTTTGGGATTTAGTATCGTAGTACAACAGTTGGATGCCCAACCCTTTGTTTCTCAAGTTTATCCCATTCGTATTGATAGCAATGTCATTGTGGGGACGACAACTAATTATTGCCTGTTCCCTTTCACCCTGAAAATCCACCTATATAAGCCGGTAGGCGATCACAATAAGAATCGACCGGTAGTGATATTTTCCAATCCCGGTGGACCGATGGGGCCACCTATTGCCAACAGAGACATCAATGTAGAATTTTTTGCAAAATCCTTTGCTTCTCGAGGGTATGTGAGTGTTATTTTGGAATATAGGAGAGGAGTGCATTTGTACCCATTTGAACCCGGACTGCCTCTATGTCTAAATCCGGTTATCTCCTGGCTTGTGCCTCAGGTCCAGCTTTTGTATTCCAATCTCGTGGCGGGCGATGAGGAATTTGTCAGAGGCGTATATCGGGCAGTACAAGATATTAAGACTGTGGTTAAATTTATGAAAACCAACCACATTCAGGATAGTACAGACATAGATCGGGTGTTTTTGTCCGGACATAGCGGGGGCGCTGTTGTAACGTTGTATGCGGCATTCATGAATGACCCATCCAAAAAACCCGCCGCTTGTGGTGATATCCTCCCGGCAAAAAATCCGGATTGGCAAGATACTCCTTTTCAGATATGCGGCCCCAATGGCATTGATGATAAACTGTATAACTTATACAACAATGGTCAAGACTATGAGAACCCCAATTGTTATCAACGTCCCGACTTAGGACGATTAGAGTTTGATATCATAAAAAGCAATGAATATGATGCATCTATCCGAGGCATAGCGACTATGGCGGGTGGCATAAGAGTACAAGATACAACATTGCTCACAGGCATAAATGATTTGCCTATATTTATGTACCATCAAACGGGTGATTATCTCGTACCCTTTGATGTGGACACTTTATATACCTGCTTTGAAAAAAATTTCAACTTCCTCTATCCGGCTATTCATCATTTTATGCCATTGGTTGGTGGGTCTAATTGGTTGAATCAGCAACTAACAAAGGTTAATTGGGCGGGACGCCATAAGTTGTGGGCTTATGGTGAAAACCAACAACCGCCGGATGTTGCAGGGCTATGGTGTATGCTCAATCATGATTTCAAACCGACTATAGAGCAAGTGGCTGATTCTATTGCCATATTCTTTGCCGATGAATTGAATACAACGAATCATGTACAATCTTCCTTTTCACAACCAAAAATCAAAGTGTATCCTAATCCTTCTTCCAATCTTGTACATATAGACATTCCATTTTCAATGAAGGGAAACTTTACGGTAGAATTATGGGATTTTAATAGCCATCGATGCTTACGTACGGTAAAAAATCAAAGTTTTGATTTGGATGTGAGTCAATTTAAGGTTAATCCGGGTCTTTATTATCTTCAACTTAAAAATGAGAAAATGATTTTTACCGAAAAATTGATAATCAGTCCATAAACAGGGAGTTTTACTTTTTTTGTTACTTCAAGCTTCTATCAAAAAGCACACTCTATAATCTCAAGTTTTACTTTTGCATATTATGATATACACACTTTTATCCCTTTCTTTGTGGCGATGAATTATTTGACTTTAGAAAATATTAAAAAATCTTATGGGGATAAAGTGTTGTTTGACGGCCTCTCCATGTCCATCAATGAAGGTCAGAAAATAGCCTTAGTGGCACGTAATGGTACCGGTAAGACCACGCTCCTTCGGGTTATTGCCGGGCAGGAAGGTAGCGAAGGCGAAAAGGCCAGTGTTTTGTTTAAAAAAGATTTGAGAATTGAGTACCTAACTCAGGAACCGGAATTTAACCCCGACCATACTGTTATCGATGCCGTTTTTGACAGCAGCAACCCGGTTTTGTTGGCTGTTAAAGAGTATGAACGTGCCATGCTGACTCCTCATCAAGAAGCTCGATTGCAGGCGGCTATCAATGAAATGGAAGACAAAAAAGCCTGGGATGTTGAATCTTCTGTTAAAGAGATTCTTTTTAAATTGAAAATAACGGATTTTGACCAACAAGTTAAATTCCTGTCAGGTGGTCAGGCTAAGAGGTTGGCACTCGCAAAGGTGCTCATTTCTGAACCTGAGCTCCTTATATTAGATGAACCCACCAACCATCTCGATGTGGAGATGATAGAGTGGCTGGAAAACTATCTTCGCCATCCAGGCCTCACCCTGCTGATTGTTACCCACGACCGCTATTTCCTTGAAAATGTATGTAATCAAATCTTAGAGCTTGAAAATGGCATCTTGTATAAATACGCAGGTAATTATTCTGAATACCTCGAAAAGAGACTGTCCAGACAAGAAAACGATGCCATTGCGTTGGATAAAAATAAAAAACTATTTGTCAAAGAACTTGAATGGGTCAGGCGAATGCCTCAAGCCCGCTCCACCAAAGCAAAGGCAAGGATTGACCAGTTTGAAGTACTGAAAAAAGAAATCGCCAATCAAAGGGAATCGGCCTCACTACAGATTAACATTAAGTCCAATCGATTGGGCTCCAAAATCGTCGAAGCTCACAATGTGGGCAAATCCTACGGTAATAAAAAGTTGTTTTCGGGCTTTTCTTATAAATTTAAAAAAGATGATCGCGTAGGAATAATAGCCCCCAATGGCGCCGGAAAAACAACCCTTCTCAATATTCTTACCGGAGGCATCCAACCGGATGAAGGCAAGATTGTCATCGGCGATACAGTAGTGTTTGGTTATTACACGCAGGCAGGGATGAATATGAAGGAAGACCGTCGAGTCATCGATGTCATCACGGACGTAGCCGAATACATTCCTACCGATAAAGGTAATAATATTACGGCTGCATCCCTATTGGAACGGTTTTTGTTTCCACGGGAACAGCAACAAGTCTATGTGTCGCAGCTGAGTGGTGGCGAAAAAAGAAGGCTTTACTTGATGACTATCTTGATGGCCAATCCTAATTTTCTCATTTTAGATGAACCGACAAATGATCTCGACTTAGTGACGCTCAATGTGTTGGAAGAATTTCTTGCTACCTATCAGGGATGTTTGATTCTTGTTTCTCACGATCGGTATTTTATGGATAAGCTGGTAGAACACATCTTTGTATTGGGCAATGGAAGTCAGATTGTGGATTATCCGGGTAATTACAGCCAATATCGAGCTTTTCTTGAAATCCAGGAGCAAAAAGAAAGAGAAATGAGGCAATCGACACCCGAAGTACAGCCTAAGTCAACTGCTGCCCTTTCCTATGAGGACAGAAAAGATGTACAGCGCATTGAGCGGGAATTGAAAAAGCTTGAAGAGGAGAAAGTCTCGATTACAGTACGATTTGATGATGCATCCTTGGCTTTAGATGACATTCAAAAATATTCCGCCCGGTTGAAGGACATAGAAGCCTCTATTGAAGAAAAAGAAATGCAATGGATGGAGCTTATGGAAAAATATGAATAATCCCTAATTCATCATTAGAAAATGCTGTATCCAACATCAGGGCGTCCATGATAATCAGCACTCTTTAATCCAAAACTCCGTTTTTTTTCCCGCTTAATTTTCAAAAAAAGTGGCACAGATGCTTGCTGTGTCGTTTTTTTTATCTATATTTGAGCTACCTAAATAAGTTGCTTATGTATTTACCAGAATGGGTTCA
>JAGPCT010000066.1 GCA_018057925.1 Saprospiraceae bacterium
ATCAAAAAGCATATCGAAAATCAAAATTAACGACAGTTGGCTAACCACTGAAACAACGAAAAAAACAATGGAACTTTTCAAAAAATTGAAAATAGACTACCTAATAAAACGGAGTTAGGGTTTAATACGACATTTTATCAGATTCCCAAGGAAGATATGATAGAAAGGTGGTATCAAATGACGACTCCGGATTTCACCTTTTGTCCCAAGATGTTCGCCGGAATCAGTCAACAGAGCCATTTTGCGATGGGAAACTCAGTTTTGCCGGACTTTTTAGATAGGATGACACTATTTAAAGAAAAATTAGGAATGCTTTACATGCAGGTACCTCAAAGTTTTTCAACAAAAAAGACGGATGCATTGAGGCGTTTTATCCAAAACTGGAGACCTGGATTGCCATTGGCTATTGAGCTGAGGAATCCTACCTTTTTTGAATATGGACAAGGAGAGTCAATTGCTGAAGATATGGCAGCTGCGGGCGTGAGTTGGATGATAACCGATGTGGCAGGGCGTCGGGATGTAAGTCATCCATATATCACCGCACCGTTTATGGGGATTCGATTTGTCGGCAATATGGATGAAAGCGACTTTGGACGGATAGATGCGTGGATAACGAGGCTGTTAAAGTGGCAAAAAGTCGGTGTCAGAGTGGTGTATTTCTTTGTCCATACGCCCGGCGATGACTTGCCGCATGTTCTGTGTGATTATTTTGCCAAACAATGGGAAAAAGCGACCGGAATTAGCCTGAAACATCCGAAAGTATTGGCGGTATAAAGGTGAAGTGAATTGATAGAATTTAGTAATACAACTTCTCATTCTTTTTTTAATTTTAAACATCCGTTTTCACCTTTTTTTTACCTTTGACAGTACCAAATTAATCCGAATTCAGCAGTAAAGGTTTTGAAAAACCGTATAATGCTGATTATAAGGGTTAATCCCGACGTAGGAATCGTTTCAATGGTTTACAGAAATCATTGATTACGAGTTGTACATCGATTACGCATTTGTCTAATGCGGAATTTGGGTTAATTCTAAATACTATTCTCATGCAAAAGTTATTGTTTATATCCATCTTATTCTATTTGGCCAATTCTGCCAGTGCTGCTGTGTGGAATGTAGGTAGTGATAAAACATACAAAAAACCAAGTGAAGTAGCCTCTTTGGTTAATAATGGAGATACCGTTTATATTGACTCGGGACTGTATTTGGATGACGCCTGTAAATGGAATAAAAGCGGCTTAAAACTGATTGGTCTTGTTACCGGTGATAGTCGCCCCATTATCCGATATACAGGCTATATTCCCAATGGTAAAGGTATATGGGTGTTTGAATCGCCCGGAATTTCTGATGATATATACATAGCCAATATTGTTTTTGAAGGCGCTCGAGTGACGGACAACCAAGGTGGAAATGGCGCCGGCATAAGGTTTCAGGCCAATAATTTGACGATCCGTAATTGTGTATTTAGAAATTGTCAAAACGGTATCCTCGAAGGTCATGGTGCTGTCAAGTCGAGCAATGTCTCAGTGCTTGCTTGTGAATTCGATAATAACGGTTACTCAGGATATGAACACCACATTTATATCAATGCCTCCACAGATACCTTGCTAATCGAAGGTTGTTATTTTCACGACCCACGCGGCGAAGCCAATTCTGTCAAGACTCGTGCACAAAACGCCTTCATACTCTATAACTACATCGACGAAGCCGATGGCAATGGAAGTTATGAGATTAATATTGCACAAGGCGGTAACAATATCATCATGGGTAACGTGATAATTCAGGGAAAAGCTGGCGCCAATCATGCCATTGTCGGTTACGATGACGATATCAACCCTATCGAAGACTTTTATTTTGTCAACAATACAGTTATTAATTACTTTCCGGGAAATGTTCGGTATTTTCATATTAGCCCGACAGGCATCGACCGTTTTAAAATTTTCAACAATATTTTTTCTTCTGTGCCTAATGCTTCTGTTACCTTCATAAGTGGAAATGTGCCCACTGCAATGGATACCGCTGGCAATATTTTTTCCAAAAACTTTCCCGATCCATGGTTTAAGGATGTCGATGGAGCGGATTTTTCTTTAAATGAAAAGGCAGCTGACATTGTGAACACCGGTATTGACGCCGGCTTTGATCAATATGGGTTTGCCCTCATTCCGACAATGTCATTTGTTTCTTTGGCAGAAGGACTTTCGATTCGAACTATTCAAGGTGGAAAAATAGATCCGGGTGCATACGAATATACACCCAAAAGCCACACATACTCTTCCTTCAAGACAGTAAATGCTTTTCCTAATCCGACGAATTCTTTTTTTACCATCCCCGTCAAGAGCTTGACCTTCCGGAGCATAAAAATATATGACTACCTTGGAAAGCCATTTTCCAATTATACGATTCGGGAGGTTAAGGATGCTGTCGTGATAGAATTATTTTCAGCGAAGTCAGGGCTTTATTTTGTCAACATAGATTGTGGAAATACGACTGTTATGGCAAAAGTTCTGATTTTAAATTAAACCCGAATTCCACTTAAAGGCAAAATGTTGTCTTTAAGAAATATGAAGCTAACTTTTTGCCTGGTGCATTCAAAATAGTTAGGAAATAATCGATTTCCATTATGCTGATATTCAACTTGTTGTAATTTAGTTAGATGTAATTCAGCAGTAAAGGTTTTGAAAAGCCGTATAGTGCTGATTATGAGGGTTAATCCCGGTGTACGAATCGTTTCAATGGTTTCTGTAAACCATTGATTACGAGTCGTAAATCGATTCCCCATTTGTCTAATGAGGAATTTGGATTAAAACAAATTATAATATTTGTTGTTTTTAGTCGTAATTTGGCGATTCTACTCGTACCTTTATCCATGATTTTTGCTGATATCATATTGCCGCTCCCCATTAAAGACACTTATACTTACAGTGTTCCGGACGAATTAGTTGACTCAATTAAGATAGGTCATCGAGTAGAAGTTCAATTTGGCTCTAAAAAGCGTTATACCGGTATTGTAGAAGATATCCATACTCGCAATCCGGACTACCAGAAGATAAAACCCATCCTGAGCTTGCTGGACGATGGCCCCATCATTACTCAAAAACAACTCGATCTGTGGCGTACAGTCAGTGAATACTATGTTGCACCTTTGGGTATGGTGATGAATGCTGCTTTGCCGGCAGGTGTCAAGCTCAACTCGGAGTCCATCTATATCGGACACGAAGATTTAATTCAGCTTTTGGATCAACTGGATGGTGACGAACACACGCTCGCCTCAGCTATTCTGTATCAATCAGAAATGACTCAATCTGCTATTGAAGTATTATTGGGAAAGTCAAAATCTTTTGCCGTCGTCAAGTCAATGCTAAATAAAGGTCTCATTGAATTGAAAGAGGTTTTAAAGACGATTTATAAGCCACGTTATGAGCGTTATGTGAAGCCTCTGTTTGATACTTCCAATGAAAGTTTGAGCCCCGTCCTTTCCCAGGTTAAAAATGCGCCCAAACAATCAGAGATTATCCTCTTTTTAGTTCAAAAAATGTTTACTTCTGACCTGATTCGTGTCAAAGATATTGAAAGTCAATTTCCCAATTCTTCTGCTGCACTCAATACCCTTGCAAAAAAAGGTGTTATTGCCATCGAAAGAAAAGAAGTGTCTCGCCATGGTGATGATAGTGAAGCCGATTTTACCAATATTAAACTCTCCCCAGGTCAAGCTAAGGCATTTGAAGAGATTAACCGATCCTTTGAAAAATACAACACTGTTCTCTTGCATGGCATCACAGGGAGCGGCAAGACATTGATCTATCTCAAACTGATCGAAGCCACATTGGCAGCAGGCAAACAAGTTCTTTTTATGGTTCCTGAAATATCGTTGACTACCCAACTCGTCAGCCGATTTGCAACCTATTTTGCCGACTCTGTCAGTGTTTATCACTCCTCCGTAGGAAGCAACCATAAGATAGACCTTTGGATGGATATCAGCAAAGGGAAACCCCTCGTGATAGCAGCTCGATCCGGTGTTTTCCTGCCTTTTACCGACTTGGATCTCGTCATCATGGACGAAGAGCAGGATTCTTCTTTTAAACAGAATGACCCTTCGCCTAAATACCATGCCCGTGAGACGGCTTTATTCTTAGCTGCTCAATATGGCGCTAAAGTCGTTCTGGGAAGTGCCACACCCTCCTTTGAATCCTACTATAATGCAACGAACGGTAAATATGGGCTCGTCAAAATGTTGGAACGTTATGGAGCAAGCCGCTTACCTACCATCAACTTAATCAACCGAAACTTGATTGAAAATAATGATAAAGGTAGTCACTTTAGTAAAATTGTCGTGAACGAGATGCTCTCCCGGTTGAAGCAAGGACAACAATCCATCGTCTTTATCAATCGCCGCGGATATAGCACCATGCTGGTGTGTCCATTATGCGAATGGGCTATGACATGCAAAAACTGTGACGTCTCCATGACGTATCACAAGTATCAAAATAAGTATTTGTGTCACTACTGCGGCTGGGTGAAAGAAGCAGAACCCGCCTGCCCGGAATGTGGCAATGTGGACCTCTCTCAAAAAGGACTGGGGACTCAAAAGATTGAAGAAGAATTGAGCATTCTCTTTCCCGAAGCAAATATTGAAAGATTGGATGTCGATGCTGTAAGATCCCGTAACAATCTAATGACATTGTTGCAAAAGATGGAAAATAACCAGATAGATATCCTTATAGGTACGCAGATGGTAAGCAAAGGGCTGGACTTTAAAGGTGTAGGTTTGGTGTGTGTCATTAGTGCCGACCAATTGGCTCGTTTCCCTGATTTCAGAGCACATGAACGTGCCTTCCAACTTATGGTTCAGGTCAGCGGCCGTTCCGGTAGGGCAGATCAAGAAGGAACGGTATTTATTCAATACGGTAACATTCGCAAAACGCTTCTACAATATGTGGTTGACGCAGATTTTGAAGGTTTTTACACGCACGAAGTAAAAGAAAGAAAACAGTTTGTATATCCTCCTTATTGTCGCTTGATACGTCTAGTAATAGGGCATAAAGCACCCGATGTCGCCCAACATGCTGTTAACCTATTGGCAGAAAAGCTTAGAAGTAAATGGGGAAGGCGAATCATCGGCCCTGCACCGGCAATGATTCCGCGTATCAACAACAAATATTTGCACGAAATATTACTTAAAATCGAACGCAACAGTAAGATAATACGAGATGTAAAAGCGGATTTAAATGCAGGAATTAACGAGTTAAACGCAATGGAAATGTTTAAAAGTGTCTCTGTAAGCATTGATGTTGATCCGATGTAGATGAAAATTTCCACCATGCCCATCAGCAGGGTTTTCAACCCGAATTCTTATTAAAGATACAATAGTTTCTTTAAGAAATATATTGCTAACTGTTTGTTATGTTGAAATTCAAATAGTCACGATTTAATATATTTCCAATTATTTGATATTCAACTTATTGCGATTTAGTTAGATGTAATTCAGCAGTAAAGGTTTTGAAAAACCGTATAGTGCTGATTATGAGGGTTAATCCCGATGTACGAATCGTTTCAATGGTTTCTGTAAACCATTGATTACGAGTCGTAAATCGATTCCTCATTTGTCTAATGCGGAATTTGGGTTCAATGTATTATTTTAACAATTTATAAAAAATTATATACTTTTGCAGTATGGAAGACAATGGTTTATTGTACGTAGAAGATAACATTAGGACGCTTGATTGGCGAGAACATATCCGGATGAGACCCGGGATGTACATCGGCAAGTTGGGTGATGGTCAGTCTCCGGATGATGGGATCTATATCCTCATTAAGGAAATCATCGATAACGCCATGGATGAATACTTCATGGGCTTTGGTAAAGAAATACACATCAAAATACAAGATGAAAAAGTGATAATAAGAGACTTTGGACGAGGTATCCCTTTGGGCAAAGTCATCGATTGTGTCGCTCAAATCAATACCGGAGGAAAATACGATTCTAAAGCATTCAAAAAATCAGTCGGCCTCAATGGTGTCGGAACCAAAGCAGTAAATGCACTCAGCGATTATTTTATAGTACAATCATACAGAGATGGACTTACCAAAAGGGCAGAGTTCTCCAAAGGTGAGCTTACACAAGATTTTCCGGAAGGGAAAAGCACGGACAAAAACGGTACCGTCATAGAATTTATCCCGGATGGGGAGATCTTTAAAAATTTTAAATTCCGTGACGATATCGTAGAACCGATGTTGTGGAATTATGCGTATTTGAATGCAGGGCTCAAGATTGTTTTTAATGGCAAAAGCTTTGTCTCCAAGAATGGCCTTGCCGACATGATCGCCAATAGGACGAATCCGGACGAACTCCTATATCAACCCATCCATCTGATTGGCGAAGATATCGAAATCGTAATGACCCATGGCCACCAATATGGCGAACAGTATAGCTCCTTTGTCAATGGTCAGAATACAACCCAAGGCGGTACACACCTCAATGCCTTCAGAGAAGCATTGGTCAAGGTAATGCGTGATTTTTATAAAAAAGATTATGACGCTCGCGATATCCGTACTTCCATTATAGCTGCCGTTAGTATTCGGGTTGAAGAACCTATCTTTGAGTCTCAGACTAAAACTAAATTAGGTTCGACGCACATGGGACCCGATGCGCCTTCCATCCGCTCATTTGTGGCCGACTTTCTTTCTACTGAACTCGATAATTTCTTACACCGTAACTTAGAAATAGCAGGGCTATTACAGAAAAAAATTCTCCAAAGCGAACGAGAACGAAAGGAAATAGCCGACATCAAAAAAGAAGTAAATAAAAAAGCCAAAAAGGCTAATATTCACAATAAAAAACTGAGAGATTGTCGTATTCACCTAAACGATAAAAATGGAGATCCTGAACAAAAGGAAAACTCTATGCTCTTTATTACCGAAGGAGATTCAGCAAGTGGCTCTATAACAAAAGCCAGAAATCCATTGATACAAGCCGTATTTAGCCTTCGTGGAAAGCCGTTGAACTGTTACGGAATGACAAAAAAAATCGTGTACCAAAACGAAGAATTTAATCTATTGCAACATGCCCTCAATATCGAAGACAGTATTGACGACTTGCGATATAATAAAGTGATAATTTCGACAGATGCCGATGTGGATGGAATGCATATTCGACTACTGTTACTTACTTTTTTCCTGCAATTCTTCCCTGACTTGGTGCGCAATGGACATTTGTTTATTTTAGATACACCTCTATTTAGAGTTAGAGATAAAAAAACAACGATATATTGTTATTCCGAACGAGAGAAATTAGAAGCTATTGATAAGTTGAGGGGAAAGCCCGAAATAACCCGATTTAAAGGACTTGGAGAAATATCACCTGACGAATTTAGTGGATTTATAGGAGATGATATCCGATTGGATCCGGTTGTAATCAAAGAAAATACCGATATTGATAAGCTCTTGGAATATTATATGGGTAAAAATACTCCGGAAAGGCAGGTTTTTATCATAGAAAATCTTAGAGTAGAGAAAGATGATGAGTAGTGGTTTCCATTGATTTTTTATAAATAAATTCACTTGGTCATAAGGGTTGAAACCTTTCAGGCAACGAAAGTAGATATAAAAAAGTAAATGGAGTAACCAAGATAACACATATATAAAGATATGTAATTCAATTTAATTGTTTAATTTCGCCCTTTGTAAGATTTTATCGTTCAATAAACGAGTCATTTATGTTAAAAAAGATTGTACTTTTTAGTATTTTGTTGATGATAAGCTCACTGAGCTATGCAGACGTTCGGGTGTATGTTGAACCTGCTTCCATTGCATCCGGCGCGACCGGTAAAGTATATGTTAAAGTAGATGGATTTGTCAAAGTCTCGGGTTTTCAGCTTAATTTAACATGGGATCCTACGAAGCTCTCATTTCAGGAAGTAGGCGATGCAACCGCACTAAATATGGATCCGGACAATGATTTTACATCATTTCCAAGTGGTAAGCTAAGAGCATCATGGAGCCATCCACAATCCTCAGAAGCTAATCTTGCCAATGGCACAACCTTATTCTCTATCACCTTTGAAGGAATTTGCGGAAGCACATCTCTCATCGATATTGTCAATGACGGGTTCTTTACAGTCCAGTTTAATGACACCAATGGCGATCCGATTCCACATACCGTGACACCGGGTAATATTACGGTGACAGGAACACCGTGTGGGGGAGCTCAGTCAGTCGTTAAGATACCTACCTTAGACGCCAATGCAGATGCCAAAAACTGTATCGGTATTTTGGCAAGTACAGGCTTTACAAGCGTCACCGGATTGTCCTTTGAGATCAATTTTGACAGCAAATGTGCCTCATTCAATGAAATAAGCAATATTAACTCTATACTGGGTGGCTTGTCAAGCGCTAATTTCGATGTCTCTCAGTCAGCCACCGGAAAAATAAAACTCAATTGGACATCTACCGTGGCAACTTCCCTTGGTGCCAATAGCAAATTGTTTGACCTATGTTTGACTCCTAATAAGTCTTGCTGCAATACAACAAGCGCTATAACTTTGTCCAATGTTACTATTACCTTAGCTGGTGGCAGTACCAATAATTTAACAGAGCCGGGAGGCATTAATATTAAGTGCGGAACAGTCCCTGATTGTAACCCAACCGGATTTGCAATGATAGCGTCCGACCATTGTGCCCTCCCGCAAGAGACCATTACCATGGACTTTACTGTGAAAGATTTTAGTAAAGTCGCCGGTATGCAATTTGCGATTGATTGGGATCCTACATGCCTTCAACTCAATGACGAAGGTGTCATTATTCCACCTAATAAACCAATAGCCGGCTTAAACGCAGGGAAATTCAACCCTTCCGGCAATGGTTGTATGATCGTCTTATGGGATGATGCAACAGGCGAAGGCGTGTCCGTTCCTGACGGTACGATTATCTTTAGCCTCTCTTTTAAAGTATTGGGTTCGCTCGGTACCAATTGTTCTGTAAATATTGGTTCTAAATGCTTGTCAGGAGGAATGGAATTTGTACAACAAGACGGTACAGTTATTACTGCCTCAACATGTTCAGGCGATGTTCAGATTAAAGAATGTGAAGACGGCTTGAAAATAGTAGATATCGCAGTCCAAAATTCTAAATGCGAAAATCCTTGTACAGGAAGTATTGAAATCCAAGTTACCGGCGGTACCAACCCCGTTATTACTTGGTCTCAGTCAGGTCTTTCAGGAACATCTGTTACAGGTCTGTGCCCCGGTTCGTATTCTGTTACGGTAACATCTGGAACAGAAACGGCAACAAAGACATACCAAATCGCTTTGGGCACAACACCTATCAGTTTGACTACCGGTACGATTACTCCGGCAACCTCAGGAAACAATGGTGCGATAGATATTAATGTGAGCGGAGGTACAGGTGCATTTACATATCAATGGAGTACTAATCCGGTGACGACTACTCAAGATTTGACGAATATAGCACAAGGCAACTACACAGTAACAGTCACAGATAGTGGTTCAGGCTGCGCTAAGACACTGTCAGTTACAGTCCCTGGCAATAGCTCAACTTTCAAAGCGACCATCTCTGCTTTAAAATATGGTGAATATGACCTTTCTTGTAGCAGCTCGTGCGATGGTGCACTTACTGCTGTTCCGGATGGAGGAGCAGGAAATTATACCTATAAATGGTCATTCAAAGACTTGACTACTTCTGTTGCAACAGGATTGTGTGCCGGCTCTTATACAGTGACGGTTACAGATGGCGCCGGAGCGACAGCCATAGCAACCTATATCTTAAAGTCGCCCCCTAAAATGTACGTTGACTTTGAAATTATATATCCGTCCGACGAACAAGTGAATGACGGAAGCATCCAGGCAAATGTCTTTGGAGGAAAAGAACCCTACCAATACAACTGGACAGGACAGGTTACTTCATCTGAAAAAGAAATATCTAATCTTGCAGTAGGTACATATTATATTATTGTTACGGATGCCAATGGTTGCTCAGCCAACAACTCAACCGTTCTTACCGTCGGTGGAAAAGGATGTTTTTCAGGTATCGGTGCTATTACGCCGAATGGTGATGGTAAAAATGATCGCCTACTTATTACCTGTGCCTCAACCACAGTCAACAAATTTTCTGTGTTCAACCGTTGGGGTCAATTGGTTTATGAAGAATCAAATTATAAAAATGGCTGGGAAGGAATAGATAAACACGGAACAACCCTCCCGGATGGCGGTTACTATTGGATACTTGAAGTAAAAGAAACCAATGGCAGTACTCAGGTATATAAAGGTTCGGTGTCAATCATTCGCTCATTTAGATAAGAATACATTTAAAATATAGAATCCAAGAAATTTATAGGATTATGCAAAAAATTTTATTACTCTTCATACTTGTTTGTGGTTCAATGTGGACTATAAATGCTCAGGAACAAGGTATTTATCGCCATTATAGTATCTACCCGACACTTATTAACCCGGGAGCTACTGGTATTAATGAAGGTCAGCACGAATTTTTGGGCAATATGATCAACACTTGGTCCGGCGCACCGGGTACACCAATCGGTTACACCTTTGGTTATAGTGGTAGCTTTGGTCAGAATGTTGGTCTGGGCCTTCAGCTAATGAATGAATCCCACGCCGCAATCAATAGGTTTAAGGCGGCCATCAATTATGCTTATAAGGTAAAATTTGATGATGCATTTTTCTCAGTAGGCGTCTCTACTGAGTTTCAACAAAAAAAATTGAAAAGCAGCGTCCTCGATGATCCTTCAATCGATCCAACTGACCCATACTTACAGGCCGCTAATGAAGGAATAAAGTATTTTGACTTCGGACTTGGTATTCATGCCCGTATTAATGAAAAATTTAACTTTGGTATCGCGTTGCCTAATATGGTTCATACTTTCATCGATAAACCTTCCATTTTGTCCAATGAAGAGACTAAGTTCCTTGGTAACTTTGTCGGGTATGTATCCAATAGATTTGATATAGCTGACTTTGATTTTGATCTTGAGCCAGGTGTGGCAATCCGTAAGGTTTCTGAAGGCGATGGTAAGGCTCCATTGTTAGGCGATGTAAACTTAACTGGATACTTTTTGGATAATAAACTGATAGGAGGAGTGTCATATCATTTTGGAGCAGAACAGTCAGGTGGAGGAATTCTATTAGGCATTTTACTTAATAAAGTCGGTATTTATTATAGCTTCGATATTTATACGGGTGATTATCAACCTTATAACAATGGTAAACATGAAGTAACAGTGGGTTTTACATTGAATAAGAAACCGGCGGATAGTTCTAAGTAAAAATTATTAAAGACCTCATTGTATATATTTAAAATTTATTACCGCCAACCGGTATAATGTACAGCGAGTTTGTTTCCAAAAAATTGTATTCGGAATATAGGTAATTTAAAAAACTGTATATCAATGTAATGGTAAAAATTATGAATTACATTTTAATCACAATGCAGAATTGATTTAAAATACGATTTACTATGAAAAGATTGTATTTTGAAAAATTATAATAAATATTAGATACAAAATCTGGTTTGATATTAAAATAAACTTATATTTGCATCTGATTTATTGAAATCGAAGACTCTCATCCATAAGACTACTACAAAGGAATGAATGCATTTGTGTGCTTTTAATTCCAGATTCATTATTGTAAGACTAATTCGTAAAAATTATTTTCAAATTTAATTATTTGATGTTCAATCATTTGTGTATGATTGAATAAAATAATTTAATAAAATTGAAAATTTGGCACAGAATTAGATGCAATAAATAAGATGATAAAAAACTAAATCCTATTTTATAACAAATTTTATTAACCAAAACTAAAAGTATGCAAAACATTTCTTTTAA
>JAGPCT010000034.1:0-27770 GCA_018057925.1 Saprospiraceae bacterium
CCACACAACGAATAGAGACTTATTGCGTCAGGAAAGGGAGTTGTGAATTGCTTTCAATTATTATGTATCTTTGATCCCACACAACTACCGGTGTAACGGAATATACTAACGTTCGGTTGTGAATTGCTTTCAATTATTATGTATCTTTGATCCCACACAACCGGATTGCCGGACACTCTTGTTATACAAGTGTTTTAAGCAATTTTAGTTTAAAAAAAAGTGGTGGCTTAATACATCACTTTTTTTATTTTCTGTCCATTTTTTTTAAAACAATTCAAGTTGTATAACATCGTCGGGCTTTTCGATTTTTGCCCGATTATACACGATTTGCATCATACCAAATTGTTTGTCGGTCAAGTCAAAGATACAGACATGTCCTTCTGGCGGTATGAATGATTTTACCCTTTTTATATGCACCTGAGCATTCTCCCGACTGTTGCAATGCCGGATATAAAGACTGTACTGAAACATTGAAAATCCATCCCGTAAGAGATTACTTCTAAAAAGTGATGCCGCTTTAACTTGTCTCTTGGTTAAAGTCGGCAAGTCAAACATGACAAATACCCACATAATCCGATATGCATTTAATCTTGTAAACATGATGATTTTACTTCAGGGTAAAGCAATTCTACCCTTTTTGATTCAAAACTCTTTGCTAAGCTGGCTGTAGTCCGCTGCACAGCATTCATCAATGGGCTTTTCTGTCCATTTAATTGAACATCCATAGCCGGAATTTTCAATAACTCCTGCTTCGCAAATGAATCTATTTCTGATTTATAAAATCCATCCGTACTCATGCCTGCCACGACTGTATCTACGAAAGGGCGATAAGGCTCCATGATGTCATCTGCCAGACAATAAGCATTGTATTGATTCCGGTGGAATATACCGAGTGTAGGCAAAAGGCCGGAGCCGGTGAGGCAACGTGCGACTAATGCACGGAGAATAGCATACCCATAATTGAGCAGATTATTAGGAGGAAAACCCTGCCTTTCTCTTTGAAAATCCAATGTTTCAGAAAATAGATGTTTCCAATAATAGACCGCACCTTGTGCCTCACAGTTGCCCGCATCCGCCGAACGAACCTGTCGCGCCAAGTCAATCAGATAATCTCCGTTCTTGCCCAATGAATTCAGGACGTTCCCTTGATTTCGCAATTTGGCTGCTACCGTATATGCCCATAATTGCTTTTTCAAAGGTATTGAAGCATTGATCTGTGCTTTGAACTTCATACTCTGAAGGGTATTACCATCTAAATTGAGCATCATTCCGGTCGGATGATGTGTCTCATTGCATGTAATTACTGCAACATTATTGCTCATTAATTTAGCGAGTAAAGCATGCGTAATAGTAATTTGTTGGTTGTCCAACACTACAATACCAAGGTCTTCTATCGGTGTAGAAACATCTTTACAATCCTTTCTACGGATCACAAGTTGTTCTTTAGTTGTGGATAGGTAGGCAGGATTGCCGAAATAAAGGGAACGCTTTATCATAGCACACTGATTTAGTGTACTTCATATCCATACAAAAAGCATGCCAATTCGCTGAGTATTCCCGAGTAAAATGAGCCACTAATGATTAATATTATACCTATTTGATTATGAAAAAGACCAATTTTATTAGTCAATACATTTATAGCATTGATATTATACGAGGAATTATCTGTTTGTATAACGTTTCCATTTCCAATAATCAATTATCTTACCAAATCAATGAAACGATTATTAAATGTAGATTACATATATTATCAGCACTTTTGGGTTTTGGAATAACTTCCGTTGCTGAATCACACTTATCTAAGTAATAACCAGATGATATTAAAATTATTCAATTTTACACTTCTAAACAATAATATATCCATTTGAACTAAAAATTAGCTTTACATTTTTAAAAGCCGACAGTAAACCTTTAATATGAATTTAAGGCAGATCGACTTAATAAGTTAGTTAAAATATCTTGTTTCTCCATACTTGAGAGTCCTGCCAACTCTTGCGCATTCAAATCGTTTGACTTCAGACAATCAATTGTCTGAAAATTCCTATAGTTTCTCTGGCTCAAATATCGAGTCAAAATCATTTTAAATAGAAGAAACATTGTATGGTATTACTGAGGTTATATTGCCCAATCGATCAATATCCAATTTAATGCTAACTGTTTTTATAGATTGCCCATCAATAAATTCATATGCATTTTGGGATCCAAATTCTTTTCCTCTTACAATTGTATCTGCTATTCTATTGTTGAGGAAGTAAATCTGTTTACCACTATACTTGGTAACATAATGAATGTTCTTACTCCTTGCTACTTTATCATTCCAAAATATCTCAAAGAGTGGACTTTTTGGATTGTAAATAATTTCTTCTCCATTAGCAGGCATATACACAGGGTCACCTTGTTTTAAAGTGAATAATAATTTTGCATTATTTTTTTCCTCAAAATACTTTTTGAAAACAAGCTCCTTACTAAAAGTTTTTTTATCGTCTGCCTCATTGAATTTTAACTTCAAAAGATTAACTGCATCAAAAAATGTAATGAGATCAAAAACTCGTTTGCCGGCCTTCTCCATAACAGCAAAAAGGTAGTTGCCACCAGTTTTTACAAAAAGTGAATCATTATAAGCTCTACTTCTGTCTAGTTTCTGCAAAGCATCTTCGATTTCTTCTACATCTTTTTTCTTCTTAATTTTTGCAGGGTCTCTGTAAAATATTTTAATAGAATTGATCGAAGTGTGTGGGGCAGTTTCACCTTTTTTCTTCTTATTGCCCTTTCTTTCCCACTCATTAAATCTTTTCTTCTCAAACAACTTCTTATTTAGTGCCAAAATCCCCTCAGATGAAAATGCTTCTTCTTTGTTATTTTGAAAATCTGCCAAATGTTCTTTTACAGCTTCTTTCAAATAATTATTCGTAATTTTTTCAATCGTTTTCTCCGTTGCAAATTTCTTATCTGCAAATTTTGAAAGTGGAATTCTATACGATTCAACGCCTTGTGATTTACCATATAAAGTCCCCTCATGTAATTGTCCTCTAATTTTGATTTGCAGCTTCCCTTTTTTATCGTGTTGAATAAGGAGTTTATCTTTTGGCTTCTGGGAAACAATAATTTTATTAATTTCTATCACTGCATCTTCAGGGAATCCTTTCCAAGGCATTTGAATAGCTTTAAATTTCTCAATCTGATTAAATATTCTTTTTCTTTCCATTTCTTCAAGACTGAGAATTTCTTCCAATAATTCACTTGGGCTTCCACTAAAATCAGGTAAAAATTCCTTCCTATGTTCATCAAGCCAAGTTTGCAGTTCTTTGTTCAAGTCATTCAATCTCTTTATGTGTGCAGGTTCTGTGCAAGCGATTACTAATGCATCAATAGCGTGGTGTCTGTGGTCTATGCGTTTACTCCAACCTTTAATGATAAGTTTGTTGTTTTTCTTTTGAATAAAATTGTTGTTGAATATTTGCTTAGATTGTTCTTCGCTTAATTCGGGTTCAAGAAATGGGGCATTACTATCCTCATGTTCTTTCTTTCTTTTTATAAAATCTTTTTTATAATTTCCGTATTCTATTTCAGCAAGTAGTGCTTGTGATTTTTCATATCGACTTTTTAAAATTTCTTTAAACTTATCAGTCAATCCCCATTGATTTCTCAAATAATCTGTTACTCCACCCGTGGTTGTTTTTACATTTTCATTACCGACAATTTTATTCAGTTCTTCTTTTGTTCTAACAGAAATGTATTGTGTTTCTTTCATCTGTCGTGCAACAGGATCTTCCGGGATTTTAATTGCCAATAAGTTGTTTCTTTTCTGTCCTTCAAATCGTTGATTTACGTGATTGATAAATTCTTCTTTGGAAAAAACAGAAGGAATGGAAGAGCCAATTTCAAAATATTCCATCGAAGTCCGGTTATTCTTTTCTTTATTGATTGCTTTTTCACAAATTATTTTATTGGAAAAAGAATCGTCAAAGTACCTTGATTGTGGGATAATGTGATCGAGGTCATACCGTTCTCTGTTGAATAATTCAGATAAGGGAATTGTCTGTCCAGTATATGGCGAAACGTGCCCTTGCTCACGCCACAACTTCATTTTTTCAATTTCTGATTTTGATGGGTCTTTATATAGTTTTACAAATTCTTCAGCAAGGTTTTCTTGTGAAAGCCACAATTTATATTTCTCGATATTAGCAAGTGTTATTTCCTGTTTGAGCTCAACCAATAAATTTTTGACTTCATCATTTGCCTTTTGGTTGGCAGTATTTGATTTGTATATCTTAGCTCTCCTATCTGCATTGTTTTTTAATTCGCGTGCTAATTCCAACCTTATTTCATCAGGCTTTCCGTATTTTTTCCAAATATCTTTTACAACCATTAATGCTTCGCTAATCAACTGCTCTACTAATGGGTTTCTTAATTCTCCGGGTGTTAATCTTTTGATTTTCTGATAGTGGTCAATGCGTTCATCTTCCCCGTATTCTTTTGTGGTGTGCTTATCGTAAACTAAAATAGTTGCATACGCGTTCAAAATTCCACCATCTGCCAGTACTTCCACGTTATTTTCCAGGTATTCTTGCGCAGATTTTTCAAATGGATCACTTACAGTCTCATTCAGTAGCTTGATAATTTTCTCTTTAAGTTCTTCCGAAAAGTTACTATCAAAATATTTACCACATCTTACCAGCGGTAATATTTTTTCAATCGCTTTAAGACTCAAAGATGCATAACTCCTGCTGAATTTTATTTTGCTTATTTGAATGGCGGTTTGCCCGACATCTTCAATATTAATCGCATAATTATTTAAAAAGTCTAAAGCCTTTGACGTACGCTCACTTTCCAAGTCATACTCATTCCCTTTTAAGTTGTATAAAATGTGCCACAATTCAATCTGTCTTTCCTTACTAGCCAGCCCAAGTACTTCCCATAGTTGATCGCCTATTGCTCGCTTGAGTTGATTTCTCGTTTCATCTCCTCGTAATTTTGCCTTAGGGTTCATTCCATTTAAAAAATCAATTCCATCACGCAATCCATATTCTTTTTTCAATTTGTTGAGTAATGTGCTAAACCCAACTTCTTTTTTTTCTTTCAATTCATCAAAGAGCCATACTTTCAGTGAAGAAGGAATAGGCCTATCCACATACTTATATCTTCGTTCTCCTTTTCGGTTTATTCCATTTTCTGTTTTGGTATTTATAGTTAATTTATTGATTTGCTCCCAAATCTTAAACTCTTGAAATACTGGATGACTTTTTGCAACTGCCTTTTCTCCTTTTTCATACCTGCAGTCGGAAATCAAATCACTTTGGTCTTTTAATTCTCTTTGATAATAAATGATTTGATTTCGGATAATATGATATAGCCCTTTTTCAAGCCCTTTTTGGCGATAACTTTCCTGTGTTTCTTTTATTCCGGGGAAAATAAATCTTAGAATATTTTTCAACTTATCTTGTGAAAGCGCTTGTAATAGTTTGAATAATTCACTTTCAGAATTTTCACTTTGTGTTTTCCATATTTTATCAAACTCTGCTTGATATCGTGAACGAAGAACAACATTATTCCTAATTTTCGCCCACTTATTTTCTTTTAGAATTGAAAGGAAATATTCCGACAAATACACTTCTTTACCTTTTTCTTTGGATAACTCAGATAGCCTTTTTTCTAAATTCTCCATTTTCTTACGCCAGCTGGTTTTATTTGGAAGTTTGAAAACAACAGTCTCTCCATGTTTTTTCGAGGTAGTAATATTCACAAGAAACTCAAATGACTCTCCTATTTTTAGAATATCTAAATAAGTGTCTCCTTCTAAAGTTCCATCTTCAGTTTCAATAGACAATTTATACTTATTCAGTTCTTTTCCTTTTAAAGTTATTTTCTCAGGCTCAGAAAGCGACATTACTTTACCGAATGCCACATAACTTTCTTTCCCTTTCTTTCCTTCTTGTTCGTCGCCTTCTACATTGAGTTCTTCTTTCTCGGGGTCAATTCCCCCACCAGCATATCCACGCAATTGGTTAAATAAATATATGATCTTACCTAATTCTTTTAGGGAAATAGGTTCATTTAAAGCTTTTACTCGTAGGGCTAATAAATCAGCTGCAGAATATTGTACTTGGTTTTTATCAACTGGAAGTATAGAAACCTTATCCATTTTCAAAGGATCCACGAATGGTTCGGACAGTTTGATCTGGTCAGGCAACATCCCTAATTGTTGTAAAACATAGATTAACTTATTTCTTCTTTGTTTGTACCGTTTATTGAGTTTCCGTATTCCACGAGCAATACGCCTGTTTGCATTTTTTGTTTGAGCTTGCCCTTGTTCAAATTTACTCAGTTCTGCTCCCATCGGTATAATCCGACTACCCATGCCCACTATTTCTCCAGACTTATCTTCAAAATTCTGCTTTACAAGCGCCCACCCAATCGAATTTGTACCCAGATCGAGACCCAAGATCGTTTTACTGCCCATATTTTGATTTTTATATTCTTTTTCCGCTAATATAAAAAAAATTCCTAACTTTACAATCGAAAGCAATTCACAATAAGGATTATTCCGTTGTGAAGACATTTAGCGCCTCGACTATCTTCGGGGCTTTTTTATTGATTATTCGCTACTTAGAGCATTATTTTATATTTTCAAAACGAACAATCATACCAACCAATATACATAATCAAAGAAACTCCTCTTCAACCCCTCACCTACTTCCCTTCCTGCCCTCACCTCCTCTCAACAACTCATGCCCGATGCTGCATTGGAGGCACTTAGACATGTCACAATACTTTGTCTTCAGCTGAATCAATGCTTGGGAATCCAATGCTGTGTTGCATGCTACATCGAGTTGTCGCCACATCCTGGTGATATAGTTGTCTTCGGCGGGAATCTGCTCAAGCAAATTAAAAGCCCGATCCTGGTATTCCATTTTATTCTGTACCCGCCCATAATGAAACATTAAGGGGATAATACCATTGATGATGAGTAGCATCTTCATCGTGTCGCCAAGTGTCTTTTTCTGAGGCTTACTCCTATTTCCTGCTTTATAATGATACTGCCAATAGACCGGCAAATCCACCACGTTCAATATCTTTTTCAATGCCTTGATTGTCTTACATTCCAATGCTGTGGAGAAGAGATGTTCATTGATGCGAAACAGCTCTGTCACCTGAGCTATCCTGATATCCGGAAAATTGGAAGGATGCATCTTGGCATATTTCCAAATCACCGGATTCAACGGCTCTACAGCATATTTTTGTTCCAGATACTGATATTCTGTTGTCAGTCTTTTGTAATAGGGCGACACGTCATCCCGCTGTAATAAGCCTGCCATCCCCATCATATAAGCATGAAGGGCTATATCATCGTGCCTAATCTTTTGAAATATCGAATAATCCAAGTGGTCAGCCAATATCGTAAAGGCATCTTTATTGACATTGGTGCCCATACTAACTATCATCTGATGGAAAAAGATAGCGTCCCAATCTTGTACCAATGCTTCCATCCCCTGTTCTATCCACGACACCCTTGATTGTAGGCGCTCTATATTTAACCTTTCTTTCCAGATATTCCATACACCGGCATCTGCCATACCCGGCCGAAGCCGATAGCAAGGTATCATACCTACCTCATCTTTGAGAAGATTATATCGCCTTACTATTCCTTCGTCGAGGTATTCCGGCAGCTCTAAGGTAGGGAGGCTATGTCCCCTTAGGGTTGTTATTTCTTTGTCATGGCGTGCGACGACATGCAGTATGACATTATTGTAAGCCGGATCCACTTGATGATTGTGCATATCCCATTCGGAAGATAAAATATGCATCTCTATGTGTCCCGCCAAAGTAGCTGTACCGATGCGGATCTTAGCATGTTGAAAGTCGGGGCCGCTGTTGGCGTTGTATCGTCCAAAGTCGAATATCTCAACCGGCGTACCATCGGTAAGTCGTAGCTGTGTCCGATCAAATTGTTTGGTTCGCCAGATATAATGTAGCAGTTGTTCGGATGTGATGGATTGAAGCAAAATGGGTGTCATAATTTTTATTTTTTAAATGATTGAAATGTATAAAACAAGACTAAAGCCAGCCTTCGTCGGCAAAGCTGGTGAAGCTATGTCCGGCCACGATGATGTGGTCCAGCAACTGGACATCCATCAGCCGGCATGATTCTTTGATCTTACGGGTCAATGCTTTATCTTCTTCGCTGGGACTTCGATTGCCACTGGGATGGTTGTGGGCGATGACGACGGTCACGGCATTGGCTTGAATGATGGTCTTCATGAGCATCTTCATATCTACCACCGTCCCGTGCATTCCGCCACTGCTGATGCATACCTTATCCATAATTTTATTGGCTCTATTGCATAAGATTACCCAAAACTCTTCATAATGTAAGTCCATGAGCCTGGAGGAGATTGCCCAATAGGCGTCCTTTGAACAGGTAATAACTTCGGATTGAAGGTTATTTTCCGCTATCTTGCGCTTGCCAAGCTCCAATGCGGCTTTAATTTCGATGGCTTTAGCGGGACCAATGCCGCTGATAGAAGTCAGGTCGCCGATACTTTTCCTTGCGAGTGTGCTGATGCTGCCTCCACACGCATTCAGAACATACTGTGCCAAGCCGATTGCCGACAATTTCCGATTACCGGTCCGGAGGATGATAGCCAAAAGTTCCGCGTCGCTAAGGTATGAAGGACCGAGTGTCTGTAATTTTTGGCGAGGCTGATCATCGCCCTGCATTTCTTTGATGATGAGTGATTTCATGTGGATGATTTTTCTATTAGCGAAGATAAATACTCTTTTTTAAATACACAAATTAAATTTCTTGCCATTGGTAATTTTTCTTTTTTTCTCGCTTGAAACAAATCTCATTTTTACCCGAAAAGGGTGGAATACAATTTATATCCGGCTTATAGCGACCATGGTTTTAGCTCACTAAATACAAATACTCCTATTCTCCTTGGTTTTGCCGGATTTCGATAAAAATATAATGACATTTTATACAAAATACGGACTCCATGGCATGCATATTTTCCATAAAATGGGATATAATGATACTTTTCATTAACTTCGCCCGTCAAACTTTACGCTTTAGTATGCTTCAACATATTCGGGTTAAAAATTATGCCATCATAGATGAAGTCAGCATAGACTTTAATCCGCACTTCAATATTATTACAGGAGAGACTGGAGCCGGAAAATCCATCTTATTAGGCGCTTTGGGACTCATCTTAGGAAATCGTGCCGACAATAAAATTTTCTTCAATTCATCTGAAAAATGCATTATAGAAGCCGAATTTGAAATCGGTACTTATGGCCTACAATCCTGGTTTGCGGACAATGATTTGGATTATGAATCCCCTACTTTGATCCGTCGCGAGATTCAACCTGCCGGTAAAAACAGGGTTTTCATCAATGATACTCCGGTTACATTGGTACAATTACAAGAATTTACCGGTCAGTTGGTCGATATCCATCAGCAGTTTAGCCTTTACGACATTCAAAAGCCCGCCTATCAATTGACGCTGTTTGATGCCTTTTGCGGCAATAAGGCACTCATGATAGAATATAACCAAAGTTACCGCAAATACACGTCTCTCACCAAAGAGTTGGCGACACTTGAAGAAGCACGCCTCCAATCTATTAAGGAAAAAGATTACATTGAGTTTCAACTCAACGAGCTCTCTTCTATCCCTCTGGACACCTTCGACCAGGATGCACTTGAAGGCGAACTAAATCTTATCGAGCACGCTGAGGCTATCAAATCCACTACCGGCGCCACCTATCTCGCTTTATATGAGGATGAACGAAGCATCGTCTCCGGATTGGAAGATATTCTCAATGGATTTAAGTCCATTTCAGGCATAACACCCGGTCTGAAAGAGCTATACGACCGTATTTTGTCTTCAAAAATTGAACTTAGGGAGTTGGCCGATGAGATCAATCAATTGGCAGACAACACGCATATTGAAGAAGAAAGAGCGCTTGAAATAAGAGACGCTCTGGACCAACTGTACAAGCTGCAAAGTAAGCATCAGGTCACATCTGTCCATGATTTGATGCAGCTGAAGTTGAATCTGGAAGGCAAGTTGCAGCATTTCTCTTCTGTGGACAACGACATACGTAAGGTTAAATCAGAAATAGACCAGTATAATACTACATTACACACACAAGCCGACTTATTATCCGCAGAGAGACACAAGCATGTAGAATCTTTTGTTGCTACTTTAACACACCTTCTCAATGAGCTGGGAATGCCTCATGCTACCTTTGTAGTGGAGATTAATGCGGCTGAGCAGTTGACGCCGTCGGGCAAAGACCATGTTCAATTTTTATTTTCAGCCAACAAAGGAAAAAGCCCATCACCCATCAAAGATGTCGCATCGGGTGGAGAAATATCCCGACTTACTTTGTCTATCAAATCCATGGTTGCCGCCGTCATTCCTCTACCTTCACTGATATTTGACGAAGTAGATACCGGACTGGGTGGTGAAATAGCGCTCAAGATGGCTGAAATCATGCAGCAAATGTCCGTAGGGCATCAATTGATTGCCATCACACATTCACCACAATTAGCCTCCAAAGCCGACAAACATCTATATGTGTATAAAGAAATTGAAGAAGATAAGACAATAACTCAGATTAAGGAATTATCTTTGGATGAAAGAATAGAAACAATTGCCATTATGCTTTCTACAAAGCCACCTAGCAAAGCAGCTATTGAAAATGCAAAAGAATTGCTCAATAGGTAAACATTCATTCATAAAACAAAAATAAATAGTTATGTCAAATGGACTACTGAAAGGTAAAAAAGGAATCATCTTCGGCGCATTAGACGAACACTCATTAGCATGGAAAGTGGCAGAAAAAGCCCATGACGAAGGCGCTTCTATTATATTGACCAATGCACCTGTGGCACTTCGCTTCGGACAAATCAATGCCCTCTCCGAAAAAATCAATGCCCCCATCATCCCCGCTGATGCGACGTCCAATGAAGAGATAGCTACTCTTATTGACAAAAGCATGGAACACTTCGGTGGCAAGTTTGACTTCGTCCTTCATTCTATAGGGATGTCACTCAACATGCGTAAAGAAAAACATTACACCGACCTGAATTATGACTTTATGCACAAAACATTGGATATATCCGCCATTTCTTTCCACCGTATTCTCCACGAACTTTATTCTAAGGATGCCGTAAATGATTGGGGTTCCATCGTCGCACTTACCTATATTGCCGCACAAAGGATATTCCCTGATTATAATGAGATGGCCGATGCCAAAGCCTTATTAGAATCTATTTCACGCAATTTCGGATATCATTTCGGCACCAGAAATAAAGTTAGGGTCAACACCATCTCTCAATCTCCGACGAAAACAACAGCTGGTGGTGGAGTAAAAGGTTTTCTGGACTTCTTTTCTTATGCCGACACGATGTCTCCGCTCGGTAATGCCGGAGGAGAAGCATTTGCAGATTATTGTGTGACACTCTTTAGTGACCTGACGCGATATATAACCATGCAGAATCTATTCCACGACGGAGGATTCTCAAGCATGGGTATCAATCCGGCTGTACTTGGAGTAAAATAACAGTCCTCAACCAAGGATTGGGTATATGTTGGTCTTTTTTTTGATTTGACTACGATATGTAGGTCAATATTGCAGGTTTTTATAATTATTCATGAAAACCTCGCGCCTCAATACGCTTAGACATAAGGATATCCAGCGTTACAATCCCCCGCTCTCCGCCTGTATGTAGTATAATACGTATCTCGCTTTGTGCCGGATAGGTTCTTATACACGAATTACAAAGCAACTCTGCCGAAATGCAATTCTGCTTATTCAACCATTCCACTAAGTCGTACAACTGTGTTTCAGGAGATTTATTGACACCGAAAACCCCATTTTTCAGATATCTGTTTATTACTTCCTTCATGCCTTTAAAGTCGTTATTGGTGACTTTTAAACACAAATCGATGCCAAGAACCGGATTGCCCAACTCGCCTTTTGTACACGATTGTCCTGTAAAAAGAAAAGTAGATAATATGGTTAAAAACAAAATCTTTTTCTTCATAATTAAAAACTATTCATGAAAACCTCGCGCCTCTATACGTTTCGACATAAGGATATCCAGTGTTACAATCCTTCGCTTTCCGCCTGTATGTAGCACAACACGTATCTCGCTTTGTGCCGGATAGGTTTCGATACATGAATTGCAAAGCAACTCTGCCGAAATGCAATTCTGCTTATTCAACCATTCCACCAAGTCGTACAACTGTGCTTCAGGAGATTTATTGACATTAAAAACCCCATTTTTCAGATATCTGTTTATTATTTCCTTCATGCCTTTAAAGTCGTTATTGGTGACTTTTAAACATAAATCGACGCCAAGAACCGGATTACTCAACTCGCCTTTTGTACACGATTGTCCTGTAAAAAGAAAAGTAGATAATATGGTTAAAAACAAAATCTTTTTCTTCATAATCAAAAACTATTAATGAAAACCTCGCGCTTCTATGTGCTTAGACATAAGGATATCCAGCGTTACAATCCCCCGCTCTCCGCCCGTATTTAGTACAATACGTATCTCGCTTTGTGCCGGATAGGTTTTTATACACGAATTGCAAAGCAACTCTGCCGAAATACATTGCTGCTTATCCAACCATTCTACTAAGTCGTACAACTGTGCTTCGGGGGATTGATTGACACTAAAAACCCCATTTTTCAGATATCTGTTTATTACTTCCTTCATGCCTTTAAAGTCGTTATTGGTGACTTTTAAACACAAATCGACGCCAAGAACCGGATTGCCCAACTCTCCTTTTGTACACGATTGTCCTGTAAAAAGAAAAGTAGATAATATGGTTAAAAACAAAATCTTTTTCTTCATAATTAAAAACTATTCATGAAAACCTCGTGCTTCTATGTGCTTAGACATAAGGATATCCAGCGTTACAATCCTCCGCTCTCCACCTGTATGTAGTACAATACGTATCTCGCTTTGTGCCGGATAGGTATCTATACATGAATTACAGAGCAACTCTGCCGAAATACATTGCTGCTTATCCAACCATTCCACTAAGTCGTACAACTGTGTTTCAGGAGATTTATTGACACTAAAAACCCCATTTTTCAGATATCTGTTTATTACTTCCTTCATGCCTTGAAAGTCGGTATTGGTGACTTTTAAACACAAATCGATGCCAAGAACCGGATTGCTCAACTCGCCTTTGGTACACGAATTTAAGGACAAAATAAAGGTAAATAATATGGTTAAAAACAAAATACTTTTCTTCATAATCAATATTCATTCATGAAAGCCTCGCGCCTCTATACGCTTAGACATAAGGATATCCAGTGTTACATATTTCCGACTTCCATCTATATTCATACCAATGCGTATCTCACTTTGCGCCGGATAGGTCCTGATACATGAATTACAAAGCAACTCTGCCGAAATGCAATTATGTTTATTCAACCATTCCACTAAGTCGAGCAACTGTGCTTCGGGGGATTGATTGACTTTAAAAATACCATTTTTCAGATATCTGTTTATTACTTCCTTCATGCCTTGAAAGTCGGTATTGGTGACTTTTAAACACAAATCGATGCCAAGAACCGGATTGTCCAACTCGCCTTTGGTACACGAATTTAAGGACAAAACAAAGGTAGATAATATGGTTAAAAACAAAATACTTTTCTTCATAATTAAAAATCACTTATCCTTTATGTTTAAAGACGACTGTTTTGGCAATATGGTTGTCCAATATTGATTTTTCCCATTAATAATCACTCCAAAGCCTTCCAATGACTTTGCTAAAAAACCAGCTAATGAAAGTATCTCTTTATTTTGTTGCTACAATCGAATAAACCATAGGAATCGTATGTTTTAAATGTCCAATCCGATATTTTCCGGGTTCAGCCATCACTGCATCCGGAAAAATATTATACGGAGAATAATCATACTCTTCCAATAGCTGTATCTTCAAGCCATGTCGTATCAAGCTATTTACCACTTCACTCAGGCTATGATTCCAGCCAACACTGGTTATCATAATATCCGAGTCGGGGTCGGCATAGGTACCCTGCGTTGTTTCCTTTATTTCACCTGTATTAAAATAGTCATAACTGATCTCAGAGAAATGGTCGTCATACATCCACACTACAGGATGGAATTCAACAAAGACAAACTTCCCTCCGGGTTTGATATATCGAGCTATTACAGCTGCCCATCGATCCAAGTCGGGCAACCATCCTATCGTCCCATAACTTGTAAACACGACATCAAAGGTTTCATTTAGATGATTGGGCAGGTCATATACATCACAACAAACAAATCGGGTATCCGTCATTGCCTTTAGTGTCAAGTCTTCGGCTGCCCTAATGGCTTCGTCCGAAAGATCTACTCCAACTACTTTGGCGCCCATCCTGCTCATCGAAATGCTATCTTGCCCAAAATGGCATTGTAGGTGAAGCACTGTCTTTCCGGTGAGGTCACCCAGTAGATCTACCTCAATGGATTGTAGCGAAGAATTTCCTGCCAAAAAACCCGATATATCGTAAAAATCAGATTCAAGATGAGGTACAACACGCTGATTCCACGACTTTCTATTGATCTCAATATAGTCATTCGAGTTGTTATTTTCTTCCATTTATCATTTATTATTGACCTGCAAATAAAAGTGCAAGATAATATACACACTCCAACAAATTATTATAATACCAAATTCCGCTTACAAAAAATACTTTGTCATAAAAAGGAATTACATCCAACTAAATCACAACATGTTGATTATCATATATTTGGAAATATACTAATTCGTGACTATTTGAATTTCAACACAACAAAAAGTAAGCTTAATATTTCTAAAAGACAATATTTTGCCTTTAATATGAATTCGGGTTGAACTATGATGAACCTTCGGGACAGCATAATCCCGAAGGGATGATATTTTTATAAATAACGTAGCATAATATTTTCAAAATCCCGAAGGGATGACATTATTACAAACCAAGAAAAAATGTATCTACTCAAAAAAAAATCTGGGACGAATAGATGGAATAATCATTTCACCCATTCTGGGTTCCTCTTTCTGCTATTGAATCTATTCTATAATAATGACAACCCTTCGGGTTTATATTGATAAAAAAGGGGTTGGATTCAGCTCGTCCAAAAAAGTATGAAAATTTTTTACAAACAATACCGATTGGATATTCGTAATAGTCCAATTACATTGGCCTAAACGACTATCATCCCGAAGCTTCGGGAGCATTTTGATTTTAGGAAATCCCGTTTTTCGGGAATACCAAAATATGTTGGACTAATTTATAAATCAATTTGGTATAATATAGCTGAATTACATCTAACTATATCGCAACATGTTGATTATCCAATATATGGAGATACATTGATTCGTGACTATTTGAATTTCAACACAACAAAAAGTTAGCAATATATTTCTTAAAGAAACTATTGTACCTTTAATATGAATTAGGGTTAAACAATTCTATATAAAAACTATTATATAGCATAAAATACGATAATATGCTCTGTATATACCATGAATCTACTGACCCTTATTTTAATGTAGCTACGGATGAATATATATTAAAACACCTCAAAGAAGATTGTTTTATGCTTTGGCGCAACGACAACGCCATCATTGTAGGCAAATACCAAAACACGCTATCCGAAATTAACTACGACTATGTCAAAGCCAATAACATATCCGTGGTGAGACGCATGTCAGGCGGTGGCGCTGTATATCACGACCTCGGCAATCTAAACTTTTCGTTTACCAAGACGGGAACAGATTCCAATCTGACAGACTTCGAAAAATTTACCAAACCTATCGTGGATGTCATCCGGCAAATGGGTATTGACGCTCGCTTTGAGGGCAAAAACGACCTGATGATCAATGGTCTCAAATTCTCCGGCAACGCAGCTCACATTTTTAAAAATAAAATCCTCCACCATGGCACTATTTTATTTGCCTCCGAAATGAGAAATGTCGCTGAGGCACTCAAGATCAATCCGGTAAAATATCAGGACAAGGCTCAAAAATCTGTCCCTAAAAGAGTAACCAATATCTCCGAACACCTCAAAGAACCTATGACGGTAGATCAATTTGCCCAAAAGGTGATGGATTATGTTGTATCACTTTACCCTGACAGCCGACTTTACACGTTTACTGATGAGGATCTTAACAATATACAAAAATTAAGGGACGAAAAATACGGTACACACGATTGGAATTATGGCAAATCCCCCGATTACAATTTTAAAAAAGCGATTCGCACCAAAGGCGGTCTGCTCGAAATGAATCTGGAAGCCAAAAAAGGATTAATTGAAGAAGTCAAAATATTCGGCGACTTTTTCTCCGAAAGGGGTTTGGAAGACTTAGAAGATGCTTTAACCGGCATCGCTCACGAAGAAAAAGCCATAAGAACGGCTTTGTCCCGTCTCGAATTAGATAAATATCTGAGCAACATCACTGCGGATGACTTGATTGAGGCGATGTTCTGATAATCAAAGCCACATTGCGTAATACAACAAGTATAGTTTATAATACAATTTTTAATACATATAAATAAAATTATATACATTTGGCGAATAAATTGTGATGTATGAACAATGACCGCCTTATTCAAAAGTATATATTCCTCTTTCTCATCGTCGGAATAGGAGTGGTAATCATTGCCAATCTTACGGCATTTATTACTGCTGCATTAGGAGCTTCCATTTTTTATATCCTATTTAAGCGCATGATGATTAAGATGAGTGTAAAGCTGAAGGTCAACAAGTCAATCTCTGCGCTGATTATCATTCTTTTATCCTTCTTTATCGTCGTACTTCCATTTACTCTAATGGGTATTCTGATTGCCAACAAAGTCATCTTTTACATCAATCAACCCCAACAAATCAATGAGATTAGGGAAATGATAATGCAAAAAATTGAATTGCTTCCCGTTGAAATCAAGGTTGATTCTATGATATCGAGGATAACATCCATCCTTGGATCTTTGGTTACAGGAATATTAAATAACGTCTTTGGTGTGTTGACAACCATTGTCGTGATGTATTTCTTGTTGTATTATTTTTTAGTCAACTATAATAAATTGGAAAAGTCATTGGTAGAATATCTTCCATTGAGTGAAATCAACTTGAAGCGCCTGGGTGTAGAATTGCGCAATATGACCTTTATCAATGCTGTAGGTGTTCCTGTTATAGCCATTGTCCAAGGTTTAATAGCTTATGCATTGTACCTATATGCGGGAGTCATAGATGCCGGCCTGTGGGCAATTTTGACCGGAGCCGCATCCATCATTCCTTTAGTGGGGACGGGGATTATATGGGTACCTATCACGGCTATTCTACTTGCCATGGGATCATATACGGAAGGCATTGTAGTCGGATTGGGCTGCCTGTTAGTATTGGGCAATATTGACAATTTAATCCGGATGTATATATCGAGCAAGATGGGTGACGTACATCCAATCATCACATTTTTAGGCGTTTTCCTTGGTTTGAATATATTTGGTTTACCGGGCTTGGTATTCGGGCCTTTGCTCATATCCTATTTCCTCATTTTTGTCAAAATGTTTAAAACAGAATATTCAACCCCTAAAGAAGACATGGTGGAAGTCATGCCTTTGTCTGAGGAGAATACGCCCCAGACTCCACAATAAGAATTATCTCAGTCCAAGATACAATTGATTTAATTGATCCGTAAGAACTTCCGGTTTAAATCGGTCTAAATGTACCGCAATATCCGGATTACAGGCAAATTGCCTTTTTGTACCCATCAATTGCTGTATGAGCGAAGCCAATTCCTCTTCATCCTCACCATCGATGTAATGTGCAATATTACCGCCGGCTTCTGTCAATGATGACCTTCGAGTCGTAATAACCGGTGTGCCGCACATGATACTTTCCAGTACTGGTAAGCCAAAGCCTTCCATAAGACTCGGATAAACGGAAAGTGTAGCCAATCGATAAATAATATTCAATTCATCTAATTCGGGAGACTTTATCCGAACAATCTCATTGTCTAACTTCAAATCCATAATTAATTGCTCTATATACTCCAAATATATGGTGCCATTGCCAACAATAACAAGGGGTATCTTTTTATTGGGCGGAATCAAATCCATTGCTTTGACAAGAACTTCCAGATTTTTGCGACGGATAATACTTCCTACATATAAAATAAATTCTGACGGTAGATTATACTTATCCCTGACCAAGTCCATTGACACAGCATCCGGCACATTATTAAATACCGGGCTTACAGTTTGGTAAATAACCTGTATTTTCTCGGGTGACACACCAAAGTGTTCGATTACATCCTTGCGCGTTGCCTGACTGATTGCAATAATTTTATCGGCTTTCTTACATGCATTCCGAAACTTGTAGTCATACACCATACGGTCGAAAAGAGGAAAATCCATAGGAAAAAATTTATACAATAAATCATGCATGGTAACCACTGAAGGAATCTTTGTCCCTTTAATGCCTGCTGGCAACTCATGACTTAACCCATGGTAAATATCCACCTTATCTCTGATTAAATCCTGCGTCATTCCCCAACTTCGCCATCCAATCCTATTCAACATTGTCGGAGATTTCAGCCGGTAGTCACTGTGTAGGAAAGGCTGTGTCCGTTCATTGTGGACAATATGGGGTGCATATAGAAATAACTCATGCTCCGGGTAGTAGGCATGTAAATTACCCACTAATGTACGGCTATAATTGCCCAGTCCGGTATTATTTTGAAATAACCTTTTGGCGTCAAATCCAATCCTCATTTCTCCTTTTTTAGCATCAAATATAGCTTATAGGCCTGTAATACATGAAGTGATGGTGAAGGTCCAAATAAATGTCGCACAATTTTCGACTCGTTTGCGCTAAATAACAATCGGTAGAAGCCTGCCATTCTCATGCGCTGCATCCTCATTGCCGCTTTTACCAGACCAATATGTTGTAATGCGTCCACATATTTTGGATTGTTACGCAGTAATTTCAGATTCTCGATAGCCTGAGTCGTCTTCATTAAAAAAGTATGATTTTCGTCCAAATCATCATGCAATATCGGATTGTCTATGCCTATCACTTCTATTTCATGTTGCCTAAGAGTGTACTCAAACACAGTATCTTCGTGACCGTATTGCTTTAAACTTTCATCAAAATGAATATCCTTACAATACTTTCTTGGTATGACAAAGTTGGAAGACATAAAGTGGAATCTATTCCGACTATCGCGGCAAGAATGAAGCTTCTCCACGACTTTTGTCCCATACATATAATGCAACGAATATTTTAGAGCAGGCATACGTTTTTGAAAATAGGTTCCTCCACATAACACGGCTTCTGGATGGGCTTCAATTTGCCTGAAATAATTTTCCAAAAAATGCGGATTTTCTATTGATGAGTCACCATCTAAATACAACAGATACGTACCCTTACTATGCTTGGCGAGTAAATTGCGGATAGCAGACCGACCTATATTCGTCTCTTCATGCATATAGACAATATTCGTCCCTTGCACAAAGTCCCTATTGTAAGTAGCTTCAGGACCGGTAGAGCCGTCCTCCGCCAGAATAATCTCTATCGGCAAAGCTATCCTACTCGCCTGCTCCATCAACTGCTCCATCAATTTCCTGACATCCTGATTGAACACAGGAATACAAATGGAAATCAAAACAGAAGAAGTATTCATCACTTCAAAGCCTGCTCAAGGTCAGCTTTCAGATCTTCAAAATCTTCTATACCAACACTTATCCGTATCAAGGAATCGGTCAGCCCTACTTTTAGTCTTTCTTCCCGCGGTATTGACGCATGAGTCATTGTGGCAGGATGACCTACGAGAGACTCTACTCCGCCCAATGATTCGGCAAGTGAAAACATCTTAAACTTACGCAGAACGGCTTTGGCAGCATCTGATGTATCCTCTTTTAGGTCAAAGGAAACCATCGCTCCAAAGTCCTTCATCTGGCTGGCTGCAAGTTCGTGTCCGGGATGCGATTTAAAGCCGGGAAAGTTCACCTTATTTACTGCAGGGTGGCTTTGTAGGTATTCAGCCAATCTGGATGCATTACGGCATGCTCTTTTCATCCTAACATGCAGTGTTTTTATCCCCCTCAATATCAGAAAACAATCCATTGGCCCCGGTGTGGCGCCACATGCATTCTGAAGGAACCGAAGCTGTTCTTCTATCTCTTTTTTATTACATACGATAGCTCCCATGACGGCGTCACTATGTCCACCCAAATACTTGGTACAGCTATGTACGACGATATCGGCACCCAAATTTAGCGGCTGCTGGAGAAAGGGTGAAGCAAATGTATTATCAACACAAGTTAGAATGCCGTATTTATTGGCAATGCGAGCCACCTTGCGAATATCCACAATATTCAGCATTGGATTGGTCGGTGTTTCAATCCAAATCATCCTGGTGCGTGGGTTAATCAACTTTTCCAGTTGGGCTGTGTCATTTAAATTAATGAAATGGCTTTTTATGCCAAATCGACCATATACCCTTGTAATCAGGCGATAGGAGCCACCATATAAGTCATTGGTGGAAATAATTTCATCTCCGGGGCTCAACAGCTTAAGCAATGTATCCATCGCGCCCAGGCCTGACGAAAAACAAAGTCCATAGGCTCCATTTTCCAATGCAGCGATATTCGCCTCAAGGGCTGTCCGCGTGGGGTTGTGCGTTCTTCCATATTCGTATCCTTTATGCACACCGGGTTCTTCCTGAACAAAGGTTGACGTCTGATATATTGGCGTCATGATAGCTCCGGTAGCGGGGTCCGGACTGACTCCGGCGTGAATCACTTTGCTGTTGAATCGCATTGGTGGGTGTTCTGAAGAATTTGTTTTTATTTTTTTTGCCATTATTTTTTTCTTTTTAATACGGATTGTGCAGCACGGACAATATGATCGGCATCGAGACCATATTTTTTGAGCAAATCAAGAGGTTTTCCGCTTTCGCCAAAGCTATCGTTGACTGCAACAAATTCCATTGGAGTCGGATTGTTCTTGGCTGCGACATGAGCTATAGCGTCGCATAAGCCACCATTGAGCTGATGTTCCTCACATACCACGGCACATCCGGTTTTAGCCAATGAGTCCAATATCATACCTTCATCCAATGGCTTTATAGTAGGTACACTTATAACATCGACTGAAATCCCTTGTGATTCAAGTATCTTAGCGGCTTCGACCATGGTCCATACCATCAGACCGGTAGCAAATAAGCTAATATCGGTTCCCGACCCAAGTCTATCGGCCTTTCCAATGACAAATGGCGTGTCAACCCCTGTAAATACAGGCCAATTGGGACGACCAAATCTCAAGTATGCCGGCCCCACGTGATCTACTAATGCCAGGACAGCCTGCTTCGTTTGATTGGCGTCAACCGGGCAAATGACCGTCATGCCGGGGAGCATCCTCATCAGTCCGATATCTTCGAGGATCTGGTGTGTGGCACCATCTTCACCCAAAGTTAATCCTGCATGCGAAGCACATATCTTGACATTCTTACCGGAATAGGCGATAGATTGACGTATCTGGTCATATACCCGACCGGTAGAGAAATTGGCAAATGTTCCTGTAAAGGGAATTTTCCCAGCTGTCGCTAAGCCTGCCGCCACTCCCATCATATTGGCTTCGGAGATGCCCATCTGTACAAAACGCTCCGGAAATGCCTCAATAAATTCTTCTAATTTCAATGACCCCAAAAGGTCTGCTGCCATAGCGATTACATTGGGATTGCGTTTGCCGGCTTCATAGATACCTTCACCATAGCCATCGCGCGTTGCTTTGCTTCCTGTGGAAACTATATCATTTATATTCATCTTATGCATGTTTATGTTGTGGAGATTGATAATTTTCGTCATACACATAATCACCCAAGGTCTCTTCCAACTGGGCAAGACCTCGTTCTAATTGTTCTTTATTGGGTGCTTTACCATGCCATGCATTGGTCCCCATCATAAAATCAACACCTTGACCCATAACGGTACGCATCAATATGACGGTAGGTATCTCTGTCCCCCTATGCGTTTTTCCTTCTTCAAGTGCTCGCACGATAGATTCCATGTCGTTGCCATCAGTAACAACCACTCGCCATCCGAAAGACCGCCATTTACCTTCTAAGTCTCCCAAGTTAAGAATTTTATCATTTGGTCCATCAATCTGTTGACCATTCCAATCCACTATTACAATTAAATTGTCCAACTTATGATGTGGCGCAAATAGTGCTGCCTCCCATATTTGACCTTCATCCAGCTCGCCATCTCCCGTTGACACAAAAACAAAGCCGGAATCCCGATCCATCTTCTTGGCCAATGCCATACCTACACCGACAGACAATCCCTGACCCAAAGACCCGGTAGATACCCGGATACCCGGCAATCCTTCATGCGTAGTAGGATGCCCCTGCAATCTACTATTCAGCTTTCTAAAAGATGACAATTCATCCAAATGAAAATATCCGCGTCGTGCCAAAACACTATAAAGCACCGGTGAGATGTGCCCATTGGACATAAAAAATGCATCCTGATTTTTAGCTGTCATGTCAAAATCATCGGATTGATCCATGACCCTAAAATAAAGAGCTGTCAACAACTCGGTGCAACTCAATGAACCACCGGGATGTCCACTGGATACATAATGCACCATTCTAAGGATATCTCGGCGAACTTGAGTGGCAATGCGCTTCAATTCACCGATATCGGTTATTTTTTCTTTCATTATGATAGTTATACAATTAAGCTGCGAAGGTACATATTTCTTACTTTTCGCAATAAATTAGATTTATTAATGTCTGTACGTGTAACAAACAAGGGTTGAAGAAAGTTGAATCACCTCATTGGGCTACTATTCCGATTTGTATATTTGGTTGACAAATAAATCGTGTTAGTTGTTGGAAAACACCCTTTCGTTGCCACTGAGCCATTTTTTTAGCAATATACAGCTTGGACTTTATTCTAGCTATATTTATCTTACGTTCTGTATTCGAGTAAGCTGCAGGAAAATTCGTACCTACTTTAAAGAGATGAATGAAAGAATATAACCTATGCTATTATAGATATTCATTCATTCGAATATGAGGAATTTTATAATTGTAAATATCTTGAAGATTCTTGCTTGGTATGGATAAAAATATAATAATTATATGGGATTCTCAGAGGGATTTTCTAAAGGGTTTGGATGTGTATCAGAGTCGATTGGATGCAAATGTGGGCTGATATTCTGAATTTTATAGTTAATATTTATTCTTGCTGTTTTGGGGTAAATGAAATTTATTTTTAAAAAAAATGAAAATTGATTAAATTTATCTTTATTTTCCCACTAGAATCATAAGACAGAGTTATAATGATTAATTTTTATAAGTTTGTCTCAATGAGCATAAAGTGATTTTTTTTATGAGCAACATCTACAACGAAGCTCTCCCTATTGGAGAAAAGATAGAAAACCAAAATGAGGTTTACATCATCACACAAATCATAAATAAAGGTGGTTTTAGTTTTGTGTATGGAGGAGAAATGATCGTGTATTCCGTCGGCGGGATAATGCAGAATGAATTATATCGCCAAAGGGTAGTGATCAAGGAACTATTCATAGACGACCGCTCCCGCCGGTCTCTGAATAATGAATTAGTCTGGAATGACGAGCATAACACCAATAGCTTAAGCAAAAAAATTAAGGAAAAAACCAAAAGTGAGGCTACCAAGCTATTCAACTTAAAGAGCCCGTATATCCTACAGGTCATCAATGCCTTTGAGATGAATAACACCATTTATATGGTTACTAAGGAGATAGAAGGGGCGGAAGGTTTCGGAGATATCTTAGGGTTAGAGACTGACAAACCACATGGACTGGAAATTAATATGGTACTAAAGTATATGAACCAGATCTGTGCCGCATTGAAGGTCGTCCATGAGAAAAATATCCTGCATCTGGATATTAAGCCTGATAATGTACTGAGGGATATTCATGATAATGCCATCTTGATCGACTTTGGTATTTCTGTTTCTACCGATGAAAAAAGGAAATCTGTTATCTTAGGGGCTCGAACGCCACATTACTCACCTCCTGAGCAAGCCAGTAATGTAACTTTTAGTTCCATCAGCTTTGCCACTGACCTATATGCATTAGGCTGTACGCTTTTTGTATTTTTAACCGGGCGGCTAGTGCCTGATGTTGCAGAAATAGTGAGCGGCGATAAATATGTAGCCGCGCCATCCGGGTATAATAAAGCGGTTTCCCCCTATCTTGATGATGTCGTATTAAAGGCCATCAGTCTCAAGAGGGAAGACCGATATCAGACCATAGATGAATTTACAGAGGCTCTCAATGGTGAAGAAAAATATAACCGATTAATTCTCGAGGCTAAACAATCTATTGCTGCTAAGGACTGGGGAACGGCAAGGGAAAAACTAGATGAAACCCGAAAATTAATACCGGAGGGTGATGAAGTCGTTGAATTAGGGAGGGACATTGATGAAGGTATTCAGGATGATATAACGAAGAGTGAACTTGTAGAACTAGAAGTAAAAGCAGATAGACTTTTTAAAGAAGCCAAATATAAAGAAGCCTTGGCTCTGTACAATGAATTACCACAGGACGAGAAGGTGGCATCAAATATAAAATTGATCCAAAAGGAACTTAGAGAACAAAAAATCCGTCAATTAAAAAATGATGCCGAAACCTACCAGCAGTCCAACCAACTTCAAAAAGCCCTGGAGACTTACATCGAACTTAAAAGAATAGCCCACACTGGTCAGGATATCGATGCGAAAATAGATGAGCTACAAGGTAGAATTTTGGAAGACCAGCAGTATGACCAACTGATTCAAGAAGCTGATGCATTATTTAAAGTAGAGGATTATGCAAATGCCCTTATCAAGTATGACCAAGCAAGTAAAATCAAGCTAGGCGCACCCTACCCTAAGGAAAAAATCAAACAGTGTGAAACGGCTTTAAACCATGAAAAGGTTAGAAAAGAACTATTTGAAAAATTTAATACCCGAAAAGGTGACGAGCTGTCAGGAATAATAACAGAATTTAAAAGGTACACCGATAAAGCGAAAGATGATACGGAGATAAACAATATGCTCTATTGCCTGCTCGCAGAGCAGAATCTGAACGATGCAAATACTCATCTCCGGGAGTCGGAATTTAAAAAAGCTAAAGAAGCTTTAGAAATACCATTAATAAATTTTCCTGGAGATGACGTATTACAAAAGAAAAGGAAGGACTTACTGGCAGTAGTAGAAAAAGAGTGCACTCATCAAGAAAATTTCGATAAAGGAAAAAAACAATATGAAGACAAAAAATATGAAGATGCGAAAGCTTTTTTTTTAAAAATACCCAAAGACTCCGTCTTTCATCGTGAAGCAGAAAAATTTATACGTGAAATAAATGGGAAAACGATCATCATCGCCGTCGATGATGATAAAGACTTTGATTTATTAAAAAAAGCGGAGGCTGAATTTAAGGCCGGAATTTATGTAACAGCCTTAAGTTATATCGCTCAAATAGACGCTGGTAGTAAGTATTATCATGAAGGGCAGCTACTAAAACTTCAAGTCCAAAAAAAACAACAAGATCAAAATGATGAATCTGCCTATATACTAGCACTTCAGTCATATCATAATAAAGCTTATCAGGCCGCCATTCAGCAGCTCCTGTCTATTCGGGAGAATAGCCCATCCTACCCCAAGGCTCAGGAGCTTCTCGAAAAATGCCGGAAAGTTCCCGATCCGCCGAAGAAAAGCAGACTAACGCTGATATTGGTTGCTGTCGCTGCTTTCGGAATCTTAATTTTCGCTTTTAGAGGTGGGTTCGACTCACTATTTTCATCGACAGATAGCCATACAGACACAGGAGAAGAAACGGTTACTGATACGATCACAGTCCAGCAAGACACAGATTCGATGAAGATGGCAGAAACGATGCCGCTGAATAAGTTAAATGATCCGATAATTGATGACGATCAGATCAAAGCCGATATTTTGGCAGAACGAAAAGCTAAAGAGGATAACAGAGCATGGGAAACCGCACAGAGCGAAAATACCATTGCTGCCTACAATAATTACTTGCATAATTACACGGAAGGTGTCCATAGAAAGGAAGCTAAAAACGCAATCTACACTTTAAACCAAGAAGAAGCTGATAAAGCAAAGAGGGAACAAGAAAGAGAACAGGAAAGAGTAAGAGAACAAGAAAGAGTAAGAGAACAAGAAAGAGCGCAGGAAGCAAGAATCATTTCATTAGAGCGAAGTGCTGATAGGTATAGAACACAGGAGAAATATGTGGAAGCCATCCGTAATTTACAACAAGCCCAATCTATATCATATAGCAGTAGTAGAAATGCGACCATCAGACAACTTAAGTCTGAAGGAGATGGAAAAGCAAAAAAAATATTACAAGAGGCATTAAAAGTAAAGTTAGATTTATCCAAGCCTCCCTGCGATCAGGGTCTCCAGCCCTTTTACCGTAAGGCGAGACAGCTCACTAATGATGTAGGAATACTAAATAATATACCATGCAAAGAATAACAATAAAGCTCATACTCATGCTCATCACCAGCTTTTTCTGTCAGTCCTATCTACAGGCACAGACCGACTGTTTTGATAATGCCGTACCCACCATACAGGATTACCTAAATAGAGGCGAGCCCAACAAGGCAAAAGATTATATCCGTTCTATGGAGTCACTTTGCGATGGCATTCCATCCTCCTCATTTAAACAGATAAAAGAAAAGGTGTACAATTATCGCCCGGGTTTCATTGAGAGCGTCGCTGGCGTGAGCTTTAAGCTGGTTGCCATACCGGGCGGCACTTTTTCCATGGGAAGTAATGATGGAGAGTCAGATGAGCGACCGGTACATAGTGTCAGCCTATCTGCTTATTATATGGGTGAGACAGAAGTGACGCAGGCCTTATGGCAGGCGGTGATGGGTACGAATCCGAGTTATCATAAGAATTGTGATCAGTGCCCGGTAGAGCAGGTTAGTTGGAATGATGCCCAGGAATTTATCAACAAGCTGAATCAGAAGACAGGCAAGCGATACCGACTGCCTACGGAAGCGGAATGGGAATATGGGGCACGTGGCGGCGAACACTATACGTATGCAGGAAGCAACAGTATAGATGGCGTAGCCTGGTACTATGATAAAAGTGGTAGTCAAACTCACCCGGTGAAACAGAAGCGAGCCAATGGCTATGGGCTATACGATATGAGTGGCAATGTATATGAGTGGTGTACAGATTGGTATGCGTCTGATTATTATAGTAAGAGTCCTGATAAAAATCCTGAGGGTCCGTCAGCCGGTAATAATCGGGTGTTGCGTGGCGGCAGTTGGGACTTCAGCTCCGAGTTCTGCCGTGTAGCTAATCGTTACTACGACAATGCGTCTCGCATTGACATCGAATACGGGCTGCGCCTTGCTGTTTCAGGACCATAATACAAAAAGTGCCGTAGAAAGGGGAGGTTTTGCCAAAAGGAGCCCCTCAAAGGGCGACAAAAGGCAAAACCGCGTTTGGCGAAAAACATGAGAAATAATAAATTTTTTAAGAAATATGCAATACAAGATAATCAGCTTCCTATACCTGGGCATAGCGATGAAAGGGCAAGCAACTAAGTTAGATGTATCCAAGCCTCCCTGCGATCAGGGTCTCCAGCCCTTTTACCGTAAGGCGAGACAGCTCACTAATGATGTAGGAATACTAAATAATATACCATGCAAAGAATAACAATAAAGCTCATACTCATGCTC
>JAGPCT010000034.1:27870-40668 GCA_018057925.1 Saprospiraceae bacterium
TGGGGCACGTGGCGGCGAACACTATACGTATGCAGGAAGCAACAGTATAGATGGCGTAGCCTGGTACTATGATAAAAGTGGTAGTCAAACTCACCCGGTGAAACAGAAGCGAGCCAATGGCTATGGGTTATACGATATGAGTGGCAATGTATATGAGTGGTGTACAGATTGGTATGCGTCTGATTATTATAGTAAGAGTCCTGATAAAAATCCTGCGGGCCCGTCAGCCGGTAATTGGCGGGTTTTGCGTGGCGGCAGTTGGTACGGCAGCTCCGAGAGCTGCCGTGTAGCTAATCGTCTCAACTACTTTCCGTCTAACAGTTACATCTACAACGGGCTGCGCCTTGCTGTTTCAGGACCATAATACAAAAAGTGCCGTAGAAAGGGGAGGTTTTGCCAAAAGGAGCCCCTCAAAGGGCGACAAAAGGCAAAACCGAAATATATAAATACCGCATAGCGGTCGAAATTTTTTGAAAAATGCAGTATAAAATTATTAGTGTGCCACTCAATCATGGTGAAGAGCAAGAAGAAGATTTGAATCTTTTCTTACGTACTCATAAAGTGCTTGAGATAGAAAAACGCTTTGTAGAAAATGGAGTTCTTCAATGGAGCTTCTGTATTGGTTATACCTCGGGAAAGCCCCGGGACATTACCTCTCATGCTAAGGTTGATTATCAGCAAGAATTAAGCACAGAAGATTTTCTTCGTTTTGAAAAATTAAGAGCCATACGCAAAAAAGTAGCCGACCAGCTGCAGATTCCGGTATATGCAGTTTTTACGAATAAAGAATTGAGTGAACTGGCATCAATACAAAACCTAACTAAGGAAAGTCTATTACAGTTGGATGGATTTGGAAAAGGGAGAATGGAAAAAACCGGTACTTTGTTTTTAAAACTATTCGATGAAAAAGATGTGGAAGCAAGTGTATAGTTACGAAAATATAGAATTAGCTTTTCACAAAGCATCAAAGGGCAAGAAGTCTAAAAAAGAAGTCATGGATTTTATGCTGGGGTTCAATAAAAACTTAGAGCATTTAGCGGATCAAATAAAAAATCACAAAGTGCCAATCGGCAATTATACATATTTTAGAATAAAAGATCCTAAGGAAAGAAATATTTGCGCAGCTTCTTTTGTGGAAAGAGTCTATCATCATGCATTGATGAATATTTGTCACACTGGCTTTGAGGCAGCACAAATAGAACATAGCTACGCCACTCGTCCTCAAAAAGGAAGTCACAGAGCTATAGCACAGTGTATGAAGTTTAGCGGGCAAGGAGGATATTGGGTAAAATTGGACGTTAAAAGTTTCTTTGATACAATACATCATGACACCTTACATCATCTATTAGAGCAGTATTTTTTAGACTATAATATTGTAAAGTCTTTTTCTCAAATTATTGATAGCTATCAGGCATCACCTCAAAGAGGTTTGCCCATAGGCAATCTAACCAGTCAATATTTTGCAAACTTTTATCTTTCATTCTTAGACAGGTATGCTATCAATATCCTCGGACATAATAGGTATATCAGGTATATGGACGATATAGTATTTTGGGAGCATGATAAAATTAAAATGGCAGAGGTGCTTGAAAAGATTAAAAAATATTTAGAAAACCAACTGAAACAGGTATTTAAACCTGAGGTAGTAAATAAGTGTGGCGCAAATATTCCTTTTCTTGGTTTTCTAATCACACCATGGGATAATATCCCCAATAAAAGAAACCGGAAGAAATACGCCAAAAAGTTAATGCTTTTGCCTACGCTCCATGAAAGCGAGCAATTAAAAAATTATTGGATATTAAAACAATTTTATGAATTTAGAGCCAACATATACAATTAAAAACAGCACACGGGTTTTGCGTGGCGGCAGTTGGAACAACAGCTCCGAGAACTGCCGTGTAGCTAATCGTAACAACAACAATCCGTCTAACAGTAACATCAACAACGGGCTGCGCCTTGCTGTTTCAGCACCTTTCGTATTATATAGGTCCAGTATTATGTTGGCTTTATTATTTTCAAAGACAAGGATTGTTTACCTAAGTATCCTAATTATGTTGTTAGGAGCTTGTTCTAACGTCCACGCCTCCATCTATGCCGTCATCATCGGTGTGAATCAATACGATGGCAGCATACCCAATCTCAATGCTGCCCGGGATGATGCCATGAGGATGTATCAATATCTACGTAAAAATACACCGAGTGACAACATCATCTTACTCACCGATGAGAAGGCGACGAAAGAAAATATCTTAAATGCGATGAATATCTATCGATACGCTAAGCCTGGCGACGCCATTCTATTTTATTTTTCAGGTCATGGTGCACCCGGCTTTTTTTGTCCTACTAATATCAGTTACGGGACGTACGCCTTATATCATTCTGAGATAAAAAGTGCATTTAGAAAAAGCAAGGCGAAAACCAAGATAGTCTTTGCAGATGCCTGCTATGCCGGCACCATCCAAAACCGGGAGTCTCACTCACAGAATGATGCCGAGCTGACCGATGGCAATAGGATTTTAGTTTTTATGTCATCCCGCAGTAAAGAGACATCCATAGAGCAGCGGTATCTGGATTCAGGCTTATTTACATATTATTTGATTAAGGGCCTCACCGGATCGGCAGATGATAACTCTAATAGAAAAATCACAGCTTGGGAGCTATTCCGGTACGTAAAAACAAATGTGGCAGCCGATTCTCGCCATACACAAAACCCGGTGATGTACGGGAAGTTCAGTAAAAATTTTATCATAGCTAAATATTAATTATACATGCACTCATACAATCATAAATTAAAAATTCTCCAGCAGCAGAGTGAAAACCTATCTATCCCAACTTTAGAAGGGTTTGAGATGATAAATCTTAAAGAGGTTTTGTATTTAGAAGCTGAAAATACTTATACCACATTCTTTTTGTCTGACGGTAAAAAAATAGTAGCTACTAAAAATATCGGGCATTATGAAGAAGAATTATATAATGATCCTTTTATCCGCATTCATCAAAGCTATATAGTCAATGTAAATAAGGTAAAACGCTATATCAAGGCGGACAATGGTTATGTAGTCCTACAGAATGAGAAGGTGATACGTGTATCCCGATCACAAAAAGAAAAATTACTCGTCTTTTTTAAAATGAGTAGAATATCAAATGCTGTACGAAAACAACCGAATACAGATTCTAAGACCCAATCCTTAAAGGACTCATAAAGCTATGGGCGCATTATTTTATCTTTAAAACAGCTTAGAAAAGAAATGGAAAATCAAATAGTTTTTGGACGCACGCATGGACGTCGGATAAATAAAGGAGATATCAGTGGCCAACACGCCAGAATCACCTATTTAGGCGATGACATGTTTGAAGTAGAGGATTTAAACTCTGCCAATGGCACCTACGTCAATGGATACAGAATCCGGAAAAGCAAAGTGTCAGTCAATGATGAGGTTCGCTTATCCATGGATACAGTTCTCGACCTCTCTAAAGAGTTCAAGCTGAGTAAGAGCTCTCCCGTAGTAAAACCGGACAGTAAAGATTATACTATGGAATTCTTGTTGCTGAAAGATGTATATGATGAGTATAAGAAAGACATTGAAAAATATGAAAGGCGCCATGCTCTGATCGTAGGGCTGGTAAGAGGAAGCATCATGCTTATCCCCCTGATACTTTATTATCTCATTGGCTTTTTAAAACCAGGATATTATGATACTAAAGAGGGACAAGATTTTAGCACCCAGCTGTTTAAATTTACTATTGTGGGTTCGACCGTGGCTATGATTATTACACCTAATATCGGTAAATCCAATAAGAAAGAAGAAATAATCGATAACTTCAGAATCCGCTATGTCTGCCCCAACAATAAATGCAGGCAGCAGCTAGGGAATAATTCCTGGCGGGTCTGGCATACCACAGGAGAATGCCCTAAATGCCATGTCATTTATAATAAAGAGAAACTTTAGAAAATATATTTATAAACCATAAAACTAATAATAAAATGGGAGACACTTTAATTTTAGATGGGAGTAATCCAGAAGCAGAAAAAGCTTTTGTACAGGAAAAGGTAGGTACTACTGAATTTAAAGATGATTTAAAGCAACTATCCGAGAAGCAAGAAAAGCGAAAAGCCATTATTGAAGATGTAGCTAAGATCGGTGGAGGCTTGGCTGTCGGAGTCGGTGCAGCTTTTATTTCTTTATCAGCTATACATCCTAGCGGTCCGGAAGGGTCAGAAAATGGAGCGGTGGAAGTGCCCGATGACCCACAACATGCGACATCAGTCAATGATGGTATGAGTTTTGATCAGGCTTTTGACACAGCGAGGGCAGAAGTAGGGCAGGGCGGGTATTTTAATTGGCACGGCAATAGCTTTAATACCTACTATAAAGAAGAATGGGACCAACTGAGCCCGGAAGAGCAACAAGAATTTACTGCCAATGTGATGGGTGCAGACTATGGTACAGTTGGAGACGGCTCGTCTTCAGCGATAGCACATTCCCCCATCGTCATCCATGATGAAGCACCAGTGGCAGAGGGTGTTACCGATGACATGTCTTTTGCCGATGCTTTTGGAGTGGCCAGGAGTGAAGTCGGCCCGGGTGGAGTATTTGAATGGCGGGGAAATCTTTATAATACATATACCCCGGACGAATTTAACCGAATGACCGATGAACAGCAACAACAATATGCCCAGTCCTTAAATGCGGCCGACTTCGATGAATCATCGATTCAGGTAGTGAATGTGGACGATCCTACACATCATCCGGCTGATGTAAAAGATGAAATGCCCTTAGATGGCGAAGAAACTTTTATGGGCCATGACGAAGCCTCCGGTGCAGATATTTACATGGTGGATGGAGAGATGGTCTATCGACTGGATAGGGACGGCGATGGTACTTATGAGATCGAAGTATCGGCAGAAACCGGTGACATCACTGATTTAAACACGGGAGAGCATATCGGTAATTATAATGACATACCCAATGAGACAGATGCAGTGTATCCGGTAGAGACGCAAGACGTCGTCATCGATGGCATGGATGCGACTGCCACTGTGTATAGTGACGGCCATATCGAGGCCAATATAGATGTAGATGGAGATGGAACACCTGATAACTTGGTTATTGTCAATGAAGACGGTACGATGCAAATACACGACATGAATGGAAATGTCATGTATAATGGCACTTTAGATGATCTTGATGACCCTTCAGGGCCAGGATTTAGCGTGGATGACCCTTCTGCACTAAAAGTCGAAGATATAGATCCTATTTCGAATGATGATAATGATGATGTCATCGAACTTGATGATGATGATTATGATATAGGTATGTCTGATTATGATTCCGACGATGACTTCAGTAATAATTCGAATGTAGATGATTGGGTATAAATAGATTAAAATAAAGTAAGATGATAATACGATGCCCAAACAAAGAATGTAATGTTAAGATTCCTGTACATAATGCCATCCTTAATAATCCCCAGGCAAAAGCAGCCTGCCCGGTCTGTAAGACCTCATTTCGGCCGTCGGATTATAAGACTCCGGAGAATGTAAAGACGCCCGTCCAGAACCAGACTCCTAAATATAAATTTCCTCCAAAACCGAAAACAGAGATCAAGGGCGATCAGGTTAAGCAGACAAAAGCTTATCTGGTCGTCCACGATGAGAAAGCACCTACCCAGACCTTTGAATTACGATTAGGTTTAAATCTATTCGGTAGAAAGCGAATCGACTTTCTACCGAATAAAAAACATGATCATTTTCATGGGATAGATACCCAGGATCTCTATATGTCAAAAGAGAACTTTTTTATAGAAGTGGTAAAAAACTACGGGAATCTTCTATTTATTCTAAAAGATGCTGATTCTGCCAACGGTACACGCATCGATGTAAAAAGAATCGGAGCGTATGAACGTGAGATCCGCGCCTTACGAAAAGATGAAGAAGTCTATCTGAGCGATGATGCACTGATCGTAGCCGGAAAAACCAATATTCATTTTAAGACAGAAACAGAGGCTACAGCTAAAAAAGATGTGACAGAATTAATTTCCAATCAAAAAATCACAAAAACCGTCATTTTATGAGTAATTTATTTAGAAGCACTTTCTTTTATGAGGCAGGAAGAAGAAAGAATAATGAAGATTCTATTTTCCCTAATCCCGAAATCGAAAATATGGAAGGAGACACCGATAATTCCTTGTTTTTGGTATGTGATGGAATGGGTGGCCACGCCAAAGGAGAAATAGCGAGTGATATAATCTGTACGCAGTTGCCGCTATATTTCAAAGAAAATGAAGTAGAGACATCAGATAAAGAGACACTGAATCGAGCAGTCGCCTTCGTCGAAGAAAAATTCGACGCTTACATAACCAAAATTCCAGATGCGGCTAAAATGGGCTCTACCATGACTTTAGTACATCTACATAAAAATGGTGTTTCATTAGCCCATATCGGTGACTCACGCATCTATCAGATCCGAAATCATAAAATCATCTTTGAAACTGAGGATCATTCCCAGGTGTATGCACTATATAAAGCCGGTGTTATTAAAAATAAGGCGGATATGAGGTCTCACCCAGACAATAATATCATTCTGAAAGCTGTCATGGGTGCGAGTATAAAGCCGGTAGAACCTACTGTTGCTCTATTAAAAGATGTACAAGTAGATGACATATTCTTTATGTGCACAGATGGAGTGATGGAAGCATTTGATGACAGTGAATTAGAACAGGTATTTGCAGAATCGGCCTCTATCGATACCTTGGCAGCTAAGATAGTAACTAAATGCCGAGAACTATCGGATGATAACTTCTCCGGATATCTGATTAAATTGTCACAAGATTATATTGATTCCCTGAGTTATAATCCGATAGATTATATCTCAAAACCTGCTGATAAAAAAGAAGAAGCATTAAAGCATTCGACGTTATCAGTAGAAAATACGGCCGCTCCTGCTATAATAGGAGAAAAGAAACTGCTTCATGACTTGCAGGATGCCGAAAATCTAAGTACTATGGATGATGCTCCTTCGCTCGAAAATGAATCATCGATAGCGCATGATGTAGCTGATAAAGCTTCGGAGGATAGTCATCTAAATGAAGTAGAAAAAGAAAAAACACTATCTTTTACAAAAGATATAAAGCAGACAGAACATCCCGAGGAGGCCATCAAAGAACAAAAATCAGTTGATTCGCCCTCGCCCTCCTTAAAAATGAATGCACCTGATATCGACGTAGTCCAGCCCTTATCCCATTCAGATGATGACGAAAGCCAATCAGGCAATAAAAAAAATCTATGGCGGGCTCTTATCGTCATACTCTTGAGTATTGCGTGCTTATTCATTTATAATTATTTTTCTAAAGATGCTAAAAAACCTAATGGGAATGAATCATATAAGAAAGAAAACCAACGGGATAATAGTAGTCGTGAATCAGTAGGAGTTAATGAAATCATAGAAAGCAGTAGCTCAAATGCCAGCGGAAGTGGACGAAGTGATACGTACTCGAATGGTCAAAAACAGAGTTCTTCGGGAGCGGAAGGAAATGGTACAAGTCACGACGGAACACAAGTCAATAATGGTCAAACCGCCACGCAAAATACTGCAAGTAGTACATCGCAGATAACTATAGTTGACAAATTAAAAGAGTGGAAAAATGAAAGGAAGAAACTGATGAATAATAATGATAAGTTAAAAAATCAATTGAACGCATTGAAAAGTAATGGACGGGGCAATGAAAAAGATATTAATGATATTAAAAATAAAATAGAAGAAAACACTAAAACAATTGAAGAATTAAAAAAGAAGATAGAATCCAATAATAAGTAATTGATGAAAAAAATTAGCTTAAAATATGTAGTCTCCTGTTTGATATTATTGGCTCCTGGAATAATATCCTCAGTGGATGCCCAAACCTGCATTGCGGGAGATTGTAAAAATGGATGGGGTAAATGGGAGCATTTTGATAAGTCTGTTACGGAAGCTGAATTTGTTGACTCCAAATACGATTATGGACGACGAGTGATGCCAGATAAAAGTATGTATGAGGGTTCTTTCGAAGATGAATGGATGAAAGGCATAGGCATCTGGCAATCCGCCGATAAAAAGACGTGGAAAATCGGAAAATTCAAGGGCGATACACTTTATACCGGCTATATCCTAACGAAAAAAAATGACAAGACCGAAAAGCTCATTTATAAAATAGTTGACCCAAAAGACAGTACCAAGGTACTGTATCAGAATTTCGATAATTTTAAGACTCGGCTACTAAAAAACGCAAACTATCGAGGACACATAAATGAACAAAATAAAAAACACGGAATCGGTTATGTCAAATCGGGCGATGGATCTTTGACCGTCGGCATTTTTCAGAATGACTCCATTGTCCAAGGTTACCGTTTTCTTAAAATCGCTAGTAAAAATGTGCGATGGAATAAATTACAATATATCGAAAGAGGGCAAATTTTTGAAGGCCAATTATCCAGAATCCAGACCTTAGCGCATTCAGAAAACAATAGTTCTGATACCTCCGCAGGACATACTAATGATGCCACGGCAACGGGAGATACCAATATGCCAGAGTTGATTGCCAGGTTGTCACATTTACTAAAAAATAATAAGCTCAGAGATTCTATTCTTCTTCAAGATAATCAACATCAATATGTAGTAGATTCTTCCTCCGCTAATCTTCTGGATTTGATAGAAAGGATTAAGCTAAAGCGGCAGGATTTTGTTAAGCTATTATCAAATGGGCAATATCGACAGAATGAGCCCTCCCACGAAGAACTTAATCAATGGAAACTCCAGGTCTTAGTTTACGACATTGAAAAATTCGAAATACTTTCCCGGTCAAAATTGATAAAACTCATCATAGATGGAAAACCCGGAGGTCTAAATGGATGGTATTTTCAGTATAAAGGAAAATGGTATCTGTGGAAATTAATTGATTCCAAGTAGTCATAATGTCTAAATATGAAGCAAATGAGAAAAACGATGGTTATTCTAATAGCACTCATTAGCAGTACTTGCTTTTTACCTGCTCAAAGCAAAAGACAGGCACAAGAGTTTGCCGACCAATTGGCGCGAACTGCTATGAGAGCATACAATCCTCTGACCGGTCATGGAGCTCAAGCTATAGTGAGAGGCGCCACATATCGAAAAAGTACAAAAAGATATACCATTCCGGTCAAATTAAAATGGAACGGACACATTACTGTTTTTACTGACGTGACTGAGTTTTGGATCACAGGTACATTTTATATTGGCCTGAGTGGTCGTGATCCTTCATTTATCGAAAAAGAACACAGCAGCACAGTAGATGCAGTGGTCTTAGTAAATGATGTCGTAGATGCATCTGTAGATATATTAATCTCATCATTCAATGAAGAATTTTATAATAAAACGATGACGCCGAAGGAAGCAGCCACAGAGGGCATGAATATAACTGCATTTAAAACTAAACATGCAGATACTTCTCTGGAAGTGTATAGTAATCCGGATAGTGAAGTGTCGGCCTTTACTATTCCTGTGGGTGAAGATTTCAAGTATCTTAGTACGTCGCTGAGCGGGATGTATTTTATTATGTATGATAAAAAAGTGGGTTATATTAAGGCTTTATAAATTTTTTTATTTGATAATTAGCAAAGGCAATTATTATATCATTCGATCTGTACCATGATAAACGCGATTTTAAATGCATATACCCTAAAGCGCTTCCTCGGTAGAGGAGGCATGGCCGAGGTGTGGTATGCTGAAAATAATTTAGGTAAGCCGGCAGCAATTAAAATTATGTTGGCGAAATTTAAGGGTGAAAAACAAGTAGTTGATCGCTTTGAAATAGAAGCTAAGGCCATGGTCAGGCTGTCTCACCCTAATATCCGGGAAGTACTTGACTATGGTGAATACGAAGGACTACCCTTCATCATAATGGAATATCTGGACGGTGAAGACTTAGGTCAGTTGATGATAAAACGAAGTCGTCATTCAGAAAAAGACTTGGAGCAGTGGTGGCGGCAGTCCTTATCTGCCTTAGCACATACCCATGAAAGAGGCATTATCCATCGGGATATCAAGCCTTCGAATATCTTCCTTCAAAAAAATGGGCAAATTAAAATTCTGGATTTCGGTATAGCCAAGATTAAAGATGAAATTTCTCACACCCGCACCGGACAGGGCTTGGGTACGGTGCTGTATATGAGTCCTGAACAGATTAGTGACCCGAAGCAGGTAAGTCCATCTACTGATATTTACTCACTTGGCATGACCTTTGCTTCCTTACTCCGAGGCGAGCCGGCACTGGACCTTACCGAAGACGACTCTACATTCAATATTCAGCTCAAAATCACCAAAGGTGACATTAATCTTTCTGGAATTAATGATGTCTGGAGGGCGAGACTCCTACCTGCCTTAAACATCACAGCAGTAGATCGACCGTCAGCTAGTACCTTGCTACTGACGCCTGAACAACCATCCAATCCCGGCTTCTCTAACGGAGATGATACCATTATAGAAGATCCTGAAATCAAGAATCCAAATACTGAAAGTCCCGGGTCTGAGCATCCACTCGCTACTAACAACAAACCTCCTTCACCAAAATACCTTTTTCCATTATTAATTGGACTAGGATTGCTGATCGTTGGATTTCTATTCTATAAGAAATATAGCGGATTTGATTCATCCGATGTTGTCGAAGTGGGTATTATAGATAGTATGGCAATGGAAGATGGAGAGGCAGTTGTTGAAGAGGCAGTTGATTCTGTTCCAGTTATGGAAGATACTGAGATGAATGATTCAAAAAGTAAGAGTTTCACCACCTATACCGAAACCGCCGCTGGCGTCAGCTTTAAGATGGTGGCCATACCGGGCGGCACTTTTTCCATGGGTAGTAATGATGGAGGGTCTAACGAGAGGCCAGTACACAGCGTCAGTCTATCGGCATATTACATGGGAGAGACTGAGGTGACGCAGGCCTTATGGCAGGCGGTGATGGGCACGAATCCGAGTGATCATAAGAACTGTGAAGAGTGTCCGGTGGAGAAGGTAAGTTGGAATGATGCGCAAAAATTTATCAGTAAGCTGAATCAGAAGACAGGCAAGCGATACCGACTGCCTACGGAGGCGGAGTGGGAGTACGCAGCTAAGGGCGGTCAGAGTTATACCTATTCCGGGAGTAATGATATAAAGGATGTTGCGTGGTATAGTGAAAACGGTAATAGAGAGACCCACCCTGTAAAGCAGAAGCGAGCCAATGGATACGGGCTATACGATATGAGTGGCAATGTATGGGAGTGGTGTGCAGATTGGTATGCAGATTGGTATGCGGCTGATTATTATAGCAAGAGCCCTAATAAAAACCCTGCGGGTCCGTCAGCCGGTAATTGGCGGGTTTTGCGTGGCGGCAGTTGTTACAACAGCTCCGAGTACTGCCGTGTAGCTAATCGTTACTTCTACAATCCGTCTGGCAGTAGCAGCAGATACTACGGGCTGCGGCTTGCTGTTTCAGGACCATAATACAAAAGGTGCCGGTCAGGGGGAGGTTTTGCCAAAAGGAGCCCCTCAAAGGGCGGAAAAAGGCAAAACCGATATATGTAAATACCGCATAGCGGTCGAAAATAAAAAAGCGCAATAAAATAAATTTAAGAGAGGATAATTTGGCTATAAGTATAGAAAGAACAACTTAAAAAATATGCTAGAAAAATAGAATAGGGTATGATGAAAGGTATTAGGATATACAACTATACACTTCTTCGTTTTTTGGGAAAAGGTGGCATGGCTGAAGTTTGGTATGTCGAAAATAACTTAGGCAAGCCGGCAGCGATCAAAATTATGTTGGCGAAGTTTAAGGGTGAAAAACAAGTAGTAGATCGCTTTGAAATAGAAGCCAAAGCCATGGTCAAGCTGTCGCACCCCAATATCAGGGAAGTATTTGACTATGGGGAGTACGAGGGACTGCCCTTCATCATAATGGAATATCTGGACGGTGAAGACTTAAGTCAATGGATGGTAAAACGAAGCCGTCATTCAGAAAAAGACCTGGAGCAGTGGTGGCGGCAGTCCTTATCTGCTTTAGCACATACCCATGAGAAAGGTATTATTCACCGGGATATCAAGCCTTCGAATATCTTCCTTCAAAAAAATGGGCATATAAAAATTCTGGATTTCGGTATAGCCAAGATCAAGGACGAGATCTCCCACACCCGTACCGGACAGGGCTTGGGCACGGTATTATATATGAGCCCGGAACAGATTAGTGACCCTAAGCGGGTAAGTACATCTACAGATATTTACTCACTTGGTATGACCTTTGCTTCCCTATTAAGAGGCGAACCGGCACTCGACCTTACAGAAGACGACTCTACATTCAATATTCAGCTCAAAATCACCAAAGGCGACATTAATCTTTCTGGTATTAATGATGTCTGGAGGGCGAGACTCCGACCTGCCTTAAAGATTACGGCAGTTGATCGACCGACAGCCTTTGCCTTGCTATCGGCGTCTGAACAGCCATCCAATCCCGGCTTTTCTACCGTAGATACCATTATAGAAGATTCTGAAATCAAGAATCCAAATACTGAAAGCCCCAGGTCTGAGCATCCACTCGCTACTAACAACAAACCTTCTTCATCGAAATACCTCTTTCCACTATTAATTGGGATAGGAATGTTAGTCGTAGGGTTTTTGTTTTATAAGAAATATAGCGGATTTGATTCATCCGATGTTGTCGAAGTGGGTATTATAGATAGTATGGCAATGGAAGATGGAGAGGCAGTTGTTGAAGAGGCAGTTGATTCTGTTCCAGTTATGGAAGATA
>JAGPCT010000111.1 GCA_018057925.1 Saprospiraceae bacterium
CATTATAAAAACCTACTTGTTGCTTTTTGTCAATATTTACTAATTTGTATCCAACTCCCATATTATTATTTCTTTAAAATTATCTCATTAAGTGTCGGTCACATCATTACAGCTAACGACCAGGGCTATAGGCAGTGGCGATTCAATTCACTTGTCATTAAAGCTCTGGAAACCTGTTTCAAGGTAATAAACATTTCATGAGCAGGTATCCGCCATTGACTATAGCTATTGTTAGACGATGACATTTTACGATGCTAATTATCTGGAATTCCGGTAGGTGACATCCCTATCTTGGCTCTGCGCATATTCAACTCATTGATATCATCGATCTTGTAGAGGGTATGCACACCATGTGAGTCGATTAGATATTGAGTGCCATATTCCTGAGGTTCCTTTTTAAGCACGCTCAATTTATCAGCCATCTTTGCATATATATCCCATTCAGCTTCACCTTCCATGGCTAGATTTTTGAGAATGGGTAAAGTATTTACATATGTCATACTATCACCCTGGTGGAGGATAACATATCCAAACCCTCTCGCTGGTCTGCGTCCAACTTTTGAAATTTCTGGGTATCCATTGTAGCCATAGTATTTTTGAGCGGCAGTAAAATTGGAATCATCTTTTTGTCGTAAGACCGTTTCTGTTATCTTAACTTCAGTTGTCGACATTGTATCAACCTCTTCTATATAGCCGCCAAAACTCCAGTGATTGGAAATTCGGAATGCCTGATCTTCTACATACAAGGAATCAAGGAAAAAAGCATTCTTGGGTTCAGCATATAAAGAATAACCTATCCTAATGGAAGTCAGTAATGGATTCCAATACCTGCTTTGTTTAAGCTTCTGTAAACGTGAATCTACCACGAATTCTATTCGTTTGGCGAAAGGCACCATTCGCAGCCATCGGTCAAACCATAAATTCGCGTCTTCCAGATTGTCAATTTTTAGTGCTTCAAGTCCCCTCCGATATACTAATTGAGAAGCAACCAGGTCGGATGTCCTTATCGTAGCCCGTCTATTTTGAAATCTGCCTGAGGCAGAAGAATTGTCAGCGATAGGATCATCACTGCCTAACGCATATGTCAGGATCCTGTTTTTGGGTAACTGATACTTCTGAATTAGATATTGTTTTACACTTTCAGCACGTGATTCTGACAGGTTAATATTTTCCGCTGCTTGATTATCGGTGTGCCCAAAGATGACAAAGATGTTATGCTTTCTCAAATTATTAGCTTGATAAAAGCTGTCTAGCATTGCTTTATCCTCTACATCGAGTGCGGATAAATTTGATTCAAAGTGAACATTCTGCGAAGTTATGGATTCAATTTCAATTTCCTTTTCAGCTTTTGCATAAAATTCACAGTATGGTGTCGGGTGAATTTCAGATGAAAGAGAATCTTCATTTACTTTGCTAATGGCAACCCGATCGATATAATATGGAGTCTCATTGGCAGGATCTCCACGAAATAAAGATGGAAAAGCATCATCCCTGAAAGCCCCAATAATCAAATATTCCAAAGGACATAATGCACGGATATGCCATTTAACTTCACTCCATTGACCAGGCACGATTTCTGAGAAGAAAAAATAATCCATTGGAATCCGGGTTGATGATTTCCAAAATACCTCACGGCGTGTGAGATACATGCCTATATGATTGTAAAGTTGTTGATCAGTTGCTGGATTTATTTTGACATAAACCCACATACGCACTTCATATATTTCACCGAGCTCAAGAGGAGAGGTCAGTTTGGTTTTAATATAGGAAGCACATCCAGAATCTCGATCTGCATATGGATAAGGACAATTTTCCCCATATTCTAGTTCGATCATTGCATCACCCTCAAACAAAACAAGTGTATCAAAATTAATATACCCTCCTTGCTTCAGTCTCTCCTGTCCAAAATTTTTGACAAAATATCTATGACAATAGGTCGAAGGTTGATTAATAGTCTTCCAATCATATGGGAAAGCCATGGATCCAATGGTTAGACCGGAGCCATCAAAAGGTCTATGATGTTCGAAATTTCCATTGGGGACAAGGTTTTGGGCAATGATGAAAACGCTACTCATAGAGATGAATATCATTATGAGTATAGTTTTTAAAGTGTCGTTCATCTATTTCAGAATGGGTGATATCAATTCAGTCGTGATTTATCCTACAAAGAAATATCGTCTAACGTCCGGGCTATAGGCAATGGCGATCGAATTCACTTGTCTTTAAGCCTCGAAAATCTTTTTCAAGGTAATGATCTCATCGAAAACAATTATCCGCCATTGACTATAGCTTATGTTATACACATTTCTTAGTCTTTAACTTCTTCATATTTTTCACACAAATTCCAAATATGCATAATTGATTGTCTTGTTTCATTATTCTTGGTTTTCTTCCTGATATAATTACAATAACCAGCTTCGCCACCGCTCATTTCATATGCCAAGCCTCTAAATTCGAAGTTAGAACACATTAAACAGCATTGTAGTGTAATTGGCTTTACCCATTCAGCTACTTTAATTGTTATTTTATCTAACGAATCCACCAAATCAATCTCCTTAAAGATTTCATTTTCATTAATCTTAAAAATATATCCCATGGGATGAGTTCTTCGGATTTCCAAAAATTGGCTTTGGGCTCCATGATTAGTTGGGATTTTTACTATTTCAATTTTAGACAAGTGTTTTACTATTTCGGAAATTGCCTTTTCGTATACATCAAAAGTATCAATTCCTAGACTAGTTATTGAATACTGGGCAAAACCTGGTCTTGGCAAAAAGTAATCTTCAAATATTCGCATATCATTATGGATTGCAATTTCGTATCCTTGTTCATTTTCCACTATGGTTGCAATTTTTTGACCGTTTGTTATATACTCAGATGCCTTGAAAACGTGATTGAAATTCATAGCCATAATATCCCGAAAAGTTGTTTCTGATGGGAGCCAACTTCCATCAATCTTTTTTTGGAGGAATTTTTCTGTATTGCTTTCAGGGAATACCAGCCTCATTTCAAATTCGGATAATCTCGACTTATAGAAATTTAGTGGCATTTCTAGTGTAAATGAAAATAACTCATCACTTATATACCTGTTTATTGTTACAGGGAGCATTCCAATTTTATTTAATCTGATTTTCATTTAACAAGATTGTGTATAACGTCCGGGCTACCCGGCGGCAGGATTCGTGAGCGGTATCTGTGTTTGGGTAGCTTCCTTCAAATATAAGGATATCATTGCTTATGTAGTTTAACCTGCTGGTGGGTAGCTTATGTTATAAGTCA
>JAGPCT010000067.1 GCA_018057925.1 Saprospiraceae bacterium
ATCAAGGCAGACCACCGATTAAACCGTAACTTTTACAAGGGAATCGTAGGCGACAATATCAATATTATGCTTGCAGCAGCAGCATTTAATTTCAAAAGGATGATGAATAAATGGAAATCATCTTTTTTGCTCTATTTTAAAAAGCTGTTTTCTTCGATTTTTGACTTTATAATTTTCACCAATAAAATAAATTGGTCTTTTTAGTTCCTATTTTTTGCCTCTTTTAAAAGTAAATTTATATTTTTAAGGCACGACTAAGTAGAGTGTTTGATACCATTGCAAGCAAATGTGATTAATAAACATCCAGCCTTGCAATGTTTGTTCATTTTGCATATAGGTATTATCGGCATCTAGGATGTTTTTCATCCCATCAAACATCGTTTCGATAAACATTCGGCTTTTATACGTTTGATAAACTTCAATACTATCATCAAGGTTGGGTTCGGTAAGCAGGACTATCGTGCCGAACTGGTGCATTTTACTTTTAAACTTCTCTATGGTATATGTTTCAGGATTGTTGCTGATTCGGGTTAAATAGTCGCTTTCTTCTTTTAACTTTAAGTGATCATCCAAAAACAGATGGATGATGCCATCTTCAACGCTTCTTTTTTTAAACCACACAATACTTTTCTCGTGGGTAAAAAATTGTGCCTCGAGTTTATAAGCATTGTTAATCAATGTGGAATAGTCTATTTGGGCATTATCTCTTTTCAATGGTATTACAAAAGAAAGATTCTCGGATTTGAGTAGGTCTATATTGGCTTTGGAGTAAAAGCCTTTATCTGCGATGATTATTGCTTTATCAATGCCACTTAATGTTATAGTGTTTTTAAATGCTTTTACATCACGGATATTGCCCGGTAATAATCTGTAGAATACAGGTATTCTTGTTGTGGCTGAATAAATATACAACAGGTTAATCTGTCCATCAAAGTTGTGCTCAGTGTTGTATCCTTTTTTAGACAGGGAGATATGGTCTGATTTACTGACTATGCTGTTGCCATCCATCAAAATATAATCGTCAGCAGCGATGAAGGACTTCATATAGGCCTGCATCTGTGTCATTTGTCCACTTGTTTCATGTAGCTCTCCAGATGAGGTTTTCTCTATAAATGAACTCATTTCCAACTACTCACAAAGAAAACTTGATTCTAACCGGTATGGGATACTCTTCAGCGGGCATCGATACACAAAACGACAATATGCTATGGCCAACAGTTGCTTCCAACTATTTGGAAAGTGAATCTTAAGTGCCTCTGTGACTTCCTTCATCGCCTCTACTACCAATAGACTCATCCCATACTCCTTTATTACAACAGAACGCACCGCTGCAGAGGCGTTTTTAACAAGCAACTGCTTCGGTGATTCTTTAAATCCATTCGATTCTGTAATAGATCCAAGACAGAGACCGGATATTTTTCTTTGCTTCTTAGCAATAGAATCATAGATAGTTTTGTATTCATACAGATAATAACGATTGTTAATCAATCGCTACTCAGTACCTGGTTTTCTGTGCTTAGTAGCCCATTCAGGATGGACGGCGTTATTTTTTTAGTCATAAATACGTATTTACGTATTATAAATAAAAATAAAACCTCTGATATATCAAAGGTTTTTATAATTTATTTTGCTTTGAATACGTATTTTTTCAAAGTTAGGGTTTAACTAGTACCTTTTCTGCGCTTTATTTCATCTCTTATTTCAGCCGCCTTTTCATAGTTCTCATCTACGAGTGCTTCATCCAAAAGATGATTTAATTCTTCTGAAGATTTGGAAGCATAGTATTCAGTTGCCAATTCGCGCTTAGGTTCTTTACGTTCTTCAGATTCTACTTCCAGAATTACGCCGGCAGATTCCAATATTTTGTCATACGTGTAAATAGGACAATCAAAACGAACAGCCATTGCAAGGGCATCAGACGTCCTGGAGTCAACTTCATACACTTCCCCATTTCTTTCACAAACTAAGGTTGCAAAGAATATTCCTTCGACGAGGTCTGTAATAATTATCTCGAGGATTTTTATTTGAAAAGTATCGAGTGTGCTTTTAAATAAATCATGAGTCAATGGCCTATTCGGAATCATTCGCTCCATTGAAACCGCAATTGCTTGAGCCTCATATCCCCCAATTACAATGGGTAGTCGCCTGTTTCCATTAACTTCACCCAATACCACTGCATAATTATTTGATTGGGTAACACTATGCGAAAGAGCTACTATTTCTAAAAGAATTTTTTTACTTGATGTCACTGAGGCTTCCTTTTAAATTCGGTCAAAATTACATATTTATATCCAACTCTATGAATACTATTTGAAATATTAGTTCTTTATATCGACTAAATTTATTCCTATATTGAAATAAATAATATTCGTATAAAAAATATGTATGTCCTGAAATTTTGAATTACTCTCCTTACATGGCATAAAATTATTAAACCTGAATTCAGCAGTAAAGGTTTTGAAAAACCGTATAGTGCTGATTATGAGGGTTAATCCCGATGTACGAATCGTTTCAATGGTTTCTGTAAACCATTGATTACGAGTCGTAAATCGATTCCGCATTTGTCTAATACGGAATTTGGGTTAAATCAAGGTTAATTCAGATAGATTCATATCTTGAATATCGTTTTCATACTGATGACTCAGTGAATCCTTCCTCTTTCCTTAATGACTTGACTTAAATTTCTTAACAGACTCTATGAGCTTAGGAACCACTTCAAATAAATCACCTACAATACCGTAATCTGCTGCTTTAAAGAAAGGAGCCTCAGGATCCTTATTGATGACAACAATTACTCTGGAGTTATTTACTCCTGCCAAATGCTGAATAGCTCCGGAGATACCGATGGCAATATATAAATTAGGTCGAATAGCGATACCTGTCTGGCCTACGTGCTCGTGGTGCGGACGCCATCCGGAATCAGATACCGGCCTTGAACAAGCCGTTGTCGCACCTAATTGAGTAGCTAAATCTTCAATGATACCCCAATTAGATGGATCTTTCATACCACGTCCGGCAGACACAACAAGGGAGGCCTCAGGAAGAGGAACCACACCACTTACTGTTTTTCTTTCGATTACCGTTACCTTAGGTTGCACCACCGTAACTGCCAAATCTTTAACATCCACTACATTGCCCGTTTTTTCAAACTTGATGGCATTCCCCATGACCGAAACAATCTTTTTATCTGACGAAATATCATAAAATGCTGTTGCCTTCCCGGAATATACACTTTTAGGAACAACAAATCCGACAGTCACATCAGGCAAACCACTTGCCCCGGAAACACTACCCGCACCTAATTTAACAGAAAGACGTCCAGTCAAAGACTTTCCTATCGCCGAATGAGATAATATAAGTATAGTGCCTCCTAATTGGGCAAATGCATCTGCAATAGCCGATGCATACACTTGAGAATCAAAAGAGTTGAGGACAGAATCGTTTACATTATACACTTCTTGAGCACCATAAATACCCAATTCACCGGAATTCTCCACTGTTCCAAGTGTAATAGCCTTGCATGTTGAACCTACCAGATCGGCTACTTTCCGTCCATACGTTACAGCTTCAAAGGCTGATTTCTTTAATTTTCCTTCTACTGCCTCAGCAAATATTATAACTGACATAAAATACTAAATTATAAAACATTAAACAATGGATGATTAAATTACTTTGGCTTCCTCGTGAAGCAATCGCACCAATTCGTCCGTATCTTCCGGTGCCAACAAATGCACTGACTTTCTTGCCGGCGGCAATTCGTGTCTTAGAAGCACCGTATGGTTGTCCACTGATATTGGCTCCACTACATTCAATGGCTTGGACTTTGATGTCATGATACCCTTCATATTTGGAATACGCTGCTCCGCCATACCTTGTGCGCAGCTTATGACCAATGGCAACGATGCTTCCATGATTTCAGTACCACCTTCTATCTCCCGATTAATAGTGGCTTTTGTGCCTTGAATATCTAATTTATTAGCATACGAAATGAAGGGCATATCGAGTAGTTCAGCAAGAATCGCTCCTACTTCACTATCGTTGTAATCAATCGTTTCCTTTCCTAAGAGTATCAAGTCGTATGATTGACCTTTTATATATGCAGCCAACTGTTGAGCCACATCCCATGCGCCTTCCGGAGCCTTATTGATTCTTACTGCATCCTGTGCCCCTATAGCCAATGCTTTGCGAATGACTGTATCATTATCAGCCAAACCAACATTGATAACCGTAACAGTCCCTCCTTGACTCTCGGTCAATTCTAAACCTCTGACTAAGGCAAACCATTCGTCATATGGATTTAGAATAAACTGAACTCCATCCGTCTGGAAGTCTTTACCGTCATTCGAAAAAGATATTTTGGCCGTAGTATCGGGAGTCTTACTGATACAAACTAAAACTTTCATTAGAATAAATTTAATAATTAATAGTAATAAAAAGATGCAGACAATATTCTATTTTTAAAAAATGCCAATATCTTTATATTTACAAAATATAATTTTGCGTGAGCGCTGCAAATATACTCATTTTTTAAATAAATTCAAAATTATACCAGCTGGATTTAATTGTCAATACATAGGAAAAAAATTTGATCTCACATCAGACTGACCGTCAGCACTTTATACAACTACAACCAACTCATGATACATAGCGAAAAGAAACTGCATAAACTCCCTTTTGATATTTTCTCAATATAATATTTAACGCTACTTCAACTTACGCAGAATGTATAGCCTTCCAGCACCGAAATCTGATTGATACCGTAATTTACGCCAGTTTACGCCTCGAAAATCGGAGTGCCTTGAGCATCCAACGAGGCAATGATCGGTCCGGTTGTCGTGTTTTCAAATTCAAATACCAACCCACCTTCTTGATAATGGGTATTTTGTGTGTCTCCACAAATTCAATTAAGCTTCCATCCGGATCCTCAATATAGGAAAAGTGACCGGCGGCTTCGCCCATATCGAAGCTATTGCTACTATCCACTGTAAAAGGATATCCCATTTGAGTACACAACTGTCTCATTTCGTCCATCCCTTGTATATCAAAACATAAATGTATATAGCCAAGATCACCCCAATAGCGATCTTTAAAAATCTTCGTCGGTTCGTAGTCCAATGCCTGAATCAATTCTACTGATGAGTAGCCCAAAAGCTCGGAAAATGGGCCTTTACGCGCCACTTCGTGGGTCAATACAACCCTTTTAAACTTTTTGTCACCTCCCGGTATGTTCTTCCATTCATCATCTACAACTTCTGTTTCGCCTTTGATGGTATCATATCCGAGGATGGTTTTATAAAACAACTTTGATTTCTCTATGTCCGTCACACCTATTACTGCACCACAACAGCCGCCAAATAGTCCCGGGCCCGACGAAAACCAATCTTTTTGTTCAATTATCTCAAATATATTGTCATACGGATCTTTGACATAAAAATGAGGCATACCGTTAAGGGATGTTTTGGCTTCTGACAGCAAGACCGCACCGCATTCGATCAAATGACTGAATGCCTTTTTTATATTGGAGGTTTTTATCTTCGCAATAAATATCCCCAAATCACCTGCCACCACATTAAACTTAGCCTTTTCGGGAGTCCGACTCGTATATTGCCATATTTCAAATCCACCACCACCCCGTAAATTGAGTGCTAAGATAGCATGCCTATCTTGTGGTTTGCCGCCGGTATAAGGGAGCATCAGCCCGGCAGTTGCGGCTTCTTCAAACACCGGAACATCCATTCCAAAGGCACGATTATACCAATCCCATGCTTGATGCACATCAGAAACACCTATTCCTATCTGTTGTATCCCACTTATATAAGGCTTCACGCTATATCTTTTTATTTTTTTTTGACTGAAAAAAAGTTCTTGTCCGTACTTTTACGCCTTTGCAACGTATTTTTCTTCGGCTATCCGCTTATACTCTCCATTATACAACTTATCCTTAATGCCCATAAATGCAGCTAAGGTCTCATCAATGTCAATCTTAGAGTGCGCAGCAGTCGGTATTAAGCGAAGTATAATCATGCCTTTGGGGATAACCGGATATACAACCATAGAGCAGAATATACCGAAATTCTCCCTCAAGTCATACACCAGTACCATGGCTTCTTCAATGCTACCTTTGAGATACACCGGCGTCACACAACTATTAGTAGAACCTATATCAAAGCCTCTTTCTTTCAATCCACCTTGTAGATAATTAACATTGTCCCACAATTTATTCTTCAATTCCGGGCTATTGCGTATCATGTCAAGACGCTTAAGGTTACCCACTACCAATGGCATAGGCATCGATTTGGCAAATATCTGACTCCTGATATTAAATCGGATATAATCCACGACAAATTTTTCGCTTGCTATGAATGCACCAATGCTCGCCATACTTTTGGCAAATGTAGCAAAGTAAATATCTATTTCGTCCTGAATTCCTTGTTCTACGCCGGCACCTTCTCCATTGGGTCCTAATGTTCCAAATCCATGCGCATCATCTACAAACAGCCTAAATTGAAACTCTTTTTTAAGAGCGACTATTTCTTTCAAAATTCCCTGATCGCCTCGCATTCCAAACACTCCCTCTGAAATAACCAATATACTGCCGCCCGTCGCTTCGATGATTTTATTAGCTCTTAATAAATTAGTCCTCAGACTATCTATATTATTATGATCAAAGGCAAATCGCTTGCCCAGATGCAACCTAACGCCATCAATAATACATGCATGACTTTCGGAATCATATACGATGACGTCATGTCGATTGACCAAACAATCTATCGCAGAAGATACGCCTTGATATCCAAAATTCAATAAAATTGACTTCTCCTTGTGGACAAATGCAGCCAACTCTCTTTCCAACTGTTCGTGCTTCTCTGTATTCCCGCTCATCATACGGGCTCCCATTGGATATGCCAATCCCCACTCGGCTGATGCCTTGGCGTCAGCTTCCCTAATCTCAGGATGATTGGCCAATCCAAGGTAATTATTGATACTCCAATTGATTATTTCACGCCCGTGAAACTTCATCCGAGGACCCAACTCACCCTCTAATTTAGGAAACATATAATATCCATCCGCCTCCTCTGAGTATCTACCAAGACTACCCATATCAGAAGATTTTAATCTATCAAATAAATCCATGTTTTTTCATTTAATTATACAAAGGTGTGAAAAAAAAGACAATTTGGTACATGAAATATCACATTCTATATGAGAATTCCACTATCAACATTTATTTACCATATATTTTTGGCAATTTTTATTGATTACATTATTTTAACTATATTATTCAGACAAGACCTTGAATCCCAAAATTAAATTTCATTTGGGTCACTTTTTTATTCAGATTCAATACAAGGTTTTTCCTTCCTGATTGATCCATGCTTCAAAAGGCGCATTGTATTGCTCCATTTCCATCTTAATAAAAGGTATAGACCGCTCCTCATGCTGCTTATTCAATTCCTCGTATATAAACGAATCATCAAACCCTGCCGCAGCAGCATCGTCCTTGGTAGCGATAAAATATACTTTTTCAAATCGAGCCCAATAAACTGCCCCCAGACACATCGGACAAGGCTCACACGATGTTATCAATATACAATCATCCAATTGGTGTGTCCCAAGCTTTTGACAAGCTTCCCTGATGGCCATGACTTCCGCATGAGCCGTTGGGTCATGATTGGATGTCACCCGATTGACGCCTCGTGCGATAATTTCACCATTCCGTATGACGACTGCTCCAAATGGACCACCGCCATTTCTAACATTTTCCTCCGCAATGTGGATAGCATCCAAAGCCAAATCCTTCATTTCCTATACTTTTCGAATTATTAACTCGGATTCAGCCGTAAAGGTTTTGAAAAACCGTCCAATGCTGATTACCATTCGCTAATCGATTCCGCAATTGTTTAATGCGGAATTTAGGATTAATTGCTCAATAATAAGAAGATATCCCCAATTATTCAAATTCCCGACCAATTAATTTGACCATCACACATATAAATAATTGACATTTTATTGAGCATTTTATACGAGTTGTAACAATAAAATAGCCCAATATGCCTTTTCCATTAATCCCTAACCTTTCGTGATTAAACCTCTTCTGCCCGTCTATTCGCCATTGACACTTTCCAGTCTTTCCACTTTTGTCCCATTAAATAATTAGCGCCTTTATCTACAATGGAATGCTGGAACAGGTTTCTAACGGCTATAGCCTTGTTGATAAACCGGTCGTGAGCCCTTAATGCAAGAGAAAAACCACTATCCGTATATTCAATATAATGCCACCAATGTGGCGGAATAAAGATAGTATCGCCATGATGCAAAATAGTCTCAACACCTTGCGCCTTGCGTAATGCCGGATACTTATCATAGTCCGGATTATGCAGATCCACATCGCTTTGTACGGTGAAGGGTTGATGATACAAGTATTTTGATTGACTCGGATCAAACAGTATTATTTTCTTCCTCGTCTGAAAATGGGTTAAAAAGTTTGATGGACAGTCGATATCATAATGCATCGGCGTGATGCTACCTTCGCCTCCAAAAAACATATAAGGCAATGTCTTCATAAACCCATCCATGATGTCCGGCCAAATAAAATCTTGTCGCAACTCAGGCGCTGCATCAAAAATATTAAAAAGAAATAACCTTAAATCTGATGAACCTTTTTCAATTGCCTCGATGTATTCTTTGAATGGTATGGTTCTATGCGTCATATATCCACTCCCTGCATCATGAAACGTCTTATCAACCAATGGAACATTCAGGTGGCCATAATTTTCTTTAAAAAAATCAAAACTCCACTTACTCAATCCCGGCCAATCTTTTGATAAATCCGTTATCACCACAGGTCTCCCTTTGTCTAAATATTCCGTTTTAAATTCTTTCTTCGATAGGTTGGATCGTCGGTCAACAGGCTTTAATATCATTGCAATATCTCAGATTAATTTTTAAATAAATGATACCCTTATTACTTTGGGCAAAACAATTAATCCCCTTCAAAGTTTATTTACAATATGTTAATTTATAAACCGAATCTCCATTAGACAGTCACCTTTTATAATCAACAAACTCCAGAAAGTCCTTCAAAAACAATTGTCTCCCAAACAAATAAAACTTTAGTAAGCAACACTATTTAACCATAATACTGATATTAGAGGCATTGGCCAATGTTCTATAAACCTTAATATCACTTTTCACAAAGTCTGCTTTTTTACAGCGATAAATATCGACCATTTGTTGAGGATTGCGGTCGAATAACGGGAACCAACTGCTTTGTATCTGCACCATGATTCTGTGTCCCTTTTTAAATGTGTGGGAAATGTCCGGCATGGCGTACTTCACCTGTTCTATTTTACCGGGTTTAAACGCTTTTGGATTGGAGAATGATTCCCTATACCGGCCTCTAAATATTTCACCGCGAACCAACATCTGATAGCCTCCCATCGGCGTAGCTTCAGACTTATATTCTTTAAAATCATCCGGAAACACATCGATTACTTTCACCACAAAGTCGGCATCCGTCGTTGACAATCCCACAAACAAGTCAACCATAACCGGGCCCAAAGCCGTAACATCTTCCGTCAAGATGTCAGTCTGATATGTCAATACATCCGGGCGTTGGGAAGCAAAGCGTTGATCGGCATTCATATACTCTCTATTGCGACTCCAGCTTATATCAGCACGATAAGGCACAGGATGATTGGGATCGCTGGTATATTGATCAAAGGTAGTTGTTGACTTCTTGGGATTAAATGCCAACTGATTATTGTCAGATAGAAATAGTTTAGTTTCTTTAAGACCTTTGGGTGGCCATTGGTCATAATATGCCCATTGATTTGCTCCGGTTATAAAGACATTGGCTGTATTGCCTATGGTAGGTGTTGGATTATTCTGAAGATATTTCTTAAAAAAAGGTATTTCAAATTCATTTTGATACCATTCTGACGTCTTAGAACCAAATTGAATGTCTCCCAAATGATCGCCATTGCCTCTTCCTCCCCAATGGCCGTGAAACCAAGGCCCCATAACTACAGTAGTCTTTGTTTCAGGGCTTTGACGGCTGAATGCTTCATAAGTCTTCCACGCTCCATAGCAATCTTCGGCATCAAATAGACCACCTACCACCATGATTGCCGGTTGTACATCCTTCACATGAGGCAATGGATTGCGTTCTTCCCAAAACTGATCTAAATCAGGGTGTGCATACAAATCATTCCAAAAACGAATGCTATCCCCAAAATAATTGTTTTTGATATCGGTCAAAGACCCGGCATTTAAGAAAAATCGATACGCATCAGGACCAAAAGCTGTGGACTTCCAGCTAAATTCTTTCGTTGGCTTGGGGCGAGGCCTACCAAAATTCAAATAAAAATTGAATCCATCCAACAGCGCAAGTGCGCCATTATGGTGAAAATCATCGCCTCTATACCAATCTGTTACCGGCGCCTGTGGGCTGACAGCCTTCACAGCCGGGTGACCCGACAATGCAGCTACTGTCGAATAAAAGCCTGGATAAGATATACCCATAATACCTACTTTCCCATTGTTGTTATCGATATTATTAATCAACCAATCCACCGTATCATACGTGTCTGTCGTCTCGTCAGTAGTCCTATTATCCCTCTTATTAGCTATTATCGGTCTAATATCCTCAAATTCTCCCTCACTCATAAATCGCCCTCTGACATCCTGTGACACAATTATATAGTTATCCCGAAGATAGTAGTTATAGTAATTGTCATACAACTTGGCATATTCGTCCTGCCCATAGGGATAGCAGGAATAAGGCGTCCGCCGCATAAAAATTGGATGCGCCTCGGCCAGGTCTTTGGGTATATATATACTTGTAAAAAGTTTTATTCCATCTCTCATAGGTATCATAACTTCCTTTTTGGTATAATTCTGCCTAAACCACAGTGAATCCTGAGAGTTTTGAGCATGAGTCGAAGCCCACACACAATGAATTATAATAATGAGGAAAAACCATTTTCCAGAAAAATTCAATCGTCCAAAATCGATATTTCTGTGGTGGGGTTGAAGCCTATTCCAAATATTTGTCATTCCTTTTGATTTTTTAAACTTGTATAATGTCTCCTACTTTGACTTTCATTACCTAATTCAAACTTTATGTTAAGTTGGATTCTAAATTACCATCCTTCTTTTGAAATGATGGATTTGCTTGAGTCCGTTCATAAAAAATAAGAACACTCATCAAATATAATGGTATCCACAATAAGAAAGCCAATGATTCATGGAAAAAATGAGAAAACTTTCCGATATCATTAAGACGAATAAACAAAAGCACATCTACCACTTTATTAATTAAGGCAGACACATCCGTGCTTTTGAGTATTCGTTGTTCAGCGAGACCGGTTTTCGTAAGGGGATTAATATAAAAAATTATGTT